>QBXH01000048.1 GCA_003283415.1 Prochlorococcus sp. AG-321-E21 | reverse complement strand
CTGAACCCTCTGTGACTGCAGTTGCACCACTATTTCTAACAGCGAATCTTTCTCCGGATTTACCTAGAGCGTATAATTTACCACCTGTTGCTCCATAAAGGCAGGTATTACCCAAGATTACTTGCTCTGAAGATTTCTCATCTACTCTTGGTGGAATAATAGTAAGTACTCCTCCATTCATTCCTTTGCAAACATAATCATTTGCTTCACCAATTAATTGGATATTCATTCCTTTTAAAAGAAACGCCCCAAAACTCTGTCCCGCGTGCCCGTTAAAATTAAGATTTAGTTCACCTTTGAAACCATTATTTCCAAAAAGCTCAGCGATTTCTCCCGAAATTTTTGCACAAACACTTCTATCCGTATTTTTTATTTTAATATCTTTTGTGAAATTTTTATGATTATTGACTGTATCAATAAAAAGAGAATCCATTAACAATTCATCTTCCAATACAGCTCCATTATCATGAGCATTTTTTGAATGAACTATCCAAGACCTATCTTTAAATATAGAATTATTATTAACTAGAGAAGTAAGGTCTATATGTTTAGTTTTAGGAAGACTAATATCCCTTGTAGTAAGAAATTCTTTATTGCCAATTAAATCCTCCATTTTAGAGACCCCAATACTACTCATTATTTGTCTTATCTCTTCAGCAATATATATAAAAAAGTTCACGACATGATCTGGGAGACCTTTGAATCTTTTTCTTAATTCCTCTTTTTGAGTCGCAACCCCTACAGGACAAGTATTTTTGTGGCAAACACGAGCCATTATGCACCCTTCGGCAATCATTGCTACTGATCCAAATCCATATTCTTCAGCACCTAAAAGAGCGGCAATAACTACATCCCACCCTGTTTTAAGGCCACCATCCGTTCTTAAAAGTACTCTATCTCTTAAATTATTTTCTAAAAGTGATTTATGAACTTCTGCCACCCCTAATTCCCATGGTAATCCAGCATGTTTGATAGAACTTAAAGGGGAGGCCCCTGTCCCTCCATCATGTCCAGAAATTTGTATGACATCGGCATTTGCTTTACTTACTCCAGCTGCAATAGTTCCGATTCCAATCTCAGAAACTAATTTTACACTTACTTTTGCTTTAGGATGTATTTGATGCAGATCATGAATAAGTTGGGCTAAATCTTCAATTGAATAAATATCATGATGAGGGGGTGGAGATATTAGAGCTACACCTGGTTTACTATTCCTAAGCTTTGCAATATAAGAATCAACTTTTGGGCCAGGAAGCTGTCCTCCTTCTCCAGGTTTTGCTCCTTGCGCCATTTTAATTTCTAATTGTTTACCACTTCTCAGATATTCAGGAGTGACTCCAAATCTCCCAGAAGCTATTTGTTTAATAGCAGAGCATGCTGTATCTCCGTTTTCAAGACCTTTGATGAATGGTAATGTCGCAGATTGAGTATTTTTATCAATATCATTTAACACATTAAAACGAGCAGGGTCCTCACCTCCTTCTCCACTATTACTTTTCCCTCCTATTCTATTCATTGCAACTGCTAATACCTCATGAGCTTCTCTGGATAATGCTCCTAAACTCATGCCTCCTGTACAGAATCTTTTACATATAGATTCAACACTTTCAACTTGATCTATAGGAATGCTATTTCTCTTAGAATTTATTGTTAGTAAATCTCTTAAAGAAGTTATTGGTCTATTACGAACTAGTTCTTGATACGTATTGAAATGATCATAACCTGGCCCCTCTTTCAAAGCTGTATGAAGAACTTTTGACATGGAGGGGTTATTGGAGTGGTACTCTCCATAATTTCTGAATTGAACGAATCCTAAGAATTCAAGTTTCTTTAGATCGATTTCAGGATAAGCTTTCGTATGTATTGAAAATGACTCATTTGAAAGCTCTTTTAATGTGATTCCAGCAATCCGACTAGTTGTCCCATCGAAAGCAATTTTGATTAAATCAGAACCAAGTCCTACTGCCTCAAAAATTTGAGCTCCATGATAGCTTGAGAGAAGAGAAATTCCTATTTTTGAAAGTATTTTTCTCAGTCCATCTTCTAATGCTTTTTTGATATTCTTTTGAACT
>QBXH01000047.1 GCA_003283415.1 Prochlorococcus sp. AG-321-E21 | reverse complement strand
CAGTTGGCTTGGAGGTTGCTTATTTTGGGGCTGGTTAAGTGCTTATCCTATTCTTCATATCCCAGTTGAAGCAGTGGCATTGCCCCTCACTATTGTAGGTCTTGGAACAAAATGGAAAATCGGTTCAAGTTTTTATATTTCGTCTTTATTCGGAACCGCGATTACAGATTTGACAATATTTTCAACAGGAATAATGGATCAATGGAAGGAGGTAATTACTGCAGATTCTGATACTGCTCCATTAATACTTCAGAAAACTTCCGAAAATCTAATTCAGTTAAAATCTTTGTCTATTATTATTTTGGCCGCATTGGTACTTTGGTTTATATCAAAAGAAATTTTTAATTATGCTATACCTAATACCTCAAAGGGGAAGGCTCTTTTAGTATCAAGCTATGTAATTCAAACTACTTTAATTGTTGATGGAATCTTTATTCTTTTAGCAATTATTCAGCCAACACTTAGTGGATTGGTTTAATGTTAAGGCCTCCATTTTCACAAGAACCAATATCTATTGATAAATGGGATGTAATTGTAATTGGTGCCGGAGCAGCTGGTTTAATGACTTGTTTGGAATTGCCAGAAAATTTGAATATCCTTCTTCTAAATAGGAATACTAGTAAAAGATCTTCGAGCAGATGGGCCCAAGGCGGTATTGCATCAGTAGTTAGACCTGAAGATTCTTTCGCTCTACATGTAGAAGATACCTTAAAAGCTGGAGATGGGTTGTGTGATAAATCTGCTGTTGAAATGCTTGTGAGAGAGGCTCCTAGTTGCGTTGATCGGTTACAAAATTTAGGTATGATCTTTGACCAGAGCTCTGATCAACTGGCAACAACGTTAGAAGCGGCTCATTCTTGTAGAAGAGTATTACATGTTAAAGATAGAACAGGTAGAGCACTTGTAGAGGTTTTAGAGGATCATATCGAAAACAAGGAGAATATTCTGCATTGTAGAGGTGTGAGAGTAACAGAATTGCTTATTGAAAACAAAGTATGTAAGGGAGTTCAGGTTTTAGATGGATCTAATTTATATTGGATTACTTCTAAATCTGTTGTTTTAGCAACAGGAGGAGGCGGACACTTATTTACTAATACCACTAATCCTGCACAATCTTCTGGAGAAGGAATTGCTCTTTCTTGGAAAGCTGGAGCTGCGATTGAGGATTTAGAATTTATACAATTTCATCCAACAGCTTTAAAGTTTTATGGTTCTCCATGTTTTTTAATCTCTGAAGCCCTTCGAGGCGAGGGAGCAGTTCTTGTTGATAAGAATGGTCAAAGCCCAGTAAAGAATTTACAAAATGGCGATTTAGCTACAAGAGATCAAGTCAGTAGAGCAATTATGAATAATATGCAAGAAAACGATGTTGATCATGTTGGTCTGGATTTAAGATTTATTGATCCAGAAAAAATTGTAGAAAGATTTCCTACAATCATAAATAGATGTCAAGATTATGGAGTTAATCCTCTAAATGAGGTAATTCCTGTTGCTCCAGCAGCTCATTATTGGATGGGAGGTGTTTATACCGATTTAAATGCATCTTCTACCTTGAAAGGATTATATGCCGTTGGAGAAGTAGCATCTACAGGAGTTCATGGTGCGAATAGATTAGCTAGTAATTCGCTCATGGAATGTCTTGTATTCGCAAGAAAAATGTCTTCTATTGAATTGAATGATCCTTATGTCTTAGGAAGGTTAGATAGATACACTAAGGAAATTTCTATGGATAATCCAAAGGACGATTACATCTCAAGTGTTTCAGACAGAATTGAGTGTTTAAGAAAATCATGCTGGTCTAATTTAGGGGTCTCTCGTAATAAAAAAAGTATGATTAAAATTTTTAATACTCTTCAAGATGAGATAAATCAACTACAAAAAAATCCTTTGCTTCAGTGTCTTAATAAAATAGAAATTGATCAGAAATTGAAACTAAGTGAGCCAAATAGGAGAGGTCTTAATCTGTTGCTTGATTTACATAATAGACAAATAACAACATTGCTATTGTTAAAAGCTTGCCTTTTTCGAGAGGAAAGTAGAGGAGGTCATTATAGGGATGATTTTCCGGCTAAAGAAACAACTTGGAAATGCCATACTAGACAGCAATTAAATCACAAAATAA
>QBXH01000046.1 GCA_003283415.1 Prochlorococcus sp. AG-321-E21 | reverse complement strand
AAAAATCATATATCAATAGAACCGTCACCATTTCTACCCCAAACTACCATAGCAATTGAAAAAGTAAAAATTGCTGCTAGTGCAGCCCAACCTATTTGAAAAATCATCATAATTGAATTAGTAAACTAAATATAACAGAACTTCTAATTAAAAATTTTTTATTCACTCATTTTTCGAATAAAAATTTATTTCTCAGAAGTGCATTCCATTAATACAATAGTAATAAAAGGAAAACTACCTTGGGAAGAGTTGTTTTGAATCATAGTACTCATATAGAAGGATTAATTCCAGTTCTTAAAAAACTAGCCTTAAACATAAGGATTAAAACTATTACTCCCGCAATAATTTCAAGAGTAAGAGGTAGATCTTCTAACTTAGTTATAAGAGTTTCCGTAAAAACAATTAACGGCTATAAAGCAATCGCAAGAAAGGGGAAAACAGCCCAAGAAGTTTTTATTTCAACAGATTTAGGTAAAGATGAATTAAAAAAGCTTATAGATTTGTGTAATTATGGTTAATGTAACAATAAGATTTAAGCTTTATTTAAAACAAGAAATTTGATTAAATTATTATCAAATCCCCTTTTATTTCTTTTTATTATTTTTTTATTTGATAATAGTGCCTATTCACTTTCTGATTATCGAATAAAAGAAATATGTCAAACAAAAATAAGGAGATCTACTTGCATAAAAAACTTAAAATTTAAAAAGTTAAATTTATTACAAGGAAATAAAATTGAAATTCCAGTAATCCCTTTCAAAAAATAATTCTATTTTATATTTCGAACTCTGACTCAAAAATTGAAAAAGCTTTATTATAGCTTGCAATCAATTTATCAGAATTGTCATTGAAGCCAATTATTTCATAGTCATTTTTTAATTGATCATAATTATAAACAACCTCTTTAAAGGCGCTCATATATTCTTTTTGGATGTCCTCATCATCAATATCATAAATTTTAGCCAACACTAATTCCACATTTTTTTTTGAAGTATATATTTGTTTTTCGAAATCTTTATTTAACTTTCTTCTTTTTTTTGGCATTATGAATTTATATATTTGAATTACAAATTTACAATAAACAATATCATGTATAAATCAAATCAAAACTTAAAAAATAAAAATATAGTTTTCAAATCAAAATAAAACCATTATATTCCAAATAAGCCATTTGATGATATGGAGAAAAAAGAATCAAGAAAGGCACAAGATATCAAAAATCTAACCTTTGAAAATAAAAAATTAAAAGCTTCAACAAATTCAAATAAAAAAGATGAGAAATCTCTCCCTTGGTGGGTGGAATTATTATTTGTTCAAATTGGACTGCCAGATAAATGGCTTATTAAAGTATTAAAGTCAAAGAAAAAATTTACAGATTTACTTAAAAATCAGAAAAATTTAATAGTAATATTTTTGTTCGTTTTAACTGGTCTAACTTATTTTTATCCCGTAGTTAAATACTCTAAGAATAGATTAGATTGCGAAAATAGTGCCAAAAAATATATTAAGGAAAATAAAAATCTAATAAATGTAAATACAAAACAATTAAAAATGTTATCTACTAATTTTTGTAATGGGGGCGATGAAATATATGAAATTAAAAATCTAGAAAATTGATCTAATTATTTATTTCCAAATTAGAATCCCAAAACTTAAAAAATTTTTTAAGTTAAATTTGATTTAAATTTAACATTCTATTATTATTCGATGACTGACCTTAGAAAACAAAAAGAAGACGTTAAGATACATTTGAATAATCTAAGAAAAGATTTAAAAAGAATGCATCTTAATGTTATTGAAGAATTATTATTACCACACCCAGATGAGATTAAAACTTTAATGATTAAAATGGATCAACTGTTGAAAGTTATTGAATCAAATTAAACTATAATTTATAAGAAATAAATAAATATATTAAAACAAATTAAATTAGATGAAAAATTCTATCAAAATTTCTCGATTATTATTACTTTTAATATTTCTAACTTCTTGCAAATCACCAACTAATAAACAGGAATCACTAAAAGATTCTATAGAGCAGAAAAATCAACAGGAAAATATATCAAAAAGCAAGATGGAAGTAAAATTTTCTTGCGGAGAAGATGGAATTTCAGATTTCCTCAATGACGGATGGATTATAATTAAAGAATATACAGAAGAAAAAATATGTACTTGGAAATCATTTCCAGCGACTAAAGACTGTGATATGGAAAAAGACAAAGGTTGTAGAATAACAACTCCTGATAAAATAGGTGAAGAGAAAATTTATTTATTAGAAAAATAATTAAAAATTATGCCAAAAAAGAAAGAACATTTAGTAGAGTTAATAATTAACAAATTAAATAAAAATTCTAGAAAAATACATTTAGAAAAAAAAGAATTTTTAAATTTTATTAATTTCCTAATAAATAATAATTAAAAGTATATAATTACAACTTGATTTTTGCTAAAATTTCATAAACTTAATTAATTTTTAAGAAATATTAAATGTTTAATTCTTCATTTTTAACGATAATACTTATTATAATATTCGTTGTCAGTCTATATTTTCTAATTAAAGTAACTTCTAAAGCTAAAGATTAAATTAATTAATTCAAAATTTTATTTAAATTTAATTTTT
>QBXH01000045.1 GCA_003283415.1 Prochlorococcus sp. AG-321-E21 | reverse complement strand
TGCATAGTGTATATTTATTATCTTTACCATCTTGTGCACACTCTACAACTGTTAACTCCTTAACCGCCTTTTTTCCGAATAATTGCTTTTGATCATGGCAATGTGGGCACCAATATGCACTAAACATTTTGATATTATTATCACTTAGAAATTTAGCAAACTTAACTTTTTGGGGTGAGCTTGATGTTGTAATTGCAGGAGATACTTTCTCTGTATTATTAGAAATATCAATCGCATTAGAAGGATCAACATTATTAGACCATATCAATGCTCCTATAAGAACTGTTAAAAAAACAATAAAACCTCTATAAAACATTGGTTCTCTACTTTCAAACTTTGCACCAATCATAGAAAGAATAAATATGGAAATTGATAAAATTGCTGAAAGAATACAAAAAAAGCAATAAGCCTTGATTTTAAAAAACATTATATTTATCAAAAGGATACTAAATACAGAGGAAGCACAAGAGATTAAAAATATTATCCACCATATAAGATTATTTAACTTTTCTTTAGGAGAAATTAAATTCAGTAATAGAAATATTGAAAGCCCCAGTATTGAACCGTAAGTAATAACTCCTGCTAGTGAGAGAGGAATATTGAATTGATTATTCTCGAATAATGTACCCCAAGGACTATTTAAAACTGTTTCACAACCATTTTTTATCCCAGGACATGATAGAGAGTTAAATATTCCCCAATTTTTTAAAGTAATTGAACCTGTATCAACTAATCCAATGGTGCTAAGAAGAGCAATTATTATTTTTGGCCATTTTAAATCTTTTTTACTTCTACTTTTTAAAGTCTTAAGAGCCATAGATCTTTAATGTTTGTAATTTTTAGGATCTGTCCTAATATTATCTTTTAACGAGACTCATAAACAAGTTTTTTTATTAATCATTTCTTATCTGATATCTAAATTACGTGAAGCAAAATAATCAAAATCTAAAGGATAAAAAATTTTCTAAGGTTGCTTTTAGTCATGTTGGTTGCGAGAAAAATCTTGTTGACACTGAACATATGCAAGGTTTGTTAGATCAAGAGGGATATGAAGTAGGTAATAATATAGACGATGCGAATGTGGTGGTAGTCAATACTTGTAGTTTTATAGAAACAGCAAGAGAAGAATCTATAAGGAAGATAATTGAATTTACTGATCAAGGCAAAGAGGTCATAGTAGCTGGTTGTATGGCCCAGCATTTCAAAGAAGAACTTTTAAAAGAAATTCCTGAAATAAAAGGCTTAGTAGGGACGGGTGATTATCAGAAAATAGCTAAGGTTATCAATAGTGTAGAGAAAGGGGAAATTGTTAATGAAGTTTCAAAAATACCTGAATTTATTGCAGACGAAAAAATTCCACGTTTTGTAGATAAAAATAAATTTGTTGCTTATCTTCGTATCGCTGAAGGATGTGATTATAAGTGCGCATTTTGTATTATTCCGAAGTTAAGAGGCCCTCAACGTAGCAGGAATATAGAATCCATAGTTTCAGAAGCAAAAAATCTTGCAGCTCAAGGGATTCAAGAAATAATACTAATTAGTCAAATTACAACAAATTATGGTCAAGATATTTATGGTAAACCCTCTTTAGCAAAACTTTTGAAAGAACTGTCTAAAGTTTCAGTTCCTTGGATACGAATTCATTATGCATATCCAACTGGTTTAACTGATGAAGTCATTAAAGCTTTTAAAGATTCAAATAATATAGTTCCCTATTTTGATCTCCCTTTGCAACACAGTCATTCAGATGTTCTTAAGAGTATGAATAGGCCTTGGCAAGCTGCCTTAAATGAATCAATTTTGAGTAAAATAAGGGAGCAAATACCGTCTGCTGTATTAAGAACAAGTTTAATTGTTGGGTTTCCAGGGGAAACACATAAACATTTTCAACATCTCTTAGATTTTTTGAATAGGCATGAGTTCGATCATGTTGGCGTTTTTATTTTTTCTCCGGAGGAAGGGACAAGTGCTTTTGATTTGCCAAATAGGGTTTCTTCAGAAGTGGCTGATGCAAGAAAAGATAATATAATATCTATTCAACAAAGTATTTCTAAGAAAAAAAATCAAGTATATGTAGGTACTAAAGTAAAGGTATTAGTAGAAAAAATATCTGAAAATAAAGAACTAATAGGACGTTCTTATCACTTCGCTCCTGAAATAGATGGCAATGTTATTTTAACTATTAAAAATAATGAAAATGAAAATAACTATATCGGCAAATTTGTTGAAGCAAGTATTTGCTTTGCTGATGAATATGATTTATACGGCGAAATAGTATGATTTAGCCTGGATACATTTCAGAAATAAAGCTATAACTGGCTTATTTACAATCAACAACAGCGATCCGTAAGCAGATTAGATAACTTTATAGGATCGATAATATACATCCGTGCGGATGTCATTATTTTTGATCCTAATAGTTTTCAATGTATTGGAGAGTTTTAAATGAAACGCTTACTACTTTTAATAATTAAATCTGCTCAAATATAATTCTTCCCAGCCTAAAGATTGCAGTTCTTCAAGATACTCAAAATACTTTTGCTTATAAAAATTAAATATTGACAGTCGATCTAAAATAAGGGGCAATTAGCTCCTTTTTTTAATGGTTATGTTCATGCATACTGCATGGCATCCATTTATCTCCCATTTGA
>QBXH01000044.1 GCA_003283415.1 Prochlorococcus sp. AG-321-E21 | reverse complement strand
AACAACTTTTTTTTTATAAAGTGAATATTCGCTTACGGCAATAAATATGGAAGGTTTCATCCCAATTATATATTGGTTGTTAGAAAAATTATAATTCCAATTTTGTATTTAAGATAGTATGTAAGTAGTATTAAATTCTGGGATGATAGGAGATTTAGAAAAAAACATTAATCAATGGCCTGGTTTAGAAGCGAGAAAAGATTTTTTTTCTGAAGATGTTTTAGAGAAAATAAGGTTGCAAATAGGCAAGGCGAAATTTGATAAGGTTTATCAAGAGAGGGATGCCCATTATTCACATGTTTTTAAATCTATTAATAATCGTATTTCAGAGGAAGGTGAGACTTATATTTCCAATTATTATCAAGCAGTTGATAAGGAGACATTAAAATTTTTAGAAAACTCTTTGGCTCCAATTATTGGGAGAAAAATTAAGAGAACCATGCCTAATATTAAAAATATAATGCCTCCTCAACTAATGAGATTTTCGCCTGGTAGTTTTTTGCGTATGCACGTTGATGATTATGCTGGGGAAGCAGGTTATACAATATTCATCAATAGTGGTTGGAAATGGGATTACGGTGGAATTTTAAGCTTTGTTAATAAAAATGGTGATACGGCCTTGCCAATATTTCCAGAAAATAACTTAGGAATAATAAGAGATGAATCTATGAAGTCATTTCATTTTGTTAATCAACAAGCTTCTTACTCGAACTCTCATCAATATCTTTTTGTTGGATGGGCTTCAGACAAAATAAGCCATAGTAAATTTAAATATATTTCTATTTAAAATTAATCTTATATAGTTAAATGTATAAACAATATTTAAATAAAATAGATTCAGCAGATCATATTAGAATTGGGGTAGGTTTAATATTATACAAAGATAAAAAAATATTATTTGAAAAAAGAGTAGACTGCAATAATTGGGGACTAATTGGAGGAGGTGTAGAAGTTGGAGAAAATCTTGAGGAGACTGCAATTAGAGAATGTATTGAAGAAACATCAATAAAATTAGAAATAGAAAATCTTAAATACCTAGGAATATACTCTGATATTAATCAATTTAGAATTATTAAATATCCAGATAATTGTTTTCATGCAATAGATATAATTTTCTCTTACGAATTTACAAATGATGTTTTTCTAAAAAAAAGTAAAGAAAGTTTGGATCTTAAATTCTTTAATGTAAATTCTTTACCAATTAATATTGTGCCACCAGCTATAAATCCAATAAATGATTTTATAAAAAATTTTTTGTAATGTGACTTATCCCTTTTGAGTATAATACTTATATGTCTATTATACTTACTGGATTTACTTCTGAAATAGGTAAGGCTCTTTTGCTGAGATATGCAAAAGAAAAGAAAACTGTTTTTTGTTTAGGAAGAAAAAATTTAGTTTTCCGAAACCATGATATTACAAATGAATCGATAAAATTTTTCCAATTAGACTTTAATTCAAATTCTTTTCAATTAGATTTAGAGAATTTGTTTGGGCAATTGAATCCAGAAGGAATAGAAACCATAATTCATGCAGCTGCTGATAGTGGAAGGAGAGAACTAATAAAAAATTTAAATTATGAGGATATTAAGAATTTGATAAATATTAATTATTTAAATTCAGCATGGTTTATGAAAAAATCTTGTGAATTGTTAAGTTTAAGTCAGAAATCAAATAAATCTTTTATCTATATTTCAACTCAGTTGGCAAAATATAAAGGTCCAGGTCTTTCCATATATAGCTCATCTAAAGCTGCTATGAATAATCTTTGTTCTTCACTTGCTCATGAATATGGTTTCGCTGGGATTCGAGTGAATATTGTTTCACCCGGGATAGTTTCAAATGATCCTAATCCTCCAAATTTTGATATTGAAAAATTAAAAATTCCCCTTGCTAGATTGGCAACTCCAGAAGATGTAGTTAATGCAGTTTTATTTCTTAGCTCAGATAAAAGCAAATATATTAATGGATCAAATATAGATGTAAATGGAGGTAGATGAGAATTTTTAAAACTTTTGCAAGAGAATTATTTTCATGAATACTTTTATAATTTTATGTGGAGGCTATGGCACTCGATTTCAAAAAGTATCAAAAACTGTCCCTAAAATTCTTATAGATATAAATCCTGGTATTCCAATGCTGGATTGGTTAATACAAGAATATTTGCCTCTGAAAAGTAAAATCATATTAGCTACTGGACACCTTCATGAAAAAATATTTGAACATGTAGCAAAAAAAGAATATAGAAGTAAAATTTTATTCGCTGAGGAAAAAAATAAACTTGGAACTGGGGGTGCACTAATAAATGCATCAAGATTTGTAGAGGATGATGAATTCATAGCTTTAAACGGAGACACTATTCAAGAGTTAAGTATTAATGATTTTTTAAAAGAATCTAAATTGGATAATGGTTCTTTGATAAACGTTGGTTGCACTTTAAATAAAAAATTTGATGCAGGAATAGTTTTAATAAATCAAGATAACTTTATAGAAAGTTTTTCAGAAAAGAAGTCCCCTAAGCACAAAAGTTGTAAATTAAAAAAAGCTTCAAGTTTAGGGTTATATAAATGCAGTTCTCATTACTTTAAAAATCTACCAGTAAGTTTAATTTCCCTTGAAGAGGAAATTTTGCCAGAATTAGTACTGTTAAAAAAAGCTAAAGCATCTATTTTTAATGCTGATTATAAAGATTTTGGTACCATTGATAGATACAATAAGCTAATTAATAAAAATATCTAAAAGATATTTTTATTTAAAAATTTATTACTTACTTAAATTTTTAGAACTAAAAAGATCAAATTTTTAATTTATGTTTTTATTTTGTT
>QBXH01000043.1 GCA_003283415.1 Prochlorococcus sp. AG-321-E21 | reverse complement strand
AATAAAAACAATGATGAAGGAATAGCTGAAGAAAAACGAATAACCTTAGAGAACGCTAAGGCTATAAAAGAAAAATTTGCTTTAGAAAAAGCTAAATCTGAAGTCGAGAAAAATGTAATAGTTGAAAAAAATTCAAATTTGAAAAGAATATTATCTGAATCTTTTCCAAATAAAAAAATATCCGTAACAGATAATAAAGACGGATCACAAACAATCCTTATCTACTAATAATTAAAAATTAAATATCACAATTTATCTATTTAATTAATAAAAATAATTTAAATTTCGCAGCCGTGATATGAAGTGTTCTCTTCACACTTTAGTTTCCAATAAATTACTTTGATATTTGCTTCATTATCTATATCATTAAAAGTCTTGAAGTATTTAGGAATAATTGTATACCGAACTCTTTTATTCATGATGTTCTCCTTCTTGCTACAGGTATGTTCTAACTACTAATGCGTATCATTCATGAGTATAAGTTTGTACGGGTTAAGGAAGAATAAGGTACGGTAAAAGGACTGAATTTTGAGACTTTTATTTAATTACCAGTCCTAGGATTAGTGCATGGTTGTCATGAGGCAGTTGCCAGGATTCAACTGAAGCCAACCATTAATTATTAGAGATCAAGTTAATAGATAAAACAAACTGTTTAAAGTAAACAGATAATTGACAGTCGATCTAAAATAGAGAATAATTAGCTCCTTTTTTATGGATAAAAGATTTATAGCTGAAAAGATAATGACTCTTCTCATTTCATTAATCAGTTAATGAATATTTCTCCACACTTATTAATAGATGCTGGAATACTAAGTACTGCTCTTACTATAATCCTGGCATTAAGAGCTAAAGGTAACGCAGCTAGAAAAGAGCGAGAAAGTAAATGATTACTAAAAAAGAAGAAACAAAATACGAAAACCCAAAATTATTTAGGATATGGAATTTTCTAATCTATGGAAGTTTTTTTGCTATTGGTGCTTTCTTAGTTTATTTATATTCCGCATATATTTTGATAAATAAATAATGGAACATTGGCTGATAAATTCCAATAGATCAGAAGTTAAAAGATTCATAAAGAACGATAAGAGTATTGATGAAGTCTTCGAGTATATGTTCATTGACTCTGGAAAAATAGTTGGAGTATTAGGGAAAGAACCTCCAGTAATGACAACAACAGTTTCTGTAGAAATAGATTTAGCTAGAGAAATTTATGAAAGATTACTATCCCAAGGTTGGAGAAAAACTAAAGTGGTTTGGTAACAAAAAATCATTTACCTTCATTAATTATAATTTCGTATGGTCTAGAGTTTTTAGATTTGTGATTTGAGCTTTGTACGGGTTAAGGAACGAAGAGGTTCGGGATTAGGTATGTATAAATACTTAGTGAATAATTAAGACTTCCTAGAGTAGTCGCATGGTTGTCATGAGACTGCCGCGAAAGCTGTAGAAATCAACCATAATTTTTATATCAGGAATTAATATGACCGACCCAATTCTCTATCTTTCAATGATATTAGGACTTACTGGAGTATACGTTTTAATATCATCTTTTGGCGATGATGACGATGATAGTAATGACGATGGTGAAAGATATATCTACAATCTTGAATACGTAAAAGTGGGAAAGTAGTTAGGAAGTATTAATAAAATAATTGATTCAATAACAAAGTATTATTTTATTAAAATTAATCAAACTTAAATGACTATGAGAAAGTGAGGATATTTAGGGGTTTCTACTCTCACGGATAAAAAAAGCTGGTGTTAATATTTCATTACGTTCATCCTAGTAATATCTGGACGCATGACATGGAAATAGGGAACGGGATTTCCATTAACTGCAAAGGTCATGAATAATCTAATACTCATTAGAGAGAAAATCAAAAGAGCGGAAAGGCTTAATAAAGCCCAACTTCTTGCCACAAAAAATGGAGAGATTACACCTTATAATCCTTCTGTTTTTGAGCTAAGGCAAAAGCAAGCTCGCAAAGATATGGAAGTAATAAATTCTTAGTATTGATTTAATTACTAACAGTCTAATTCAAGGGGTTTTATAACCCCTTTTTTATTTGGGAATTTATGGGAAGTAGAAGTTGATCAGGAAACTGTAATTAACTTTCAACCGTTTTTAAGATTAATTTAAATCGAGTCAACCGTTTGAAATTCATGAGCAATTTCAATATCATCAATATCTTGCTTAGTTAATTTATAATCTGATCCATCTCTCTTTAACTTTTCTTCTACCCAATTAATGCATTCAGCCAAACTAGGGTAGTAAGGTTTCCTGCTAACAATCCAATCTTGCATTTGGTTAGAAATATACCAGCTGAACTTTAATTCCATAAAATTAGATCCTATTAAAAAGAAATATTCATAAATAATAACAAAAACGATAATCGTTTTCATTCTATGTATAATTTATATTAATCACCGATGTCTAAAGAAACTTTTCAAAGTGATTTCCACTTTTTTAGTGTTTCCTTTTATCTCACTATTTTTATTGCTTTATTGACAATAAAAAAACTTTTTTCATAGGTGATTTTTTCTCTTTATTCCAAAGAACTATGAAAGTAAGATCTTCTGTTAAAAAAATTGATCAGGATGACCAAATCGTTAAAAGAAGAGGTCGTATTTACGTGATAAATAAAAAGAAACCTAGAAATAAGCAACGTCAGGGTTGATTATTTAAAAAATTATTTATTCTTAAATTTTGTGGGATTTTCAATCTTAACTTCTACTGCGGTTTTAGGTCTTTTCCTTATTATCTTAGTTTTGTTTTTGACTAGTTTTTAAGCTTCCTAAAATTTAATTTATAATTAACATAAGAAATCAAATTAATGATTGACAGTCGATTTAAAATAAGAAGCAATTAGCTTCTTTTTTATGGCATCCTCAATGAAAGATTTCTTGGATAAATTTTTTAATTTATGTAGAGAATATCAGGAAGAGATTCCACCCCGAAAGATGGCTGAAGTTTTATGAGATTATGCAGATAGGTTAGATGGATAAATGTTAGATATAGATAAAGCTAATTCCTTAGGTAAGTGGATACAGAACTGGAAAAAAACTTACGGAGAAAATCCAAAACTAAATGAATGCATTACATGGTTTGAATGGAAATATGAAGACAAAGAACTCTCCCCAAGCGATAAAACTTCAATCGCAACTATTTTAAAGTTTAACTCAGAAGAATAATTATTTTTTTTATTTTAAGTATTTTTTTTTGAAAGCATTTGGCTTCCATAATTATCGGATATAATTTATTAAATTCCAAAAAAGAATCCATCTTTTTGATAAGAAAAAATTACTACAGATATCACAATTAAAATAAGAATAAATTTAAATATGTTATTTTGTGGATTCTTTCTTATTGAATAGGGCTCTTCTGAATTTCGCATAATATGAGATTAAATAATCGAATAAATCTAAAAGTTTTTTTGAGTTAATTAATTTAAATAAATTTTGTGAGAGTCTAAAGGAAATATATTACTTTTCTCTTGGCGTAGGTTTTAGACCAAAATCATTTTTACCTCTAAAAAAGAAAGTAATTACTAACGAAAAAAAACTTAAAATTGCGATAGTTTCCATAATAGATTTTTAATATTGTTGATTAGAAAGTTTTGGGAACTTTAGGTTTTAGCTTTCTAGGCATAATTCCAAAGTCATTTGATCCAATTTTCATAAAAGCAACAAAAGCAGGAAAAAAGCCAAAGACTATAAAGATAGATATAAGATGAATTATTTATATCTA
>QBXH01000042.1 GCA_003283415.1 Prochlorococcus sp. AG-321-E21 | reverse complement strand
TAAGTCAATAGGTTATGAAAGTTGGCAAGAAGCTAAAAGAAAATCAGATTTTGAGATTTTCTTACCAATTTTTAAAGAGTTGATCAAATTACGTATTGAGGAAGCAAAGCAAATATCCGATAAATTCACTCCATGGGAAACTTTAGCTCAACCTTTTGAGCCAGATTTAAATCTGGATTGGTTGAATAGTATTTTTCAGCCACTTAAAGATACTATTCCATCTCTAATAAGTGATCTCAATAAGTCAGAAAAATATCATTGGGACTTAAGTCCTAAATCTCAGCAAAATCTATGTTCTAAATTACTTGATGAGTTTGGGAGAGACGAAGACCAAGTGGTTGTTGCTGAATCCCCCCATCCTTTTTCTATCACTTTAGGCCCAAATGATTATAGGATTACTACTAGAATTGTAGAAGGGGAACCCTTATCAAGTTTTTTAGCAACTGCGCATGAGTGGGGACATTCGATTTATGAACAGGGTTTGCCATCTCAAAGTCATCAATGGTTTGCATGGCCTTTGGGTCAAGCCACGTCAATGGGTGTTCATGAAAGCCAATCTTTATTTTGGGAAAATAGAATTGTTAAATCAAAATCTTTTTCTAAAAGGTTTTTCAAACATTTTGTCTCTGAAGGTTGCTCTTTAAATAATCATTTAGAACTCTGGAAATCTATTAATCATTTAAAAGCAGGTTTAAATAGAGTTGAGGCAGATGAATTAAGTTATGGTTTGCATATTTTAATTAGAACTGAACTTGAAATTGATTTAATTGAAAGAGGTCTAGAAGCGAAAGATGTCCCATCAGAATGGAATAAAAGATATGAGGAACTATTAGGAATTAGGCCATCGAATGATGCAGAGGGTTGTTTACAAGATGTTCATTGGAGTGAAGGAGCTTTTGGATATTTCCCTTCATATCTGTTAGGTCATCTTATAAGTGCACAAATCTCTTCACAAATGGAAAAGGAAATAGGATTAATTGATAATTTAGTTGAAAATGGAGAATATGAAAAAATAATTTTATGGTTAAAAAATAATATTCACAACTATGGAAGATCTGTTAACTCTATGGAACTAGTAAGAAATGTAACAGGAGAAGAACTGACATCAAATTACTTTGTGAATCATTTGAGCTCGAAAATAAAAGATTTCTGCTAAAAATTTACTTTTTAGAATTTGAACGAGTGTAAGGATGTAGGATAAATAAAAAATAATATTTTGATGGCAAATCTTAATCAACCTCCAAGTAGAGTTACTCCAAATTTATTGCATATTCTGGATGCTTTTACAGACAATTCAAAATCAGTAGTTAATACAATTGTCGAATTGAATTCTAATACGATAAATAAGTATGAGTTAATTACTGAAACTGGACACTTGAAACTTGATAGAGTGGGTTACTCATCACTTGCATACCCTTTTGCTTATGGATGTATTCCAAAAACCTGGGACGAAGATGGCGATCCTCTTGATATTGAAATAGTTGGAGTAACTGAACCCTTAGTTCCTGGTTCAATTGTGGAGTCAAGGATAATTGGAGTGATGAAATTTGATGATGGAGGAGAAGTTGATGATAAAGTGATTGCTGTTCTATCAGATGATAAAAGAATGGATCATATTCATACTTTTGAGGATCTTGGCGAACATTGGCTTAATGAGACTAAGTATTATTGGGAACATTATAAAGATCTAAAGAAACTAGGTACATGCACAGTTAATGGCTTTTATGGAATTGAAGAGGCTATAAAAGTAATTCAAGATTGTGAGTCAAGATACCAAAAAGAAATTGAACCTAAATTAGTTGATTAACAAAATATTATTTCTCTCTAAATTGTTCAAATATTTCTGAAAGAATTTTATCAGCTCCCTGATGTTTTAACTTTTCAGCTAATTTCTTTCCAACTTCCTCTGGATATTTTACACTTCCTACCGATTCATCTTTAATAAGTCTTTTCCCATCAATGGAGGCGACCATTCCTAATAAGGATATTTCATCATTTTGAATTCTACTATTAACGCCAATTGGAACTTGACATCCCCCTTCAAGTTCTCTTAAGAAAGATCTTTCGGCTAAACATCTTTGACTTGAGACCTTATCTTCTAGAACACTAATAATTTTAAGAACTGTTTTATCATCAGATTTACATTCTATTCCTAAAGCTCCTTGTCCAACGGCATGAAGGGAGATCTCATTAGGAATAATTTGGTGAATTCTAGATTCAAATCCTAATCTTTTTAAACCTGCAGCAGCCAGAATAATACAGTCAAATTCTCCAGAATCTAGTTTTTCTATTCTTGTAATAACGTTCCCCCTAATATCTTTGAAATCAAGATGGGGAAATTTATATCTTAATTGAGCCAGTCTCCTTAGTGAACTTGTTCCAACAATTGAACCTGAAGGTAAATTTTCTAATTTATAAATTTTATTTTTTTTGTTAACTACTAAAGCATCTGAAGGATCCTCTCTTTTTGTAATACATCCTAATGTTAGTCCTTCAGGTAAATTAGTCGGTAAATCTTTTAAGGAATGTACTGCAATATCTGCATGACCTATGAGCATTTGTGCTTCGAGTTCTTTTGTGAAAAGACCTTTATCTCCTATTTTCGCTAAGGCGACATCAAGAATTTTGTCACCTTGAGTTGCCATGGCTTCTATTGATACTTCCAAGTCAGAAATATTTTTTTCTAATTGCTCTTTAACCCATAATGTTTGAACCATCGCTAATTTACTTCTTCTACTAGCTATCTTTAATTTATATTTAGTCATTAAATATTGGTTTGATTAGGTTTAAGAAAAAGGTGAAACTATCCTAAGATAATATTTGGCAACATTTCCCAGCTGAAAAAAATATTTAACTTTTTTATTTAATATATTCCTTTAAAACTCCATTTCTGTTTGGATGCCTTAACTTTCTAAGGGCTTTTGCTTCTATTTGTCTAATCCTTTCTCTTGTAACATCAAAAATTTGTCCTATCTCTTCAAGAGTTTTCATCCTGCCATCATCTATTCCATATCGCAGTCTTAGGACATCTCTCTCTCTTGGACTTAGAGTGGCTAAAACTCCTTCTAAATCTTCTCTCAATAGAGTTTTAGATACATCTTGTTCTGGATTTTCAATATCAGCCTCTATAAAGTCTCCAAGCCTTGAATCCTCTTCTTTCCCTATAGGTGTCTCTAGAGAAATTGGAAGCTGAGCACTTTTGGCTATAAATCTTAATTTTTCAATTGTCATTTCCATACTCTCAGCTATTTCTTCTTCGCTAGGCTTTCTTCCAAATTCTTGACTCAGAACTTTTGTTGTTTTTTTAATTCTAGAAATTGTCTCATATAAGTGAACAGGCAATCTGATTGTTCTACTTTGATCTGCTATCGCTCTTGTTATCGCTTGACGAATCCACCAAGTAGCATAAGTAGAAAATTTATAACCTTTTTCATGGTCAAATTTTTCTGCAGCTCTTATTAAACCTAAGCTTCCTTCTTGTATTAAATCTTGAAAAGATAGCCCTCTATTCATATATTTTTTAGCAATAGAGACAACTAATCTTAAATTAGATTGAACCATTTTCTCTTTAGCTCTTCTCCCCAAGAGAAGTCTTCTTCTGAATTTAGAAAGAGGCATATCTATTAATTCAGCCCATTCTCTAACTGATGGGAAATGCCCTTTTTCAGACTCGAATTGTGTAGCTAACTCTTCAAGTTGGAGTAGATCAGCAATTTTTCTAGCAAGTTCAATTTCTTCATCAGGTCTTAATAATCTAATTCTTCCAATTTCCTGAAGATAAACTCTTATAGAATCCTCAGTATATATTCCCTTTGGTCCAAGCTTTACGTTCCCAATAGC
>QBXH01000041.1 GCA_003283415.1 Prochlorococcus sp. AG-321-E21 | reverse complement strand
TGTTATTGATGTTGGTAATAATCAAAAACTTGTTTTCAAAATAGAAAGTCATAATCATCCCTCTGCAATTGAACCTTTTCAAGGTGCTGCAACAGGAGTAGGTGGTATTTTAAGAGATATTTTTACCATGGGTGCTAGACCTATAGCAGTTTTAAACTCTTTGAGATTTGGTAATCTTGATAAATTATCTAATATTTCTTTACTTCGCGGAGTAGTTGCGGGAATATCTCATTATGGTAATTGTGTTGGAGTTCCTACTGTTGGTGGAGAAATAGACTTTGATGATAGCTATTCTGGAAATCCTTTAGTTAATGTTATGGCTTTAGGTTTATTAGAAACTGATGAAATTGTTTGTTCAGGGGCAAAAAAAGTTGGTTCTCCTGTTTTATATGTAGGCAATACTACAGGAAAGGACGGAGTAGGAGGTGCTAGTTTTGCTAGTTCGGAATTAACTATTAACTCTATGGATAATAGACCCGCAGTTCAAGTGGGTGATCCATTTATTGAAAAAAGTCTTATAGAAGCTTGTTTAGATGCTTTTAAAACAGGTGATGTACTTGCTGCTCAAGATATGGGAGCTGCGGGTTTAACATGTAGCAGTGCTGAAATGGCTGCAAATGGCGGTTTAGGAATTTCGATTAACCTAGATTTAGTTCCGGCAAGAGAGAATGATATGTCTGCTTACCAATACTTGTTATCTGAATCTCAAGAGAGAATGTTGATGGTTGTTAAACAAGAAAAGTTAAATACTCTTATTAAGCAATTTAAAAAGTGGGGACTTTTTGCAAAGGTTATTGGTGAAGTAATATCTAAAAGAGAAGTTATAATATCTCAAAAAAATCAAATAGTTGCTCAAATTCCTACATCAGCCTTATCCGATGAAACTCCAATTAATTTTCATAATGTTATAAAAGAGCCTCCTAATTATTTATTAAAGAAATGGGAATGGTCAGACGATAAATTACCAATTATCAGTGAAAATAAAATTTTTTCTTTAAAAGATAAAAAAATTTATTCTCTTTCCGATATTATCTTAAAACTTTTATCTAATCCCTCAATTGCTTCTAAAAGTTGGATTTATCGACAATATGATTCACAAGTACAATCAAATACTGTTTTTAAGCCTGGAGAGTCAGATGCAGCTTTAATAAGACTTAGAAGGCAAGATGAGAAAAATAAAAAGAATAACTTTTCTGGTGTTGCTGCTTCTGTAGATTGCAATAGTAGATGGGTTTTATTAGACCCTTATAGAGGAAGCATTGCAGCAGTTGCTGAATCTGCTAGAAATGTAAGTTGTGTAGGTGCTGAGCCAATAGCCATAACAAATAATTTAAATTTTTCTTCACCTGATACTGAAATAGGATATTGGCAACTTTCATCTGCATGTGATGGGATCTCTAAAGCCTGCATTGCTTTAGAAACTCCTGTTACAGGAGGAAACGTTTCTTTATATAACGAATCTAAAAATCAAAATAACCAAATAACTCCCATAAATCCTACTCCTGTTATTGGAATGGTAGGAACAATTAAAAATGTAGATAAAGCTATAAGTTCAGGATGGAAAAATATAAATGATCAAATTTGGATAATTGGTTCATATTCTTCTGAATCGTCAATTGGAGCAAGCTCTTATTTAGAGTACTTTCATGGTTTAGTTACAGGTAGACCTCCAGAAATTAATCTACAAGATGAAAAATATTGTCAAAGTTTTTTAAGAGATGCAATCCAAAAAAATTTTATTGTTTCTTCTCATGATGTTAGTGATGGAGGTTTAGCCGTTGCTTTATCAGAATGTTGTATTTTGTCTTCTAAAGGAGCATATATTCAATTAGAAGATAAAAGTAATCGTACAGATAGTATATTGTTTAGTGAAGGGGGGTCTAGAATAATATTTTCAGTTAATAAAAATGAAGAATTAAATTTTTTGAATTTTCTTAAAATTAATAGCAAAGATTTTGGACCAAATGTTTACGTTAAAAAAATCGGATTAGTTTCTGAAGAAAGTCTTTATATAACTCTTAGTGATAAAACACTTTGCAATTTGAGGGTTGATCAATTAACCGAAAAATTTAATAATAGTATTTCTAGTTATTTTTAATAATGAATAAAAATTTGGAATTATTAATAAATTTCGGAAATTAAATTATGTGTGGAATTGTTGGAATCGTTTCTTCTGATGATGTAAATCAACAAATTTATGACAGTCTTTTGTTACTTCAGCATCGCGGTCAAGATTCTACTGGAATAGCTACAATGGAAAATACTATCTTTCATATACATAAAGCTAAAGGACAAGTAAATACTGCTTATAGAACAAGAGATATGAGGAATTTAATAGGAAAAATTGGTTTAGGACATGTTCGATACGCAACTAAAGGTTCAGCAGAAAGTGTTGAAGAAGCACAACCTTTTTATGTTAACGCTCCTTATGGAATAGTCTTAATTCATAATGGCAACCTTACTAATACAAGAGATTTAGAGAAACAATTATTTAATGTAGACAAACGTCATACAAATTCTTCAAGTGATACTGAAATGCTGTTAAATATATTAGCAACTGAATTGCAAGAGCAAATACATAATCAAGATTTAGAGCCAGATATCATTTTTAATGCAGTTAAATCTCTACATAAAAGAATTCAAGGTTCATACGCTTCAATTGCATTAATTTCTGGGCATGGCTTATTAGCATTTAGAGATCCTTTTGGCATAAGACCTTTAGTCATTGGAAAAAGAACTTCATTTAATACTCAAAAAGAAGAGTGGATGGTAGCAAGTGAGTCTTTAGTATTAGAAAATAATGATTATCAAGTGGTTAGAGATGTTGATCCTGGAGAGGCAATTTTTATAACTCAAAATGGTGAACTTTTTTCTAAGCAATGTTCTGAACATCCAAGGTTATTTCCTTGTGCATTTGAATATGTTTATCTAGCAAGACCTGATTCAGTGATGAATGGAATTTCAGTTTATAAAGCACGTTTAAAAATGGGTGATTATTTAGCTGAAACAATCAAGCAAAAAATCAATTCTGGGGATGTTGATGTTGTCATGCCCATACCTGATTCTTCTCGTCCTGCTGCAATGCAAGTGGCTAGACAGTTGGGTATAGAGTATAGAGAAGGATTTTTTAAAAATAGATATGTTGGTAGAACTTTTATAATGCCTGGCCATCAAAAACGTAAACAATCAGTAAGGCAAAAGTTGAATGCTATGAGTACAGAATTTAAAAACAAAAATGTATTAATAGTTGATGATTCTATAGTAAGAGGAACAACTTCTAAACAAATAGTTCAAATGGCAAAAGATGCTGGAGCGAATAAAGTGTTTTTTACTTCAGCAGCCCCACCAGTTAGATATCCTCACGTATATGGGATTAATATGCCTAACAGAGATGAATTAATAGCACATAACAGAACAATATCTGAAATTGCAGAAAAACTTGAAATAGATAACCTTGTCTATCAAAGTGTTGATAATTTGAGGAAATCCATAATAAGTGATTCTCCTATTCTAGAATTAGAAATGAGTTGTTTTACTGGTACCTATGTTACGGGAACGGTAAATCAAGAGTATTTAAAATGGGTTGAAGATGAATATAATTCTTAATTCATAAATTTTTCTAAGCGGGAACAACTTTCAAGATATTCATCTTTTTCTAGATTCAAAAAATTTATTTTGAAATTATTTTTGCCAGGATTAATTTTTAAATTGTTAAAATTTATCCTTGCAGATTTATTTTTATTTGTCTCAATGTCAATGTATTGGTTGCTAGAAAGAACCTTTATAAAATGGTCATTTTTAAGCTGAATTTTTTCATTGACATAACCTAATTTTGCATTATAAGAATCATATATTTTATTAATCTCTAATTTAAAAAACTCTCCTTTTTTTGAAACTAAATATAAGATATCATTGTCTTTACTTTTACAACAAGAAACTATTTGTTCTTTAGGTAAAAGACTTGCTAATAATAGCCCTTGTGATTGTTTTGTACTAGGGTTTAAGTATTTATTAGATAAATCAAATTTAAAAAGCCTACCAATAGACGTTAATATTACTAATTTTTGTTCCTCGCTGTAAATAAATGAATCAATAATCTTTGCAGAATCTTTTAATTTTGTAATTGAGAATATTCTTGTACTTTTTAACATGTCTTCATCAAATAAAAATTTTTTAAACCTCCCATCTGAACTTAAAATGCATAAATAATTATTTAAATTGCTATCTAAATGATGAAAATTTATAATTTCTCTTGGATCTATATTACCTAAAACTTTTTTATCTAATTT
>QBXH01000040.1 GCA_003283415.1 Prochlorococcus sp. AG-321-E21 | reverse complement strand
GATGTATTAGTTTGAGTTATAAATTTATTTTCTAGGTTGCTTTATTTTGAATTTGAATTTGAATTAGAAAATCTATATATATTCCTATGGAAAAATTATTTCTAAATTTCATTTATTGGATATTAGTAAAGTCAACAGAAAGTTATTATGGCGACTCGTTAGAATCTGAAGTTCCATATACTCTCTATTTTTAAAAGTTATTTTTAAGCACCTTTTAGGGGATCTTCGAGATACAAGCTCTCTCTAGAGAAAACATTTCTCAGGAGTGATTGAATAAGTAGTAAAAAAGACAGGTTGAGATTCATTCACATGAATTAATCTTTAGTGAAATGGACAGATCTGAATAATTACACATGGATCTATCATGCTGTATCTGAAGTGAATGCATGACGCTCAAACTTTTTTCCTCTTTGGGTTCAGTTATTTGTGGTAATCGAAGTAAGCGCATGACTGAGGATCTTCCATTAGCCATATGCATATTCTTCATTAAGCTCAATTACAACACCATTAAAAAATTCTGCTAATAACTTTGATGGTTCTTAAAAAGATATTTTCTATATTCATTGGATTGTTTTGTCTTAATTAGATTTAAGTTTTTCATACTGATTCAGGTAATTCAAGTTCTTCAAAAGTCCAACCCTCTAATTGAAGATCATGCCATTTATCCCATGCATAACCCAAAGGCATTTGCCTTGATGATTTAATTGCCTTGGGCTCACCAAGATCATTGGCATAATATGTATGAGCAAAAATCCTAATATTGTTTCCGGCAGATTTTTTATTTCTCGTAAATAAAATTAATCTGCTGCTATTGGGGTTAAGTAGCCAAGTAGCCAACCACTTGGGGACTCATTATGATAACCATAAGAAAAATTAGTCCAAACATTTGCTCCTCCAAGTGACATTACTTAATAGTACATAAGTACTGCTAATATAAGTTAACAGGGATAACTCGTCAAGTATTTTTAGTAAATAAATTAATAACACGCATCAAAATTAAAATATCTCATTCATAATCGATCTAAGCTTGAAGAGGTTCGACCCCTATTTTTTAATAGCAAAGAACGCTATCCGCTTTAATTGTCTCTTCAACTAATACATCTGGCATCGCAAACTCTGCTTTATATCCATCTAAAAGCTTTTCATCGTAACCCCTCGATTTGGCAGAATTTCCTGAGACATATATTGTAACTTTTGAATTCTTTAAATTTTCAAGATGTTCGTATAAATCTCCAGTACCTTGCCCAACTATTTCTCCGGCTTTTTTACAATTTAATATGTGCACACCGTCTCCGGCCAGAAAAAGAGTGACTTTATGATCATTTTTTTCTGCAGTAAGGGCAACCAATAAACCTAAAGTTATTTTATTCTGGGATTCCAAACCGCTATAAATATGAACGAGGAATGTATTATCGGTAATGATAGACATTTAGTTCTCCCTTAAAATTTAAATATATATATAATCCTAAGAAAAATCTTTTTTAATTAGCAGTCTTTTTATAAAACACTTACTAGCTGAACCATTTTTTTATAAAAATAAAATCTTGAAAATTACAATAAATTTAAAAAAATCTTACGAGGTGTATCCTTATTGTTAGATACAAATTAAGTATTAGTTATGCAAGAATTACAGGAAAACACAATTGATCAAATAAGAACTCTTCTTATGTATTTGAAGCAAACAGATCTATTAAAAAATAAAGATATTCTTCGGTGTCTAGATGTAATAGCGAGAGAGCATGGAGGAGAAGTTGTAGATAGAAATTAAATACTAATAACCGATTTTATTTTTGGGATCAGTTATAAATAATATAAGATTTAGAACTAGATTGGCAGGAAAATTAAGTGGCTTTAGAAGTAGTAAAACCATTCCCTGAGTTACATTAAAATCCATATCTTTTCAAGTCATTTGCGTTAGATCTCAAAGACTATAGATTGCATTTAGCTTTTCTAATTAAAACTATAGATTTATATTATTTTTGTATTACATACTGCAATTAAGTTACAACGAGAACTATTATTACCAGAAACATAAGCACGTTTAGCGCAACTGCTATCCGAAATAAAAGCCTCCGATCTTTTACCATTAAACCTTTCAAGTTCTTGATTAAGTTTTAGCTCTTTTACTGTTAAGCATCTGCAACTAGCGATACTTTTATTAAAAGGTGTAAATATTGGAAGTCGATCTAACATAATGGGATAAAACCTTTTTTAATAAGTTATATCCATAAAAAAAGGCGTTAAGTACGCCTAGTTTAAAAGCTTGATAATCCCCATCACCCAGCCTTTCTATTACAATAGCACTACATATAGTGTTTAGCTGTAATATTTTTTACTTTAGGTGGGGTTGTTCATTTCTGTTTTTTTTGCCATGATAGAAATCCCCATCACCTAGACTCGCAAGGGTCTTTTTTTTTGTTTAATTTTGAATCAGATACTCCATTCATGCTTCTTACAAAATTAAAGGTTAAAGAAAATAAAGTTGCAACATATTTAAAATTGCTGATAAGACAGATAAAGCTTGAACTATTGCCCAACCATTAGCCAATAGAGGATTTTAAACTCTGTTTAATACTTTGAATCCCTCGAAACTATCATAAGGAGATCCTTCTTTTACGTAATCAGTAAATGTTTTGGTTGCTTTCATTGAAGCTTCCATTAATGGGAACTGCCATTGAATTATGTATATTTGAATAAAGCTTTAATAAATTAATTCACTAGTTATGAACAATATTTTCAAAAGAAAATTAAAAGTTAAATAACGAATACAAAAATAAAGAAAGAAATTTTAACAATAAGTTTAAAGTTTGAGAATTTAATTTCATATCTAGTTTCCTTGACTAAAGGATCAATAAGAATCTTAGTGCTAGCGGCAACCACATACAGAGAAGCAGCAATAGTAATACATTAATAGCATGGACATTTGGGATGTACTGCTCTTTAAAAAATTGTGTCTTCATAATCTATCTAGCTTTCTTAAGTTTGATTTCTCTTCGGACCAACAATCCTAATACTACAACACACATATTGATTAGAAAAACGTCTAATGGCATTTAATAAAAGAGTATCTAATTAATTAATAGCAACAATATAAAATTTTAAGCAAGAAACTTTCATCAATTTTAATGACTAATAATCTTCTGATATGTTTTCTTCATATTTTCAATCTTATTGATTAATTTGTCTAACCATTCTGTATTATCTTCTGGTTTTAGATTTATAATTTTTGGTTGATTATTTTTAACTGTTTCAAAATCTCCGATCATAAAATTTTTCCTTTTCTGAAATTTTGTTCAAGATAGTTCGTGCATAGATCAATAACAATGATTAGAAGATACTTAAATTGTTTAAATTATTAAAGTTAAATTATCAGATAGAAATCCTATCTATCATCAATACATCTTGAATTTGGATGGTATCTCTCTTATCTTCATCCTCAGAATCTTTATAAGAATCAATTTCAGCTTGAACTCTTCTCTTATAAATTCCTTTTATGTAATCTAATTCTCTTCTCTCTTTATTAAGTATTGAGAAGGGTGATGTTTTTAAGTTCATTACTAGGTCCTTTAAATTAGTTTTTGATCAGCACCAATTTTTATCAGATTCAATAAAAATATCTATAGTTTGCTGATTTCTGATTTCTTCCTCAAGAAGTTCTTTTTCTGATCTTTCTTTAATCTCAGAATTATATTCTTCTTTTTTTGTGGATATGGTAGACATTTATCTAAGATAGCTTCAGGTATGTTCTAACCAAATTGAAAAGTTATCTGAATAAATAAAATGTACGGTTTGGTGTACACCTATATACGGATATAGGATCAACAATCAAATTTAAAAATGGTTATTGTTGAATGCTTAAGCAATGATAATATTTATTAACTTTTTTATATTTTGATGAATATTAATTAGCAGTATTAAACATTATAAGAAATTGAATAGTCATTAATTATTTTTCATTAATAACCAATATTGTTTTTAGGGTTTGTTACATAAATAATCAAATTTAAAACTAAGTTTGCAGGTAAATCCAAAGGCTTTAAAAGTAGTAAAACCATTCCTTGAGTTACATTAAAACCTTTATTTTCCAATTAGCTAGGCAGTTGGTGTGTAGGTGGTGCATGGAATTTTCTTTTTTTTCTTTTTGATCTCTTGTAAATAATAAAAAAACCTAATCCTAGTAAAGGAAATAATAAGCCCTCTACAAACAAGGGGAAGTTAATCATAATCGTCACCCACTATGTAACTGAGTTATGGAGATATTTAGCCCAAAATAACACTTCTATCATTAACAGTCGATCAAAAATGAGAGGCAATTTTCACTATTGCATCCAGCTATTAGGTTGTTATTTTGGGAGATGAAGAAACTTATTAAAAACTTTTTTAATCTTTTCAACTCCAGGGAAAAGGCCAACCTCAAAACAATCGAAGAACTAAGGGCTCTAAAGCTTCGTAAAGAAAAAATTGAAAAGGAAATAAAATCTAGAGCTTATATATCTGAAATAAATCAAAGGTATAACAAAATGAAAGATAAAAAGAGAAAAAACTTTTTCCGGAAAGCTTCGTAATTTTTAATCTTTCTTTCAATACTTACAGCCATAATTATGGAGAATTAAGGGAGATATAGACAGCATAAGATGGCTTTAAGGGGGCAATTAATCATGATATTTATGCTTAATATGATAATTAAATTAATTTAGCGAAAAGAAGTAATTTTTATGCGAAAATTTTATAAAACCTTTTATCTTCAAATAATTCCAATTTTTGTTTTAGGATTTTCTATAGGTGTTCTTTCAATTTGGCCTGGAGCTATTTCAGAAAATGGCAGAAAATGTTTTTTTAACATTATTAAAGAC
>QBXH01000039.1 GCA_003283415.1 Prochlorococcus sp. AG-321-E21 | reverse complement strand
CTTTTAGCAAATTTTTAATTATCAAGTTTTCGCAATCAGAATCCAATGCATTTGTTGATTCATCAAGAATTAGGATTTTTGGGTTTCTTATTAACGCCCTAATTATTCCAATTCTTTGTTTTTGTCCGCCACTTAAATTTATAGCTTGCTCTCCGAGGATGGTATTTATACCAGCTGGTTGAGAATTCACAAAATCCTTTAATTGAACTA
The DNA here is from genome assembly GCA_003283415.1 of Prochlorococcus sp. AG-321-E21. Taxonomy (GTDB): domain Bacteria; phylum Cyanobacteriota; class Cyanobacteriia; order PCC-6307; family Cyanobiaceae; genus Prochlorococcus_A. The sequence continues at coordinate 4,925 of QBXH01000039.1, read as the reverse complement.
GTTCGAGGTATTTATTTAAAAGGTTTTTATCTTGGCCTAAAGATTTTTCCCCTAAAGTAATATTTTCTAAAATAGAAGCATTTAAAATCGAGACTTCCTGAGGTACATAACCAATAGTCTTAAGATCTTTTGTCTCTTCGGGTAATGAAATTGATCCTTTATTGCAAGATAATAAACCTGTTAATAAATCTACAAAGGTTGTTTTGCCACAGCCAGATACGCCATTTATAGAAACCGAGTTGGGGAATTTAATTTGTAAATTAATATTTTTTAAAATATATTCATTTTCTCCAGGATATTTAAAGAAAACGTTCCTAAAATTAATTTCATCTTTTTTAAATAATAATTTATTGGTAGATACTTTTTTATCAAAAAAGAAATTATAAAGATCATCAATTGAAATTGAATAATTTAATAGATAAGCGTATATTCGGAAAATTTGTTGAATTGCAGGTAGAAATTTAAGAGAAGCAAAAGCTAGTGAAATAATAAAATAGAATGGTATATTAATAGACTTTATGAAATAAGACGATCCCCATAAAATTGTTAACATAGCAAGTCCTAAACCTTCAAATAGATATCTTGGGTAAGTCTCAATAAATTCTCCTAATGCTACCTTTTCCCTTAACTTTTTTTCATGCTTATAGAAAATTTCAGTATAGTAACTATTTGCATGGTATAACTTAATCGTTTTTAAGTTTTTAAATCCCTCTATAAGATATCTATCTATTTCTTCATGAAGCAAGGAAATTTGTTTTGAGGTTTTTTTAAGAATAGGCTTTGAAATTTTTGATAGGACCAAATAAGGCAAAAATATAAATACGATAGCAAAAATTGTTGAATAAGGATTTAAAAAAATTAAAGTAAAAAATAGACATAATGATGTCGTTAAATGTCCAAATAGTAGAATAGAATTTTTTATTATTGTGACAATGTAAGTATTTGTAGATATAAAATTACTTGTATATCTACTTATATTTTCGAATGATAGTAATGCATATGGTTTCTGTAAAATATTAGAATAAGCTGAACTAAATAAATATGATCCAATTTTTCCAGCAAGTCTTCCAGTCTGCCAATATGTATATACTTTTAATATATTTCCCATACAAAATATAAAGGTAAAAAGACTAAGAGAAAATAATTGTTCTTGATTAAAAGAATCAAATGATATTTTAAATATTCTTGAAAAAAATGGAATCGAACTTGATATGGATTCATTTTCTATTAATATTTTGTAGGTCGGTGCTACAAGATATACTGAAAATAATTCTATTAAAGATGTAAATATAACAGAAAATAGTAAAAAAATTAGTTTAATTTTATGCTCAATTGGTAGTATTCGAGCTAAGGATATTATTTTTGCTAAGAGAATAGTACTAGACATAGATAAACTAAGATTTCCTAAAAATCAATTGACAAGGATTATTAGTGATATTTTGTTTGACGATAGTATATTGACTCATTTTTTCTAGAAAATCTTTTTTGTGTTTGTCTTCTACTAAAAAAAGAAAAAAGCCTCCTCCTCCAGCTCCCAAAAGTTTCCCTGAAGCAGCGCCAGCTCTCATTGCTTTTTTATAAATATCTAAAATTTGATCTTTTTTCTCAGATTCAGATAATAAATGTGTTTTATGGTCCCAACTTTCTTCAATATATGATGCAAATTGTTCAAAGTTAATTTCTTTTTTTATGATTTTATTTGTAACGTTTTCTGCTATCTTCGCAATGCTGTCTAGTGATTTATATCTGATTTCACTACTAATATTTTGATTTTCTTTTTGTATGTTTGTTGATTTTCTTGTATGTCCAGTAAAAAGTAAATACATATTCTTAGATATACTTTTAACTAGTGGAGAAGATAGATCTAATCTTAAAAGACGATAATCACCTTCTTGATTTATCGATAATAAGTTAAAACCTCCATTACAAGTTTGAATTTGGTCTTGAATACCAACATTTTCTTTTAAAACACTTTGTTCAAAAAATATAGTTTCTTTTGTAAGTTCGGAAATTGAAAGCTTTTTGCCCTTATATTCAGATAATGCTAATAAAAGTGCTGCAGAGAAAGCTGAAGAAGAACCCAGTCCACTTCTGGCAGGCATGTCTCCATCAGTATGTATTTCTAATCCATTTTTTATATCCATATATTTTAAAGCCCCCTTAATTGCAGGGTGTTTTATTAAATTAATATTGTTTACTTCTTCGATATTTGACCAAGAAATTCTGTATTTATTCCCATAAAATGGTAAAAGTTTTCTAATCGTTATATAGCAAAATGAATTTATAGAACAACTAATAATATTTGCACCTTTTGTTGAATACCAGTTTTTAAAATCAGTCCCGCCTCCGAAGAAAGAAACTCGATAGGGACAATTTGTTATTATCATTATCTGCTTAAAAATGTATTACCTTCTTTGTTTACTTTTTCTCTCCAATAATTTAAAAGATCTTCTAATGTTTTTTTATAAGTTATTTCAGGTTTCCAATTTGTTTTCTTTCTGAATTTTGTAGTGTCAGGAATTTGAAGATCAGCATCTATAGGTCTTAATCTATTTTGATCTACAACATAATTAATATCTTTTTTAGTTGATAAACTTATTAAATCATTTAGTATCTCTCCAACCTTTAGGCTGGTATTCCCTCCTATATTATAGAAAGCTCCAGGCACTGGAGAAGTATTCAGAAGTAACCAATAAGCTCTCACAGCATCTCTAACATCAGCAATAGTTCTCATTGAATCAAGGTTCCCAACTTTTACAATAGGTTCCTGAAAATCTTTTTCAATTAAGGCAATTTGTTTCGCAAATGTAGATTCCATAAATACATCTCCTCTTCTTGGGCCTGTATGCGTGAACATTCTGGTTATTTGTGTATTTAATTGGTAGGCTTCTCCATAGTATCTACCAATTAAATCAGTACCACATTTTGAAATTGCATATGGAGAGGCCGGATGAAAAGTTGTTTCTTCATTTATGGGCACTTTATCTTTTGATACTCTTCCAAAAACTTCAGAAGAGGAACAGACATGAACAATAGCATTTGGGGAATATTTTAAAGTGGCATGTAAAATATTCTCGGTTCCATCTATATTTGTTTGGTAAGTTTCAATAGGATTTGTAAATGATACGTGTGGATAGCTTTGAGCCGCTAAATGATAAACGAATTTGAATTTGTGATTTGCAAATATATTTTCAACTCCTAAACTATCTCTAATGTCACAATGTTCTAGAACTATTCTACTTTTTCTTTTGTTTATTTCTGGTATATGTTTACTTACATTAGAGAGAGGACTTCTCCATCTAGTTATGCCTACGATTTCATAATCTGTATTGTCAATTAAGAAATCTAATAAATGTGAACCTACCATTCCAGTTATTCCAGTAATTAAAATTTTCATTTTCTACATTTGTAAATTTATGAATTGCTTAACTACTAAGCATATTTTTTCAATATCCTTTTCCTTTAGATCTTGATGACAAGGGACTGCCAATCCATCTTCAGAAACTGATTGCGATATGGCTAAATCTTTATCATTGATGTGTTCAAAACTATTAACAACTGGTTGAATAGTAAAATTTCCAGCTAAAAAAGGTCTTGACTCAATATTATTATGTATTAACATCTTTCTTAATTCATTTCTCTTCCCTTTTAATTCTCCGGTTAGGATTATTGGAAATCCAAACCAGCTAGATTTCGCTTTTTCTTTAAGTTATATAAATTAAAAGATGATTTGATACTTGCTAAAGAAATTGGTGTATAAACTCGCTGATTTTGATCTTTTTTCAACAAAAGAATCAAGCAGCTGCAATTGATTGATTCCAATAGCAGCTTGAGGTTCAGATAATCTCAAATTGTAGCCTATATAATTAAATAGAAAACTTGGATCAAGTAAAGGATATAGTTTAAATATTTCATCATTTTTATTTAGGTGTCTTACCCAACCATGAGAACGCACAGATTCTGCAATTTTAAAATCTGAATTATTTTTAAAACAAGTTAGTCCACCCTCTAGAGTACAAATATGATGGGAATAGTAAGAACTGAATGTGGAGATTTCCCCAAATGTACCTGCTTTCAATCCATCCCATTCTGCACCCATACTTTCGCATGTATCTTCAATTAAAACCATATTATTTTCTTTGCAAATAGAGCAAATTGAATCCATATCTGCGGGGCAGCCATAAGTATGAATTATCATAAGACCCTTTGGATGATGCTCTTCAATTAGATTTCTAAAGTTTTTAATTGAGATATTAAAATCCAAATCATTGCAGTCGCAAAAGACTGGAACTAAACCATATTGCACTAGCGGGAAAATTGTAGTTGACCAAGAAAGAGCTGGAACAATAATTTTGTCACCTTTTTCTAATTTTTTAGATTGAATGAGTGTTGATATTGCAAGTAAATTTGCTGAGGAACCAGAATTGCAGGAGAGCACGCTATAAGATCCTTTTAAATATTCTTCATAATCTTTCTCATAAATTTTTACCAATTCACCCATCGTTATTTTGTTTTTCAAAATTGCATTTAAGCAAGCATATGTAGATTTATAGTCTAGAGTTGAAGAATGTAATCTTATTGAAGATTCTTCTATTGATGCTTCGTATTTATTCCTTATCTTATATATGTCCTTTATACTTTTTTCTAAATTTTTCAGACTTGATTCGAATTTATCTCCGAACTCTGATTGTTGATCTAAGTAATTCATTAAAAAGGTCCTTTAAAAGAAATGATCTCTGGACTGGTCGGAATAACCAAATCAGAATTAATGTCTAACATTCCTTGTATTTTTTGAGCGATTGATGTGGGTGTTGGATAATAATAGTTTTCTAAAACTCTTGGTGTAGGACAAGGCGCATCTATGTAACCCATTATTTGTCCTTTGCCTTTGAAGCCTGATATATACAAATCACAAAGTATGTCTT
>QBXH01000038.1 GCA_003283415.1 Prochlorococcus sp. AG-321-E21 | reverse complement strand
TTAAAAGGCCAAAACTAAAAGTTAGAAAACCACTCATATTTTTTGAGTATGATGAGTTGATAAACCAACTAACTAATAAATAGAATTTTTACTTTAGTATGAAGCAAGTTTTACTCTTGATAACGACTGAATTTGATAAAAAGGCTGCGAAAAAAATTGCTAAATTATTACTCAAAAAAAAACTTGCAGCATGTGTCTCTTTAAAAGATATTAATTCCATTTATGAATGGGAAGGAAAAATTGAGGAGGTTAATGAGGTGGAAATTACAATAAAAAGTAAACCTAATTTAAAAAAAACTTTGATATTGTTCTTACAAAAGGCGATATCTTATGATGTACCTCAAATTATTTTTAAAAGGTTTAATTCTGAAAAAAAATATATTAATTGGATAAATAAATCCTGCTCAAACTAAGTGTTCTTGTAATAAATTTTGAAGATTAATATTAGATCTAGAACCTAGCTGAGTAATTATATGACCAGCGCATATTGAGCCTATTTCTCCGCACTTTAAAATTGAATAGTCATTAATTAGTCCATGAATAAAGCCTCCAGCATAAAGATCTCCTGCACCAGTTGTATCAATAATTTTTCCTAGTAGTTTGGGTTTTATTTCTTCAGACCTTCCTTTCCTGATAACTAAAGAGCCCTTACTTCCTAGCGTAATTATTACTAATTCACAAATTGAAGAAATAGATTCTTTGCAGCTTTGTAAATCATTTTCTTTAAATAGACTCAATACTTCAGATTCATTACAAAAAACTATATCTATATAATTATCAATTAATTTTAGGAAACTTACTCGATGCCTTTCTACACAAAAAGAGTCCGATAAAGAAAGTATTATTTTAGTATTTGATTCTTTTGCAAGCTTTGCAGCTTGAAGAAAGGCATTTTTTGCTAAATCATTATCCCATAGGTAACCTTCTAAATATAAATACTTGCTATTTTTTATTAAATTATAATTAATATCTTTAGGTTCAAATTCAATAGATGCTCCCAAATAGGTGCACATAGTTCTTTGAGCATCTGGAGTTATAAAAATTATTGAATGTGCACTGGATGGCCCTTTATTTATAGGCGGGGTATTAAAAATAGTTTTACTTTTTTTTATATCAGTAGAGAAGAAATTCCCATAATTGTCATTCTTAATTCTTCCTATAAATTGAACATTATTCCCTAATTCAGCCAAGCATGCAACAGTGTTGGCAGATGAACCTCCGGATATTTTTTTAATTACTGTGCAATTTTTTAATAAAACTTCGGATAAAAAAAAAAAAAACAAAAAAAAGAGAATTTATCTCTAAAAAATTATCTTCCACATTTACGATAATATCTACAATGGCATTCCCCAAACCAATAAGGTCGATATCTTTTTTTAGATCAAAATGGCTGTACTTTTCTTCCATTAATATTTAGTATCTTGATTATCTTAAAAGGGCCCTTTTAGGACCATGTATTGGGTCTTCAATTACTATAGTTTGATCTCTGTTTGCTCCTAATGAGACAATCGCAATTGGTACTTCCATTAATTCAGCAAGAAATCTGAGATAATTCATCGCATTTTCAGGGAGATCAGATAGTTTTCGGCAATTAGCAGTCGAACATTGCCAACCTTTTAATTTTTTAAAAATTGGTTTACATTTTTTTAGGTCATCAGAATTTGTGGGAAAATAATCTATTTCTTTTCCATCTAATTCATAGGCAATACAAACTTGAATTTCATCTAACTCATCAAGGACATCTAATTTTGTCACGGCTAGACAGTCAAGACCATTCACATAAACAGCATATTTGCCAATAATTCCATCAAACCAACCACATCTTCTTCTTCTTCCAGTTGTGGTTCCAAACTCACTCCCTCTATCACAAAGTTGATCGTTAATACTTCCTTGTAATTCTGTAGGAAATGGCCCCTCTCCAACTCTGGTAGTATATGCCTTCGCCACTCCAATTACCCTGTCAATTAAAGTTGGACCAACTCCAGCACCAATACAAGCGCCTCCTGATATAGGATTTGATGAAGTCACATAAGGATATGTTCCATGATCCAAGTCAAGTAAGGTACCCTGTGCTCCTTCAAAAAGGATATTTTTTTTATTTTTTGCAGCCGCATGAATAGTTCTTGTACAGTCAACTACATGCTTTGATAGTCTCTTCCCATAATCAAGATATTCTTCAATTATTTCATTTTTATCAAGAGGAGCAATACCATATATTTTTTCTAGAAGTCCGTTTTTTTCTTTAAGTGGGATCTCAATAACATCTCTTAATCTATCTTCATTAAGTAAATCTCTTATCCTTATGCCATTTCTTTGTGATTTATCAGCATATGTTGGTCCAATACCTCTCCCGGTGGTTCCTATTTTATTCGAACCTCTATCAGCTTCCATGGCTTCATCTAATAAACGATGGTAAGGCATAGTTACATGTGAGGTAGATGATATTTTTAATCCTGAGATATCTATTCCGTTCTCAATCAACATATCTATTTCTTTAAGCAATATTTTTGGGTCTACAACTGTTCCAGATCCAATTAAACAGGTAGTGTCTTTATAAAGTATTCCAGATGGAATTAAATGTAATTTTAATACCTTATCATCTACAACTATAGTATGCCCTGCATTTACACCTCCTTGATAACGCACAACAACATCTGCTGAACGACTTAATAAATCGGTTATTTTACCTTTTCCTTCGTCACCCCATTGGGCTCCGATAACAACAACATTAGCCAATTTTAAAAGAGCATTATTTTTGTACGAATATATAATATATTCAAAATTCTTGAATAACTTTAAAAAAGTAAATCATTTGTATTAACTTTCTCTGAGAACCATTTTTTCGGCAAGAGAGAATTCTTTAGTTAAACGCTCTTTTAGTTTATCTGGTAGAGGTCTGGTTGCAAAGTTTTTATAATGACCTGCCATGGCATTTAATGCTGTTTGCATTGTTGTAAATGATTGAGTTTTGTTTACCATGCCTCTGTTTCTATATCTAGAGATATAGTCAGTTATTAGAGCAAGTGATTCATCTCTAATCTCATCCTTATCCGGAGAGTCTTTTGGAGTTTCAACTGCAATTTTAAGGGATTTAACAACTGATATTGTATCTTGTGTGTAATCACCAGTCATAGAAGTCTTTGCTGCATATGAGGGGGGATTAAATAATGTAAAAAATATTGATAAACAAATAGTAAAAGATATTGCTTTTGCAAAAAATCTAGAAAATAATTTAGGCATCTCTTTAACTAGCATAACTTTACTCCAAATAAATTTTAGCTTTAAGAATTTTTATTGTACATTACTTTTGATTCGGAAATAAATTTATCTAATAAATTTTTAGATGCAATCTTAATTTTACTTTTTCTTGATCGGGAGAAAAATTCTACTTCGTTATTGATAGAATCTCTGCCAATAATTATTTGAAAAGGGATCCCAATTAAATCTGCATCTTTAAATTTCACTCCTGCTCTATCATCTCGATCGTCAAGGAGAACATCTATTTTGTTGCTTTTAAACTCTTTATATATCTCTTCAGTAAGTTTTTTTTGAATGGGATCCTTCAAATTAGTTGGAATAATTAAAATCTCAAACGGAGAAATTTGAATGGGCCAAGAAATACCATTTTCGTCATGATTTTGTTCAATTGCTGCTTGGGCAATTCTAGTTACGCCAATTCCATAACAACCCATCCATAAATTTTTTAATTGACCATCCTTATCAGAAAATTTTGCATTTAATTTCTCACTATATTTTTGGCCTAATTGAAAAATATGTCCAATTTCAATACCTCTTTTCTCTTTTAACTCTTCATTACTTTCAATGTTGATGAGATCTCCTTTTTTTGCATTCCTTATGTCTGATATTAAGAACTTTTCCTTAATAAATGAGAACGTTTGAAATACTTTGTGAAAATTAGCTTTATTACCACCACTCACAAAAATTGAAAGACTACTTGCAGAGTAGTCAACGATTCTTAGCCAACTTTTTTCCCAATTGGAATTAATTTTTATTGTTTCATCATTTATGTCTGGACCAATAAAACCCAATGGAAAATTAGTTGTATTATTATTAATGATTGAATTGTCTTCAACTATTTTTAGATGAATCAAGTTTGAGTTATATTTTTTGTTGATCAAATTAAAAAGCTTAACTTCATTAATATTCTGATCTCCTCTAATGCATGCGAGGATTGGGATCTCAGATTTATCTTCAAATTTTGCAATGAATATAACGACCTTAACTATTTGACTTGCATCTAAATTATTATTTTGACAAATATCAAAAATGGATTTTTGATTAGGGGTTTCTATCCATTCATCATGAAACTTCTTTAAAGGAATCTCTTTAGAGGCTAAAGAAACGGCTTTTTCAATATTGGCTGCATATGAACCACTCTCAGTAAATAAAATCGAATCTTCCCCAGAATCGGCTGTTACCATAAATTCTTTTGATGCTGCCCCTCCAATCGCTCCACTATCGGCATCGACTCCGACTGTATTTAATCCACAATTTTTAAAAATATTTTCATAAGCTTTTTCCATTTTTTCATAAAAAGAAGATAGATCTTTTTTAGAAGAGTGAAAAGAATAAGCATCTTTCATTATAAATTCTCTACTTCTCATTAATCCAAATCTAGGTCTTATCTCATCTCTGAATTTTGTTTGTATCTGATAGAAACATAGAGGTAGCTGTTTATATGAATTTATAATTTCTGATGCAATACTTGTAATAACTTCTTCATGTGTTGGTGCTAATCCAAATTCTTTTCCTTGCCTATCCTTTAAATTAAACATTATTCCTTCCCCAGCGGTGTAACCTTCCCATCTCTCACTTTTTTTCCATAACTCTGCTGGATGAAGTTGGGGTAAAAGTAATTTTGAACAATTAGTATTGTTAAGTTCTTTTTCAATTATGTTAGATATTTTTTCGATAACTCTAAGCATTATTGGCATGTATGCATAAATTCCACTATTAATTCTGCGAATATACCCCCCCTTTAAAAGTAATTTATGAGAAATAATTTCTGCTTCAGAAGGAGTGTCACGCAAGGTCCCCAGGGGAAATGAGGTGGTGACGCGCATAAAAAAAATTATAATTCAATTAATTTTATCAATTAAGGTATCAAAAAAACTTAAGTGTCTTGAGTCCCTGAAGGCAGGTAAAAAAAAAAAAACAAAACAAAAAAAAACAA
>QBXH01000037.1 GCA_003283415.1 Prochlorococcus sp. AG-321-E21 | reverse complement strand
TTGGCGAAAGTAGATTTCAAGAAGCTATTGAGAAGCAAATTTTATTAGAGGATTTTAAAAATATAAAATGGCATTTTATTGGAAGAATACAGACAAATAAAATAAGAAAAATAGTACATAATTTTGAATATATTCATTCTGTAGACTCATATGAAAAATTATTAAAGATTTCTAATATTGCATTTGAAGAGAAGAGAAATCCAATAGTAATGTTGCAAGTCAAATTAAGTGATGATCCAAATAAAGGAGGTTTTATTCCTGAAATATTGTTAGAGAAATGGAGCCAGATTAAAGAACTTAAAAGTATCAAAATTAAGGGTTTAATGACTATCAATCCAAAAGGTCTAAGTTCAAAAGAAAATATTAAACTATTTAAAAAATGCCGAAACCTTGCTGATTCACTCAAACTTCAGGATTGCTCAATGGGAATGTCAACAGACTGGGAGGAAGCTGTTGAGGCAGGGTCTACTTGGATAAGAGTAGGATCAATTATCTTTGGTAATAGATCATATTAGTCAGTAAATAATTATATTTTATAAAAATCTTGTTTTTAAACTTGCAGTAAACTATAAGTAACGTTATTTAAGTATAGGTAGTTTATTCATTCATAAAAGGTGGATACCTTACTAAAGGTTTTTTGGCCTAATTATCAATTTCAAGAGGATTTAAACGGTGTCACTTATTTCTCGATTAAAGGCAGTTGTTGCAGGGGATGATTATCTTGATGATGACTTTGATGAGTTGGATTATGCTTCAGAGGATGAATTTAATGACTTTAATAAAAATCAAAAAAACTCGAATGCTCTTTCAAATTCAAATCCATTTGAATTTATGAATAATAATAGGTCATCAAATGTGGTCGGAATGCCTGGAATCGCTAATTCATCTTCTGAAGTAAGCTTAATGGAGCCTAGAAGTTTTGATGAAATGCCTCAAGCAATACAGGCATTAAGAGAAAGAAAGACTGTAATTTTAAATTTAACTATGATGGATCCTGATCAAGCACAAAGAGCTGTTGATTTTGTTGCTGGAGGGACATATGCAATAGATGGTCATCAAGAGAGAGTTGGAGAAAGTATATTTCTTTTTGCTCCTAGTTGTGTAAATGTAACTAGTTCTTTCCCAGAAGAAGCTTCTCCATCTAATGTTTCAAGCAAAAAGACATCTCAATATAATTTTGAAACTAATACAACTCCAGAACCTGCTTGGGGAGAATCTAAATTATCGGCTTACTCTTAATTAATCTGTGACTAGTAAAATTGCAGTCATTGGGTTTGGAAATATTGCAAAAGCTATAATAACTCCACTATTTGATAAAAAATTACTAAATCCAAAGGATGTTTATTGTTTAGTAAATACAAAAAAAAGTTTAGAAAATATTAGAAAAAACTATAAATATGAAATTAATATTTTTCAAGCAAACGCCAAGGGTTCGGAAATTATATGGGATTGCAATGTTAAACTTCTCTCTGTAAAGCCTCAGCAACTTAAAGATATAATTGAATTAGAAAATAATAATAATAATGATACTAATTTATTAGTTTCGATTTTAGCTGGTGTTTCTCTAGAAAAACTTATCAAACGATTTCCAAATCATAAATGCATTAGAAGCGTGACTAATATTCCAATAACAATTGGTAAAGGTTTAACTGGAATTTCCTGGGGAGATGAAATAACGGAAGATCAGAAGGAATTTGTAAAAAGATTATTTGAAAATTCTAGTAAAATTTATGAATTTCCTGAAGACTTACTCGATATTTTTTTATCAGTAACATCTTCGGGACCAGCTATAGTTGCCTTAATTATTGAAGCTTTAAGTGACGGAGGGTTAAGCGGCGGATTGCAAAAAAAACTTTCTGAAGAACTTGTTATGGAAATGATTTTAGGGACTGTTAGTTTAATAAGAGAAACTAATTTAACAACTGCCGAGCTTAAGAATAAGGTAACTTCTCCTGGGGGGACAACAATATCAGCACTAAGGGTTTTAGAGAGTAGGGGTTTAAGGTCTGCTTTAATTGAAGCAATTGTTTCTGCAAGTAATCGAAGTAAGGAATTTCGTTAAGGGTTGTATTTTTTTATAGTATCTAAGTAAAGTTTTTCTAGAGCTTCAATATTTTTTTTTATTGTATATCTTTCAATTACTCTTTCACGTCCTTTTTTTCCAAGAGCCTTTGTGAATGAGGGATGATCCACCAAAATTGGAATTATAGTTTTTAGTTGAGTGACAACATTATCAGTAGAGATCACAATGCCTGCTCCATTATCTAAAACTTCACCATCAGCTCCAGCATCTGTAGCAACACATGCAGTACCAGTGGACATAGCTTCTAAAAGTGATAAAGAAAGACCCTCTATTAAACTTGGCAAAAAAAATACCTCTGCGATTTGCATAATTGCTACTCTGGTTTCTTGATCAGTTTCTGATCCCCACCAAATTAGTTTATCTTTTCTTAGGTTAGAAAAACTATTTTCCAATGTAGGTTTCATTGGGCCGTCTCCAACAATTACTAGTTTGCAATTATTAGTTTTTGTTTGACGCCAAGATTTCAAAAGAGCCTCAATATTTTTTTCGTTAGCAATCCTTCCCATATATATAAAGATTCTTCCTTCTCCTAGTTTACTTTTAACTAAATTAAATTTTTTACTTTTTTCTGTCATAGGTTGCCAAATATTTTCATCAACTCCATTTGGAATAATTATTTGTTTTTCTTTACTTACGCCAAGATTTTCTAAAAGTATTTTTTGAGGTTCTGAAAAAATAATTATTTTATGAAATTTAGCAAGAGAGGGCGCATAAAGTTGATAAGTTAGTTGTTGAGTACTTGCTGTTAAATTCCGATTGTTTTTCTCAAATGCGGGATGAAATGTTCCTATAAGTGGAAGGTTTATTTGTTTGCAAAGTTCAGGCAATCTAAAGTCGAGAGGAGATAAAGTTAGACTTGCATGAACTATATCGGGCTTTAATCTCTCTAATGAATGTCTTAATTCTTTTTCTGCTCTTGGAGAAGGGATAGTGTAAACTTGTGATTTAATTAAGTAAGGAAGACTTACCTCAGGATCGTTGGCTAGAAATAAGGATTTAGATTCGTTTGCATTAGAGGGATTATCAAAATGTATAAAACTTACTTTATGACCTCTTACTTTTAATTGTTCGGTAGTTAAATTTCCATAACTTACATTTCCACAAAAGGGAGATTTTTTACCTAACCAGGCAATATGAACCACATCAAATTAATTAACTATTTATAAAGTTAACAGTCAAAGTTACAATCATCGAGATCTTTTAATTTAGTAACAATTTAAAACCTTAATTATCTATAAAATTCTCTTAACATTTTTAATGACGATAATTCTTTTTCTAATTGAGCAGAGATCCAACTTTCAACAATTGATAATATTTTAAGCCAAACTTTTTTAGGACCTAATAAGTCCCCATTTGATTTTATAGGTAATTCTGCGAAAAGAAGCCTTTGCAGAAGAGCAATTTCAGAAGCATTCAATTTTAAAACACTTTCTATATCTGTCACTGTAGAAAATCCTTCATTTGGTAAATAGGAACATTGCCAATCCCAGTTACCTAAGGGTGGAATAATAGGCTCACCAGTTTTGCAGCAAAAATTTACAGGAATATTTAACCCTCCAATTGCTAATAAATGAACTAATGATTGAATACTCATTGAAAGCATTTTGAAGTCCTCTTCACTTTCAAGGTTATATTCATAAATTCGATCTAAATGAATAAGCACGCTAGATAAGTAATCTTTTTGCTTATCGTTGTTCCCAACTAATAAAAAGGTTAATTCAGTTATTGCTTGTGCTGCCGCAAGACATTCAATATTTTTCCCTAACCCGTTGTAGCTTTTGAGTATTTTAATCTGACGAACAGACTTAAGAGTTCTTTTCCCAAAGATCTGAAAACTTAAATATGTTAGCGGAGTAGCTGCCGCAAGACTACTTTTCGGACGTCTTGCGCCGGGAGCTGCAAGCCTAATAATACCTTGTTCATCTGTTAAAACAGTTAGTAATCTTCCACTCTCACCGAGTGGACTGGCTTTAATACAGAGACCTTTTATTCTGATTTCGCCTGACATTTAAATAAGTCTAATTTCTTTAAAGATCTCATTAAAGTTTGATGTTCCAATACAATCAATACCTAAATCAAATAAATCAATGACTTGAAAGAGTTTTTTTACGCCTCCTACCACTTTTATTGAATTCTGTTTACCTATCAATTTTAAAATTTCAGCTATATCAGTATTAGAAAGAGCAGGTCCAAATCCATCTCCAATTTGAAAATTTGTTATCCCTAATTCAAGAGAGATTTCTATGGATTTTTCAAAAAGTTCTTTATCTAATTTTGTTTTATTTATAATAATAGTAACTGGTAATTCTGAAGAATTAACACTCTCAATTTCGCTGGCAAAACTATTTAAATTGTTTTTAGATAGTTTTAGAAAATTAGGGGTGTATTCTATTCCGCTTGCACCATTATCTTTTGCATAGCAAACAAATTCATCAATAAAATTAGCTGGCAAATCAGCGAATGGATAAGAAATGAGAGTATTTACATTTACTTTATGATTATTTAGTGCATCTTTTAGATGACTTAAAAAGTTAAGAGATGTAGAAACACTTCTAATATTATATTTTTGAATTAGATCGCAGTTCGCATTTAATTCTTCCAAAGATAAATAAGGATTAATTATTATTGCATGTATCTTTTCATTTAATTCATAATCGATATTAAACATTTTTAGTATTATTTAGACTGAATTAATCCATAACCACCATGATTTCTTTTATATATAACTTGTAGTTCATTATTTGTTTTATTTCTAAATAAATAAAAATCATGATCAATAAAATCCAATTGTTTTCTAGCCTCTTCCAAAGAGATAGGAATCATTTCAAAATATTTATTTTTAATTGATGGTTCAGGTAATCTTACCTCTCTTCCCTCTTTAAATATATCTTTATCTATAGAATCTAATTCTTCAGTTTCATTTGAATAAGAACTTTTATTCTTTACAAGATTAGTATGTAATTTTTTATTATGCCTTTCTTTATATTTTCTTAGTTTTCTACAAAGTTTATTCGAAACTAAATCAATACTTGAATATAGATTCTCTGTTTTTTCTTCAGCTCTGATAATAGTGCCATTAGCAAAAATTGTTACTTCAGCTGTTTGGAATGAAACTCTTGGATTCTTTTCGATTGAAAGATGTATATCTACTTCTTTAACGATATCCTTATAGTGATGTGTTGCTTTTTCTATTTTTACCTCAGTATATTCCTT
>QBXH01000036.1 GCA_003283415.1 Prochlorococcus sp. AG-321-E21 | reverse complement strand
TAAAAGTAGAAGAGGGAGAAGAATTGTTAATAAGTGACTGTGAACATCCTGGAGTAGTAGCTGCAAGTAGAGAATTTTGCAGAAGAAATAAATTAATATTCAAAATTTTGCCAATCCAAAAAATTAAAAATCTAAACGACGAAAATATAATTTTAGAGATTTCAAAAAATCTAAATAGTAAGACTAAGATCCTAATTATTTCTCATATTTTGTGGAACTTTGGATATAAAATTCCTTTAAAACAAATTTCTATCGAATTAAAAAATAATCGAGAAAATTCTTATCTACTTGTTGATGGTGCTCAAACCTTTGGTCATATAAAAATTGAAGAAGAAGTTTTTTATTCTGACCTATATTCTATAACTTCTCATAAATGGGCATGTGGTCCTGAAGGACTTGGAGCTATTTATGTCTCAGATAGATTTATTCATAAAACAGATCCAACAATAATTGGTTGGAAATCATTAAAAAAAGAACAAGGAATTTATGAGCCTTCAGATAATCTTTTTCATGAAGATGCAAGGAAGTTTGAAGTAGCTACCTCTTGTATTCCTTTACTTTCAGGTCTCCGGACTTCTTTAGATCTTTTGGATAAAGACTGCCCTGAAAAAGAAAAAAGCAAGAATATCAAAAGATTAAGTGGGAAACTTTGGGATAATTTAAATCAATTTAACGAAATTGAATTAGTTTTAGAAAAAAAATTCTTAAATGGGATAGTTAGTTTTAATATCGAAAATATTGAAGATAAGGACAAATTTGTGAAGAAACTTGGAGAAAAGAAAATTTGGATTAGAGTTTTAGAAGACCCAAAATGGTTTAGAGCATGCGTGCATCAGATGACAACAGACGATGAAATTGATTTACTTTCTGAAGAAATAAAAAAATTACCAAGGAATTTCTGAGCTATCCCATGCAATAAATTTTCCGGTAGATTCTGGTGATTGATTTTTAAGAATATTGATCAAGAATTGGGATGATTTTTCTGTACTAAATAATTTATGTTCTGGAACAAATTTATGAAAAGGTCTAGATAAATCAGTATCTACTGTCCCTGGATGAAGCAATGTAATAGTAGCTTTTGGAAAACGTCTGGCCCACTCAATACTTAATGATTTAAAAAACTGATTTTGCGCAGATTTTGCGGCTCTATATGAATACCAACCTCCAGTTTGATTATCTCCAATGCTACCAACTCTTGCACTTATACTCGCAAAATTAAAATCACTATTTTTTGGTATGAATTCTTCAATAGCTTTAGCTAATAAAATAGGAGAAAAGGCATTTATTGAAAAACTTTCCATCATATTTTTTTTATTAAGATGTTGTAATCTTTTTTCTGGCTTAAGAGTTTCACTATGAAGTCTTCCAGTAGCATTAACTACTAATCTTAATTCCGAAGAATGATTCGAAATTTTACTTTTAAACTGCAAAAGTGATTGAGAATCCTCTATATCTAATTCCCAAAAAGAATTAAATTGACTTTTTCTTCCACACAAAACAACATCCAATTCTTTTTCACTTTTTCTCAGATCTTTAGCTATTTGGGTCCCAATTCCACCAGATCCTACAACCAAGGCTAAACCTTTCATTTTTGAAGAATAAATTCTTTTTAATTCTAAGAAACTTTTCTTGTGCTTTGTGCAAATATCTCTCGTATTTACTTAGGAAATTTTATTTGGATTTACTTTTTTCTTCTAAAAATTTGTAAGCAATTTTTCTATCATCAAAATCAATTATTTTATCATTAATAATTTGATAGTCCTCATGGCCTTTACCTGCGATTAAAACAATATCTTCTTTTTTTGCAAATTCAATAGAGTCTTTTATTGCTATAAATCTGTCAATTTCAATTTTTATTTGATCTCTTTTTTCAATACCCTTTAAAATCTCACTTACTATTTTTTCAGGTTTTTCTGATCTTGGATTATCTGATGTTATGAAAACGTAATCAGAAAACTCTTCAGCTATTGATCCCATTAAAGGCCTTTTACTAGAATCTCGATCTCCACCACATCCAAAAACAGTTATGAGTTTTCCTTTACAAAGTTTTTTAATTGATTTCAAAACTTTCTCTAATCCATCAGGTGTATGCGCATAATCAACAATTACAGTTGGTAGTAATTCTGAAACATCATTATTATCAATATCAATTTTTTCCATTCTCCCAGGAGTACCTGGAAAAGTTTTTATTGATCTTGATAAATCTTTTAAAGAGAAATTAAGTTTATACAAAATTGTTATTGCTTGAATTGCATTCATTAAGTTAAACTCTCCCAATAGTGGAACAAAAAGGTTTATTTTCTCTTCAGGGGTATGAAAGATGCATGAGGAACCATTTCCAGTAAATTTTTTATCTGTTACATAAAATAATTCTTCATTTTTAAATTCGCTCTTAATCTTTTTTGTAGAAACTACAGACGATCTTTTTTTTAGATGAGTTGGTAATTTAGAGATCCAAAGATCATCGCAATTTAAAACAGCTATCCCATTTTTTTCTGATAAGTAAGGCGGGAAAAATAATCTTCGTTTTATCTTAAAATACGATTCCATATCGGAATGATAATCAAGATGATCTTGAGATAAATTTGTAAAAATAGCTGCCTTAAATTCACAACCTGATATCCTATTTTGAGCAATAGCATGGGAACTTACTTCTAATATTGCGAATTCTGAGTTAGCTTCAACTGCAGCATTTAA
This sequence comes from Prochlorococcus sp. AG-321-E21, assembly GCA_003283415.1. Lineage (GTDB taxonomy): Bacteria > Cyanobacteriota > Cyanobacteriia > PCC-6307 > Cyanobiaceae > Prochlorococcus_A. The sequence continues at coordinate 2,880 of QBXH01000036.1, read as the reverse complement.
TTTCTTTTGAAGTTTATCCGCAAAATCAGTTGTATGTGAAGAGACCTCTGAATATCCTGGCCACCTATTAAATAATGTTCCAAATAAAGCTGTCTTTTTTCCTAATTTATTAAGTAGATATTCTAATAAAAAAGTTATTGTTGTTTTCCCATTAGTACCTGTTATACCTATAAGTTTAAGTTTACTTGAAGGTCTATTCCAAAACTCAGATACTATTTGACCACAAAAAATATCCCCTAAAGGCTCTTCCATAACAAGAACTTTTTTATGATCAATAGTTTCAGTTAATTCTTTGGCTTTGAAACCAATAATGGCTGCCTCTGCACCATTTTCAATAGCCTCTTTCCAATATTTTCCTCCATCGACATTTAATCCTGGTAATCCCAAAAACAAAGTTCCTTTTTCAACTTCTTTGGAATTAAAAGATATATTAGTTATTTCTGGATTTATCAACCCAGATGTTGGAACAATTTCTACTAAAGATAGAAGTTTATGTAATTTTATTGATCTCATCTTCTAATCAATTCTTATTCAAAACAATATTTATATTTTTTTCAAGCCATTTTTTTAGTTGATCATCTTTCAATCTTGGAGAGATCCTAGGTAACTCAATAAATTTTTGAGACTTACTTTCTTTAATAGCGATCACAGGAACTTCATTATCAAATTTTTTATATTTATCTTGGTACAAATCAAACCTATCTATGTCAATTTCATTAATTTCTAATTTAAGTTTTATTTCTTCAAGATTTATTTTTGTTATTTTATTTTTTAATGTCTCGCAAAGGCAACAACCTTTCCTGACAAAAATGAATATTTTCATTCACTTAATCAGGAACAGGATCACAACCGCATGGAGTTAACGGATGACATTTGCTTAATCTTCTTAGAGTTAGCCATCCACCTCTCCAAGGGCCGTGCCTTGTAATAGCCTCGTATCCATAAGAACTACAACTTGGTATAAATCTGCATCTTGGTCCAAAAAAAGGTGAAAAAAACTTTTGATAGAAGGAAATCATCAAAAGAAGTATAGATGTAAGAAATTTGTTGACGCTTTTAATCACTTTAATGATGTAAAATAGGAGTTCAGTAGTAATTAGTTTAGTTGAATTTAATCAATTATCCAATTTATTGCAAATCCCAATTTTAATTTAAACTTATGTCAAGATACCGCGGCCCAAGATTAAGGGTTACGCGTCGCTTGGGAGAACTACCAGGTCTCACTAGGAAAGCTTCAAAGAAGTCTAATCCTCCAGGTCAGCACGGCCAAGCCCGTCGCAAGCGATCAGAATACGCAATTCGTCTAGAAGAAAAGCAGAAACTTAGATTCAACTATGGAGTTTCTGAAAGGCAACTTGTTCGTTACGTTAAAAAAGCTAGAGCTCAAGAAGGATCTACAGGAACCAACCTCCTTAGACTTTTAGAAAACAGATTAGATAATGTTTGTTTTAGATTAGGTTTTGGTGGAACAATCCCAGGCTCAAGACAATTAGTAAATCATGGGCATGTGACTGTTAACGGCAAAGTTCTTGATATTGCTGGTTACCAATGTAAATCAGGAGATGTAATTAGCATTAAGGAAAACAAAGCAAGTAAAAAACTTGTTGAAGGAAATATTGAATTCCCTGGTTTAGCAAATGTCCCTCCTCACATAGAGTTAGATAAACCTAAATTAACCGGTAAAATAAACGGCAAGTGTGATAGAGAATGGGTTGCTCTTGAAATAAACGAGCTACTAGTTGTTGAATATTATTCAAGAAAAGTATAGAATTCCTTTTCTTGAAATTATTAAAGCACTCACCTTATTGGTGAGAAGTTTCATTAATTCTTATTTTGAAAACAATGGGAAATAAGAAAAATATTATCAAAAAGCCAGGCGTAAAAACCTTATCAATTCATCATAGAGAAACATTTTCTGAAGAGACTGGATGTGTCATGCCACCAATTTTTTCTACCTCAACATTTAAACATGGTAATAAAAGCAATTTCGATTACACCAGATCAGGTAATCCAAACTTTAAAATTCTAGAAAGTATACTTAAATCCATCGAAGAATCCAAATATTGTACAATTTTTGGATCTGGCATAAGTGCAGTAACTGCAATTACATCTTCATTAAAATCAGGAGATAAAATACTCTGCGAGTCAAATCTATATGGTTGTACAGTAAGAATGTTCGATAAAATTTTCAAAAAATTTGGAATAGAAGTTTTATATACAGATTTTACAAATAAAGAAAATTTTAAAGAAATTAGGAACTTTCAGCCAACTTTAATATGGCTTGAAAGTCCAACAAATCCGCTTTTAAAAGTACTTGATATTAAACTTATTTGTGAGGAAGCTAATAAATACAAAATACCTGTTGTTCTAGATAACACCTTTTCTACAGCTCTCATTCAAAAACCTCTAGAACTAGGCGCAACACTATCTCTTATAAGTACAACAAAATTTATAAATGGCCATAGTGATGTACTTGGTGGAGCAGTCCTAACAAATAATGAGGAATGGAATATTAAGATGCTTTTCTCTCAAAAAGCTTTAGGACTTCAACCCTCTCCTTTTGATTCATGGTTAATTACAAGAGGAGTAAAAACTCTACCTCTAAGAATCGAACAACAAACAAAAAGTGCCGAGTTGATTTCTAAGGAAATTGAAAATCACAGAATCGTTGGTAAAGTTTTTTACCCCTTTAATCAAAAACATCCACAATTTGACTTAGCAAAATCACAAATGAAATCTGGTGGTTCAATGATCACCCTAAAATTAAATCTAAATAAAGCTGACACTTTTAAATTTTGTAAATCTCTTAGATATTTCACATTAGCAGAGAGTCTTGGAGGAGTTGAAAGTTTAATTTGCCACCCTGCAACAATGACTCAT
>QBXH01000035.1 GCA_003283415.1 Prochlorococcus sp. AG-321-E21 | reverse complement strand
TGATCATTCATTAAAGAAATCATTTCATCTACTTTTTTTTCAATCCAATCAGCATTCCAATTATAAGGAACTAAATATTCGTCAAAATTCATTCTTTTATTAAATTCTCCTTCATCTCTTTTTGCATTACAGACTAAAAAATAGGATGTTTTATGAACATCAAATCCCATTCCTTTGAGGAGATATGAATAAAAATCCATTTGGATTTTATATCCCTCATGATAAGGATCATCTAGATAGTCCTGTTTATCAACTCTTCCATATTTTGCCTGTGATTTGTAATCAACAACTATTAATTGCTTTGTAATCTTATGCTGCCAAATATCATCCACCCCACCAGTTAAAATGATGTTTGTATCTTTATGTCTAAGCATCAATCCTTTGTGCAAAGAATTACGCCAATCATCCATATTAGGATGATTAAAAGGGACCAGATAACTTAGATCGTTATCAATAAATAATCTGTGGGGAATTTGCCTCTCTCGGCAATAGTCAAATTCCTTTTTTAAGAGTAAATCAGTAGTCTCGTTTAAAGTCCATCCTGGCGTCCCTGGAGGATCCAATCCTCTAACTCTATCAAGGTAAAAACATCTTTTACAAGTTAAAAAATTAGAAAATCTTCCTCTACTAATTTTAAAATCTTGTTTTTGATGTGGAGAATAAGAGGAAGATACTCGTGTTCTTAATCCAGTGGCTTTGACAGGTTCCTTTTTACTATTTCTTTTAAGATCTATCATGACATTTTATTTAAGAAAGAATCTTTCTTATCTATAGATTATCTATATAAGAAACTATTAACAAAATTATTTTTAGTAATTAATACTGTAGATATTTGAGATACTTCACAGTAAAGTTGATATATCAGAAACTCCTCACACACTAATTTCTGATAATTAAGCACCCTTTTTTCTGAATTAGGGTGTTTTTTATGTTTTAAAAAATAGATTGAATAATTGATTATTATTAATGTGATTGAAATTACAAGAATAAAATCAATTAATTGAAAAATATGAAATATGATATTTGAAAAGAAATATCTTTGATTTTAAGTAAAAACAAAAATAAAGAGCAGTTTCTGCTCTTAAAAAAAAAACTTATGAATTTACCAATAGATAAACAGACTGTCCTCATAACAGGAGCGGGAAGAGGATTGGGTTCTGAAATAGCCAAATCATTTCATAGAGAAGGCGCAAAAGTAGTTATCAATTATAGAAACTCATTTGAAAGCGCCAAAAAATTATCTGATTCATTAGGAGAAAATGTAATTTTAATAAAAGGCGATATTAGAGAAAAAGATCAAGTTTCTAAAATCCAAAAGGAATTGGAAAGTCAAAATATCGGAGTAGATACAATTATCCATAATGCAATAAATGACTTTATTTTCAATGGAGATCAAAGAAAAAAAATAGATACTATAGAGTGGCAAGATTTTCAAAACCAAATTGAAACTACTCAAAAAGGATTTTTAAATCTGCTCAACATATTCACTCCGAATATGAAAAATAATTCTTTTGGAAGGGTAATAACTATTGGAACTAATTTATTTCAAAATCCGGTAATCCCATATCATGATTACACAGCTGCCAAAGGTGGATTATTATCACTTACAAGAACAGCCGCCATAGATCTTGGTCAATTTAATATCACGGTAAACATGGTTTCAGGAGGATTATTGAAAATCACCGATGCTAGTAGGGGAACTCCAGAAAGTGTTTTTGAATATATTTCCAGCATTACACCTTTAAGGAAAGTTACAAGTACAGAGGATTTTTCAGATGCTGTATTATTTTTTGCATCCCCTTGGTCTCGAGCAGTAACCGGTCAAAATTTAATTGTTGATGGTGGTTTAGTTCTAAACTAATTAGCTTTAATAAAAGTTATTTTTTTACTTTTTATCTTTCAAAGAGTCAAATCTAATATCAAAAGTTACATCTATCCCAATATTTGTAAGTGAGAATCCAATCTTTATTTGATTTGGAGGTGGGATTATATTATGTATTTTTTTAATACTTTATCTAAAATATTTAAGTATCTATGGAAGATTGCTTAATATTAATTTTGAATAAAACCATCACAGATAAAAATGACATATATAGAAAATGATCTTGATATCTACTACGCAGTCGGTAATACGAATACTCAAAGACAGGAAGGTGAAATCGAAGTAATCATTAAAAAACGCAATTCAGCAGGTCGGAAATTAATTTCAACTAGTACAGCAATAGTTGATACTAAAAGCCAGTTTTCAAATCTTTATCTTTTTTGGGATAAGTTAAGTTGAATTTTAAAATTAAAGTTAAATAATATTATGTTGATATTTTCTTTTAATTAATTATATGAAAGTATATTTTTAGAAGTTTCTTAAAAATAAAATTAAAAATCCAGTTATTATTCTTGGCGGTTTTCTTATTACTTCAGAAGCATATGATGATCTAAAAAATACAATTGAAAATGTGTTTAGTCGAAAAGTATATGTGGTAGATGTCACAAGAGGCGACTGGTTTAGAAGTAATTCTGCAGAAGGATGGACAAATATTTTGTATAAAGTAAATGAAATAGCTGCTCTTGCTCTAAAAGAAACCAAAGCAAAAAAAATAGATTTAATAGGACATAGTTCTGGAGGAGTAATGTTAAGACTTTTTCTCTCAGATCAACCATTTAATGATGAAAAATATAACGGGAACTCTATATGCAAAAATTTAATTACATTAGGAAGTCCTCATCAAGCAATAAAGGCAACTGCATTAAGACAGTTTGTAGATAACAAATATCCTGGAAATTTCTTCAAAAATATTAATTACGTTTCTGTTGGAGGTGATGTAGAAATCAGATCTAAAAAAACATCCTTGGTCACAAAATTAATTGCAAGAGGATCATATAAATCAATTTCTGGAGATGAGAATGCCATTGGCGATGGTTTAGTTCCTTTATCTTCTTCTCTTTTAAAAGGTTCACAAAAAATTATTCTTTCTGAAACAGTACATGGAGGTTTATTTGGGAATGATTGGTATGGAAATCCTTCAAAAGTGAAAGAATGGTGGAAACAAATAAAATGGAAATAGAATTATTAAATATTTAAAATTATTTTGTTGAGAAGAATCTATCTAATTCCCAGCAACTTATATTGAAACTGCAATTTTTATTTAATGCTTTTTCTGCAAGACATTTACCAATAAGTGGAGCGAACTTAAATGATTGGCCTGAACCCCCTGAAAAAATAGTGATATTTGACTTGGGTTTATCAAGAATAAAATTAACATCATTTGTCATCGTATAAGGACTGACGAAAGTTTCATCACAGCAAATTACCCCATCTAGATTATTTAGTATAAAGTCATCCAGCATTTTTATTAGAGGTTCCATAAAAGGTTTTTCCATAGCCTGATTGTCTCCTTGAATTAGATCTGGAGGTGCCCAGTCAATTCCAACTTTTATTCTGGGTATATTATCTTTATTTCTACTTAAAACAGGAAAACCATAATATAAACCACCATCATCTCCCCTTGCCTTTTGGAAACAGAACCATTGAGGATAACTATTTATAAAATTTTCATCAACCAAATAATGAGCCCAAAGCATTGGCCATATTTTTACATCAAGTTTCAAACCAATAGGCCCCATTAATTCATTAGTCCACATTCCAGATGTAACTATCAGTTGATCAAAACTTACTGATTCTTTTCCTATTATTTCGAGAGAATTATTTTTATCATCTATTTTTTGAATTCTGTAGCCTTCAAATATTTGATTACCATTCTTTCTTATAGTTTGGATCCAATTTTCAATAGCCTTGTTACTAAAGATTGCTCCTGCACTTGGTTCGAAAAGACCTATGAAATGATTTTTAGTCTTAATAGGAAATCTTTTAGAAATCTTCTCAGATGTTAAAAATTCATAAGGTATATTTTGCTCATTCATAACTTTTTGAGCTCCTGGTATTGAACCTTCTATAGTTTCTTCATCCCAGGATTCTCCGTAAAACAATAATCCATGTTCTTTTCTGAGAGGATATTTTGATAATGATTCCTGCTCTGCCCATAATCTGTTAGATTCTTTGGCAAGTTTGCACAACACAGGATCTGAATACATCTCTCTATACATTCTTGACTCTCCAAAACTACTCCCATCTGAATGAGCAAGTTTTTTAGACTCAAAAACAGCAATATTTTTTACACCCATTTCACTTAATGATGCAGCTGCACTAAGCCCTGCCATCCCTCCACCTATAATGGCTACATTAAAATGTTTTGGGATACTATTATTCATTTATTTAAAATAATTCTCCGATGATGTACTGTTTTTGATTTTCCATAATTTCTAAAATTTCCTGGGAACTTAATCCACTTTGCTCCAAAGATAAATAAGCAAAACATTTTTTTCTTACTTCATTCTTGACAAAACCATAAACTTTTTCAGGTATAGTATTATTCCATTTAGCAGGTGCATATTTTTCAATTGAATCAGCTATAACTGCACCAGCATTAACTAATGGATCAGGTATAATATCGACTTTTAAACTCTTCAATTTTTCAGGAATTATATGATTACTGAAAGGAGCATTAGCTGCTGAAATTATAGCTTTGGTATTTAAGAGGAATTGAGAAATATTTGTATCAATCAGACCTGAAATAGAACAAGGTATTATCACATCAAAATTCCTCCTATACCAATTTTTATCGTTTCTAAGAGAAATGGCTCCTTTAATATCTGTCTTTCTAATATCAATATCAACTACAAAAGTTTTGATACCTTTTTTGATTAATTCAGCGGCAACTATGCTACCAACTGAGCCACATCCATGAACTAATACTCCATTAGAAAGGTCACAGGGTAAACACTTTTGGAAGGCTTCAAATGCACCTATTACACCCATTGCAGTAGCGGTACTTGCATTGACTTTACTATTTACTGCTGCGAGAACATGAGGTGTCAATTTGAATAATTTCTCCATATCATTTATGTCAGTATTCAGGTCACAGCCTGTAATCATCCTTCCATCAAGATTTTCGAGAAGTTTGGAAGTTACTGATATAAGTTTTTCTTTCACTGATGAAATATTGGAGGATCTGGCTACAATTTTCCCACCTGAAAAACCTGTTGAATAGAGATCATGTTTTCTCTTCATAAGATTTGCAAGTCTAAAACCATCCTGAAGACATTCCATATCTGTCTCGTAATTGAGAAGCCTTAATCCTCCATTTGCAGGATGATCAACAGGTTTGTTTTCGGCCACAACGAAAACAGATAATTCCTCACTTATATATTCAGCTAGAACTCCTACTTCACTCTTTGTTTGAGTCTGTAAATTAACCATTAAACTTTCTCCATCATTAGATGATGCTCTACATAATCTAGGCTCCAGTTCTCTGGATCAGATCTTATTAGACTAGTCAATCGATTAAAAAGGATATCAGTTGGATTTGCTTCCCTCTCATAATTTTTCTCCAGCGCTGCATCAAAACTATGCCTACTCCAACTTCTGATAGTTTCCATCAATCCAATAGAAAATTCCTCAGTATCTTTATTATTTTTCCACTTTTCCTTATAAGGACATTCTACATAAACCGTTCTTTCTTTTAAAAGTCTCAAACCATTTTTATAGGCTTCAGAAGCTTTATTAGTTAGAGGTAAAGTAAATTCTTCAGGAGACTTATAGAAATTCTGAATTGTACCTCTCTTATATTCAGCTTCAGTAATAAGATTCTCTTGAAGCAAATCCCTCCAAATAGAATGAATCTGATCATGAACATTCACGGTTCCCCCCCCATTATTTCCAAGATATCTATCTTCGTGATCTCTGGATAAATTAACAGTAAGTAATTTACCTCCAACTTTTAGCTCTCTGCTTCTCATTTCAAGAATTTGATTCCAGTCATACAACGCCTGCTCTAGAAAATCATTTCTTGCACTCTTATTATTCGAAGCAAGGACATGAGTATGATTATCAAGAGTTTCAACCTTTTTATTTAGCCAGTGCATGGCAGTAGCAGAGAAGCCAAAATCAATTAATCTATCTGGTACAAGCTGATCATAAAAACTTCCTGCACATATAAGAGTCGATACTGATTCGTTGCCAGAGGAATGAACTGAAAGATTTTTAATGAGGGCCTGATTATCATTAGAATAAAGATCATTTCCAATCAATGAGATCTGAGAAGTTATTTCTCTTTCCCTAATATCCTGTATGATCTTTCCCCAGAATTCAGAGGCTGTTCCACCATCAGCCGCGCCATAATCCATCATAAATAAATTATCTTCAATATTTAAATTAGCAATACATTCGCTAGCCCAGTCACTTGCCAAGTCAATACAAAGTTTAGCCCCAGCGGTCTGCTCGCTGTAACCTTTCGTCATTGCTATTACCATTAAATATTAAGAAATAATTAAGATAAATTAATCCTACAGGTATAATTTTATTTCCGCGAAAAATCATTAGATTCAAGTTTT
>QBXH01000034.1 GCA_003283415.1 Prochlorococcus sp. AG-321-E21 | reverse complement strand
ATTGTCATGCTGGTATTTCATTATAAAAATTAGCTCTTATGAAAGAAAAAATTAATAAACAAATAAATAAACATTTATTTAATGAAATAGATATTAATCTTCTTTTTGGGATGCAATGTTCAGGGAATAATAAATTTCAGCAAAATTATTTGGAAAAACTAAAATTCCAAACTGAATCTGCATTTATAAATAAAAAATTTAACAATTTTAAAAGTTAAATTTATTTAGTTATTTAAAAATGTGTATTTGTATTAACTGTAAATGGGTCGACAGATGTAAGACATATCATGATGTAGAAAAAAATCATGAGGTTGAACATCTAACTTCTTATCCTGATGTTACTGCTAAGAATCCAAGAATACATGTAAATCTAGTTAAAGAAAAAAATGGAAATTTTTCAATAGAATGGGATGTTAGATCTTGTTCTAGTTTTTATAAAGAGATTGGTAGATGGTCTAAAATTAATCCTGGGGTTGAGGTCCCCGCATAGCAAAATTCATAACTTACACAAAAAGTCTAACTATTTAATAAAAGAATCTTTTAAGACTTTCAACTATTAAATTAAAAATAAATAGTTCAATTATGAAATCAAGCTACAAAAAGAACACAAAAGTCTCGCAAGTATAAATACCTAGTTAATATAAGAATAGAATTTTATTTTATTCATATGAAATATTTTCTTGATACAGCATTAAAACCTTACCAAGATATTTTTGAAATCCTAGAAAATCTTATGAGGATGGATAAAATAATGGACTCAAAAAATGAGCATTGGGATTTTTATAATGATAATATCCCAAATTGGTTTTATAAAATGATCATTATGATGGGTATATCTGTATTCTTCGGTTTTTTATTGATATTGGCTGGTTCTATTTAATATTTATAGCTTTAATAATTTACTTGAAAATTGTATATTTTGAATTATTGAATTTAAATTCATAAAAGATTTTAAAAGTATGCTTAACTAACATTTTTTATTTCAATTAAAGTCTTAAGGCCTACATATCAAGGGTTTATAAAGATTTCCAGAGGTAAGATAATTTCCTAATTTAAGGGACAAGGCAATTACAGTTAAACCGTGGCCAATACTTGGACAACTTGGAAAAATACTTGCATCAGAAATATAAAGATTATCAATATCATGACACTTGCCATTCTTATCAACAACTGATGTTTTAGGATCATTGCCCATCTTGCAGGTGCCACAAGAATAACCAACTATACTTAGTGGAGCTAATCCTCTAGGGTGTGCTGGGGTTCTAGTTATTGATAAGGAAAGGGGATTATTCTCAATAACTTTTAAAGTATCAAGCCACCTGTAAACGAGTCGATCATGTGCCTCTAAATTGTTATGAATGTAATTAATTTTTACCCTATTATTTTGAATGGTTACTGCGTTTTCCGGATCAGGTAAAACTTCAGTCATAGCCCACCATGATATTGACCTTTTAGCTAAATTTTTTAATCCAAAGTCGGGTATTAATTTTGTAATTAAGGATAGAACTGGCGGAGATTCCGCAAAAAAAGCATCTCTAAGTACGCCTCCTCCAGTTTGTATATGACCTAAGGGGAAATCAACATTTTTATCCCCAAAGTAAAAATCATTTAATCCTAAGGATTTTGGAAAATATCCACTTGTAAGATTATTAGCTCTTTGAAGAATACACGTCATTTGTATATTCATTAAATTTTTACCCACCATATTAGAACTATTACTTAAACCATTTGGATGTGAAGAAGATTTTGAATTTAATAAAATTATTGGAGTATTAATTGCTCCGGCTGCAAGAATAACTATATCTGAGGAGAAAAGCCATTTATCCCCATCTATCTCTGCCTCAACACCCTTAACAGATTTTCCAGAAGAATTTACATCTAGTTTTAAAACTTTAGCGTTAGTTTTAATTTTCAGGAAATCTTGATCTGAATTATAAATACCATAAAGTTGAGAATCTCCTTTTTGAAACATTGCACATTTATCAAAATCAATATCTTGAGAATTTTCAGGCCAGCTTATTGGTAAATAATAAGGGTTAAATCCCTCTTCTATTAAAATATTTTGTATTTCTTTGAATAAAGGATCAATAGATTTTGGAGGATTATCATAACCCAAAGATCTTTCAGGTTCTGTTTTATCTATACCTTGAGTACCTTTTACATTATAAATTTCTTCTGCTTTTCCATAAAATGGTTCAAGTTCCTCATATGTTATGGGCCACGAAGGTGAAGTGCCATCTTGTAAAGAGAGATCATCAAAATCTTCAGATCTCATTCTTTCTAAAACAGCACCCCAGATCTTAGTATTTCCTCCTAAAGCATAAACAGTTTGAGGAGCAAAAGGATCTCCATCTGGACCAAGCCAGTTTTCCCCTTTTGGGTGGTACCTTGTTTTTCTAAATAAATCAGTCCCTATAATGTTTTGTTCTTCTAAAGGAAGCTGACCACCCCTTTCTAGTACTAGGACCCATTTCCCCTCTTTTGATAATTGACGAGCCAAGGTAGCACCACCAGCACCGCTTCCAATTATTATAAAATCATAATGATGATCATCTATTATCATATATTGAAAATTTTATAATTTTCATGTAAAAATAATGATACACAATTTATTGCCACAAATAAATAAGACCAAATAATATGATCCAAATAACATCAACAAAATGCCAAAAAAGACTTACTGACTCAACTCCCATTTCCCCTCCTTTATAGTTATCTGGAATAAATGATCTGAATAACATAAGTCCCATTAGCAATATACCTGTTATTACATGCAGGCCATGAAAACCAGTAAGTAAATAAAACATTCCTCCAAAAGCTCCACTTTGTAAGCTGAAAGTAAGTTCAGACCACTCAACATATTGGCCATATACAAAGTAACTGCCCATTATCATAGTTATGAACCAAATGATTCTGAAACCCCATAGATTTTTCTTATGAAGATATTTTTCTGCAAAGTAAATTACAAAGCTTGATGAGACTAAAATCACAGTATTTATAAGCGGCATTTTTATATCGATTCCATTTATGCCTGCGGGGTACCAAACAGGTGCACTAATTTTAAGGACGCTATAACCTACAAAAAAAGCAAAAAATATAATACTTTCCGAGCATAAAAATATAATAAATCCAGTCATATTATGGCCATCATGTTTTACGTGACCTGGTTTGTGATTTAAAGATAAATTTTGATTTTCTGTAAGCATTTTTTAATGTTTTATGAGTGACTTCTCTATATAAAATTGCTCATCTTCAACAAATGGTTTATTTAAGCCATAGCAATATGGTTCATTTAAAACAGTTGGGATATCTTCTTCAAAATTCTCGTGTGGAGGTGGAGAGGGAAGTAGCCATTCTAAACCAATTGCTTTCCAAGGATTTGGAGGGGCTGGTTTTCCTCTAACCCAGGAACTAACCATATTCAAGATAAAAGGAATAGAGGCAACACCAAGAATAAAAGCTCCAACACTTGCCAATACGTTCCATATCGCAAATTCAGGATCATACGATGCAACTCTTCTTGGCATTCCCAATAAACCAGCCCAATGAAGTGGTAACCAATTTAAAGTCGCTCCTATAAAAGTAAGGGCAAAATGTACTTTCCCTAAACCTTCATAAAACATCTTTCCTGTAAATTTTGGGAACCAATGATAAATAGCTGCAAATATTCCAAAAGCAATGGTATTAAAAATAATATAGTGAAAATGAGCAACAACGAAATATGTATTTCCAACATGTATATCTACTGGAACTGTTGCGAGCATGACTCCAGTGATACCTCCAAAGATAAAATTAAATAATCCTCCCAAACAAAAAAGCATTGGAGTACTTAACCTAATATTCCCACCCCACAAGGTAGCTATCCAGGCAAATACTTTTACACCTGTAGGTACAGCAATGAGCATAGTAGTAAACATAAATAAATTCCTCATCCACATGGGAGTGCCTGTATAGAACATGTGATGAACCCAAACAACTAGAGAGAGAATAGTTATACCAAAGGAAGCGACAGCAACAAATTTATATCCAAAGAGAGGTTTTCTTGAATAAACAGGAAAAAGTTCAGAAAATATTCCAAAGACAGGTAGAACCATCACATAGACGGCAGGATGAGAATAAAACCAGAAAAAATGCTGAAACAAAACAGGGTCTCCTCCTCCCTCAACCCTGAAAAAACTTGTTCCAAATGTTAAATCAAAAAATAACATTATCGCTCCACCAGTCAAGGCAGGCAATCCAAGCAATTGCAATAATTGAGCAGCTAATACAGTCCAAATAAAAATTGGCATTTTGAAAAACCCCATCCCTGGCGCTCTCATTCTTATTATCGTTGTGACAAAATTGACCGCACCAATGATTGAAGAAATTCCAGACAATGATATTGCTATTATCCATAACATTTCTCCATTTAAAACTTTTCCCAGAGGATTCTGAATACTGATAGGCGGATATGACCACCAACCTGAAGAGGCTGGACCTCCAGGAACAAAAAAACTTAAAAGTAGTATTATTGAAAAAACTGGCACTAGCCAAAATGCTAAGGCATTAAGTTTTGGGAAAGCCATATCTGGTGCACCTATCATTGGTGGTACAAGTAAATTTGTTAAACCACTTAAAATAGGGAAAAGGAACAAAAAAAGCATTATCGTTCCGTGCATAGTGTAGAGACCGTTGTAAACGGTTGGATCAAAAAGATCTGAAGGTGGTGTTATTAACTCTCCTCTAATCAACATCCCTAATAGACCACCTATTAATAAGAAAAAAAGGGCTGTGACTATATATTGAATGCCAATTACTTTGGCATCCGTATTAAAACTAAAAAACCTTTTCCAATCATTTGGGCCTTTAGGATAAGGATTTTTAGTCTTAACTAATCTTGGATCATAATTAACGATTGTCATATCAGATTTTAACTATCATGAGGTCTCGCTTCAGAACCAACCTCATTAACTTTTGGATCAGGTGCAGGTTTAACTGTAGCCCAACCTCTATTACCATTTTTTAGCCTTTTTTCATACAAACGGCCAGCAGGATTTAATCCATTTTGAGGTTCTTTTTTTACAGTCTCCTTAATCCATTTATTAAATACGTCTTCAGGTTCTACGATTACATTTGTTTGATTTTGTGAGAAATATGCACCACTAAACATTGCGTCTCTTAATCTAAATACTCCCTCTTTTGTTGGTGTAAGAGAATATGTAATTACACTTCCAGGAATAATGTCTTGCTTTAATCTAAATGCTGGGACATAAAAGCTATGAATAACATCTTCTGTTATTAATCTGAAATTTGATCTTTTATTAATTGGCAAATGTAATTCAGAACTATGTATTCCATTTGGATAAACAAACTCCCAATTCCATTGCCTTGAAATCACGTCAATGGGTCCATAATCAAAAACTTTTTTTTCCTCAACAAAAGGAACCTCTGCTCCGAAATCATATTTTATTTTTGACCCTAAGTTTTCAAGTTTATAATTAACTCTTGTTGAGTATGTTGATATCGCCAAAACTAAAATAAGAGGAACTATTGTCCATATGATTTCAAGTTTTAAATTCCCCTCTAAAGGTTCGCCATTACTTTCATCATACTTGGGGGCTCTATTGAATACTAAAATCCAAGCCATTGTTCCTGTACAGCCTAGAAAGATAAAAGTACCAATAGAAGTTTCAAATGCAAATAGATTATCTACATAATGAGCAGCCTCTGAGGCTTGTATTGGTAACCAACTATAAGACCAATGACCCATTAATAGACTAACTACGATGTTTAGAACTACTGCAAAAATTATTATAAAAGTGTTTGAAAAATTCTTTTTCTTTAACCTCCTTATTTTAGTATTCATTGAAAAATTTGATTAAGATCTTCTCCTCTAACAAGAAGTTGGTCAGCTGTAATATGAACTCCAAAGTCACTTGCAAGCCATGCTCCTAAACTGCCATGAAGTCCCATTAAAATTAAAATTAAGGCCCCTAAAGATATGTAAGACCAAGAGACTTGTCTTCCGAAATCCTTCCTGAAAACAAATCTTTGATAACCCCTCCATATAGTCATTGAAATCATTACAAATAGAATAGCTACTCCGCCTATGGCATGCCAAAGCATTGTAGAAATAGCACTTTGACCTAAAATACTTTTCACTTCAGGTATCGGAACTGCGAGCAACATCTCAAAAAAGCCAGTTGCTACTGTAAAGAAAGTTATAAAAGAGGCTGCAAGAATGTTATACCAACCAACATCATGAAATCCAACTCTAGAAACTGGAAAAGAGAGAAATCTTAGAATTCTCTTTTCAAAAGGATAAAAAGCTCCTGCGATATCAAAGAATATTCCAATTGCAAACAAACCTATAGTTAAATGAACAAGATTTGGATGTAAAGGAATTTTATAAGGCAAATCATTTGGACCTAACTTGTCTGACAGTTCACTTATCGGTGATTTTATTAAAAGACAGAAAAGGTTGTTAATGCTTTTTAAACCACTTATTTGAAAAGAAAGATAATGATCAAAAATTATCATAATAATCCATCTCTAACTGCTTGAACTACTGGTACAGTGTGTAATCCATAAATCCAAACCAAC
>QBXH01000033.1 GCA_003283415.1 Prochlorococcus sp. AG-321-E21 | reverse complement strand
TGCCCATTAAAATTGATCTCTTATTATCTTGTAGGGATCCTGCAAGAATTTCACTTGCGCTGGCAGTGCCTTTGTTTACTAAAGTTACCATTGGGCCATCAAAAAAAGTATTTTTTTGAGAAATTATTGCATCCTTAATTCCATTTCTATCTTTTGTTTCTACGATTGGTTGTTCACTTAAAAATGATTCTGCTACAGCGATTCCAGAACTTACTAAACCACCAGAATTATTTCTTAAATCAAGTATTACCCCCTCAACTTCTTTATCTTTGAGTTCCTGAAGAGCCTCTTCAATTTTATCTGGAACACTTTCACTAAATTGAGTTATTCTTAAATATCCAATAGTATGAGAGTCATCTCTCAATCTCTTTGTCCTTACTGGTCTAAGGTCAACTGATCTTCTTTCTAAATCTATTTCTTTGCTCACATCAGATATTGAGGTAATTTGAACAAGAACTTTTGTTCCGGATTCTCCTCTTAGTTTCGATGCAGTATTTGCGAGACCTAAATCGGAACAGGATATTCCATCAACCTTATCTATTTTATCTCCGCTAATAATTCCTGCTTCTTCAGCAGGGGATCCTGCTAATGTTGAAATAACTTTGATTTCTTTAGTCATTTCGTCCTCTCCTAATTGAAGTCCTACTCCATTAATTTCGCTTCCAAAATTGCTTGTTTTTAGTAGTTGATAATCTTTTGGCCTTAATATTCTTGTGAAAGGATCTTCAAGAGGTTTCAACATATCTTCAATTGCAGAATAAGCCTCATCACTTGTTTCAATTTGTTTCTGTAATGTTTTTTGTCTAATCCTCTTCCATTGGATTTCATCGAGTATTTCTGGATCGTAATATCCCTCATTAACTAAAGTCCAAGCATCAAGTACAAATTGCTTGCTATCACTAAGCGCACTAACGCTTGGAATATATAAAAAATTGGTAGAAAAAATACAGATCATCATAATTATGACCCATTTTTTGAATATTAAATTTTTGTTAAATGATGAATTCATTGGGTTAAGTGTTAACACCAAGTATGTAATTTTTAAGTAAGCTCTCTGTATCAAAGCTATTTTTTTTTGGATGTCCAATTCCTCTTCTGTTTATGACTGGTTTCAAGAAAGACTTGAAATACAAGACATAACTGATGACGTAACTTCCAAGTACGTTCCCCCTCACGTAAATATTTTTTACTGTTTAGGAGGCATAACTCTAGTATGCTTCTTAATTCAATTTGCAACAGGTTTTGCAATGACTTTTTATTATAAACCGACTGTAACGCAAGCTTACAATTCAGTAAGTTACTTAATGACGGATGTAAGTTTTGGTTGGTTAATCAGATCTGTTCATAGATGGAGTGCTTCTATGATGGTTTTAATGTTAATTCTTCATGTTTTTAGGGTTTATCTTACCGGAGGATTCAAAAGACCAAGAGAATTAACATGGGTAACGGGAGTTGTAATGGCGGTAATAACAGTTGCCTTCGGAGTGACTGGTTATTCTCTTCCCTGGGATCAGGTTGGGTACTGGGCTGTCAAAATAGTTTCAGGTGTTCCTGCTGCAATACCGGTTATTGGTGATTTTATGGTCGAACTTCTTAGAGGAGGAGAAAGTGTCGGTCAATCTACTTTAACAAGATTTTATAGTCTTCATACGTTTGTTTTACCTTGGTCTTTAGCAGTGTTTATGCTTATGCATTTTCTTATGATTCGTAAACAAGGTATTTCAGGTCCTTTATAAAAGCGTATAATTTTAGTACTAGAACTCCTGAACCTTTTTATATGTCTACTTTAAAAAAACCTGATTTATCCGATCCAAAATTAAGAGCTAAGTTAGCTAAGGGAATGGGTCATAATTATTATGGTGAGCCTGCCTGGCCAAACGATCTTCTATATATTTTCCCAGTTGTAATACTTGGAACTATCGCTTGCGTAGTTGGTTTGGCTGTCCTAGATCCAGCGATGTTGGGAGATAAAGCCAATCCATTTGCTACCCCTTTAGAAATTCTGCCTGAGTGGTATCTCTATCCTGTATTCCAGATTTTGAGAGTTGTTCCAAATAAGTTACTTGGAATTGCTTTGCAAACTCTAATTCCTCTAGGCTTAATGGTTTTACCCTTCATAGAGAATGTAAACAAATTCTCTAATCCTTTTAGAAGACCAGTTGCGATGTCAGTTTTTCTTTTTGGAACTTTTTTAACTATTTATTTAGGAATTGGTGCATGCTTACCTATAGATAAATCTCTTACTTTGGGATTATTTTAAATTTATTCAAATATTAAACATTTCTAAATCAGAATTATTTTCTCTTAGAAAGTGATGCATCAATAAAAAACCAACTATTGTCCATGTCTGATAAGTTCTTGACTGTTGGCCAACCCATGTTCCCGTAGGTCCATCAAAGTATTCTGCCCACTCTTGTTTTGGTAATTGATTTAGTTGACACCAATAAGATTCCTCTATTAAGGAT
The DNA here is from genome assembly GCA_003283415.1 of Prochlorococcus sp. AG-321-E21. Taxonomy (GTDB): domain Bacteria; phylum Cyanobacteriota; class Cyanobacteriia; order PCC-6307; family Cyanobiaceae; genus Prochlorococcus_A. The sequence goes on along the minus strand of QBXH01000033.1, from coordinate 4,230 downwards.
CTCATCTCCTCCATTAAGATCACATCTTCTGTAGGAAATCTTTTTTGATGTAAAAGAACAGAAGCCCCAAAATACCAAAGTAAACTTGGCCAATGACCTCCGTTGTGATAACTCCAAGGCCAGTTTTTAGGATCCGAGCCTGTTTTATTCTGCCACTCCTCTACATCCATATGAGGGTGACAAATTCTCATTGGCATTTGTGCCATAAGATGTTGTCTGTTATGGAGTACTAGTCTAAAAAGTGCTCTTTGTTCTGCAGATGGGAGAATTCCAAACATGCATGCTAAAGAGTTCCCTAAGCTATAAAATCTAAAGTCAGGTCTTCCAGTTCTAATGTTACCTATTAAATATCCCCCTCTATTCTCTAACCATTCTTGTAGCCATGAAGGTACAACTTGAGGTTGAACATTAAACTCATTAAAATGTTGGTCATCGCCGTATTGTTCAGTTGGCCTTCTTCTTAAAATTTGCATAGTTTGGCTAGTAACCCAATAATGTTTTAAAAGAAAACTTTTCAAATCTTCAACCCATTGACTTGTAAGGATAAGTCTTTGATCTAATAATCTACTAACGTGGTCTTCACGGCTTAATTCCATCAAGTTAATACAACTTTTTAAACATCCATGAAGTAATACTTCCACTTCTAGAGGTGCTCCCCACACGTCCATTGGTCTATCGATCATAAATGCACAGTCGGGGACGAAAAGAACAGGCGTTCCTTCAAACGTTGGATGTAAAACTAAATCTAGTAAAAGTTGAATTCCTCTTTGAACACTTTGACTTTTTCCAAATGAATGATCACCACTCTTATTGACATAAAACCAGCATAATATTGGCCACCATAAACTCGCATCAGCAGAAGTAATTCTTCCTATCGATCTCTGACCGTAGTCACCAATTAATTTTCCTTTCTCTTCCACAAAACTTGTGGGGAATACTCCCCGAGTTTGATAATTAGTGCTTTGCAGATCAAGACATACATTTAAAAACTTTTTTACAATGTCGTACCTTTTTTGTGTAATGAGATAAATCATTACTGGAACATTATCTCTTAAAAAAATTTCACCATAATTTAATTTAAGATTTTTTGTGGGATGTTCTAGTGCCGCAACACTGCCAACCAACTCCCCTGAGATTTCAACTAAGGTCTTCTCAAAGTGTTCTTTCGCATTTGTTACAATTTTATCTTCATCTGAACTTGGACGAACTCTTAAATTTTTTTGACTAAATCTTTCTGCCATTTCATTTATATCCCTTTATTTAAGCCTAGTTCCTTAAATAGACTTTGAACAAAATAAAAATTAATAAAAAAATTTTGTATAAAAGGTTGCATAATTACAGTCGAATGGTTTAGTATTTTCTTCTGGGCAAAAATATTTTTTTTGCATTATTCAAACAAATACTTTAAATCTAATTTTTAGTAGCTGGATGAATTTTTTAGAGATTTGATTTAGATCAGTATCTTCAGCCAGTAGAAGGGTTTTCCCTTCAAATTGGGTTATTCACTTGTTGTTTAACTCTGCACCTAGAAAATTTAAAACTTAGGAACTGATGCTTTTATTGCGTCAAGGCTTTATCAAATTTAGGTTTGATAATTTCAAGATGTATTTGCAATAAAGGTGTGAGGTCCCGTCAAGAATATATAAATTGTTTTCAATTGCTAACTTTTAGTTTTTTGAAAACCAACGGATCTGAGATCTTGGAAAGTCACTTTGAAATATTTTTAATGTGCACTCAAAGTAATCCTTAATTATCTAAGGAGGCTGAACCTAAATAACTTAAGTCAATCTTATTCTTATTTGGAGAATGCAATTCATATTGAGTAGATTTTATCTACAAAAGGATTTGAACACAACGGAGAGTTTGATCCTGGCTCAGGATGAACGCTGGCGGCGTGCTTAACACATGCAAGTCGAACGAACCTTCGGGTTAGTGGCGGACGGGTGAGTAACGCGTGAGAATCTGCCCTCAGGAGGGGGATAACGGTTGGAAACGACCGCTAATACCCCATATGCCGATAGGTGAAATGAATTTCGCCTGAGGATGAGCTCGCGTCTGATTAGCTTGTTGGTGAGGTAATGGCTCACCAAGGCTTCGATCAGTAGCTGGTCTGAGAGGATGATCAGCCACACTGGGACTGAGACACGGCCCAGACTCCTACGGGAGGCAGCAGTGGGGAATTTTCCGCAATGGGCGAAAGCCTGACGGAGCAACGCCGCGTGAGGGACGAAGGCCTCTGGGCTGTAAACCTCTTTTCTCAAGGAAGAAGATATGACGGTACTTGAGGAATAAGCCACGGCTAATTCCGTGCCAGCAGCCGCGGTAATACGGGAGTGGCAAGCGTTATCCGGAATTATTGGGCGTAAAGCGTCCGCAGGCGGCCTTTCAAGTCTGCTGTTAAAGCGTGGAGCTTAACTCCATTATGGCAGTGGAAACTGATAGGCTTGAGTATGGTAGGGGCAGAGGGAATTCCCGGTGTAGCGGTGAAATGCGTAGATATCGGGAAGAACACCAGTGGCGAAGGCGCTCTGCTGGGCCATTACTGACGCTCATGGACGAAAGCCAGGGGAGCGAAAGGGATTAGATACCCCTGTAGTCCTGGCCGTAAACGATGAACACTAGGTGTCGGGGGAATCGACCCCTTCGGTGTCGTAGCTAACGCGTTAAGTGTTCCGCCTGGGGAGTACGCACGCAAGTGTGAAACTCAAAGGAATTGACGGGGGCCCGCACAAGCGGTGGAGTATGTGGTTTAATTCGATGCAACGCGAAGAACCTTACCAGGGTTTGACATCCTGAGAACCTCTTAGAAATTTGAGGGTGCCTTCGGGAATTCAGTGACAGGTGGTGCATGGCTGTCGTCAGCTCGTGTCGTGAGATGTTGGGTTAAGTCCCGCAACGAGCGCAACCCACGTTTTTAGTTGCCAGCATTTAGTTGGGCACTCTAGAAAGACCGCCGGTGATAAACCGGAGGAAGGTGTGGATGACGTCAAGTCATCATGCCCCTTACACCCTGGGCTACACACGTACTACAATGCCACGGACAAAGGGCAGCAAACTCGCGAGAGCTAGCAAATCCCATAAACCGTGGCTCAGTTCAGATCGTAGGCTGCAACTCGCCTACGTGAAGTAGGAATCGCTAGTAATCGCAGGTCAGCATACTGCGGTGAATACGTTCCCGGGCCTTGTACACACCGCCCGTCACACCATGGAAGTTGGCCATGCCCGAAGTCGTTACTCCAACCCTTGTGGAGGAGGACGCCGAAGGTGGGGCTAATGACTGGGGTGAAGTCGTAACAAGGTAGCCGTACCGGAAGGTGCGGCTGGATCACCTCCTAACAGGGAGACAACAAAATGTAAATATTAATTTTGTCACCTTAGGTCGATCGGTATCTCAGATTCTTATTTTTAAGAATTTCAGTTTCTAAGTTTTTTCTAGGTCACACCCATCACTTTTTCCTGGGCCATTAGCTCAGGTGGTTAGAGCGCACCCCTGATAAGGGTGAGGTCCCTGGTTCAAGTCCAGGATGGCCCATATCTCTATGTTGGGGGTATAGCTCAGTTGGTAGAGCGCCTGCTTTGCAAGCAGGATGTCAGCGGTTCGAGTCCGCTTACCTCCACTGAATACCACCTCTTACATATGTTTAAAGAGGGAAATTGTTTTGAGTCGTGTCCTACTTTGCTCTGAGAGAATCTAGCTTCCTATTTTATTTAAGTAAATAAGATGCTGGACTCATTGAATTATTATTCATTGTTTTCAGAGAACCTTGACAACTGCATAGATTATTTTTAAAGACAATAAGCATCTTTATTGATGCAGATTTATTATTTGTGCGAATGCATTAAATAACAATTCTATTAAGCTGATGCTTCAATTTTTGAAGTTATTGGTCAAGCTACAAAGGGCTCATGGAGGATACCTAGGCACATAGAGGCGATGAAGGACGTGGTTACCTGCGATAAGTCTCGGGGAGTTGGAAGCACACTTTGATCCGGGAATTTCCGAATGGGGCAACCCCTTGAACGGCCAACTGAATATATAGGTTGGCGCGAGCTAACCCAGCGAACTGAAACATCTTAGTAGCTGGAGGAAGAGAAAGTAAATAACGACTCCCTAAGTAGCGGCGAGCGAACGGGGAATAGCCCAAACCGATAGTCTTGACTATCGGGGTTGTGGGACAGCATCATGGATCAATAAGTCTAGAAGAAGCGTTTGAATGGCGCGCCACAGAG
>QBXH01000032.1 GCA_003283415.1 Prochlorococcus sp. AG-321-E21 | reverse complement strand
TCTTTAGCTTTTTCTTTGGCCTCACTTTCAGTTGCATAATAACCTTTAAGATGGGCTTTTAATTCAAAATCTATCAAATTGAATCCAAAAAGAATTAAAAAGACGTTTATTAATTTTAATTTAAAAATGAAATTAGTTTTAAAAGAACTTTTCATAATTAAATAAGCAAATTAATATTTAGTCTTTCAATTCATTATAAATTTAATGTCTATTAAAAATAATTCAAAAAAGGAAGAAAAAATTAATTTTGTTATTGGTTTAGGAAAATCTGGTTTTTGGGCAGCAAAATATTTAAGAGGGATGGGAAAGAAAGTTATAGTTTGGGAAAGTAATAAAAATAAAGAACTTACTGAAACAAAGGAGGTACTAGAAAAACTTGATATATCTGTATGTCTTAATAAAAAGTTTTTATTTGATCATTTTTCTAAATGTCTTAATCAAATTGAATCAGTGGTTGTAAGTCCAGCTATACCCTTTGATCATAAAACAATACTCAAACTTAAAGATAGAGGCATCGAAGTAAGAGGAGAAATTAATATCGCATGGGAAAGTTTAAAGAATATAAATTGGATTGGAATTACGGGTACTAACGGGAAGACAACAGTTACACACTTATTAAGTCACATCCTTAGAGAGAATAAGTTATGTGCACCATTTGCTGGTAATATTGGGACTCCATTATGCAAAATTGCTCACTCAACAAAAAGCAAAAAAATTGATTGGTTAGTCGCTGAATTAAGCAGTTATCAAATAGAAATAGCAAAGTTTTGTATAAAGCCTAAAATTGGAATTTGGACAACATTTACTGCCGACCATTTGGACCGTCACAAAACCCTTGAAAATTATTTCGAGATAAAAAATAGCTTACTTAAACAATCAGAATTTAGAATTTATAATTTTGATGATAAAAATTTAAGAGAACACTTTAAATCTCTTTCAAGTGGAATTTGGATAAGCACTAATCCTAACGAATCATATTTAAATCACTGTGATTACTGGATAAATACTGAGCACTTTATTGTAGAAAGAGGGGAAAATTTATTAAGTTTAAAAAACTTCAAATTAAAAGGTAATCATAATGCTCAAAATCTATTACTAGCTGTAGCAGCAGCAAGAAAAATTGGTTTATCCCCCGAGAGAATAAAGAGTGCTTTACTTAGCTATGAACAACTTCCCCATAGAATGGAAACAATATACCAATGTAATGAACTTGAAATAATCAATGATAGCAAGGCTACCAATTTTGACTCTTCCTTAGCAGGTATAAATGCGATTAAAGGTGATCCCATAATAATTTCTGGGGGTAGGTTAAAAAGTGGAGATTCTATAGAGTGGGTTAATATTATTAATAAAAAGGCAAAAGCCGTATTTCTCTTTGGCGAAAGCTCGCAAACTTTAAAAAAATTGATCCTTGAAGGAGGATTTAAAAAGGATATTTTAACTTTTAATAATCTTTCAGAAGTGATCAATTACGCCTATTCTTATATAAAAAATAATCAAAAGGAAACTTTATTATTTTCTCCTTCATGTTCAAGTTTTGATCAATTTAAAGACTATGAACAAAGAGGAGATATTTTTAAAAAATTAATCCATAAAAAATTCAATAAAGAGATTTACGCTCATTAAAAATTTAATTGAACCAATTACCAGGTCGGTCATTACAACCAATACACTACTAGCAAATTTGTTCTTATTTAGTTAAATTTCATATATGAGTCTGATAGAAACATGAGTGAATCTAACAATTTACCTCAAGCAATAAGTCATAAAAAATTAACTTATTTGATGCTAAATGCACAAAAGGATCTTAATGCTTCAGATGATAAAAATAATGCTGATAGCTCAGAAAAAAGAGAATTTGATGAATTAATTAAAAATTGGGAGATCGTAACTAAAGAAGTTATTAAAACAATTTCTAAGCGCAATAAAAATTTATTAAAAGATAAATCTTCTAATTCCTTAATTGCATTAGGAGCTATGGAAGTTCATTTAAATATGGCATTACAAGCTCTAAATGCATTCAAAAAAGACTCTCAAGATTAATGACTATATATTTGGCATAGAGAACAAGAGCATATCGACCTCATTATCCGATTGAATATCTATATCGCAACAATCAGAAATCTCAAATCCCAAACCATCGCCAGAAGAAAGAGTTTTACTTAATTTATTTTTTTTATCTCTCAATAACAAATCACCTTCTATTATCTGGATCCAATTAAATCTTTTAATTTCTGAAGGCAAATATTTTTTGTTTAAGTGGTTATATTTACATCGCCATATAGAAATATCTTGATTAATAAAGAGCTGACAATTATTTTTTTTGGAAGAATCAATAATTAGATTATTCCCAGAAATATTCTTAATCGAGATTTGATTATATGACGGCTTGAGATCTTGGATATCCGGATATATCCATATCTGAAATAATTTGCAGCCTATATTTTCTTCATTTTTCTCACTATGAGAAATTCCTGTTCCTGCTGACATAATCTGAACTTCATCTGCATGTATTTTTCCTAAATTATTTAATGAATCTCTATGTGTAATTTCACCTTTTATGACTACAGTGACTATCTCCATATTTGAATGAGAGTGAGTACTAAATCCTGAATTAGGAGAAATTATATCTTCATTAATTACTTTAATTTTTCCAAAATTATCCCAGAATGGATCCCTATGTTCTGCAAATGAAAATGAGTGTTTTGAATCAAGCCATTCTCTATTTGATTTAAATCTTTCATTAGATTTTCTGAATTTAAGAATATTCAAAGCAAAAAAATGATTTATGCAAATTTTACAAAAATTTTTATTAAATTTTACGTAGCAGCTGAATTATTAGAGTTAAGAGAATTTAAAACCAGAAAAATTATTTTAAAAACGTTATTTTACTTTGAGCCTTGATTGCTTTACTAATAATTTTTTTTGCCTCACCTCTTGTTAAGCAGTTTTCTGCTTTAACATTTAAATTCTTTAGTTTTTGTAATTGTTTAGAGATTTTCATCTCATTCTTTAGATTTTTTAAAATTTAACATATTTCTGTGAGAATAACATTAGATTTTTTAATTCACGAGAAATTTAACGATGATTCTACTTTTAGTAAGGAATTATCAGAGCAATATAAGGGATGTATAGGATTTTGTTTTTTTGTTTTTTTTATAAAAAGCGGACCTAAAGGATTTTCAAAATTATCTTTTTTTATTGAATAAGAATTCACTATTTTTTTGTAAATTTTTTTATTCCTATTAAAAAAGATCCCATTATTACCCCAGCCTAACCACAAATGACAATTTTTATTTTCAGACCAGTATTTTAAACTTTTATTTATAAACTTGTTATTTAAATAGCCAACAGGTTTCTTATGAATTAATAATTCATCAGGATTTTTGGAAATTAATGCGAATAGATTTATTATTTTAAGATTTCCATAATTATAATTTTTGCAGATTTTGATTATTTTCCTTGTTGTATTATCAACAAAATTAGAATCTGAAAGAGATGGATTTAGACCTATGAAAATTATTTCTTTTTTTGATTTAGCTATTTTGAAACTTAAACTCCATCTATATTTATTATTTGCACTGATTAAACAACTTCTTTCTATGTAATTTATGTTCAACCTAGACCAACTCCTCTGGCCATTAACGTTGCAAAAAGTGGGATAGTTGCAAAACCCACTAATTCTGTTGTAATAATAAGTCTAAATCTTTTTACAAGATTTTCAGAGATCTCTGGTAATTTATTTTTACTTAATGGTATAGCCCACAAAATATAAGTTGTTGTTGGGTACAAAGACAATAATCCAACCAAAATATAGAGAGAGACTTTAATCCAAAAAATGGGATTTTCTGTATAAAAATCACCTCCTTGTCCAAAATATTTAACCCGTAGAATTCCAGTAACTAATATTGCAAGCCCAGCTACACCATAAATAACATCTGCTACAACCATTGATATAGTTTGATTTCTATTGAGATCAACCTTTAAGGTCAACCTTTCAAATAAAAGCGATCCAAAACAAAGGATGATCCCCAAGTAATGCACATAAGCAACTAATGCACTTTTAGCTATTTCACCTGTAAATAAAGTTCCTAGTAACATTTGCAAGTTTCAATTTATACAATACTAGCTATTTATGTATATATGTGCTCAAAAAATGTTTTTCAAACAAATTTAATTTTTTAGATTTTATGATTTCAGGAACTTTTTTTGTCCCTCCTGAAAAGGATCTTTTTTGTTCCATACCTCAACCACATCTGGGAAATGCTTTTCCATGCAAACATCACAAACACCATGACTAAATCTAATATCACTTATTTTCGAAAGATACTTTTCTAAATGCATCCAATCACCCTCTTCATTTTTAACTTCCCTGCAATAAGAACAGACTGATAATATGCCTTCTTGTTTATGCAAATTAGACAAAGCCTCTAATAAATTAAGAGATTTTTTTCTTAATTCCAAAAACGAAACTATTTGCTTAGATAATAATTCCATCACATTAAATTGTTTTGGAGAAAGATTACCCGGTTTCCGGTCAATAACACATAGAGTTCCAAGTTTATTTCCATCTCTATTTTTAAGAGGGAACCCGGCATAAAACCTAATTTTAGGATCGCCAGTTACCAAGGGATTATTTATAAATCTTTCATCCTGAAAAGCATCCTGAATAATTAATGGACTATTCTCTTGTATAGCATGTGTACAAAAAGACCAATCCCTTTTTGTTTCACTAATTTCGAGCCCCACTTTTGACTTAAACCATTGCTTATCTTTATCAACTAGGGTCATTAAAGATATTGGAACATTACATGTTGAAGCTGCTATTTTTGTAATATCGTCATAACATGATTCTGGTTTAGTACCCAATATTCTATATTCGGCTAATGCTTTTAACCTTCTTTCTTCTTCTTCCTTTTTAGGAATTAGATTTTGCATCATTCTTTTTGAGTTTTTCAACTGTAAAAGCAATCTCTCTTTAAAAAACCATTTCCCATTAATACTTAATAAAAAGAAGATAAACTTATTGATTTGTTACTTAACTAAATAACTTTGAGACTGCCTTCCCCGCAAGCCATCCGCTAGTCCAACAATGTTGAAAATTGAACCCCCCAGTGATTCCATCAACATCTAAAACTTCACCAGAAAAAAACAATCCTGGGCATATTAAACTTTCCATACTTTTAAAATTCACTTCATTAATTGAAACTCCTCCAGAGGTGACAAATTCCTCACCAAAGGGTCCTTTATTAGAAATAATATATTTATCTTTCAAGAGGCCATTTATCATTATCTCTCTTTCAGTAGCAAGTAGATCCGACCACTTCTTCTCTTCATTAATTTCCATTTTATTTAATAAGAACACCCACAATCTTTTTGTTAACAGAGGTAGAGGTCTTAAATTAATTAATTTTAATTTTCCATTATTTAATTTCAGATTATCAATTTTATCTTTTAACTCTTTATATTCTAAGTCTGACCATCTAATTATTAAATTAAATTTATACTTTTGGTCAAACAATTCTCTCGCAGCTATTGAAGAGAGCTTTAGAACAGCAGGGCCGCTAAATCCCCAATGAGTTATAAGTAAATCTCCTCTATTTTTAAAAGATTTGTTATTAAGTTGGATTTCAATGTCTATATCCTTAAGAGAGACTCCACTACACTCGTTCAATTTTGTTTCTTTTGTTTTAAAAGTAAAAAGGGACGGAACAGGCTTAATTATGTTATGACCAAAATTTTTGGCTAACTTATATCCCATAGGATGTCCTCCAGTAGAAAGAATAATATTTTTTGCAATTATCGAATTTTTTTCGCTACTAAGAATAGTAAAAAGGTTATCTGAAGTTTTTAAAATTTCCTTAACAAAAAATTTAGTTGATATCTCTACCCCTCTAGTAATTGCATTTTTTTTTAAGCAACTTATTACATCCAAAGATGAGTCAGATACTGGAAATACTCTATTATCAGCCTCAATCTTTAAATTCAATCCTCTTTTCTCAAACCAATCAAATACATCTCCAGCGGCAAAACGATTAAATGATTCCAAAAGCTTAATCCCACCTCGAGGATAATTTTCTGCTAACTCATTGGGTATCCAAGATGCATTAGTTACATTACATCTACCTCCTCCACTTATTCTTACTTTCTCCATAAGTTTTGAGGAACCTTCAAGAATTATTATCCTTTTAACTCCATTTTCAGCGGCTGTTACTGCTGTCATGAAACCTGCTGCTCCACCACCAACTACTACTAAATCAAAAGGTTCCAAAAATGAAGACTCTAAATTATCTTTGATCCGATAATAGCAATTCAATAAAATTAAAAACCGATTTTAATAAAACTTTCAAAGCTCAGACAAAATTATCTTTAAATATAGAAAAGAAAAAGAAAAAGACTTTAAATTTTATGGTTCATATGAACACGCAACTTTCTTTTATACATTATTTTAGTTAAATGGTCATTTTATTTTCTTACGTCAAATATTCTGAAGCTAGCTTTCCTATGACGGGTCAGTATACGGCTCTTTTACTATTAACCACAATTATTTGGATACTTCTTTGGATTGGTTATAGACAAAACAAAATAAACGATGAAATAAAGAAAAAAGAAAAGGAAGAGCGAATTAATGCTAAAACCGAAAGAAGAAGAAAGTTAGAAAGTTTATATCCTAATAGAAAAAGAAATTTTTAAAATTATGAATCAAGCAAAAAGATGTTAATTAGAAGTTACTTTAGTATTAATATCGAATTCACTTCTTACCTTAATAAGCTTTGAAATTTCTCGGTTAAGTTCTTCTTCAGATTCAAAGCCTAACATGTCGAAAGGTGCGAGGCCTAACGAAACATCATTTCTATTAATTAATTCCATTGTTTTTATAAT
>QBXH01000031.1 GCA_003283415.1 Prochlorococcus sp. AG-321-E21 | reverse complement strand
TATCAGCTCCTTATTATGGTGAGAATACCACTATGAGGACTCCGCCACCAGATCTACCTTCTCTTTTGTTAAAGGAAAGAATTGTATACCTAGGGTTACCGTTATTTTCAGATGATGACGCTAAAAGACAACTAGGAATGGATGTCACGGAACTTATTATTGCTCAACTCCTATATCTAGAATTCGATGATCCAGATAAACCTATTTACTTTTATATCAATTCAACAGGTACCAGTTGGTATACTGGCGATGCAGTCGGTTTTGAAACAGAAGCTTTTGCTATTTGCGACACGATTAACTATATTAAGCCTCCTATTCATACAATTTGTATTGGACAAGCAATGGGGACAGCGGCAGTTATCTTATCCTCTGGAACAAAAGGGCATAGAGCAGCTCTTCCTCATGCTTCTATAGTTCTTCACCAACCAATTAGCGGTGCAAGAGGTCAAGCCACTGATATTCAAATAAGAGCAGAAGAGGTTTTAAAAAATAAAAAATCAATGCTCGAAATTTTATCACGCAACACTGGTAAAAGTATGGAAGAGCTTTCGAAAGATTCTGACAGGATGAGTTATCTTAATCCTCAAGAAGCTCTCGATTATGGAGTTATTGATAGAATACTCACAAGCCAAAAAGATTTACCGAATAAAATTTAATCCTTACTTTTAACTCACTACTTTTTTAAAAATTATGCCAATAGGAACTCCAAGCGTGCCGTACAGACTTCCAGGAAGTCAATATGAAAGATGGGTAGATATTTATGAATTAATAAATGAACAAAATTGGGATAATAAAAAGTCAAAAATAGCTTTAACAAGATTATTAAAAGATTGGGAAAAATTCTTAGAAAGTGGCCTTTTGATTAAAAGAGGAAACAGATTTTTTTTGAGTAATCCAAAAGGGATGGAATTAAGTAATCAAATTCTTGTCTCAATGTTTTTATGGTGGGAAAAATTTAACTAAGTCTTTCAGATGCTACCCATTCTTTTAGTTTTTCACCAAAATATTTTTTCCCATCAATAATTGGCTTACAAAATGGAGGTTGCTTATCATTTAGTCCTAATAAATCAGCCATGACTCTTACTTGGCCATCACAAAAATTTCCTGCGCCTATACCTATTGTGGGTATTTCTAATTCGGCTTGAATTTCTTTAGCAAGTAATTCTGGAATATGTTCTAAAACTATAGAAAAACATCCTAAACTTTCTAATGATAAAGCATCTTTTTTAATCTTTTCGTGACTTTCTGAATTATTCCCTTGCTGCTTTAATCCTTGATTCAAATAGCTCTGTGGAGTAAGCCCTAAATGTCCCATTACAGGAATTCCCATCCTGATTAGTCTTGAAATAACATCTTTTACCTCTGGATCAGCACCCTCAACTTTTACTGCCTTTGCATAAGTGTTCTTAATTATTTTTCCGGCATATTCAACTGCCTTGTCTTCACCGCATTGATAAGTAAGAAAAGGCATATCACAAACTAATAAGGATTGTTCTTCTATTGCTTTGCAAAAACCTCTTGAAACTGCATTTGTGTGATAAATCATATTTTCTAATGTCACAGGCAAGGTCGATTTGTATCCCAAACAGACCATTGCTAGCGAGTCTCCCACTAGAACGATATCTGCCCCTGATTGCTCAGCTAGAGAACCTGAAATTGAGTCCCAGGCAGTTAATGCAATAATCTTTTGAGAATTTTTTTTATACTTAACTAGTTCTGATGGCAACATGAGAGATATGTATCTTTTTTAATCAAAAATTGCTAATATAACTATGACTCGGCCTTTCGCGGTTTTAACGCCCAAATCTGGTCAGGATCGGAAGATAGCAGCCACAAGGGATGCTTGAGGCAGGCGAGATAACCGAGTCACTTAACTTTAGCGTTTATTCGATATCTTTTTTATTCTGCCTTAATCTTAAAAACTCTGGAATATTTGTACCATTATCTTTTTTATCAGAAAGATTATAGAGTGGTTGATTAGATAGTCTATTTTTAATCCTTTGTTGCTTCAATGGTTGATTCGTTTCGAAACCTGTTGCAATAACAGTAACTTGTATTTCCCCCTCCATTGATTCATCTATTACAGCACCTACTATTATGTTTGCCTCAGGATCTACAACATCATAAATAATTTCTGAAGCTGAGGTCATATCCTCCAAAGTCATATCTTTACCACCAGTAATATTTATTACACAACCTTTTGCTCCATCAATTCTTGCGGCTTCTAATAGAGGGCTATTCATTGCTGCTTGAGCAGCCTCTAATGCTCTAGATCTACCAGAGCCAATGCCTATGCCAAGTAGGGCAGTGCCAGCCTCCGTCATTACGGACCTTACATCAGCAAAATCCACGTTAACTAATCCAGGGCATGTAATTATGTCACTAATACCTTTAACGCCCATTCTTAAAACATCATCAGCATTCCTGAATGCTTCTTGAAGTGGAGCCCCTGCAATTACGTCTTTTAAACGATCATTTGGAATGACAATAAGTGTATCAACGTTTTCGGCTAATCTTGCGATACCTTCTTCCGCTTGACGCATTCTTCTTTTACCTTCAAAAGAAAATGGCTTGGTTACTATTCCAACAGTTAAGGCACCACTTTGTTTAGCAACCTCCGCAACAACTGGAGCAGCTCCTGTCCCAGTTCCTCCTCCCATGCCTGCAGCAATAAAGACCAAGTCAGCCCCCTCTAATGTTTGTTGCAGTTCATCTTTAGACTCCTCAGCAGCTTTTTGACCAATACTTGGATTTCCTCCTGCTCCCAGTCCTCTCGTTAAATTTTGACCTAGTTGAACTCTACGATCTGCAGAGGATTGTAGTAACGCTTGCGCGTCAGTATTAAGAACTCTGAATGAAACGCCTTCAAGATCGCTATCAATCATCCTGTTAACAGCATTACTTCCCCCACCGCCAACACCAATCACTTCAATTTTGGCATTTTGACTTGGAAGGATGCCTTTTGATTGATCTAAGTTTGGATTGTTTCCGAAGCTCATCTCTAAATAAAATCGAATATTAGTATTGGGTGCATTATGAACTCACTAGGCTGATATGTAGGATTTTCTTGACGAAATTCCTCAAATATTAACTTGTTAATATTTTTAGCGAATAGAGAAAGCCCCTGCAAATACTGTACTAATAAAGAAAACTTTTATGAAATTTGTTTTCAATTATTAGGGTTTGAACACTTTTATTTTGGGATCGTTTGGGTCAGTAAGGTCGATAGTCTCTATTATTCCTAATATATTATTTTCAGTTATTTGATTTTTTATATCGTTGACTATTTGTAATTGATTACCTATTAATTTTGGATTAAATCCTAACAATATAGTTTTTAGATTTTTTTCCTCTAAAATTAGAAAGCCATTTGGCGAGAAGGTTATCGTAATGAATTCAACATCATTATCTTTTTGAAAATTTAGAATTTTTGATAATGTTTGTCTGAAATTTTCTTTCCATCCAATAACTTTACTAGACAAATTTTTCAAATTTTCTTTATCTGAATATTTTTCGTTTATAAAGAAACCCTCTTCATCAATAAAACCGGTTATTTTAACTCCTTTAAAAATCTTCTCGCCAAAAGCTACGGGCGTTCTTGTTTTAATTAGTATTTTTAACCCAAAAGGGAATATTTGTCTAAAAACTGAAACATTTTCTAGGGATAAATTTTTCTTTAATTGTTTTTCAGTGAAAGTTGTTTTGATAAATATTAATGGGGTTGGAAAATTAAGAGATGAGTTGTTAACAATATCTTCGATAGTAAATAGTTGGCTACCTAAAATAGAAAGATCTTGGTAATTAACTTTTTTAAAAGTTTTAGAGGTTGCATAAGTTGTTAAGAATAAAAAGAATATTAATAAAAAAAAACCTCTTTTATTTACTTTTTGTATATCCTTCACAAATCACATCGAGCTTTTTCCATTAGTTGATCCATCCATTCTCTAGCTCTCTCCGCATCTGAAAATGGAACATCCATTTCTTTCCCATTCCCAACCAGTCTAAGCCTACATTTACCTTGAGATTCATTAGTTAAAGGTGCTTCTCCTGAGGTAAGGGCCATCAACTCTACTAATTCAAGTTTTTTTATTGTGAAACTATCTTTTTCTTCAAACATTCCAGCTTCAAAAGCACTCCATTTCAATTCACCATCTTTTAAAAAGGCTGCACCAGAACTATCTAACTTACAAATTTCAGAACCATTAGCCCAATTCCTAAAAAGATTTTGTCTTCTTCTTTCTAGCCAACCGAGAGCTGTTAATAGAACGAAGATTAAAAGTAATGGTAACCAAAGTAGTCCATGCAACATTTGACTTTAATCTATAAATCTAAGGATATATCAACTAGTTTAGCCACAAGTTGATCAATATTTAAACCTGAAGCATTCCAAAGCATTGGAAACATACTTGTACTAGTAAAACCAGGAATTGTATTTATTTCATTCAAAAAAATTTTTTTTGAAATATTTTCTAAAAAGAAATCGACCCTCGCAAAACCATAAATATTTAATGCTCTACAACTTCGAATAGCGATATCTTTAATTTGTTTAGAAATTTGATAATCAATCTCAGCTGGAATAATTATTTGATTTTCCATAGAATATTTTGAATCATAATCGTACCAATCTGTTGAATAGGAAACTTCTCCAATTTCAGATGCGGAAAGTTTTAAATTACCAATTATTCCACATTCAAGTTCCCTTATATCTAAACCTTCCTCGATAATAATTCTAGAGTCTATTTCCCAAGCCTTTTTTAAAGCTTTAAATATTTCTGATTTATTGTTCGCCTTAGAAATTCCAAGAGAAGAACCTGAATTAGCCGGTTTAACAAAAACTGGTAAATTTAATTTTTCAATAATCTCTATAGATAAATTATTTTTAACATTATCATCACTAAGATCTTGATTTTGGATAGCTAAATAATTTACTTGTGGAATTTCTAGATGTGATAATATTTTTTTCATTAATATTTTATCCATTCCAAGAGCGGAACCTAAAATACCCCCACCAACCAAGGGTTTTTGAGTGAATTTTAATAAACCATGGATTGCTCCATCTTCTCCGTTTAAACCATGCAACAGGGGGAACCATATATCAACATTTTGGAATTCAATTTTGTTTAGAAAGTTAATTTCCTCCTTTGGAAACATTTGGTATTTAGCGCTTGTGTCATTTATATTATTTTCTTTTAAAATTGAAAGAGATTGATTGTGATCAAACCAAACTCCCTTTTTATTGATATAGAAAGCTTTAACCAAAAATTTTTTTTTGTTTTCATTGGAAATAAGGGCTTTAAAAACTGTTTTAGCGGAACATATTGATACATAATGCTCATTAGAATCACCCCCAAAAATTATCCCAATACATTTTTTTTCTTTTCCTACCATTTAAAAAAATTACTTACAAATATGACCGGTTAAAGAAAAAGATCTAGCTTGCGTTATTTTTACATTTATTTCATCACCAAATGAATAATTAAATTCAATATTTTTTGGCATTTCAACAAAAGTAAGTCTGTTCGTTCTAGTCCTTCCCATCATTTGTGATGTATTTTTTGGATTCAACCCCTCTATCAAAACACTTTCAATTTTATTTAAATATCTTTGATTTCTTTTTCTTGAGGTTGTTTCCACTAGTTGGTTAATTTCTTTTAATCTTTCTTTTTTAACTTCTTCAGGAATTTGGTTATTCCAAATCGCTGCCGGGGTATTGGGTCTAGGAGAATAGGCCGCGGTCATTACTTGATCAAAACCAATATCGGATATTAATCTTAAAGTATCTTGATATTGTTTCTCTGTTTCTCCAGGAAATGCAACAATTGCATCTGCAGTAATCGATGCATTTGGCATTAATACTCTTATATTTTCAATTATTTTTTTATATTTATCGATTGTGTATCCTCTCGCCATTAATCTCAGTATTTCATCATTTCCACTTTGGAAAGGAATATGAAAATGCTCACAAACTTTATCTAATTCATAACAAGCTTTTATGAGTCTTTTAGAAAAATATTTTGGATGACTAGTAGAAAATCTTATTCTTCTAATTCCATCTACATCATGGATAAAATAAAGAAGGTCAGTAAGAGTATTTTCTTTTTTACCTTCTTTAGTTGTACCAGGAAGATCTCTTCCATATGCATCAATATTCTGACCTAAAAGAGTAATTTCTTTATAATTATTATGAGCCAATTTTTGTATTTCACTCTTAATTGCATCTGGATATCTTGACTGCTCTTTCCCTCTAACAGAAGGGACTACACAATAAGAGCATCTTTCATTGCAACCATAAATGATATTCACCCAACCACAAATAGAGCTATCTCTTCTCGCAGTAGTAATATCTTCAGATATAAAAGTTTCTTCGGTTGCAACGACTTGATTACCTGAATCAACCCTTTCTAAAAGATTTTCAAGATTATTTACATGTTGAGGCCCCATGATCAAATCAAGTTCTGGAACTCTTCTTAAAAGAGACTCACCCTCTTGTTGAGCGAGGCATCCAGCTACAACTAATTTTAACTTTGGTAAACTATGCTTTCTTTTGATTTGCCTTCCTAAAAAACTATAAACTTTTTGTTGGGCGCTATCTCTTATTGTACAAGTGTTATATAAAACTAAATCCGCTTTTAATTCATCAACAGCTTTTGAATAACCCATTTTTTCTAGAGTGCCAGCCATTCTTTCAGAATCAGCCTTATTCATCTGACAACCGAATGTTGTAATCCAATAACTACCAATAAAGGAATCTTTAGTAGTATTTTTTTCTTCTGTTATTGTTTTAGTTAGCACGTTGCAAAAAATTTTGTAGGGATTCCTTAATTCAAAATTACAAGTTAAATAATCTTGGTTCCATATTTTTGAGGGCGAGCGAGGGGATTCGAACCCCCGAATAGCGGCGCCACAAGCCACTGCCTTAACCACTTGGCGACGCCCGCCTCACATCTATAAATTTAACAACTTACGTGTAAAATTTCATGCTTATTTGCATTTTTAAAAAGATTTTGAATTATTTTCTTATTTCTATCTAATTTATATTGATGTTTTAAAATAAAATAAAAGAAAAAAACTTTGAGTAATTCAGGAAATTCAGAGGTTCTTATACCCAGATGTCTTTTTGAAATAGAAAATGCTGATAACCTCAATGTAGATCTTGAGGATTTAGCCTCTGTTTTTGTTGCTTGGGAAAAGGGAATTGTTTCAGAACTAAAATCTATAAATATTGAAAATAAAAAACCAAAAAAAATTCTTTTTCCAAGATTTGTTGAAACTCATTCACATCTTGATAAATCTTTTACATGGGGAGAATTTCCTAATTTCAAATCAAACTATGAAGAAGCATTATCTGTGAATCTTGAAGAGCACATAACTAGAACTACAGAAAAAGTTATAGATAGAGCTGAAAGATCACTAAACCTAGCTCTTAAAAATGGTTATAGAGCTATAAGAAGTCATATAGATACAAACGACGTACTTGTAAATGATATTTGGGGTGAACTTTTTAATTTACAAAAAAAATATTCTTCTAAGATGAAATTACAATTTGTAGCTTTATCACCATTAGAATTTTGGAATACCCCAAAAGGAGAGGAATTAGCAAAAAAGTTTTCTAAGGAAAACGGTATTTTAGGGGGAGTTCTTGTTCCTCCTTTTAAAAAAGCAGAAATAAAATATTTGCTGTCCAAAACACTCTTACTTGCACAAAAATATGATCTAGAAATTGATCTTCATATTGAT
>QBXH01000030.1 GCA_003283415.1 Prochlorococcus sp. AG-321-E21 | reverse complement strand
GCGAGCATCAACTTTGTTATACCATTGGAAGAGGTTCGAATATGAGTAACTTACTTTTCTCAGCAGATGAACAAGAAGTATTTAAAATTGATAGAGGTGGTGAGGTTACATGCCATATGCCAGGACAGTTAGTCACATATTTAGTTTTAGATCTGAGTAATTTTAATAAAGATTTAAATTGGTATTTGAGAAAAATTGAAAAAATAATCATTAAAACTCTTAGGAGTTTTAATATTGATTGCTCTATTAAAGATGGATTTACAGGAGTCTGGATAGGAGAAAGGAAAATCGCTTCGATCGGTATTGGATGCAAAAGGTGGGTAACAATCCATGGTTTCTCAATAAACGTTAATTGTAAATTAGAAAATTTTAATAGGATTGTTCCTTGCGGTATCGAGGGCTGCCTAATGACAAATATGTCTGATCACAATAAAAATTTAGACATCAAAGAAGTAAAGAAAATTGTTAAAAAATTTATTCATGAAGAGTTTAATTTTAATTTTGTATCAGAATAGAAAATTAAAAGATTTGGAAAGTTCATTAATATGAAAGATTTAGCATATTGGCCCGCAGCAAAATTTCTTACAAAAAATGAAATATTTACTAGTAAAAGAAAAGATATAAACAATCTTGATCATGTTGATCAAATATGGGAATACTTAAAATTTAAATGTGGAGATACTATTGCTATTAATGATTTGAGAGGGGAAAATAAAGAAAAAATAACCTATTCTGAGTTAGCTGATTTAATCACTAAGGTCTCTAAATCTTTTAAGAATTATGGATTAGTTAAGGGTGATGTTGTAACAATAATATCTGAAAACTCACCAAGATGGTTAATAGCTGATCAAGGGTTGATGAGATTAGGTGCTATTAATGCTGTAAGAGGCATTAATTCACCTTCAATAGAATTAGAGTACATTATTGATCACTCTAGTTCTGTTGGTTTAATTGTTCAATCTAAGGAAGTTTGGTTGAAATTAAATAAAAAAAATGAATTAAAAAAAAGATTCAAATTTATAATTAATCTGGAAGATGAACAATTTGAAGATTTAATAAATTGGCCTGAATTTATTAAAGCAGGAGAAAAAGATTTTTTAAAAAATAATAGTTTAGAAAAAGATAATCATCAGATTAAAGATATTGCAAGCATTCTCTATACATCAGGGACAACAGGTAAACCAAAAGGTGTTCCCTTAACACATGCAAATTTCTTACATCAAATTATAAATCTGGCCTACATCGCTGATCCAGAGCCCGGAACTTCTGTCTTGAGTGTTTTACCTATCTGGCATTCGTATGAAAGAAGTGCAGAATATTTCTTTTTTTCATGTGGGTGTACTCAATATTATACAAATCCAAAATTTCTGAAAGATGATATTAAAAAAGTTAAGCCAGTTGTTATGGCTACTGTTCCTAGGCTATGGGAGGCAATTCATGATGGCTTTTTCTTGGCTTTAAAAAAAATGCCTCCTAAAAAACAGAAAATTATAAAGATTCTGATAAAGAATAGTTCTATTTTCAAAAGAAATCTTAGAAAGATCAGAAATTTAGAAATTAATCAAGTAAGTTCATTAGCCAAAATATCTTTGACAATATCTGTAATAGGAAGATTTTTTATACATAAGTTATCTTCTACTTTTTTATGGCCAAGTATTTTGAAACAATTATGTGGAGAAAAACTTAAATTCCCAATCAATGGTGGAGGTGCTTTACCTGAGCATATAGATTTATTTTTTGAATCTTTAGGTATAGATGTTCTCGTTGGTTATGGATTAACAGAAACCAGTCCAGTATTAACTTGTAGAAGAAGAGAACTTAATGTAAGGGGATCTTCTGGACAGCCATTGACAGATACTGAACTTAAAATAATGAATGAAGAAAAAGATAAGATTTTGAAATTTAGAGAGATAGGCAAGATTCTTGTTAAAGGACCTCAAGTTATGAAAGGTTATTTGAATAATATTTCAGCTACTAAAGATGTCTTATCAAAAGATGGCTGGTTTGATACTGGAGATTTAGGTTTTCTTATTCCCAATGGATCTTTGGTGATAACAGGGAGAGCTAAAGATACGATAGTTCTTTCTAGTGGAGAGAATATAGAGCCAAATCCTCTAGAAACAGAAATTCTTAGTTCAGAATTTATTTCTCAAGTTCAATTAGTTGGTCAAGATAAAAAATGTTTAACAGCACTTGTCGCTCCAAACTTAGAATTAGTAGAAGATAAATTCTTTGAAAATGATATTACCAAATTAAATTCGAATAAAAAAATTGGTTTGTTTTTTAAGTCACAGATAAATAGTTTGCTAAAAAATAGATTAGGAGCAAGATTTGAGGAACAGGTATTAGATTGCTATTTTGTGGATGCTTTTACTTTAGAAAATAGTTTGTTGACTCAAACTCTTAAGCAGAAAAGAAGAGAAATAGTTGATTTATATTCATCACAAATAGAAGATATGTATAAAAAATAAATTAAAAAAGAAAATTCTCTTCAAGATCTCTATATTGAAAGTGTAATTTAATTTTTTATGGAAACTAAAAACTCTATATCTATCAAACGTTCAATAGCAATAAAAGCTATTGTTACCCCTATTTGGAAAGAAGACGCTGAGAAGGAATTAAGTAATGCGATTTCGGCAGTTGACCAACAGCTATCACAACTTGAACAAGAAGGTCAACAAATAGTTAGTAATATAAGATCCCAGTCAGTAAATCCATTAGATCCAAGAGTTCAAGAGCAAGTTGGTCAAGTTCAGCAACAAGTTGGAGCAAAAAGGAATGAGCTAGAAGAACAAAAAAGAAATCTATTGCAACAACAAAATCAAGTTCGTGATTTAAAAATGGATGAAATTGTTGATCAAGGGCAGGTTGATAGCTTTTGTCATGTATCCGTTGGAGATAATCTTATTAAAAAGATGCAAGTTTCAATAACAGTTAAAGACGGGATAATTCAATCAATTAATAATAATGAATAAATTTAAAAGTTTAAATTCTTTTAATTATTAATTTTTTCATTTTAAATAGTTCTCACGATGAACATGTCTTCGTATAATAAGATTAGGAGTTTAAAGGTCGTCTAATCACAATAAATCTAGACACTTTGGTAGACATTTCCTTAAAACCATTGCTATTACTAATTGTTTATGTCTCACGAAATATTTATGCCAGCTCTTAGTTCTACTATGACTGAAGGCAAAATTGTTGAATGGTTAAAGAATCCTGGAGATAAAGTTGAAAGAGGAGAATCTGTTTTAGTTGTTGAATCGGATAAAGCTGATATGGATGTTGAATCTTTTCAAGATGGATATCTTGCGGCAGTACTAATGCCAGCTGGTAGCACTGCTCCAGTAGGTGAAACTATCGGACTTATTGTAGAGAATCAGGATGAGATAGCTTCTATACAAGAACAAAATAAAGGTAAACAGATTGAAGTAACCAGTGATGCCCAACTCGAATTGCCAAATAAAAAATCTGAAATAAAAGAAGAGAAGCAAAAAGAGGTGCCTCAAATTAATAAGCAGGAAGTCGAGATCAAAAGGGAAAAAGCGATAACGACTTCTGATGACATTCAATTTAATGCCTCTACAAGTAATAATTCTTCAAGAGTAATAGCATCTCCAAGGGCAAAAAAACTTGCTTCTACAATGGGAGTTGAATTGGCAAAAGTACATGGATCAGGCCCTCATGGAAGGATTCAGGCTAATGATGTACTGAAGGCAAATGGACAACCTGTTTCTATTCCATGGATAGGAGAGGGGGGTTCTCCCGCTACTATTGGCAGTTCCTATGTTCAAGCTGAAAGTAAGTCAGAAACATTAGGTAATAGTTTTGGTAAACCTGGAGAAACTGTTCAATTTAATACTCTTCAAAAAGCTGTCAATAAGAATATGGAATCCAGTTTAAATGTTCCATGTTTTAGAGTTGGTTATTCAATTAATACTGATAAATTGGATAATTTTTATAAGAAAGTAAAGCAAAATGGAGTTACTATGACTGCGTTATTAGTTAAAGCAGTCGCAAAGACACTTAAAAAACATCCCCAAGTCAATTCAAGCTTTTCAGAAAACGGAATTTCTTATCCAGAAAATATAAACATTGCGGTAGCTGTTGCTATGGAAGATGGAGGGTTGATAACTCCAGTTTTAAAAGAACCTTGTAATACTGATTTATTTGAATTATCTAGAGAGTGGAAAGATCTTGTAAAAAGATCTAGAGCAAAACAATTAGAACCAGATGAATATTCAACCGGAACATTTACTTTGTCTAATTTAGGAATGTTTGGTGTTGATAGATTTGATGCAATACTTCCACCAGGTACAGGAGCTATTTTAGCAATAGCATCATCTAAGCCAACAGTTGTTGCTAATAATGATGGCTCAATATCTGTAAAAAAAATAATGCAAGTAAATTTAACTGCTGATCATAGAGTGATTTATGGTGCTGATGGTGCATCATTCTTAAAAGACCTATCTTCGTTGATTGAAAACGAGCCAGAAATACTTGTAGCCTAATTTTAATTGAATTTTGAAATTCATAATGAAGAAATAGATCATAAGCTAGAAGCTTATGATTATATTCTTGATGAAACATTAATTGCTAATAAACCTTCTAAAGTAAGACATGAATCTAGATTAATGATAGTTAGAGATAGTTCATTAGAAGAAGACTTTACAACAAATAAATATACAAAGAATCTCTTGGACGAACTTAAAAAGGGTGATTTGGTAGTTGTAAATGATACGAAGGTGATGAAAGCGAGGTTAAAGGTTGAATTAGAAAATGGGAGATTAGTCGAATTATTAGTTTTGGAGAAAGCAGATGAATCTAATTGGCTATGTTTAGCAAGGCCTGCTAAAAAGTTAAAAATAAATAGTCAATTAAGTTTAAAAGCATCCTTGGCAAAAGATATAAAATTGTATATTTCTGGGATTGATAAAGAAACTGGAGGAAGATTTATCAAGTTTCCAGAAAATATAGATGATCTAATTTCAATGAATAATCTCCTTGATGTATATGGAGAAATCCCCCTTCCTCCATATATAAAAAGCGGCGAAGAAGAATCTTTTCATGAAAATAGTTATCAAACTGAGTATGCAAGTAATCCTGGAGCAGTTGCTGCGCCAACAGCAGGATTACATTTAAGTAAAAACCTTATTTCAAATTTAAAAAACAAAGGTATATTAGTTATGCCAATTACTTTGCATGTAGGTTACGGAACATTTAAGCCAATTGATCAAGAAGATTTATCTAATTTAAAACTTCATAAAGAGTGGGTCAGTGTTAGTAGGAAAGTGGTAGAAGAAATAAAAAGGGTTAAAAAAAATGACAGAAGAGTAATAGCTATTGGTACTACTAGCGTAAGAGCTCTTGAAAGTTGCTATTCGTATGAAATGGAAGACCTAATTCCTATAGATAAGTATGTTGATTTAGTAATTAAGCCAGGCTATAAATTCAAAGCAGTTGATGGATTATTAACTAATTTTCATCTTCCAAAGAGTTCATTATTACTCCTAGTAAGCGCAATGATTGGAAGAGAAAGATTACTAAATCTTTATAAAAAAGCCATAAGAGAAAAATTTAGATTCTTCTCTTATGGCGATGCTATGTACATTTCACCAGATTCATTTCTGGTGAAAAAATAAATTTAAGCTTTAACTGGCTCCTCAATTATTCCACTTGGAACTTCAGTAAACATAATTGATGATAAATACCTCTCAGCTAAATCTGGTAAAACAACCACTATAGTTTTTCCTGCATATTCATCTTGCTCAGCTAATCTAACAGCAGCAGCAGCAGCAGCTCCACAAGATATTCCCACGAGAAGCCCTTCTTCTTTTGCCAATCTAAGAGCCATCTCGATTGATTCATCATTCGTAACCTGTTCAACTTTATCAACAATTGATAAATCAAGGTTTTTAGGAATAAATCCTGCGCCTATGCCTTGTATTTTGTGTGGTCCAGATTTAACTTCTTCGCCATTCATTGTCTGTGTAATAACAGGGCTATGTGATGGTTCTACAGCTACAGAAACAATATTCTTGCCTTTCTCTTGTTTTATGTATCTAGAGACTCCTGTAATTGTTCCACCTGTTCCAACCCCTGCAACAAAAACATCAATCTCACCATCACAATCATCCCAAATTTCAGGCCCAGTTGTTTTGAAATGAATTTCTGGGTTCGCGGGATTATCAAACTGACCTGGCATGAAGTATTGAGAGGGATTACTTTCTGAGATCTCTTTAGCTTTAGCAATTGCTCCTGGCATACCTTTGGAAGCCTCTGTTAAAACAATCTCGGCGCCCATTACTGCCATCACTCTTCTCCTTTCAATAGACATAGATTCTGGCATTGTAAGGATTAGTTTGTAACCTCTTGCTGAAGCTGTAAAAGCTAAGGCAATTCCAGTATTTCCAGATGTAGGTTCAACAATGGTTTTGTCTTTTGTAAGTTTTCCGCTTTTCTCTGCATCCCATATCATGTTTGCACCAATTCTGCATTTAACACTATAGGCAGGATTTCTACCTTCAATTTTTGCTAATACAGTAGCTTTAGCGTTTTTAGTAACTGATTTTAATTTTACTAATGGAGTGTTTCCAATAGCAAAACTGTTGTCCTCATAAATTTTAGCCATCTTTATATTGAGAAAATATATATCAATACTAACTATTATTTATTAAAAAGAGTATGTAATTTTATATACGGTAAACAATAGGAATTTAAAAATTATTTAATGCTTCAGAAAAGATTCTCCATAAGTGATCTTTATCTTCTAGTCCGACGGATACTCTAATAAGGTGAGAAGGAATGCCAAAACTTTCAGCCCAATCCAATTCGTCATAATGAGCCAATAAAACATAAGGACATACAAGGGTAAATTTTGTACCTAAACTAGGTCCTTTTGATATTTGAAGATAATCATAAAATTTTTTTGCTTTCTCTAGACCTCCTTTTAATTCAAACGATAATAAGCAACCATATCCTCCATCAGAAGTAAGTATGGAATTGAAATTAGGACAATCTTCGGGATGGAAAATATTTTTGATCTCTTTATGGGTTTCTAATCTTTTCTTTAATTCCAAACATGCTTTATTTTGCTCAAAAACTCTTTGTTTTACATCTCTACTAGCTTTTTCTAGAGAAACTATATCGCTATCTGAAAGCTTTGGAAGGTTTATTTCATTTAAAGTTTTTCTAAACTGATCAATCCATCTGCTTTTTGGATTTAGCATTAGTGAGCCAGCAAGAATATCACCGCTACCGGAAAAGATTTTTGTTAGTGAAGTGAAAACGATATCTGCATGCTCTAGAGAATTTATATTTATATTTGAACCAATAGTATCGTCAACTATCACAGGTATTTTTAATTTATTTGCTATTTCTGAAATTTTTTTTATGTTCACACATTTGAGCATTGGGTTACTTGGCAATTCAATAATCAAGGCTGCTGGATTTATTTTTATTATTTCTAATTCAATATCCTTGCAATTTTCTTCTGTTACTAACTTTGCTCCATGAAAGATATGCTTTGGTAATTTAAGTACATCTACATATGGGAAACCAATTTGAAGTGTAGGTCTATCTGGAAATAATTTATATATTATTTCCAATGATGTGTATAGTGCTGACATGCCAGATGAAGTTAAGTGGACATCATTGGAGCTTGATTTTGTAAACTTGGAAATTCTATCTTTTATTATTTGATAACTTTCATTGACTAAAGATTTTGAAGGGCATTCCTCAATGCCTAATTCAATAGCAGCCGCTCTTGAAGATAACCCGAGACCCGTATGTTGCCAAAAAGATTTTGCATATATGCTCGCTGATTCTCTAGTAATTAAAAAAAATAAATTATGTC
>QBXH01000029.1 GCA_003283415.1 Prochlorococcus sp. AG-321-E21 | reverse complement strand
CCCATTGTTTATGTTTTTGTTCTAGATCTGTAACTGAATCCCTTTGATAAGTTAACTTTAAGTGATTATGAGCTAGCTGTTCTTTAGCTACCGTCATATCGTTTGAAAAGAAATTCAATGGTTTTACTTGCTTGACTTTTTTATTTTCCAAAATTTATCAAATAATTATTAGATTTTATTTATAAAATGTTTTTACAATAAATCGCAGAAATTTAACCTTTTATTTGGATTTGCTTTACAGATATAGAAGAAATTACTTATGAAGAGGGTTTTAATATTAGAGTTTGAATCCAGCTGGGTTTATCTATGATCCATTTTTCTCTGTCTTCATATTTAACTGTCCACAAAAGAAATGTAGATATTTGCTTTAAAGATACCCCAGCTATGAATCTTGATCTTGGACTGATAGTAATAAATCCAACTATAAAAATTAATACGATTAGTCTAAAAATAGTTTTAAACATCTAAATATAAATGGATTAAAGTAAGAAACGTTTCATTTAAGCCAAATACTTGGAACAGCAGTATTCATATCTGCGCCATTTTTTTTGATATTATCAAAATTCTCTTGAATATGTTTACCTATAACTTCCTCTTCAGCCTGGAAAACCACTATTACTTTATGAGGATTATCCTTACTAATTCCTCTAAATAAAACTTTTATATTTTTTGCTTTTCTAGCAGGATCTTCATCCAAATCAAAATTATTGGCCCATTTATCAAAAAGATTATTAAAGTGAAATGTGCAGACAGTTGTTTCTGTCATAAATAAATAATATATATTACCAATTTTAGAATAGGATGTAATGGCTTTAATTCCGGGCGTGAATATCGGCGGAACGATGCCAATATTAACCACGCTTTTTATTTATAGCAAGATAAAATCTTATATATTAGGTTCATGTTGATACAAAGTTAATTGTCAGGTTAATTTGATTTTATATATCAAGATTTAATATACGGCAGCAGTGCAAAATAAATTCTTAAAAATCAAATCTTCGTGAACTTTTCTTTTAAGGTTTAATAATATTTTTTATTAATTTACCCCCAACAAAAAAAAAGATTGACTACTATCTCTAGTAATCAACCTCTTAACTTAGTTATGTGTAGTAGTAAAAAACTGGTTGCTTAAACCAATCTAACGGACTTCTCTGGTGGACTATCGATCATTTCTAATCCCTCCTTTTGATTAATTAGAAATTAGTACGAATAATCTTTTTTGTATATGCGTAGATATGCTGATTTATTTAAAATCTAGTATGTATAAACTTTTATTTATTGTTCCCAAGTTAATTTAAGAACACTTAATAATTTTTTTAAGTATTCTTACGCTTAATTTTTATAAGTAGTACATGCTATATAACACTCAAATCAAAGGAGGTTATCAAATGACCAACTTAGGATTAGAGCTACTCATATTGACTGTATTAATTATTTATTTTGGAGTTTTTATGACTCAAAATATTTATAAACAATATGAAAAAGATTATCTACGCAAAACTATTTTTTGCAGCAAATCACAAAGTGACCCTTATTGCATTACTGAATAATAAGGTTTAATACATTTCTAAAAAAAAAGGAGGTTAATCATGTCCTGCGGAAATCCATATAAACACATGTTCCAAAGTGTAGTCAATTCTTGTCTCAATATTTTTAATGTTATTGAGTCAAAATCAAGAGCTTTAACTGATGAGCAAATGGAATGCATGCAATTTGGAATCTGTGCTTTTGTTAAAAAGCCATCAGAGGAAATTCCTTGCTTTCATTACTAATTAGGAGAAAAAAATTAAGATTCAAACGCCATTTAGATTTCTAACAAAGTATTTTAATAACTTTCATAACTACTTTAATAATGCTAATGAAGAATTAGTTGCATATACATATATACCTGAGAACCTAAGGAAAAATATTGATAAAATTCATAAGATTTAATTAAATATTATTGGGATAAGGAATCTTTAAGTCATCCTACTAATAAGAATTGTTTACTCTACTGTGATTAATTTTGTTAATTTTTTATCTCAAATAACTTTTTATAAGAAAATGCTTCTACATCTTTTAGTCTGCTAGAACAAACTTGATAATGAGCTTAATTAATATAAGATTGCAATTTTTAAAATACAATTTAGGGGAATTATTAGAAATTATTTTTTTCAACTTAATTAAAAAATATAATCAGCAGTAAAATTCAAGTATTAATTTTTAAGTTGGAGACCTATTGTTTGTATTGCTATCAGTTTTAAATATTTTTTTTAATCAATATTTGCAAGATTGCTATTTAAATAAATCCAGGAATTATCCATCCAAAAAAGCCATAATTAACAATTAAAGCCAATAAACCAACCATTGCTAACCTTCCATTCATTATTTCAGCATTTTTCCAATAGCTTCTATTTCGGCTAATACTTTTGTAAGATTTTTGAGAACCCGATAAATCTGGTTCTAAGGGCTCTTTTAATCTTCTAATAGTGTAAAGGGTAAACTGCAACGTTATAGCTATAAGCACAATTATAAAACTTGTAAGTGGGCTCATTAGATTAAATAAATCCAGTTATAATTTGACCAGTGATTAAATAAGCTCCAACAGCAGCTATAAAACCAATCGTTGCAAATCTTCTATTAAGTTGTTCAGCAAAAACTTTTTCTTTTTCTACTGGCTTTGAATTTGACATTACTCGAACCCTACTTGTTAAATAATGTAACACAAAATTTACAAAGTGTAATATTAATAGTTAATTATAGATATTCTTAGGCATTAATGTCACATAAATGTATGATCTAAGTCTATTAGCTGTTAATTTATGAAAAAATTTCTTAATCTTAATTATTTTATTCGGGAGTTATTTTTTGTTTACTTGAGGAAGGTAAAACTTGTTTCCAAGAGTGTAGCCAATGGACATTAATACTAAACCTATCAACTGAGGTAAATGTGCATTAGCTATAGAAATTTTATCCATTATTGAAGTTCAGTTAAATTACTATACTAGTTAATAATTATTTATTCTGTAGTTTTTTATAAAATATATGAAAATTAGAAAGTTTAATAATCAAATTCACCAGATTCCTTTAATGAATTAAAAATTCTCTCATTTTCAGTTTTTAAATTTTCTAATGCTGACTTTGTAAATTGTTCTTTTGCTTCGAATTTAGCTGAGCGGATTATTTTTTTATTAGGTAATTTCTTTCTTCGATCTTGATTCATTTTTAATTTATTTATTAGCTCACATTAAAAGAAGGAGTATTTTATAAAAGTATGAATTTTTACAAAAAATAGATTAATAATAATTATTCATAATTATCCATAAAAATTTTATAAACTATTCTAATTATTTCACTACCGATTAAAATCAAAAAAGTTTTTAAGTATAAATAACTTTAAAAAATTATTTTTTATATCTTTTGGAACAATTTAATTTAATTAATCTTTTGGAAGCCTTATCCAACCGCTAGTCCATTTCGATTTTAGAGTTATCCAAGAAATCCTTTTAATATCTTTTTGGTTTTTTGTTGGGAATAGATCTACCCATCGCTTGTCATTTTTACCCCCATAAGCTTTAACTTGATAATGACGATTTCCCTCGATCGTTTTTGGTGCTGTCCAGCAATTAGTGGGAGGCCATTTCATATAAGAATTTTCTAATTTATAAATAATTTTATAGAGTACTTTAATCTATTAAAACTTAATCATAGTATGCAATTGTTCTAAGAATCAAAACTATACCCAATACTCCAAAAATCATTTTTAAAATAATATTTAATTTTTGAATAATATTAAAATAAAAAAGCTAATTCAACAACTATGTTAATTTTAACAAGGTTTTGATATCTTTTCATCTGAAATGTACACAATAATCAAGTAACTCTCCTTTTCCTTTTAACTTCAACTTTCTGAAAGCATCTTCTTTCTCAATTTGCCCCATCCACCATTTTCCACATATATCCTTTGCGTTAAAAAGCTTTAATTGTGGTGATCTACTGTAGGAAGTAAATAAAAAAATCAATAAGGCAAATGTTACTACTCTTCTATGATTTCTCCACCATTGATACTTGTTTAAGTTAAATTTTTCAAAAAAATTTTTCGACATTTTTAAATCTTTACTTCCCTTCCTATCTTAATTTAATTTTTAACATTATGAATTGTTAAAAATATTTTTTTCTCATTTCTCATTCTTTTTGTGATTTCTAGCCAATGAGTGACATGATTCTGGATGCCACTCATGTTGGATTCTTCCAATGAAATCATAAATAAAAGAATCAGGACATTCAGTTATTTCTTGAAGCTCGGAAAGTTCCCCCTTAATAAATTCATAAACACTTGAAACTATCCCAATATTTTGATCATGAGTAGGTTCCCAAGTCTCAAATTCCTTTTTCATGATTTTTTTCTTTATTTTCAATCTTCTATAATATCGTAATAAATTATATCTCCGTAATCAGCATCTGAACAACATATGTCTCCATATATTTTATCTAATAAATCATAAGCATCCGCGTAATTTAAAAAAGTTTTTGATGTGATATTATCCTCCTTTCTATCAATTCTTACAATTTTGTAAATCATGAAAAAATAATTCTCTAAATTTAATATGAATTTACTCTAACGATTAAGTTTTTTTATTTAAGAGCTTTGGGGTAGAGCTTCCCAATTTTGTCTTTTTGTTTTTCTAATTTCTTTTTTTTATAATTTTCTGACAAAATTTTCCTAATAAGTAATTGTGGGATAAGCCATATCAATGCTATTGCAACGGCCATAAATACAGGATTTCTCCAAGAAAGTTTAATTATTTCTTGAGTAACTTCTTGATTTAAGATCTCCATAAATTAATCCTCTGAAAGTAATTCGTTGTTAGGAAATTTATTTTTAATTTTTAATAGATATTCTTGTAAATTTTCTTTGTTATCTAAACACATTTTTTCTAATGACCTTTCCATAAATTTGTTTAAACCTTTACCCTCCAATCCTAAAGACTTTGTTCCGGATGCATACATCATTACTAATAATACTTTGGCTTCGTTCTCAGTCATCCAAGCATGCGATGCTATTAATCTATAAATTCTATCTAATGGACTTTTGCTTTCTAACATTGTTGAATTATAATTAAGAGCTTTTTTACTACACTAGGCGAATAAGTAATTAATTTTATTTTAAGGCTTCAGGAATTATGATATTTGAAATTATTTAAAAATATGTCTACTTACCTCATAACTGGCTCAAATAGGGGAATTGGATTGGAATTATGTAAACAAATTATTGAGAGGGGAGATGAGGTAATAGCTACCTGTAGAAAGGCTTCTTCAGATTTAAAAAACTTAGGTGTAAGAATTGAGGAAGATATAGATATTTCTTCAGAGGATTCAATCAATAATTTAAGGCAAGCATTATCAGGGATCGAATTAGATTGTTTAATTCATAATGCAGGCATTTATGAATTTAATTCGATTGATAATTTTGATCATGAAAGTATTATTCGTCAATTTGTAGTAAATGCTTTAAGTCCTCTTTCTATGACTAAATCACTGAAAGGTCTTTTAAAAAAATATTCAAAGATTGGTTTCATCACGAGCAGAATGGGATCCATTGGTGATAATTCCTCAGGTAGTTCCTACGGTTATAGGATGTCAAAAGTGGCTTTATCCATGGCGGCGAAATCGCTCTCAAAGGATTTGTTAAAAGAAGATATTTATGTTGCAATTTTGCATCCAGGCTTAGTAAGTACTCGTATGACTGGATTTACAAAACATGGTATATCTACATTAGAATCCGCAAATGGACTCTTAAAACGTATCGACTCTCTTAATAAAAATAATACTGGGACATTTTGGCATACTAATGGAGAGATTTTGCCTTGGTAAATAAAATTTATTTTCTTAAACTCTGGCTTATAAAAAATGATTTGTTAAAAAAGCTTTAAATTTAGATATTTTTAGTTTCTTTATTTAATCATTTTGGTTATGTTGAAAGAAATATTAGTAAAGGAGGTGATTCATTGTCGTATCTACCGAAAATTACGGTTACAAAAGAGACCGTGAAATCAGTATCTACAACCTGCTCATTGGTCTCTTATTCTTTAATAAAGAAGAAAGGATTTATTATTAATAGATTTATATAATAAAAACTAAATAAATATTAAAAGCTCTGTTTCTAATTAAGTGACAGGGCTTTTTTATTTGCTTAGTAAATTAAAAAGTTTATTTATTAATTGCTTTCTTTTTAAGATTGTTTTTTCTCCATACTGTTTATCTTCCTCCCTTAAAATTGACTGACCCTTTGGACCTAATCCTTTGATTATAAACAATTTATCCTCATTTATCCATCTTTCGGTCATCTCTTTACTTAACTCGACGTGGAATTGTAAACCATAAGCTAAATCCCCAATCTTAAAAAATTGCTCTTTACAAATCATACTACTGGCTAGGAGTTCGGCATTTTTTGGTAATAAAATTCTATCTCCATGCCAATGCAGGACATGAAAAGGAGTTTCACAAAATTTTTTTAAATCGTTATTTGATTGATTAAAAAAAACTTGAGACCATCCAATTTCTGGTAAAGGTTTAGGAGGAGATCCTTGTTTTAATATTTCGATATCTCCTCCTGCTGCGTTTGCTAATAACTGAGCTCCTAAACAAACTCCGATAATACTTGTCTTTTTTTTTAATTCTGACTTTATAAAATCGCTTTCTTTTTTTAGCCATGGATATTTTGTGCTCCCAATATCTTTTATTCCCATTGGTCCACCCATTATTAAAAGTAAATCGTCTTTATTAGTTTTAGGTAGGTCATCACCTTGGTCTAGACGGATGATTTCAATATTCATTTCCTTCTCTTTTGCTATTTGATAAAAAAGCCCTGGTCCTTCGATTTCTAGATGTTGTAAAACTAATAGCCTTTTCATTTGTAATTTTTATTTAGAAGTCAATTAACAAATTTTTATTTTCGACATAATTACAAATTTAATTAATGCTGTTTATTTTGTTTTCCCAAAATATATCAAAGCTAAAAAAGAAATTGTACTTACGATTGCTATTAAATACCAACCTGATGATGAGTTGCTAGAAATTTCTGACATTTATTATGGGGATTTATCTGAAGACTTAATTATTTGAGAAAAAATTACTAATGAGGCTAATAAAAATATCAAAAGTATATATGTGATGTTCATTTATAGAAATATACTTACGATGAGAAAAATAATTCCAATAACTACTGCAATGATTGCCCCGTCAACTAATAAGTCTTTCCATGTGTAACTATTGAGCATTTTAAATTTATCCTCCTCACTCATTAAATTCTTTAGCCATGTCCAATCCAAAATTTGTGTTAAAGCTATAGCAAATACTAAATGTCCAACCAAAATACCAATTAGGTCAACACGAGATATTTCTCTAGTAAAACTTGTGATACTAAAAAATTCCACTATTTTTTATCTTTATTAGAAAGAGCTCCGCCTTCCTCTTTATACTTTTCCCAAGCTTCATTTATTTTTGCTTTTGAAAAACTTTGTTTACTTTCTTTCAATTTATTTTTTAGCCCATTAAAGCTATTCGAAAGCTCTTTTTTTGTTGGCTCATCAAGAAATTTTGAAGTTAGTTTCCAAAGATACCAGCTACTGGCTGCGAGTAAAATTAAACCTAATAATTGCATATGATTAGTTTTTAATCATCCTACAACTATTTTCATGGAAACGATATTCTCAAACTCAAAAAAAAGAATTTATTTTTCAAATGATTAAATTATTCTTTAAAACTTTAACCAGTGAAAAAATATTCTTTCTAACAACCATATGGTTAATCCACCTTCAATAAAAGCTAACCAATACATTCCATAATCTGAAAACCCCATCTGCTCTTTAACCGTACTTATTAACTTTTTATGAGCTTGAATGAGATCTTTCATTTCTAATTAAATATTTCAAGAGTTAAAATCTTTGGATTTCTTCTATCAAAAATCCTTTTCCGTAACAATAAAGACAGGTTCGGGCTTCGTCTAATGAGATTCTTAGGTAACCTACACCATTGCATTTGATGCAATTAGTCTTGTTTTTTGAATAGATCTTGGAGTTAAGTTTAGCAGCTCTATTCAAAAAAGAAACTGTTTCTTTGCGGCCATTGGCTTTATCAGCTTTATTTAAAAGCTTTTTATAATTTACTTTTAATTCCTTTATGATCATGAGTTGATACGTGAATTGATTGAGTAGAAAACATTAAATGTTTTCTAAAATTTCACAAAGTATATGTTAAATCTCGGCATGAGATTCAATTACTATAACTACTATTAATTACTACTGTTACTAATAAACCTAGATATTATTGGATTTAACAGAAAATTTATATTCTTAATTATTAAGTTACTTAAGTATCCTTAAAAATTAAACTCGTTTGAATTTGCTTATAAGTTATTTTTTGAATTTTTTACAAAAAAATTATTAATGAAATATTGAAAGTATAAAAATAAAAAAAATTTAAAAATTATTAAGAAGTTCTATAAGAACCACTTGGTCTTTTAAGACTTTTTAATAAGTGATTATTTTCCTCATTAAGAATATCAAGATTTAATTTTTTAAAATCTTTTTGCATTTCAGATGATTGTTTTACGATTATTTTTTCAATCATAGGATTTGAATTCTTAAAATCAAAAATAATCCTATCGTTCCAAAAAAAATTCCGCGTGACATTTTTTACAAAAAAACCTTATATTTTATTTCGCACATAGAAAAATGAATTAAATCTACAACTTGTGGAAAAACCTGTTGAAAAATGGTCAAAAAGTGGATAACTCCCGGGATCAAGGTAAAAACTGGTTTTTTTGGCATGTTTTATGAGTATTAATACTGCATCAATAAATTATTAAATGTAGTTTAATAATCAATAAAACTTACTGAAACAACATTGGGATCATGTCTTTTCTATAAAAAAGATATTTTTAAAAATAAAAAATTTTTTTCGTAAATTAAATACTTTTTTTATTTGCAACATGTTTCAAAATGAAAATTTTGTTAAAGAAAATTTTTATACCTTTTAATTCTTTTTCAAAGAATTTATTAAAAGTTTGCAAAAAAAAAAAATAAAAAATAAGATTAATTCGGTTTTCTCTCTCGTTTAATTTTCCAGATAGAAAATCAATCGAATAGATTTAGTTATGTTTA
Source organism: Prochlorococcus sp. AG-321-E21 (assembly GCA_003283415.1). GTDB lineage: Bacteria > Cyanobacteriota > Cyanobacteriia > PCC-6307 > Cyanobiaceae > Prochlorococcus_A. Next base: position 1,756 of record QBXH01000029.1, on the reverse strand, counting down.
AAATTTAAAAATGACAGAAGAAAAAAAAGATTCTAAGAAATGCGGTGGAAAGAAAAAAATCATGTTTGCTTATGGTTTTATTCAACTTGGTTCTAGTTTCGTATCTGCAGTAGCATTAGCGGCAATTGCTTTTGGATTTTGCTCTATAAAAAAGGAATCTAAAGTATTTAATAATTGTGTGACTGAAATTGTGGAAAATGGCAGTACTAATGCAGAGGCAGTTAGATACTGCAACGGTGGCAATTGAATTAGTTTATTTAAATGAACTCTACTCATGGTTTTTTACTTGACTCTTTAAAAGAGGAACCTATAGGTGAAACAATCCATTTTGTTTGGTACATAACTGATATTGGTATTGCTGCTTTATTTAAGGGAAATGAGATTTTTAAGAACTATAGTTTAATTGTTGGGAAAGAGGCTAAAGATATAAACCTTGATATCAGTAAGGAAGAAAAAGAATATTGTGAAATTGAAGATAAAAAACTTTTTATCTTTTATTCCTGAAATATTTAGTTAAATCAATAAGATGGTTCTAGATTATAGACTGATTGTCTAACACACTTATCACTAATTATCTCAAAAGTGAGTTCGTCATTCATTGCATTTATGTAAGAAGTGTAAAGCTTGCTCCATACGAATTCAAAGTCTTCTTTACTTAGATTCTTAAAAAGAATTTCTCCTTTAAAGTAAATGTGATAAGAATCAAACATGATAGAAAATTATTCTTGACCTTTTTTAACGCAGTTATACATCCTTGGCGTATTGATAGCTACTAAAAGGAAATATAAAAAACTTCTAAATGTTTTTTAATCCATGCGAGTATTCATTTTTTCCTTCTTAAATAAAGACACAGTTTCATCAAGATCTAAACAAGGTTGAATATTAATATCCATAAGTCTTCTCCATGGATGCCATTGTTTCCAAATTGTTTCTAAAGAATCTGCACTAACAACGGAATGACCAATGCCATTTTGGATCATAAAAATCCATGAATGAACTTCATAGTTCTCAGGTCTATTTTGAGGTCCTCCCGATTCATACCAATTTATAAGCATTTCTCCCCCTTCTTCTTGATCTTCACCGTCAGCAAATTCATAAGAAATTAAATATCTTTGCATGTAATTAAAATTTTTTAATATTTTATCTTGATAATACAGTATTGCCTTTCAATTATTTGACTGCTAAAAATCTAATATAATCCCCTGATACCAATGATCCTAATAATTGAAAAAATCAAAAAGAATATTTTAAGTAATGTTTTATTTATAAATAAAACCATTTTTGAGTATTTCCAAAAACATGACCTTTTTGTCTGATTTGAAGTATGTAAAATTTTGACTTAAATTTTTCTTACTAAGATCTATAATACTTAGTGAATTTATATAGTTGATAAAAATTTTATGAGTAGTAATCTAAATAATTCTAATCCAACTGGAAACCTTGATTATAAAGATATTCTTGAGGAGGAAATTATTAATTCATATGAAAATAAGTTTGAAGGTAATTCAGATATCAATAATAAAAACAAAAGATTTTACAGGCTTAAAAGAACTCCTCTTGAAGTTATAAATAGATCATTTTTCTTTGTCTTTATTGGAAGTTTTATATTCTCATTCTTCTTAGCTTATTCTGAAAATAAAGTCTGGTTCATTATTTATTTAATTAGTGCATTCTCATGTATTTTCTATACCCCAAATAGAAAAGCACTTAAGGAATTAATAGCAGCCTGGCCTAACATTGAAGATCTAATTAAAGG
>QBXH01000028.1 GCA_003283415.1 Prochlorococcus sp. AG-321-E21 | reverse complement strand
ATTTAATATCTCTATTATGTACATATAATAATAAAAAACTAATAATTTCAACTTTATTTAAATAAATAAACTCATTATTAAATCAAAAAAAAATATTTTTAAATATTTCATGTATTTAATATGGTATTGATTAGTAAAAATTCTAATTGATGTTTTATATTCTTATCATTTAAAATAAACGGAGAGAGAGGGATTCGAACCCTCGATAAAGTTGCCCTTATACAGCATTTCCAGTGCTGCGCCTTCAACCACTCGGCCACCTCTCCTCTTAGTTATATTTTAGCCTTTTAATCTCCCATTATTGAGGAAAGTTACTTGAACAAGACTTATAAAGTCACTATAAAGAATAAAGAAACTGGTAAAATATATCAGGAAAATGTTGGTGATCAAGATTATATTTTAAAGGAATTTGAAAAGAAAGGCTTTAAACTACCATTCTCCTGTAGAAATGGTTGCTGTACAAGTTGTGCCGTAAAAATTCTTTCTGGTAAGCTTGAACAACCCGAAGCTATGGGGGTATCTCAATATTTAAAAGATCAGGGCTATGCTTTACTATGTGTTGCAAAAGTAATAGAGGATATTGAGGTTGAAACAACGTATTATGATGAGGTGTATGATTTACAATTTGGTCAATATTTTGGTAAAGGTAAGACAAGAAAAGCACCTCCCTGGGAATTTGAAGAAGATTAATTATTATGTTTGATACTCGAGATATAAATGAAATTTATTCAGAAATTGATTTATTGAAACTTTTTAGAATAGCAAAAGAAAGTGCTCTTATTGGTAATGAGATTTTAATCAAAAACTATAATAAAATTCAAACAATTACTTCAAAGGGAAGAAAAGGTGATTTAGTTACCAACGTAGATTTAGAAGTTGAAGAAAAAATCAAGGATTACTTAATAACAAAGACACCTGATATTTCAATTCATGCAGAAGAATCAGGAAAATTAATAAAAACTTCTGAATTAACTTGGTGCATTGATCCATTAGATGGAACTACTAACTATTCACATGGATATCCATTCTTTGGTACCTCAATAGGTCTTTTATATAAAAATAATCCTATATTAGGCTCTATATCCGTACCTTATTTAAACGAACTATATTCTGCATGCCTCGGGAAGGGTGCCTATTGCAATGATAAAGAGATAAAAGTGTCAAATACTAGTACTCTTTTCGATAGTCTCCTTGTAACAGGTTTTTCATATGACAGGTTTGATATTGAGGATAATAATTATGCTGAGTTTTGTTATTTAACTCACAAAACCAGAGGAGTAAGGAGAGGAGGTGCAGCGGCTGTAGATTTAGCCTTTGTTGCTTCAGGAAAAGTAGATGGATACTGGGAACGAGGGTTAGAAATATGGGATTTAGCTGCGGGTGCTATTATTGTTAAGGAAGCTGGTGGTGTTGTTTCTGATTACCCAAATGATGAATTCAATCTTAGCTCTGGAAGAATACTTGCTTGCAGTCCGAAACTAGAAAAAGAGCTTAAATTAGAATTAAGCAAAGTCTCTCCTCTTAATAAACAACACTACACTTAAAATAGAATTTATATCTAAAATGAGTGATATTAAAGAATTTAATTTAACAGATGTAAAAAATAATTCCACAATTGTTAATGATTTAAATAATGTATATAAGTTGTGGGGTTATGAAGAGGTTTCACCATCATTTATTAATAATCTTGAGACAATTAAAGGTAGAGAAGTAATCAATGAGGAAGAACTAATTGGAATAGTAAGTAATAATTCATTATGTTTAAGACCAGAAATGACAACTTCAATAGTTAAATTAACATCAACAAGATTGTTAAATAAGAAGAGACCAATAAGACTTTATAACAGTGGTATTGTATTTAATAAAATTCAAAGTTATAAAAATACATTTAAATTTCAAGAAAATTTTCAAAGTGGGATTGAACTAATTAGTTATGACACGCAATTTCCTGAAATTGAAGTAATAAATTTATTATTTGATGCAATTCACAATATAAATTTAATAAAGAGCTGTAATCTAACTCTACTTGTTAGCACTACAAAAATAATGGATTTAATATTATTGAATTATAAAAATAATAATTATGAGAATATTAAAAAATGTATGGTAAATCTAGATCAAGAATTATTAAATAGATTAGATATTAATTATAATGATAAAACTTTATTAAAGGATTTACTTTTTACAAGAGGGGAGCCTGAAAATATACTAAAAAAGATAAAAAATATTTATGGTAAAAATAATGTTATTGATGAACTTGAATGCTTATTTAATACTTTATCAAAAATTGCTAAGAAATATAATATAAAAATACAACTTGATCCAACATATCAACCTCATCTTAATTTATATGCAGGTATAGTCTTTCAACTTATTTGTGAAAATAATAATATCAAAACTATTATTGCAAAAGGAGGGAGATACGACGAATTAGTAAGATATTTTAACCCGAATGAAAAAATTATTAATGGAATTGGATTTACTATCTCTATAGATAAGTTAAGAGATTTGATTGTTGAAAACAAAAAAAACAAAAAAAAAGTATTGTTATTATTTAAGGATTCCTATTTATTAGATAAAGGAATTATTGAGCAAAAAGTATTGCAAAAAAAAGGTATAGTCACAATACTATATTTGAATCCATGTAATGAAAATTCAAAAGCCAATATTCTGATGAAAGAACATAACTGCACAGAAATAAAATGGATTAAATAATATCTAATTTAAAATATTTCAAAAAATATTTTTTAAGTAAATTTTATTTTTTGGCATATTTTAAGTACGGACAATACTCCTAATTAAACTTGATTAACCTTAAAATAGGAAATAAAATTTATTAGATTAAAAAATTTTTTAAAAATGGAAAAAGGCGAAATTAGAATAAATACCGAAAATATTTTTCCGATAATAAAAAAAGCTGTATATTCTGACCACGAAATATTCTTAAGAGAACTTGTTAGTAATGCTGTAGATGCAATTAGCAAAAGAAGAATGGCCTCAATGGCAGGAGATTGTGAAAATTCTGAGGAACCTCAAGTAAAAATAACTATTGATAGAGAAAAAAATATTTTAAAAATTTCAGATAATGGTATTGGAATGAATGATGAAGAAATAAAAAAATATATAAACCAAGTTGCATTTTCTAGTGCAGAAGAATTTTTAACGAAATATAAAAAAGATAATGATGAGTTTATAGGGCATTTTGGATTGGGTTTTTATTCTAGTTTTATGGTTGCAGACAAGGTCGATATTCTTACTAAATCAGCGATAGGTGATAGTAAAGCCTTCAATTGGTCATGTGATGGCTCTCCTAATTTCACACTTGAAGAATCCGAAAGAGATTCAGTTGGAACTGACGTAATCCTACATTTAATGGATGAAGAGAAAGAATTTATAGAACCAGAAAGAATTAAATCACTTATTAAAAAATATTGTGACTTTATGCCTATAGATGTTCTATTAGAAGGTGAAACAATTAATAAAAAAAATCCCCCATGGAGAAAACAACCTAATGAGTTAAATGATGAAGACTATATTGAGCTATATAAATATTTATATCCATTTCAAGGTGATCCACTTTTATGGATCCATTTAAATACCGATTACCCATACGACATCCAAGGAATTTTATATTTTCCAAAACTTTCTGGAAGAGCGGATTGGGAGAAAGGTGAAATTAAATTATTTTGTAATCAAGTATTCGTAAGTGATTCAATAAAGGAAATTGTACCTAAATATCTATTACCTTTGAGAGGTGTAATTGACTCTACAGATATTCCATTGAATGTAAGTAGAAGTGCCTTGCAAACTGATAGAAAAGTAAGATCAATTTCTTCATTCATTTCCAAAAAAATAGCTAATAAGTTAAAGGATTTAATAAAAAATTCTCCTGAATTTTATGCAGAAATATGGGATTCAATTTCTGCCTTTATTAAAATTGGGGCCATCGAGGACGAAAAATTTTCTGATCTTGTAGAAAATAGTATTATTTTTGAGACAATTATAAATTCAGATAAAGACGTAAAAAAATATCTCGATGATAAATCTCTAATAAAATCTAATAAAAAGTTTTACACAACTTTATCAAATTATAGGGAAAGAAATAATATCGTAGATTCGAAAAAAATTATTTATTGTTCTGATGTAGTTGGTCAATCTACTGCTTTAAATATATGCCTGTCTGATAACAAAGAAGTAATCAAATCTGATCCCTTAATAGATGCACAATTTCTTCCATGGCTAGAAAGTAAGAATGAAAATTATCAATTTCAAAGAGTTGATTCAGAAATCAATGAACTTGAAGATAAAGAATCAAAAGAAATAGTTAATAAGGATGGCAAATCAAATTCAGATAATCTGAAGGATATTATTTCAAAAGCATTAAATAATGAGAAAGTGACAGTAAAAGTTCAATCTTTAAAAAGTAAAGATGCCCCTCCAGCAATGATCTTGTTACCTGAACAAATGAGAAGAATAAATGATATGGGGGCATATATGGAACAAAAAATGCCGGGATTACCTGAATACCACGTTCTATTAATTAATAAAGAACATCCACTAATTTCAGGTTTAAATAAAATGACTGGAAATAAAATTATTCTTGATAAAAAAGATCCAGTAGAAAATATATTAGCTTCAAAAATTGCTAATCATGTTTATGACATGGCCAAATTAAGTGTTGGAGGATTAGATCAAGAACAAATTATAAATTTGCAAAATAATAATGCCGATTTAATTTCAGATTTACTTAAATCATCAACATAAGTAGTGTGTTAAAATTACAAGAAATCCATAACAAATAATATGTCCAGGATATGTGAGCTGACAGGTGCAAAAGCTAATAATGGAATGGCTGTTAGCCATTCCCATATTCGTACTAAAAAATTACAACATGTAAATCTTCAAAAAAGGAGACTTTGGTGGCAAGAAGGCAACAAATGGATAAATATAAAAATTAGTACTAAGGCCTTAAAATCAATCCAAAAGGTTGGTTTAGATAAACTTGCTAAAACAAATGGAGTAGATCTTAATAAATTCTAAATTTGATGAAGAATTTATTTGGTCTTTTTGTAATATTAATATTTTTATTTTTTAATCTGAAATCCTCAATTGCTTTTGATTACGCTCCTGAGATAGGAGATTTAGCACCAAGTTTTCATTTAGAAGGAATAAACAAAAGTCTCAAAACAAAAAAGATTTGGGATTCTAATGAATTAAAAGGTAAATGGATAGTTTTATATTTTTATCCTAAGGATTTTACAGCTGGTTGTACTCTTGAAGCTAAAGGATTTTCTCAATTAAAAAACGACTTTTCAAAATACAATGCTGAAATAATAGGAATAAGTGCTGATAATCAAGATTCACACGATAGTTTTTGTAGTGAAAAATCAATAAATTACACCTTATTATCCGACCCAAATGGAATAATTAGTGAAAAATATGGTTCTTGGATTCCTCCCTTTTCAGATAGGAATACTTTTTTGATTTCCCCAGAAGGAGAAATAACATACCGATGGATAAGTGTCTTACCAATAAATCATGCAAAAGAAGTTCTCAATGTCCTAAAGAGAAATATATAAACATTTTGCACGAACTCTCATTTGGTACATGGTTAATTCATATCAGCTCTGTAGCAGAGTGGATTTATGCAATATTTATAATTCAAAAAATAAGTAACTTTGAGAAATTAGATCTTTATTACTGGTTTAGTATTGCAATGATACCTAATTTAATAGGAGCAATGTGTGCAATTACATGGCATATTTTCGATAATCAAACGGTCTTATATGGGTTAGTTACTCTTCAAGGTATTTTTACTTTTATAGGGAACTCAACATTAGCAATAGCTACTTTTGCAATTTATAAAAAAACAGCATCCTATGAATGATTTTTTTTTAAGATTTATAGATTATTTATCAAGATTTGATAATACAGCTTTATTTGCAGCATCCATAATCCCATATTCAATTTTTTTATTTTATTTGTACAAAATAAAATCAATAAATAAATTTATCAAAATTGGATTTTCTTTAACTGTTTTATTTGTTTTTATAACTATAGTAATTTCAATATTTTCTCTGAATTATTTTGATCGAACTCTTGTTGAGGTTGATGTACTTCATGGGTCCGCTGAATTTTTCTTGACATTGAGTGATTTCGTCATTTTATTAGGTTTTATAAAGATGTTAAATAAGTTAGAAGTAAATAAGTCTTAAGACCTTTTACAATTGTCTGTTTTTTTGCAGATAATGTAGGAGAATATAAAAAATAACATCTTACTATGCTTACTACATTATTTGCAGCTTCAACTGTCCCAGCAACATTTGAGTGGTCTCCAAAGTGTGCTGTAGTGATGATTGCATGTAATATTTTGGCATATGCAATAGCGAGAGCGACAATTAGAAAACCAACAGAAGGTTTTATGATGCCAAATGCTAGGTTTTTTGGAGGATTAAGTCATGGTGCTTTTGTTGGGGCTAATTGTTTAGGTCATTTATTAGGAGCAGGTTCTATATTAGGTCTTGCCTCAAGAGGCGTTTTATAAAAAAAAACTAATATTTAACTAGATAAGTTGAATTTTTTAATAATTTTTTCCGTCATCTGCTTGGGCATAAGACCTAATTTTTCCTTGCTTTGATCAGGTGATGCATGGTCAACTAATAGATCAGGTATACCTATTCTAAAGACAGGAACATGAATCTCATTATCATTTAATAATTCAACAATTGCGGAACCAAATCCTCCAATTAAAGTTCCCTCTTCCATTGTTACAACTTTTTTAAGTCTATTTGCCAATGGTAGTATTAAATCTTTATCAAGAGGTCTTACAAACCTAGCATTAACTACACATGATTTAATATTTTTTTCTTTTAATAATTTTGAGGTTTCAATAGCTGATGAGACCATGGATCCATAGGCAATTATAAGAATATCATTTCCATCTTCTAAAATTTCAGCTTCGCCAATTTTTAAAGGTTCCCATCCTTCGTCCATAACTGCGACACCACGTCCCGAACCTCTAGGAATACGTAATGCAGTAGGGCCATTATGATTAATTGATGTAATTAACATTCTCTGAAGTTCAGCTTCATCTTTTGGTGCCATTAAGACAAAATTTGGTATTGATCTCATATAACTAATATCATACTGGCCTTGATGAGTAGGACCATCAGCACCAACAATACCAGCTCGATCAAGAACAAAAGAAACTGGTAATTTTTGAATACCAACATCATGAATTAATTGATCAAATGCACGTTGCAGAAAGGTACTATAAATAGCGACAACAGGTTTTAGTCCATCACATGACATACCAGCTGCAAGAGTTACAGCATGTTGTTCTGCTATCCCAACATCTATATATTGTTCAGGAATATTCTTTTGCAACAAATCAAGTCCGGTTCCAGTAGCCATGGCTGCTGTAATACCAATAACCTTACTATCCTGTTCACAAATTTTTAAAAGGGTTTGGCCAAATATTTTACTGTAACTTACTGGTTTAGGTTTACTCGATGGAATAGATTTTCCAGTTGTTAAATTGAAGGATGATTGAGCATGATAACCAACTTGATCAGCTTCAGCATATGGATATCCCTTTCCTTTTGTTGTGACAACATGAACTAGCACTGGTTTTTTAAGTCTATGAGCAGCATTAAAAGTATTAATAAGATTAGAAATATCATGACCTTGAATTGGTCCCATATACGTAAAGCCAAGTTCTTCAAAAACTGCACCAACTTTTGGAACAGCTAATCTTCTTACGCTTCCTTTTATATTTTTTAGTTCTTCTGGTAAATCTTTACCTATAAGAGGAATATTTTTGACACTTTCTTGAACACTATTTGATAAAAATTGTAGAGGAGGACTTAATCTTACCTTATTTAAATAAGTTGAAAGTGCTCCAACAGGTGGAGATATAGACATGTCATTGTCGTTTAGTATTACCAAAAAGGGAGTTTCAGGCAAAGTCCCTGCATGATTTATAGCTTCTAAAGCCATCCCACCAGTTAATGCTCCATCTCCAATAACAGCAACACATTTATGATTTTCACCTTTTGCATCTCTTGCTATTGCCATTCCCAAAGCAGCTGAAATAGAAGTACTTGCATGACCTGCTCCAAAATGATCAAATTTACTTTCAGTGCGTTTTAAATAACCAGCTACACCATTTTGTTGTCGCAAAGTATCAAATTCATTAAAACGTCCAGTAATTAGCTTATGTGGATACCCCTGATGACCTACATCCCAAACAACTTTATCGAAATCCAGATCTAGTGTTTGATAAAGAGCAAGCGTTAATTCAACCACCCCGAGTCCAGGACCAAGATGTCCTCCACTTGTTGAAACTACCTGCAAATGTCTCTCTCTAATCTGACAGGCAATTTCCTCTAATTGTGATACTGTTAAACCATGTAATTGATTTGGATGGCTTAACTCACTTAAAAGCATTATTTAAAAATATTTACTTATATAATCTAAAACGTTAAGGTGCAAAATGAGTATTTTTTTTGAAATAGATTATGTAATGTTTTATTAGATTAATATTTAGTGCTAAAAATATAAATATGGAAGATTATTTTAAAAAAATACTTCAGGCTCAAGTCTATGAAGTAGCTAAAAAAACCCCTTTAGAAAAAGCAAATAATTTAAGTAAAGCACTTAAGAATAATATTTATTTAAAAAGAGAAGATCTTCAAGATGTATTTTCATTTAAAATAAGAGGTGCCTTTAATAAAATGAGGCAACTACCTTTGTCCAAACTTGCAAATGGAGTTATAACATCAAGTGCAGGGAATCATGCACAAGGAGTAGCACTAAGTGCATTGAAATTGAATTGCAAAGCAACAATATTGATGCCAGTAACAACACCTTTAGTAAAAGTGAATGCTGTTAAAAATCTAAAAGCAAAGGTTATATTATTTGGTGATAATTATGATGAAACACATAAGGAAGCATTACGTCTTAGTGAAGAAAATAATTTATGTTTTATTCATCCATTCGATGATCCTGAAGTAATTGCTGGTCAAGGAACTATAGCAATAGAAATAGAACAACAAATAAAGGAACCACCAGAAGCTATCTATGTTGCTGTTGGAGGAGGAGGTTTGATAGCTGGTATTTCTACATATATAAAACAAATTTGGCCGACCGTAAAAATTATAGGTGTAGAGCCAGAAGATGCCGATGCGATGACTAAATCTTTAAAAAATATGAAATTAATAGAATTATCCACAGTTGGTCAGTTTGCTGATGGCGTAGCAGTAAAAAAAGTTGGAGTAAAAACTTTTGAAATTGGAAAAAAATATATCGACAAAATGATAACTGTAAATACTGATGAAATATGTGCCGCTATAAAGGATGTTTTCGAAGATACTAGATCAATCCTAGAACCTGCTGGTGCTCTATCTATTGCAGGAATGAAAAAAGATATCTTTGAATCAAATTACAAAAATAAGAATTTGATTGGTATTGCATGTGGTGCAAATATGAATTTCGATAGGCTACGATTTGTGGCAGAAAGAGCAGCACTTGGAGAATACAAAGAAGCAATGTTTGCAGTTGAAATACCTGAAAAAGCTGGAAGCTTAATAGAGTTCTGCAGTTTGTTAAATAATAGAAATTTAACTGAATTTAGCTATAGGATGTCCAATTCAATTAATGCTCAAATCTTTATAGGAATAGAGATTAATGGAATAGTTGATAAAAAAAATCTTTTAAATGAATTTAAAAAATCAAATTATCCTTTTATAGATATAAGTAATGATGAATTATCTAAAAATCATCTAAGACACATGGTTGGTGGTCGATTAACTCAAAAATATACAGAATCAAACAAATCTAATTATCTCGAATTGCTATACAGATTTGAGTTTCCAGAGAGACCAGGAGCATTAATAAATTTTCTAAAAAACATGAAATCAAATTGGACAATTAGTATCTTTCACTATAGAAATCATGGTTCTGATATTGGGAAAATTGTTATAGGAGTATTAATAAAAAGTACTGAAATTAATTACTGGAATAAATTTGTAGAATTCTTAGGATATAAATATTGGGATGAGACTAATAATCAAACATATAAATTATTCCTTGGTGCATCAGATAAAATATAAGGTAACTTGGGAAAGAGTTAGGTAGTAAAAAATTAATCAAGCTGATCTTATTTCTAAAAAAGTTTCCGAAATAGATTTGGTTACTAGAGTTGAGGCTGTTCTGTATCTTAAAGGTAGACCTATATCAAAAAAATATCTTTCAGAAATTACTAATACGGATATTAAATCTATTGACAAGGCAATAAAAGAATTAAAGGAAAAATACTCAAACATAAAATCTGCCATAGAGTTAAATGAAATTAATAACTCTTATTGCCTAGAGTTAAAATCAACACTAAATGAATATGTAGAGGAATTATTACCATCTGAATTAAGAACATCAGAATTAAGGACACTTGCAACGATTGCAATTAAGAAAAAAATATTGCAATCAGATCTTATAGTTCTAAGAGGCTCAGGCGCCTACGACCATATAAAAGAATTAATAAATAAAAAATATATTATTAAACGTAAGCAAAAAGATGGGAGATCATTTTGGCTATCATTATCCGAAAAGTTTTTTCAAACTTTTGCTGTTAGCAATGAATATTTATCTCAAATAGGCGGCAATAAAAAGTAAATGTTAGAATATAAAAAAATGTTTGAGAATAATGTTAACTGAGATTTTTGCTGTTTTAGGCCAAACCTTATCAATTTATTCATTTATTTTGATTATTAGAATATTACTAACATGGTTTCCAGGGATTGATTGGAGCAATGGAATATTATCAGCATTAACTTCAATAACAGATCCATATTTAAATCTATTTAGAGGAATAATCCCTCCAATAGGTGGCTTTGATATATCATCACTGTTAGCTTTTCTACTACTTAATGTTATTCAAAACTTAATTACAAATCTTCAATATGCCAGCTTAGGTTATGGTTAAATTTAACGATCATCTCCAGAGCCAGAAATTTTACCTTTAGCCGCTCTTAACTTCAATTTTTCTAGATTTTGATATGCAACATCTTCCAACTTAAAATCGAATTCATTGCAAAGATTGGAAACATACCATAAAACATCACCTAATTCTTTTTTTATCCCTTTTTTTGATTCTTCATCAAATATACCTTTTTTATCTCTAATTACTTTTTTTACTTTTTCTGCAACTTCACCAGCTTCCCCAACAAGTCCAAGCGTTGGATATATATTATTTGAACCTAAATTTGGATATTGGGCTGTTAAGCGAGCTTGTTTCTGATAAGTTTTGAAATCCATAGATTAAATAACTAACTTTATTTATGTTAAATTTACTTATGTTTAGCAATATTATTTATATATGTCGAATATTGATTTAAAAAGAAGAACAAAGATTGTTGCAACAATTGGACCCGCTACACAATCTGAAGAAGTTATTACTGATCTTATAAAAGCTGGAGTAACAACATTTCGATTGAATTTCTCTCATGGAGATCATAAAGATCATGCAGAAAGAATTAAAACCATAAGAAAAGTTTCTAAAAAACTAGATCTAAATATCGGCATACTTCAGGATCTTCAGGGACCTAAAATAAGATTAGGTAGATTTAAAGATGGTCCTGTAAAAGTGGTAAAAGGTGATAAATTCTCATTAACTTCAAATAATGTTGAATGTACTAAAACTATCGCTAACGTTACATATGACAAACTCGTTCAAGAAGTTACTACAGGAAAAAGAATATTATTAGATGATGGAAAAATTGAAATGATTGTTGAGAAGGTTGATAAAGTAAATAATTT
>QBXH01000027.1 GCA_003283415.1 Prochlorococcus sp. AG-321-E21 | reverse complement strand
TTTTATATTCTTTTGGCTTTGTTGTTTTGCTTTCTTTCTATAATTTATTGGTATTTTGTTGTACTATTTGCCCCCCTTTTGTTAGCAGGATATTTAACAGATACTGCTCAATGGAATAATGTTTTTTCTTTTTTAATAGCGTTTGCCATGATTGTTGGTTGGCTTTTAATACTTTCTAAGACAAAATAGTTTGAGACTAAGTTGCTTTCAGCAAAAAAAAATCTTTTCGAGTTCTAGTTATGGGTGTTGGGAATTTCTAAAATGGTAAATAAAAAGGCAATATACAATCTATCAAAGTTTCTAATCAATACATTAATTTAGGATTTAGTAATAATGCTCTTTTTTGATGCTGAGAAGTAACTTGCATCATTTCTGAATGTAGATAATGAAATAGACCTTAGTAAAAAATAAAAATTTAATATTTTTTTTGGATTTATATTATTTAAAAATAATTAAATGTACTTTAATACAGATGAAGATAGCGAGTTAAAAGAGGTATGGGCATTAATAATTAAACGAATGTATCAAGAGGGAGAGGAGATTTGCTCTAACTCATCAAGTTTCTATAAAACGCAAGACGGAATAGAGTGCTCATTACGTAGAAAAAATGGAGATTTAATTGGAATTTGTTATCGAGAAAATAATAGAAGTGGTGGCTATCGATGGACTATAGAGAAATTGATTTAAATAATTATTTTTTAATACTTTTAATTCTTATTTATAAATGTTTTTTTCTAAAAATTGAATTCAAAATTTAATTTTCCTTATCACTTTTCCTCTCTTTGGTAAGATCTTTAGATAATCTAAATAGAAAAATTGAGCCAAATAAAAAAATTGGAATCAAATATATTGCTAAAGACATTTATATAAAAAGGTACTTTTAATTATTTCTAACATTGTTTCAAAAAAGTTAATGAAAATCCCTCAACTTTATTTGTCGTTTTTGTTTCTAATTTAAGTACCATTAAAGTCAGTTTATTTAATCAATACAAATTTATTTTTATCTAAGTTTCTTCTGGAGTCTTCTTATAGGGTATTGCCGATTTGAGTTTGTTGACTAACAAGAAAGTACCATAGATCCAAACTGATAAGCCAATGAGCAAAGGGATTAAAGAATTGAAATTCATAGAATTTATTCCTTTAAACTTATGCCAAGTCTAAGAGCTAATGTTCCAGCAAAAATTACAATAAGCAATCCTAATGCTATGTAGAGTATTTGTTGTGATGAATCCATAATTGACAACTACATTAATTATCTTGAGATTTTCCAATGATTAAATAAATAAGTGCTTCAAACATTTTTCATTTATATTGAGACTTAACCTAACCAATTTTCTGAAAATTTTGAGATGAGAATAAAATATTTACTTTTAAAAGAAAAAATTTATACCAAAGTGAATAACCTTTTATTTATTTCAGTAAAAACCTTTAAATTTTCTTACGCTGATTTATTATTAAAATGTTTAATAATATAAAAATTATTTCTAAGTGTCTGAAGATCAAGTAAAAAAATTTTTAATTGAAATCCAAAACAATAAAAATCTTCTCGACCAAGTTGTGAGTGTTGGAACTGCGGATGATATTGCAAAAATTGCAAATGATTCGGGATTTAAATTTACAGGAAGTGAACTAAAAAATATTTCAGGCAAAGTAGTTAATGGTGTAAAGATAAAAAAACAGGATACTTCTCCATCCTATAATTTTGGAGAAGGGGGGAACTAATTTATCTCTATAAAAAATTTTTGAAATTAAAAGCTTCAACAACAAGAACAATTACCCTTAGATTCTGGATGTATAGATGTTAGTGCATCTGCGATATCTCTCAACATGTCAGCAACATATTCAGGAGGACACTCAAACTTATTAACATAAGCAACACTTTGTTTTGCCATTTCTGTATAGGCAGGCAAGATCATATTATCTAGTTGCTCTTTAGTAGGTTGCCATTTTAATCCGCGATTATCTGACATCTGTAAAAATAATATCAAATTCTATTTTAATTACTAAAAAACAATTAACAACATGTCTGAATACTTTTTACTTTCTAAAGTTTTTGAATTCTAAATAAGGGTTGTATATTTATTTTTAAATATGATTTTGCATTTCCATATTTGTTATTAATAAAAACGTTAAAGTCAATAAATGATTGATTTTTAGCCTTCTATTCTTTATAGTTAGTCTCGAATATCTAATTAATTATGATAACTGCCTCATTAAATAATATTCTTATCAATAAGATATCTATTTCTAATAAAGAGGAAGTATGTCCTGGCTGTGGATGCACTTGTCCGTGTAAAGATTGCGCAGAATGCTCAACTTGTGGAAACCATTAAAGGTTCTATCTGAAAATCTACTTATTTTCTAGAAATGGCTAACCTTTTTTTATCCTCCCACCATAACATCCACTGCCAATTTTAAAAAAACCAGAAGTCGCTTTTAGTAAATCTCTTTCATTAGTAATCTTGGATAACTTTGAGGAAAATCCAGAAAAGAAGACTTTATTTACTTCATGGGATTTAATTTTGGATTGGTAATGATGCCATATTTCATTATCCTTTAGGAGTATCGCTTCTCCCTTAAATTTAATATTTGTTTTTTCAAAGCTCCAGCTTGAAGGTTCTTTTTGAGTCGGTTTATGAGTATAAAAATTGCCTTTAACATTATTCTTAATAGATAGGACCCCCTTTAAATCATTAGATCTTCTCTCTGATAAAACTATAGAAATACTAGGGACGTTTTCTGAAACTAAAACACAATTTATAGGTTGAATTATTTCAGCTAAAAGAAAATACAAATGCTTTTAAAACATTATTTAGTTACTTATAATTCTATACTAAGAATCAGTAATTTCTTAATGCCAAAGTAGCCAAAATAAACTACAACCATATATAACTCCTAATAAAACTATTACTGGTATTAGAAAGCTTTTCATTTAATTAAAAAACTTATCTAAACCATTTTGTTGGAGGTAAGTAACAAACCAAATAGCAACTGAGATATTTAATAGTACTGTCAGTGAAATAGAAATTATTAAAAACTTCTTGCCAACTCCATTTTGCGTGGAATTATTTCCTGTAATTGAAATTGACTCAAGTTCCATAAAAAAAAGTTAATTGCTTATCAGTTTATACCAACTTTCAAATACATATTTTTAAATAAAATTCTTATTAACAATAGATTAAAATATATTTATGGTTGATTCTGATTTGATAATTAAATTCTCTTTTATTTCAATTTTTCAGGACCATTATTATCTCCCCCCCTTTTTTGTTTTTTGGATAATTTATGTTTTAAAAGCAATATTTTTCTTGAGGAAAGTTTTTAATAATGTTTTGGCTACTTTTTAAGTCTGAACAATTATCCATTAGATTCACCTTTTTGATAATTGAGAATGTTAGCCGAGAGTAGTTAGAAATTTTTTAACTTAACTAATACAGTTTCCTGTATAAAACTTTCTTGCAATACAAAAATGCCATGCAATAGTTGAATGCAATTTATAAATGTTATTTATGGCATTAGTACCTTTCAAATCAACTAATAAAAAAGGCAAAGCTAGTAGTAAAAGTATTATTAGTCTTGCCTTAGTGCTGTTTACCTTGATAGCTTGGATGTGCGCATTTAAATAGCCAAATTATGTCTAAAAAAGAGGGTAAAGAATTAGCTACAGTAAAGGTTTACCTTAATACTGGGATAATTGCAGGATTAGTAGGCGTGGGATTTATTGCTTCAACTTTGATTTTTGGAGTATTACTTCTAGTTTTAAAATAAATTTTTAAAAATGAATTAAACTCTTTCTCATTAGATTTTGAAATATCATATGAACATATAGATCTAACATCAGATTTAAATTTTTTAAAGAATTTATTCTGATTTTTAATAGATTTCTCAGGAATCGCTGAGAAGAAATATTCATATTTCAATATTGATTCTTTATCAAGACCAGTGAAAAGGTGTTTTCCTAAAGAATCACAATATTTTTCTGCCAGTTGATTACTTGTGATATCTTTTTCTAGATATGTATTTGCGTATATTGGTAATGTATCGAAGAAAGTTAAATTTATGACTAAACCCAATAAAAGGAATGAAATTAGTGAGCTTCTCATTCATCCTTTTTAGAATTTAAAAAAGGCCTTAATTTGTTTTTTAGCTCCTCAATTGGCTTTTCAATAAACTCAGGTTTCTTTATTACTGCAAGTACAAGCCATCCTGCGCTAATAGCTAAAACCATTCCTAAATAAGCAAAACCATAAATCATTGATACTATTATTAATTTAATTACTATTCTACTTCTTTTTTGACTTCCTCTTTAGGCTCATCCTTTAGTTCATTTTTAACCTCTTCTTTTTTGACTTCCTCTTTAGGCTCATCCTTTAGTTCATTTTTAACCTCTTCTTTTTTGACTTCCTCTTTAGGCTCATCCTTTAGTTCATTTTTAACCTCTTCTTTTTTGACTTCCTCTTTAGGCTCATCCTTTAGCTCATTTTTAACCTCCTCTTTCTGCTCTGATTTTAATTTAATTTCTTTTCTTCCAAAATCATCTTTCCCTGCAACGAAAAAGATTATAGTAACTAAAAAAAACAGTGCGAAAAATAAAACTTCCATTACCTATTGACCTCAAATAAACTTTACTAAATTAAGTTAAAAAGCTAGTTTTAATCAATATCAAATAATACAAAATTTAGTTAATTAAGTTCAAAATAATTAATCTAAGTGCTTCTTTTTATTTTTAATTAGATATTGTAAAGCATCTTTTAGATGTTGAACTTCTTTTTCTAAGATTTCAATTCTTTTTTCTAAATCATCTTTATTACTCATTATAAAAAAGCATAATATTAATTTTAATACAAAAATCATAGAATTTTTGCTACAGTATTGACCCGTTTATGTGTACTTAGACTTAATTAACACAAAATGCTCTCGGTTTTTATTTACAATTAGTAATATAAGTTTAATACTCTTTTTTCTAAAATGAATTCAAACAAAGACATTCTCGATAGAGCGATTGGAAGACCAGCAATGATGGCTTTCATGATTTTGGTAGGAACATATGTGACTACAGGACAACTAATCCCAGGTGTTTACTAATGGAAAATCAAAAAAGAAATATTGATCCTCAAAAAACAAGCGCTGAAAAATTAAATGGTAGATTTGCCCTTTTAGGCGTAATAGCTTTGGTTGGAGCATATATATCAACAGGACAAATTGTACCTGGAATAATTTAATTTTTACTTTAAATTATTTTAGAAATTTGTTTTATTGAAAGTTTGAATAAAATTATATAAAAGGTGAAAATATTTCACCTTTTTTTATTGCTCAATAAAAAGACTTTTTTATCTAAAATTAGTTTTTTTATATTTTTTTAATACGGACAATACAATCTTTATCTCTTTTATTCGAAAATACTTGATTTTATTGTTTTATTAATATTGTCTACTTAAATTTTTATTACTCTAAATTTTAATGCGCTAACTTCTAACGGATATCTTTTTTTAATATTAGGAAGTACGGTTTAAGGAATGAGAAGGTACGGGAAGAGGTAAGTACATTTACTTACAAGTTAAAATATCTTTTCTAATATGAAGATATGGTTGTTTTGAGATAATTTTATAAATAAAGATGAAATCAACCATAATTTTTTAACAAATCAACTATGACTCAAAGAACACTTCAATTAACTCAACATGGTAGATCATTGGTGATTTGGTTGATGGCCTTAAGTAGTTTATTCACATTCATTTCTACGTTTGAAAAACCATTTACTGATCTAAAAAAATAGACACTTAAATTTAAATATTTAAGAAATAAATTGATTATTATTTTTCTCATTTTTAGTCTTAAGAGTTTAGAAATGATGCTCAATAAAGAGAAAAGATAGTTTCTAAGTAACCCAAATATCATAAATTAGTAATAGTTAAGGAATCATTAAAACAGGAAGCTCTAGATGAAGGTATTATTTATGCTTAATAATTACAATAAGAATATTAATCAAAATAATAGTTACTAGACTCGGATAACCTTAAATATTCAATTTACTTACCATTTAGGTTCAGTCACTTGCCAACCCGAAGTGATTAATTGTTGGTACTCTTTTCGAGCAGCTTCAATTTTTATTTCTTTTCTTGTTTTCATAAGAGGAGGCTTATCACCTAAAACGCCAACAACAATTCCACTATCAATAAACATATATTCGAAAAACTTATCTTTATTATTTATATTCTTTGTAAAACGTCTTACTTCAGTCCAGTTAGGGCATATTAACCATGCTTCTTCTGTTACTTTTCTGGAGTCTTCATCCATAAATTTTCTCTAGGATTATTAGTTCTTTTATTGATATATGATTTTCTTCATCTTGCTCCAAGGCATGGATACTCTTACAAGCTTCTATAGTTTCTAAAATTCTAAAATTAATTTCTTGCTCCATTCTTTTTTTTTTCTAGTTTTGACAGAGATTAGTGTTTCTTTTTAAACCCCTAGACCATGAATATATTAAATCCAACTATAAATAAAAAATTAAAAATTTTAAGATAATTTTATAAGTGGATATTGAGAATGGTGAAATTCTTTGATTTAACTAAAAGGAGATGTGTTATTAATTGGAGCTATCAGTAGGATTTCAAAAACAATTCCAGTTAAGGCTATAGGTATTACCCAAACACCAAAAAATCTATGATCAAAAAATCTTAAATGATCTTTACCTTTAAAAACATTTTTTAATGAAGTATATAAAGTTTCAGGTTGAGTATAAGAAGGACCTGTTTTTGATGGTGAGTAAGGTTTTATAAAGGCAGATGAATAATATAATCTTGAAATTTTCTTTATAAAAAATATAGGCAAAACCCAAAGAGCCACAAATCTAGCCCCTAACCACTGTCTTGCATTAGGAAGAGCATACTCTTTAATAGATTTATTCTCCGGCATCCCAGATTCTAAATCCGAATAAATATTTTCTAAAGTTGTTTCTTTCTTGAATTTATTAGTCATGAAATATTGACTGATAGATTAATTGTAACATTTTCATTTTTGATAAATTATTACTTACTAATTAAATTGCAAATCTTAATAAAAATATTCCTAACTACTAAAATAACTAAAAAGCAGTTAAGAATATTTTCTTCGGCTAGGTTCATAAAGACGGATAATTTTCCGTAGCAGATTCGCCGAATATCTACATATACTTTATAGATAAAAAACAAAATTTTTTAAAGTAAATAAGATACAAATATATGAATGATTTTTAATTATAGATATTGTTTTTTAATACAAAGAATTGCTACGACTGATTTTTGAAATTCTATTAAAAAAACCTCATTTTCTAAGATTGCGAAAAAGAAAATGAGGTTAAAGGGCGGTTCTCATTACAAACCGAAGTTATCAAAGCTAACGGTTAGTAGAATGCCCTAATTTCTACTTTTATATTTATACATTGAGTTACTTAATTAAGGAAGATTTATTTTATACAATTAAGTGTTTTAAATTTGTTCGCAATAAATCTTTTTTATTCAAGACTTATAAAAATATTGACAAGACTCATTGAGAGGTGAAAAAAAGCATATAGGGAAATTGCAAGAAAGAAAAATTGCTCTTTTGGTATCATGATAAATTTAAGAAAATTAATAAATTGTTTTTAATTCTTTGTAAGAAAGATATTTTCTATTATGAAATTTTCTTGTAGTGAATTATTTTTTGGATTCATTTTTTTTGGGTGATCATCCATAGATGAATTAAAAGCTCCCCATTTTTTAAGCCAAAATAAAGTGTAGAAGAATGCAATTATAAAAGGGGCTCCTACAATTAAGTATCTGATGTCCATTTGAATTACTTAATTAATAAGATTTAAATTGCATAGCTAATATCGCACCAAGAAAGAAAACAGTCGGAATTCCTAAAGCATTTACAGCGGCAGTTCTAACAGTGAAGACTGGGTAGCCTTCCTCAGGCCTGTTTTTATTGATAATCGATGAATCTTCCCATACTTGATAATTCTTAAAAGGAGCCACTCCCTCTTTTGGTAGCCCAAATGGTGTCAATCTAAATACATCCCATTTACCCAACCAAAAAACTGTAAAGATCCAGGAAAAAATAATTGGAGTAATTACTAGTACAACCCTAAAATCCATTTTTATAAAAAATTTATTATGTTATTCATTTTGACCTTTTAAAATAAATTTAATTTATATCTTTAACTTATATTTAAGTAAAAACGCTTAATTAACATAATTTTTGATCATTAGTTACTATGGGGAATGATTTATTGGTTTGGTTAAAGTATATTTTTAAGCATTTGCTAATTAAATCTATTGTAGATTTGCAATTACCTTAATAATAATTATGGAAACATTTAGGTTCTTACTTTTTGGTATTGCAGGTTTAAGTGTAATTTTTTGGGTAGCAATAATTACTTTATGGCATACTTACATGTTCCCAACTTTCTTTAACGAAGATAAAAAATTTAATTCCGTTATAAATCAGGAAAATTCTATTCCTTCACAACCTATTCTTGGAAATTTAGTTAATAGCACTAATTTCAAAAGTAGAGAAAAATATTCAATGAAAAACCTTGTAATAGCTGACTTTTCATCTACACAAAATGATTTTAAATTAAATAAATTGTATACGACAGTTATGGTTGGTGTGTCATTTGCTACTTTTATATTTCTCACATACGGATTAAGTAGTTCCATAACAACTGTAAGTTAAATGGAATCTATATATACTTTAGTTTTTTTAGCTTCTTTTATTTATTTAATTTTTAATTCACTAAAAGATTTAAATATTAAATGATAAATAAAAATTTCTAAGGTTTTTTTGCGTCAACTAAAAATTTTCTTCTTATAAAAAAGAATATTAATGTGGTTATTATCATTACTGGAGGGTGAATTGATATTGAATTTAAATAATCAAAGTAATTAAAGGTTTCCAATAACTTATAAATTAATTAAAAAGACTATAAAACAGAATTAAATGATATTCGAATCAAATCATGCATATTAAAGTATAAATTGAAGGTAATTATTGTATCTATCCTCCCTAGTTGTTCTAATTTGAAATTAACGATTTTCGCATAAATAAATTTTGAAAATTAAAAAAAATTCTAAGTAATTAACCAATTTTGATTAATATTCACTTGCATCAGCTTAAACAAACTTCAACATTGGGATAATCTATAAATTCGTTCTTAAAAATTTTTTTTATACTTATACCTTCTTCAAGTAATCTAGATCTCTCGCCACTTTCTTTTAGATAGCTTGTGATGGGAATATTTGTGAAGTTCAATTTTAATATTTTTTTTTACATTTAAAATTAACTTTTGATTCGTTATCAACTAAAAGTAATTTTTGCAAATATATTATTCAGAAAATGATTAATTTTTGTGATAGAAGCTTTATCAGGAAACTGGGGTATCTTATTAATTTTACTTTTACGACTTATAAGTATTGTTATACCAATCTTGCCAGGAACTTATTGCTTATTGATTTCTGGGTATCTTTTTGGATTAGTAAATGGGTTATTAATAAGCTTTGTTTCCGATTTATTAGCATGCTCAATTAGTTTTTCATTATCTAAAAGATTTGGAAGGAAAATACTTAAAAGAGTTATGTCTAAAAAATATTTAAATAAATTTGAAAATTTATCAAAAAAATACCTTGAGAAAAACTTTTTTCTTTTAACTGGTTTTTTAATGACAGGTTGGTTTGATTTTGTAAGTTATGGCGTAGGACTTACTAAATTAAGGTGGAGAAAGTTTCTATTAGCTTTAATTGTTAGTGTGTTACTTTCTGATTTGCCATTTGTAGCGACTGGAAACGGCTTTAGAAAATTACAAAATCAAAATTTCAATATAAAAAAAATACTTGATGGAAATGTACCCACTTTGCAAAAAGAATATTTGATTGTATTTATAGTCAGCGTAATATTGATCTTCAGTATTGGTATTATCGGAGCATTTATTGACAGAAAATATATGAAATCTTTTCCAGAAGCTGAAAATGATGTTTAGGCTTTTATTTTTTTAATCAAACTTTTTTCAATACCTTCTATCTCTAATAATTCATCATCAGGTGCATTGAGAACTTGTTCTTTTGTAAGGTAGCCAGCCTCCCAGAATAAAGAAGCTATTTTTACTGAAACTCCATTTAGCTCACATAACAAATTACTAAAGAACGAATCTGGGAATTTCTTTTCAATTACTAATTTCCTATATATCTCTCTATAAGCCTCCGTTTTAATACATAGTTCATTATTTATTTTGAATAATTTTTCATCTATATCAATATAAGATTCGGCAATAGATCTAAAATCAATTAAGAAATTTTTAAAATCTTTTTCTAGTTTTGATTTAGGTGGTATTTTTCCTATTTCAGAAGATCTGGCATAGATCATATTTTGAGAAATTTTTGCCAATTCTTCAAATTCCTCCTCATGTCCATGCCTTCTTATCCAAGAACCAAAAAGACCAGAAGGGTCTCCATCTTTGCCAAGTTTATTTGTCTCGCCAAATAACTCAGGTTTTACCGAAGTATCGTTAGTAATTAAACCATCATTTTCTATACAAATCTTTGGTGTTGTTAAATATAAATTACAGGAATATTCCCAGCCAGTTGTAATAGTATCTGCCCATAGGTCATTTGAATTTTCACCTGAATTCTCTTTGGATATGATTCTTTCTTTCTGTTGCCAATTTTGGAACAAAAAATCAAATAATCCCATATCAAAATAGGGCTCTATATGTTCTATTTTATATCGAAAATCGATTAATAAAAACTCCAGTAAAGTTTGTGTTAAATTTTTGAATCTTCCTCTCAAGACAAAGAATAAATGCAGATTGTTCTTATGTCCAAGAAGAATATAGAATTAGGATATATTAATTTGATATAAGGGAACATAAATAAGATTTGAATAATATTGGAACAAAAAAAAACAGGGGGAAAACTAAACTTAACCTTGAAGATGATCAGTTATTAGAAATAGTAATTAAATTAAGAGATTTGATGCCAGAATGGAAATGGAGCCTAGGAATGATTTATTGCTATGGTTTAAGACCTTCAGAAGTCTTTGGGGCAAATGTAAATCAAGAAGATAAAACTTGTACTGTATTAGGAATTAATGGAGATGAAGATGAACTGGAGGAAAGGAAAGCTTTTACTCTTGATAAATCTTTAATTGATATTTTTGATTTAAATAATATAGATAGGCCTTGGGAATACAATATGAGCGATAAGAAATATGACGTTAATTATTCAAAAATTAAAACAGACCAAATGAGTAAGAGATTAAAGAAAATTATAAAAAAAGAGAAATTCCCACAATTTACAATGAATATGATTAGGCATAGTTGGGCTAAGAGAGCTATTAAATCTAATGTTTCTTCATCCGATTGTGCAATATCAATGGGATACTCGATTGAAGTTTTTCAGGATAAATATCTTAGTTAAGTTAAAAAATAGATAGTTCTGATATTCTAGATACTAAATAAAGGGGCTAAGAGAGGTAATAGATGTCTATTAATATAAGAATTATTAGGGAACTCCAGTTTGAATAAAATTCTTGACCTTATTTTTGTTTTAATATTGCCCATACATGCATACGCTGGATTCCCAGAAGGAAAGATTGGCTATGAATTAAAAAATAGAAGAGTCTTATAAACTTCCATGTAGTGAGATAGGAAATGATAAATGTATAGCCAAAGTTCTTTCTATGGGAGGTTGTATTTATAGTTTTGAAATTAATAAGGTCAAGGATAATAAAGCTGCCTTAAGAAAAAAGATGAAGTTTTAATAGCACTTTTAGGAGGAAATAATTTGGAAATAAATGACATTTTCGCAAAAGATGGATCAATAAAAAGTGAAATTAGAATAGAAATAATAAGCAGAATAAATTTTTGTAGACAAGCTATTAAACAAGTAATTCCTGATTTGGTTAAATTGCCTGAAGGAATGGCAATGACGTAAGAAAAACTTGAGATTTTGACTTATACTTACCCTCAATATTACTTACACATATTTGAAAAGATAAGAAAAGGCAATTAATTAAGGATGCCATTACTTCCTTGAATTTCTAATATAAACTTTTAAAGAGCTTAAATTAAAAATGTTTAAAAACCTACTTTTATCTTCTTTATTACTTTTAACATTAATTGGCATTATCTATCCTACGAAAAAAGAAAATACAAAGCCTTTTGATTATTGTTATCCTCTTGAAAAAATCCTTTCAAGGAATTCAATAAAAAAAAGGAAAAATATATCACTGAAAGTTAAGTCAATTTCGAAAGATATTGCAAAATTTGGGGTTAGTAAAACAAGAGGGGGATTAATCAATAAGATGATTGATCAATATAAAATTTCTAAGGATTCTAGAATTATAAAACTTATTCCTAATAAGCTTTATTGCTTCTCGGGATATTGGATTGAGAAGGTAAAGCCTGGTACTTTTGAATCAATCTTTTATTCCAAAAGTAAAAAAGCAATTTATGAATTTAAAGATTTGAAAGATGAAGTAGATAGTGTATTAAATGAGATTAATTCAGAATTTAAATCTATAGAAAAAGAATTTAAGAGTCTTTTTTAATATTTATCTTTGGCTGAAATACTTTTTAGTGAAGTTGTAATTGTAATTAGTCAGAGAATTAGTTGTTATTAGCTTCTAATATTGCAGCAGAATCAGAACAGGTATTAACACTAAACCATTTCATAGCTGACCAATTGTATTCTTGGTAAGTACCAGCAGCAACACTCACAAAACATTCATTCTCATACCAACTTCGATAGCTAGGGTTTAAACCAGTTCCTTTTAATCTATTTGATAAACCTTTTCCATATTTTTGAATAACATGATTAATGGCTTCATACTCTAGTTCTCTTTGTGTATCTTCTGCAAAGACTGGAATTAAAA
>QBXH01000026.1 GCA_003283415.1 Prochlorococcus sp. AG-321-E21 | reverse complement strand
AATCATCATTATGTTCCCATCCCAAAAGATGTAATAATCCATGACTTACTAACCAGAGCATTTCTTTTGTAATAGAATGATTAAATTCTAATGATTGTTTAAAAGCAGTTTCTAAGGATATAAATAAATCTCCTAATTCAATAAAATCTAAATCTTTAGTAGTATCTTCATCAGAAATAATTGGGAAAGATAAAACATCGGTTGAACCAGATTTATTCATCCACTTTTGATTAATAGAAGAAATTTCATTATCATTAATAATCTGCAAACTTAACGAAAAACTTTTTTTTTCTAAAATAAAACTTGGAAAAGAAGTTTGTTTTTCATTTAGAATTATTTTAATCCAACACAATAATACTTCTTGCCAAAAACCAGATTCGAAAATAAGCTTATCTGGTTTATTTAGAAAATGATCTGATAAATTAGAAAAATCACTACATTTAAAGACTAAATCTATTTGTAAGTCATATAAATCTTTTTGATACATACTTTCATTAAACAGGTATATTAGGCTTTCCTAAAGTAGCTATTAAAATTAAAAGTCCGATCAAAATTAAAAAAGTAATTGAAAAATGAGAAATACTTTTAGAACCCTTCCTTACCATATTTCTCATAGCTAGTTTTATAAAACTAGGACGAGAAACTTTTTTTTCTAAATTTTCGTTTTTATTTGCCATAAATTTATTGAATAGACTCTTTAGAAGAAATATTCATACGTAATAATTCATGAATAAATTGATCTAATCCACCATTTAGAACTCCATCTAAATCATTAGTCTCTTTCATTGTTCTTAAATCTTTGACCATTTGATAGGGATGAAAAACATAATTTCTAATTTGATTACCCCATGCAGCTTCAACAATATCACCTTTAATATCAGATATTTCAGAAGCTCTTTGTTCTTTTGCTATTACTAATAATTTAGCTTTAAGTAATAACATTGCTTTCTCCTTATTTTGTAACTGAGATCTCTCTTGAGTACATCTTACAGCGATTCCTGAAGGCAAATGTACAATCCTTACTGCTGTTTCTACTTTATTAACGTTTTGTCCTCCAGCTCCTCCTGATCTACTAGTTGTAATTTCTAAATCTTTATCAGGTATCTCTAATGAAATACTTTGATCTAATTTAGGCATGACCTCAACTCCAGCGAAACTAGTTTGTCTTTTACCATTTGCATTAAATGGTGAAATTCTTACTAATCTATGAGTACCTTTTTCATTTTGAAGATAACCATAAGCATATTTTCCATTAACTTCAAAAGTAACACTTTTAATACCTGCTTCTTCCCCATCAGATAAATCAGTAATTTCTAAGCTCATTCCATTATTATCTGCCCATCTTGAATACATTCTTAATAGAATTTCCACCCAATCTTGTGCATCAGTGCCACCTGCACCAGCATTAATAGAGACGATAGCAGCTTCTTTATCATATTCACCACATAATAATCTTTGAAATTCCCACTTATCTAAATTCTCTCTTAGAGTTAATAACCCTTCTTGTGACTCAACAATCATTTCTTCTTCAGGCTCTAAGGAATAAAGCTCAAGAGAAGCTTCAGCATCAGAAATGAACATTTTCCATTTATCTAACAGTTGAAGTTGATCTCTAACATCATCAAGATTAAGCATATGTTTTTTTGCATCTGCCTGATTTGCCCAGAATTCTGGTTGAGCAGCAATTTGCTCTAACTCTTTTCTCTTTGCTAATAAATTGGGAACGTCAAAGACAATCCTGAGCATTACCCAGGCGCTTAGTTAACTCTGAAAGATCTTTTTTAAATTCTGTTATATCTATCAAAATAGAATTTAATTGTTATTTATAATCTAACAAGCACTTTTATTTAATAGTATAAAGTAAATAATATTTTAAAAAAATGTCTAAAGTTGAAATTTATACATGGCGATTTTGCCCATTCTGCATACGTGCGAAATCGTTACTTGAGAAAAAAAATATAACTTTTACTGAACATAAAATAGATGGCGATGATAATGCAAGGGAACTCATGATGGAGAGAGCTAATGGTAAAAGAACAGTTCCTCAAATTTTTATTGATGATAAAAGTATTGGAGGTTGTGACGAACTTTATGAATTAGAAAAAGAAGAAAAACTGGACTTATTACTGAATTAGATAATATGAAATTTCTATTTGTAGTAGACCCAATAAAAAATATAAATCCATTAAAAGATTCATCCGCAGCATTAATGCAAGCTTCTTCTAAGAAAAAGATAGAAGTATGGACTTGTACTCCTCAAGATTTAGAGGCAAGAGGAGATGAAGTATGGGCATCTTCGATGAGAGCCGAAGTGTTTCCATGGGTTTCTTTTAAAGAAAATAAATGTATCCCTCTTGCTGAATTTAATTGTATTTGGATGAGAAAAGATCCACCAGTAAATGAAGGATATTTATATGCAACTCATCTTTTGGAAGTGGCCGAAAGAAAAGGAGTAAAAGTTATAAATAAGCCTTCCTCATTACGTGCTTGGAACGAAAAATTAGGAGCATTGAGGTACAGCCATTTGATGGCTCCAACAATAGTTGCAAGTAAAGTAAAAGATCTTATTAATTTTGCAGAAGTTAATCATGATGTTGTTGTTAAACCACTTGGAGGGAAAGGAGGTCAGGGGGTTATTCGTCTAACTAAGGATTCTCCAGGTATTAAAGCAATGATTGAATTAATAACATCACAAGAAGAATTACCAGTAATGATGCAAAAATTCATTCCCGAAGTAAAAGAAGGGGATAAAAGAATAATTATTGTTAACGGTGAGCCAATTGGATCAATTAATAGAATCCCTCAAGGGGGAGACTTTAGAAGTAATTTAGCTATGGGAGGTAAAGCAGAAAAAACAAACCTAACAGCTAAAGAAAAAAACATTTGCATTGAGTTATCTCAACATTTCAAAGATGAAGGTTTATTCTTTGTTGGTATAGATGTAATAAATGGGATGCTTAGTGAAATTAATGTAACAAGTCCAACAGGATTAAGAGAGATAGAAACTTTATCTAACAAAAGGGTTTCAGATCAAGTAATTGAAAAATTATTAGAAATTATTTAGTTGTTTTGGCAAGAAATATTTGCTTTACTAAAGATTTAAATTTAAGTTGAATCTCTTCAATTTCTTTTTTATAAATAGAACCTTTCACTAATCCTGAACCAGCCATAAATTCTAGATTTTGGTCAATATAACGTGCTCCTCTTATAGCTACTCTGAATTCTGAATTTCCTTCAGAATCTAACCAACCTATTGGCGAAGCATAATTTCCTCTAGAAAATGATTCAAGTATATTTATCCAATTCATTGCTTCCTTTTTAGGAGATCCACATACTGCCGGAGATGGATGCAAAACTCTAAGCAAATCAAAAGGACATATTTTATGAATCTTGGAATAAACCAAAGTTTGTAAATGTGAAATATCTCCAAAAGAAGTTACCTTTAATGAACTTTTTGTATAGTTATTAATCTTTAAAACTTCCAAACATTTAATTAAATGCTCTATTACATAATTATGCTCTTTTATATCCTTAGAGCTTTCCAAAAGAGAATCCGGATTTAAATCACTTGATACTGTTCCAGCAATAGCTTCTAAAATCAAATCAGGCTTACTAAAAGAAAATAATTTTTCTGGCGTTGCACCAAAGATAATATCTTTACTATTTCTCTTCCAAACATATCTACAAGTATTTGGTTGATTATTTTTTAATTTTTTCAAAATATTTATTAAATTTAATTTATTTTTAAATTCTATTTTGACTCTTGAAGCTAAAACTATCTTTTCAAGGATACCTTCCTCTACTAATTGGATTCCCTTTTTTATTAATTGCTTCAGATTATTATTTGATAATTCCAAAGAATTAAAAAAAGAATCCATCATATGATGATCAAAACTATTCTTACTTTTTTGATTTTTTGAATTTATAATTTGATCCCTAATTGACCAGATTTCTTCAATTAATGTCCTCAAAGAAGATTTACCCTCGACATGTGCATTTATTCTTAACCAACAATTCTTTTTATTTTTAATAATCAATATTTTTGGTAGAATGACTTCTAAATCAGGGACTTCAAACAAACAACCTTTTTTCTTTAGATTCTCTGAAAAAGAAAAAAAATAAATTATTTTTGAAAGCGCAGAGGTATTCGATTCATCAGTCAAATTTATTAGATTATTAAAGTTCTCAGAGCTAAATTCTTTCGCTACTTTAAATTTTTTAGGCCCTTCTAAAGTTAGATATTTACATTTCTCCAGAGCTATATATGACATTTTATTATCCTCTTCCCAAAAAGAAGAAAACGAATATTTATCAATAAAAAATTCATATAAATCAAATAAATCAAAACAAGGTAATTCAATACAAATACTTACTAATCCGGAATTTACCCCTTTCTTATCGAAATTGGAAAAAACGCCTTTTAAAAAACCTGAAAAGTTTAAATTATTTTTCATCACTTATTGAAAATAACTAAAAATGATGCATTAAAGTAAAAAATGTAACTCAATTTATAAACTATATTTAATAATAATAGTTTTTCTTAACTGCATTAATAATGAATGAAAGAAATAAAAGTTTATGGAAACAAGCAATAAAATGGCCTCTTTATTCAGTGGCAATTTTACCAGTTTTTATTTCAGGTGCTTATACCCTAAACTCTTTCAAAAATGTCAAAATATCCAATTTAATAGCATTCACAATCGCTGCAATATTAATACTAATTTGGGAAAATCTAACTAATGATTTATTTGATTCAGAAACAGGAATTGATGAATTTAAATTTCATTCCATTGTAAATCTTGTACGAAGTAAAACAATAGTTTCAATTACCGCTTATACATCTCTGTTGATTGGATTATTAGTAATTGCCATTATTTCAATTTCGACGAGCATAAATGTAATGATATTGGTCGGAGCTTGCTGCTTTTTAGGATATTTATATCAAGGACCGCCTTTCCGTTTGGGCTACCAGGGTTTAGGAGAACCATTATGTTGGTTAGCTTTTGGACCCTTAGCTTATGGCGCTGCTTTAATTGCATTAAATCCAACAGATATATACATGATTTCTATTCCTTGGAAAGAGTCTTTATTACTTGGTTCAGGTAACTCATTGGCAACCACATTAGTACTATTTTGCTCTCATTTTCATCAGATAAAACAAGATAAAGAACATGGTAAAAATTCACCTTTAGTTCGTTTGGGCGCGAAAATAGGAGCTCAAACTATTCCCTGGATAGTTTTTATAATTTATATTTTCCAACTTTTTATAATAGTTAATGGATTTATCCCGATACTTTGTATTCTTTTTCTTATAAGTTTTCCTCAAGCATTAAAGCTTATAACTTTGTTGAAATATTCATATAACAAACCTGCCGCAATACAAAATTGTAAATTTATTGCTATCAAATTTCAAACGTTAAATGGAATTGGATTAATAGCAGGATTGACTATAGATTACTTGATTTATAAATGAACTTAACTTTTAAAAAAAAATCTTTTTTCTTTAAATTATCTTCGAAAGTAGATAATTCAAATACAACATATAAATATAAATCTGGGTGGATAATTAAATTAAAAAATATGAAAAACGGAGTTGGTTTTGGAGAAGTAAATCCCCTAAGAAAAAAAGATTTAGATACATGTCAAAGACAATTAAATCAGATTCCCAAATACGTTAATTCAAAAAATATATATGAGTTAATAAAAAATTTTCACCCGTGCATTCAATCAGCTATAAACTCTGCATTAGCTGAAATTGAAAAAAAAATTAATTTTAAAGAAAATTATTACTTTAATGAAATTGATCAAACAGCTATACTTTTAGATCCTCATAACGTTCTAAAAGAATTAACAATATTAAAAGGGAATAAACTTTTGAATGAGAAAACACTCACTTTTAAATGGAAAGTAGGCATAGAAGATAATTCCTCCGAAGAAAAAAACCTAATTGAAATACTAAATCATTTAGGAAGTAATATAAAATTAAGAATAGATGCGAATGGTTCTTGGACAAGAGAAATAGCTAATAGATGGGTTGATATTTTGAAAGATATTGAAAATATAGATTGGCTAGAACAACCTCTTTCTAAAGATGATATAGAGGGTTTAAGAGAACTTAATAAAAGGATGCCAATTGCTTTAGATGAATCACTATTAAAATATCCATATTTGATTAATGAATGGCATGGTTGGCAAATTCGAAGACCTTCTCAAGAAAGAAATCCTATGCATCTTTTAAAAGAGTTAAAAGATAAAAAAGGTTTTATATCCTTAAGCACTTCTTTCGAGACAGGAATAGGCAGAAGATGGCTTTTTCATTTATCCTCTCTACAGCTATTGGGACTAACTCCCAAAGTTCCTGGTTTAGCTTTGAAAAAAAATCCAAATTCTTTTCTTTTCCTAAATGATGCTCAAAAGATATGGGATCAACTATGAAAAATAAAATATATATTATTGAAGTTGAAAATAATGAAAAAGAATCTATAAAAAAAATTCTTGAAAATATTAATGATAAAAAAATTACCTACATAAAAAATAAATCTGATAAAACTGAAGAAATATTTGAGACTATTGATATAACTGGACCTGCAATTATCTTAAATAGTAGT
This sequence comes from Prochlorococcus sp. AG-321-E21, assembly GCA_003283415.1. Taxonomy (GTDB): domain Bacteria; phylum Cyanobacteriota; class Cyanobacteriia; order PCC-6307; family Cyanobiaceae; genus Prochlorococcus_A. The sequence goes on along the minus strand of QBXH01000026.1, from coordinate 8,134 downwards.
GGCAGCAGTGGAAAACCTAGAAAATGCATACATAGTTTAGAAAATCTAATTTCGTCTGCTAAGACATCTGGAATTTGGCTTGAAAAGCAAGGATTTAAATTACAAAACTGTTTAATTTTTAATACTTTACCTTTGAATCATATCAGTGGATTAATGCCAGTATTTAGAAGTAAAATATGGAGTTGTGATCATATCAATATTTCTCCAAAATTAATTAAAAAAACCAAGAAATTATTAGTCTTTACTGAGGAGATAAAAAAAGAAAATCAATATCTAATAACATCTTTAGTTCCAACACAATTAAAAAGACTTTTATCTGAAAAAGATGGGATTAATTGGTTAAAGATTTTTGATTTAATTTGGATTGGTGGTTCATCTATATCTAGTGAAACTTCTCGCAAGTGCAGACTAGAAAAAATAAATTTAGCACCCTGTTATGGATCAACTGAAACTGCTGCTATGGTTACAAGCTTGAAACCTAGGGAATTTTTAGAAGGGATTGATAATGTTGGAGAAGTACTATGTGATATAAATTTAAGAATTAGTAAAAAGGGTTTAATCCAAATCAAATCAGAAAGAATCGGAATTGAATTGCTTGAATCTTCTAAGACTAAAAATTTCAAAGATAATAATGGTTGGTGGGAAAGCAGTGATTTGGGAGAGATCCAAGAATTGAATGATTCTTCTTATTTGAAATTTATTAGCAGAATAGATAATGCTTTTAATTCTGGAGGTGAAATAGTTTTTCCAGAAGTAATTAAATTAAGATTAAGTGAATTTATATCAAATAAAAAAATTCCAATAGAAAATTTTATGATTTCAAATATACCTAATAAAGAATGGGGAAATAAAATCAAAATCATAATTTATTTTAAAAAACAAACTAGTAAAACAGATATTGAATTTTCATTAAAACTATTAAAACACTTTTCTAAAAACTGGCCAAAACATGAGAGGCCAGAAACATGGATTATTGGTAAAAATCAATCAAATTTTATTAAACAATCAAATTTCATATTTGAAAAATAGTAACTCATGATAATTAACACTCTTTTAAATTCGTATTTATATTGGAAGCCTCTATCCACCTTTCCAGTTGATCAGGTAATTTAACTTTCAATTTTGAATCAACATCTAAAGAACAATGGATAATTTTTCCTTCTGCAACATTAATTTCATCCTTTACAAAAAATGTATTTACTTGAAATAAGTGATTATTAATTTTTTTAGGTAATATCTTAATTGAAAGTAAATCACCAATCTTAATAGGTGATAAAAAATTTGCTTCGCAATTAACTATGGGACATATAATTTGATTTTTATGAGAAATAGCATTCGGAAAAATATCTTGATGTGGAATACCGTAAATATCAATACTTTCTTCCCAACTTTCATGAGCCCATCTTAGAAGATTGTGAAAATGTATCACTCCAGCCGAGTCACAATCACCAAACCTTACTTTCCTTTTTAAAAACAACCAATTTGTGGGTTTCATTAAAAAGTTTACCTATCAACAGAACCCATAATCACATCTATCGAACCAAGTATTGCCATAATATCAGCTATCTTGGCTCCCTTGAGTATATGAGGCAATATTTGAAGATTATTTAAATCAGCAGCTCTAATTTTAAATCTCCATGGTGTTACTTCATTATTTCCTTGAATAAAAACTCCTATTTCACCTTTCCCAGATTCTAATCTTGTATATAATTCTCCATTAGGGATTTTAAAAGTTGGCGCAACTTTCTTAGCTACATATTGATAGTCCATGCCAAATATTTCACTTTTTTTATCCTCTGTCGCCATACGTTTAGCTTCTAGATTTTCTGTTGGACCACCAGGAATCATTTCGCAAGCTTGACGAATAATTTTTAATGATTGTCTCATTTCTTCAACTCTTACTCGATATCTGGCGTAACAATCACCTTCTTTTTCTGAAGCAATTTCCCAATCAAAATCTTCGTAACATTCGTAACTATCAACTTTTCTCAAATCCCAAGAAACTCCAGAGGCCCTAAGCATTGGTCCAGAAAGTGACCAATTAATTGCTTGATCTCTTTGTACAATTCCAAGACCTTCTATTCTTTTTTTGAATATAGGATTATTTGTTATTAATTTTTCGTATTCATCTATCTTTGGAGCAAACCAATCACAAAAATCAATGCATTTTTCTAACCATCCATAAGGTAAATCACAAGCAACACCTCCAATTCTGAAAAAATTATTATTTATTAATCTTTGTCCAGTAGCAGCTTCCCAAAGGTCATAAATCATCTCTCTTTCTCGAAAGATATAAAAGAAAGGAGTTTGAGCACCTACATCTGCAAGAAAAGGACCTAGCCATAAAAGATGATTTGCAATTCTATTAAGCTCCAGCATTAGAACTCTTATGTAACTTGCCCTTTTCGGTACTGCAATATTCGCTAATCTTTCTGGTGCATTTACTACAATAGCTTCATAGAACATACCAGCTGCGTAATCCATTCTGCTTACATAAGGTACATACATAACATTTGTCCTGTTCTCAGCTATCTTTTCCATCCCTCTATGCAAATATCCAATTACGGGCTCACAATCTATTACGTTCTCGCCATCAAGGGTTACAACTAACCTCAAAACGCCATGCATAGATGGATGATGAGGGCCAAAGTTAACCACCATCGGTTCTGTTCTAGTCTCTAGTTGAGCCATGAAAAATTGATTGCTATTTAAATTTTAGTAGAAAGTTATGCAAACTGACCTTTCTGATTCATCTTTATTCAATCATAAGTCAGTAATGACAGATGAAATTTTATTTTCTGTAGATAAATATCCATTAATATCAAACAATAAACTTACAGCGATAGATGCAACTTTAGGCGGTGGGGGTCACTCATATCAATTATTAAAAAAATATCCAGATTTAAAAATAATTGGATTAGATCATGATCCATTCGCAAGAAAGTCAGCATTTAGTAAGCTCGAAGAATTTAAATCGAGGATTGAAATAAGTCCCTCAAATTTTGCTAATTTTGAGCCAAAAGAAAAAGTTTCTTTTGTAATAGCAGATCTTGGAGTAAATAGTAATCAAATAGATAGCCCGCAAAGAGGATTTAGTTTTCAAAAAGATGGGCCTTTAGATATGCGAATGAATCCTTCACTTGAGATTAATGCAGAAAACTTAATTGAGACTTTAAGTGAAAAAGATCTGGCTGATTTAATTTTTAAATTTGGTGATGAAAGACTTTCACGAAAGATTTCTAGAAGAATCAAAAAAGATTTAAAAGAAAAAGGCAAATATTCGGGTACAAAAGATTTAGCCTATTCAATTGCTGGTTGTTTTCCACCCAAACAACGATATCGAAAAATTCATCCTGCGACTAGAACATTCCAGGCACTAAGAATTGCTGTTAATAAAGAAATCGAAGCACTAGAAAAATTTTTAGAGATTTCTCCAGATTGGATATTACCTGGAGGGATAATTTCAATTATTAGCTTCCATTCAATAGAAGATCGGCTGGTCAAGAATTCTTTTAAAGGTGATGAAAGATTAAAAAACCTCACAAAAAAACCAATTACACCAAATAAAAAAGAAATTGAAAATAATAAAAGATCTCGAAGCGCAAAATTAAGAATTGCTCAGTTAAACTAATTAAAATTTTAGCGTATTGATTTAATTGAATCTGTAATTATCTGAATTGATTTTTCTATATCTTCTGTGGTAGTCATCAAACCAATACTTAATCTTAATGAAGCCTCTGCTTCTTTAAAAGATCTTCCTAAAGCTAGCAATACATGGGAGGGCTCACCATTACTACACGCTGATCCACTAGAACAGATTATTTTAGATTTCAAACTTTTATGTAATTTTGAACCATTTACATCAAGTACTGTCAGATTCAAATTATGAGGTAATCTTTCTTTCATTGACCCATTAATTTCCAGACCAGAATTATTAACTAGTAAACCTTTCAAGAGTATATTTCTTTGAAAAAGGAATTTCTGAATATTCTTTTTTTGATTTAAAACTGCTATTTCTATTGCTTTAGTAAAGCCTACTATCAAAGGCAATGGTAATGTTCCTGATCTTAAACCAAATTCTTGCCCTCCTCCTAAAATTAAAGGCTGAAGCTCAATTTCTCTATCAATCAAAAGTAGTCCTACCCCTTTAGGACCATATATTTTATGAGAGCTTATAGTTATCATATTTGCTATTGAGTCAAGTTTATCTAACTCTAAAAAACCTAAACATTGTGCACAATCAGAATGTAGAGTTATTTCTCTTAATCTGCATATTTCTGAGATTTCTTGCAAGGGCTGAATAACTCCTATTTCGTTATTTGCCATCATGATACTTACTAAAAACGTATCCTCTCTTATACAACTTATAAATTTTTCCTTTGAAATTAAACCATCTTTTTCTGGACGAATTTCAGTAACATCAAATCCCTCTTTTCTTAATTGATCTAAGGGCTCTAATACAGCTTTGTGCTCAGTTTTTAAAGTGATAATATGACCATATTTTTCTGTTTCTTTATAATAATTTCTTGCAAAACCTAGCAAAGCCAAATTATTAGATTCTGTTGCTCCACTAGTAAAAATTAATTTCTTTTTTTGTAGAAATAAATATTCTTTTATTTTTTCTCTTGAGACTTCTAATATGGCACTTGCATTAATGCCAGCTAAATTAGATTTACTCGAGGGATTTGAAAATATTTGACTCCAATAGGGTGACATAGAATTCACAACATCCTCTAAACAAGGTGTTGAGGATTGATAATCTAGTAGTATAGGAGTTGTAAGCATCATAATTATTATATAAAATTATTAATAGGCTAAAGAAAATTTAATTCAAAATAAAAAAAAATGAATGATGCTAATCAAATAAATAATGACACAATTAAAAAATCAAAAATTCTATTGGTAGATGATGAACCTGGTTTAAGGACAGCTGTAAAAACATTTCTTGAAGACGAAGGTTTTGAAATCTTTATTGCGGTTGACGGAGAGGACGGTTGGGAAAAAGCTCAAACAATTTTCCCAGATCTAATTATTAGCGATATTATGATGCCGAGATCAAATGGTTATGCCTTATTAGAAAAAATAAGAGAAGATGAAAAGCTTGGAGGTACTCCAGTTATATTTCTTACAGCAAAAGGAATGACTTTAGACAGAACCCAAGGGTATCTTGCAGGCATTGATGATTATATCTCTAAACCATTTGATCCAGATGAATTATCTGCAAGAGTTAAGAATGTAATTAATAGACAAGAGCGATTACTCAAAGAAGCAGCACGATTTGCTGATATTGATGTTAGTAAAATGGCAAAACAAATCACTGAAATAAAATCTATGCTTACGGAACAAAATCCACTAAATCAAGAAAATTCAATAGATATTCCTAGTTTTACTCCAAGGGAAGCAAGTGTACTTCAACTTGTGGCAGAGGGTCTCATGAACAAAGAAATTGCTAGACAACTTGAAACCTCTATTAGAAATGTTGAAAAGTACGTAAGCAGGCTTTTTATTAAAACAAGTACATCAAGCAGAACTGAATTAGTTCGTTATGCACTTGAAAATCATTTAGTAAAATAATTTATTGGACTTTTTTAAATTCAATTAATTTGGAAAAATAAAATGGAGCTTGATTTAATTTTTTTTGCACGACAATAAAACCTTTTTCATTAGCCGCATTAATAATCCCTTTTTCTCTTAATGTATAAGCTCTTGTGGTTTTACTTGGCCCAGGAAACAACTTTCCGATATTCTTTAACACAGCCAATATTGGTGTATAAGGAGCAAAACTAACAATTAGCTTTTCTTTACTCATATCACATAAATGTCTGACCATTTCTTCAGCGACTGGTTGCGGGTAATGAATAAATACATCTAAACAAATGACAACATCAAATAATCCTTTTAACTGTTCAAGATCACTGGTTAAAAATTTAATTTTTCTTTGGCTTAAACCTAATTCATTTATACGTTTCTTTGTTTCTTTAATCATTTCAGAAGATATGTCACTTACCTGTAAATCTTTAATACCAAGTCTTAGTAAAGGGATAGCTAAACTTCCAACACCGCAACCAGCATCACAAAAAGTCTTACTTGTTAATTCATGATAATTTTTTATATACGAAACGACATCATCGACAGTCTTTTGATGACCTTTTCTAATATTTTTCTGCACTGTATTGATTTCTTCTGATTTACTATAAATTTTCCTCCATCGATCAAAACCAGTCCCATTGAAATACTCCCTAACTTCGCTTTTTTCGAGATTTTTATTTGACGTCATAACAATTCATACAAAATTAATCTTTTTAATACTAACCAACTAGCGCACTGGTAATTGCACGTCATTATAAGAAAAGAATTGATTTGTTATTTTGTCAGAATTGAATTCCAGCAATATTTGTAAAATTGCTGTAGTAATGGGAAGTGATTCAGATCTAAAATTTTTGAAACCTGCAATAGATATATTGAATGAATTTAGAATAGAAACAGAAGTTTGTATACTTTCTGCACATCGAACACCAATAGAAATGATGGAATATGCAAAAAAAGCAGAATCAGAAAACATAAAAGTTATTGTCGCAGGAGCAGGTGGAGCTGCTCACCTGCCTGGAATGATAGCTTCACTAACATGCATCCCGGTCATAGGCGTACCGGTAGAGAGTAAAACCCTGAAAGGAATTGACTCCCTATTATCAATAGTTCAAATGCCTGCGGGGATTCCTGTAGCAACAGTGGCCATAAACGGGGCAAAAAATGCTGGTTTATTAGCAATTCAAATCCTTAGCTTATTTGATGAAGCTTTAAAAGTAAAAATGAAAAAATTCAGAGATAATCTCCATGCACAAGTAAGAACTAAAAATAGTAAATTGTCTGATCTAGGGGCTGATAATTACCTGAAAACTGAATAAAGGAATTTTTATAATTATATTCCTTCAAGTAAATTCTTTTTTCTAAGATAATTAATAACTTTTTCAACAGAATCATTTAAACCCAAGGAACCTGTTTCAACAACTATTTCTGGTTTTTCAGGTGCCTCATATGGACTAGATATCCCTGTAAATTCTTTGATTTCTCCCAAACGTGCCTTTTTATATAAACCTTTAGTATCTCTACTCTCACATACATCGATGTCTGCGGCACAATATACTTCAATAAAATCTTTTGATCCAATAATTTTTCTAACCTTATTTCTATCACTAATGAAAGGGGAAACAAATGCTGTAATAGTTATGATTCCGGCATTCATAAATAAATTAGCTACTTCTCCAATTCTTCTTATGTTCTCTTCTCTATCTTCATCAGAAAATCCAAGATCCTTACATAAACCATGTCTAATATTATCTCCGTCTAGTACATAAGTTGATAGACCATCCAAGTGTAAAGCCTCATTTATAGCATTGGCTAAGGTACTCTTCCCAGACCCTGATAACCCTGTAAACCAAATTACCATTCCTCTATGCCCTCTCATTTTTTCTAACTTATTTCTATCAATAGTTAAATTGTGCCATTTTATATTTTTTCCTGAATTTTTCTGATTTAGTTCTGTCATCTTTTTTATATTTCTAAAATTAAAATCTATTTTAACTCTTGACTTATAAATTTTGAAATCCTTCTTTGCGAAGAAACTCAATAGATTTATTTACCATATCTCCTTGTAATTGAATGTCTTCACCTATTACAGTTCCTCCAGTACCACAAAACACTTTCATTTTTTTTAGTAATTCCTTAACTACTATTTCATTACTCATAGTTAAACCTTTTATTAAAGTAATAGTTTTACCTTTTTTACCTTTTTTTTGTTTTGAGATATTTATTTTTGATATTTTTTTAAAATTATCTTCTTTAGGTTTTTCTTTATAAATACTTTCCTGATTATTAAATTCAATCCAATTTTTTTTTCCCATTATTTTTTTTATAATCTATAGTTAGTTCATACTTATACTATAAAAAATTGGTAAGTACAATTTCCCGTCAGGATCAAAATAATAACGATGATTTAAATCAACCTTCAAAAGAAGGAAGATTTGGAAAATATGGAGGTCAATATGTCCCTGAAACACTAATGCCAGCTCTTTTTGAACTGGAAGCAGCAGCATCTGATGCATGGAAAGACAAACAATTTGTTAATGAATTAAAT
>QBXH01000025.1 GCA_003283415.1 Prochlorococcus sp. AG-321-E21 | reverse complement strand
ATTCAATAAAAAGTATCTAACAATACTAAACTATTTTTATTATATTTAAGATAATAAGGTTTTAAAATTATGTCCTACGAAGCAGGTAGTAAAGAATGTAGACATTTAGTTGAGGCGAAGGAAAGTCTATTGCTAGCAATGGAATCTCTTAGTAAAATCAACTCAACGGATATTTTACAAATACAAATAAAAGAAATTTATAACAAGTTAGAAGAGTTGCATGACAAACGTAAAAAAATAGAATTAACCTCTTAATTAAAGAAATATGACAGTAAAGAACTAGAAATTTTCAAACTCATTCTTGACCTTCTTTTTTCTTTTATCAGACAAAATTTCATAAAGTGCATCTAATTGTGCATGTACTTCTTTTGCTTCGCTAAGATCAGGCAATAAATCATCTTTTATAAGCATTTGATGCATTTCTCTAAGTTCTAACCTTATATATCGAAGGTGAGAACTTACTTCCTCTCTTTTAGATGCACTCATATTAACCAAATATTAATAATTATTATACAATGTTGTATTTTAATACGATATATCAAACGAATACAAATTAACCAAAACTTAAATTATTTATTATTTCGCTATTAGTTTGTTGTAATATAGATTTCATGAAGAAAAAATCATCAAAAAAGAATCCAAAAAAATTAATAAAAAAGGATAATAATGAATTAGGACAGACAAAAAATTCAGCCAAATTGATTTTATTTATCTTTGGAATTGGTCCAATAATTGGAATTATAGTATTTTTGTTTAGTAAGGGATTTTTTAATTCTCCGAACATTTAATTAACCTAGGAATTAATAATAGAAGAAATTATTTATATTTTAAAATTAGAAAGCATTAATAATTATTGAAATTTTTTAAGTGTATAAATTCTAAATTTTGCTATGTTTATCGCATTATCAAGATTTGAAATAACAAATGGATGATCAGATAAAATATCAATAACTTTATCTATTTTTTTTTTCATATCGTTACAATTTACTTTTTGCCATTCCTCATCAAAAGACTTGGCAAAACTGTCTGCATTATTATAGGTTTTATCTTTCATGAAAAATTGTTTAGAATTTAACGTACTTAAAATAAATACTTAGATGAAAATGGTTTAAAAATAATAATAAATGATAGAAATTAATCTAAACAATTTATTATTTTATTATAAATTAGGACAATAATATTTTAAATACAATATAATGGCATTTCTAAATTATAGATATCAAATAACATTCTAATTCCGAATAACTTGACATAAGTGTTACAATAATGACAAATAGTTTATGAAAATGGAAAATACAGTAAAGAGAATAGGATATTTACCTAGGAAAAGAGTTCTGGAAATCATAGATCAAATATCTAAAAGTGAATCTATAAGTAGATCAAAAGTTGTGGGGATTTTAGTAGAAGAAGCCTTGGATGCTAGAGGTATAGCAAATTTTGGATTTAGCAATTTGAGTAAAACTAAATCATTTAGTTCTGAAATTTATACTGAAAATAAACCCATTAAAAATATATCCGATTCAGAGGATGAGTTTGTTGATGATAGCGGATATACAATCTCTTCTTCCCACAAAACTTCAGATAGATCTATATCAACAGCAGATATTGAACTAGCAAATAAGATTAATATCTTAAAAGAATCAGGTTTAATTTAAAAGGAGACCTATTATTTTTTTTTATTTTTTACGAGTATTTGATGCATAAAATTCAATCTATGATTATTCTATGTCCATAATAAAATTCTTTATAAAATAATTTGATTACTATGTCATTTTCAAAAATAAAAAATCTTTATTAGTAAAAAATGAAAGATATAAAATGTCCATCATGTGGGAAAACTTTCAGAATAGATCCAAGCAGCTTTGAGGAAATACTACTTCAAATTAAAGATGAGGAATTTAATAAGCAAATAGAGGAGAGGCTTAAACTAGCTGAAGAAGATAAGAATAAAGGTATAGAAATTGCCAAACAAGAATTAAAAATAAAATTAATGGAAGATAGACAAAAAAAAGATACCAAAATTCAAGACTTGGAGTCTAAGTTGCATATAGCTGAAGAAAAGAAATTAAATGCCTTAAATGAACTAAAAAACAAAGCCACTAACAAAATAAATTTACTTAATAATGAAGTAATTAAATTAAAGGAGGATATTGAAAGGCAATCCGTAATTAGTGATTTATCTTCAAAGAATAAAGTAATTGAAGCTGTAAATAGTTTAGAAAAAGAAAAAAGTTCATTAATAAACTCTATTGAAAAAATGAAATTAGAACAATCTATAAATGAGAGAGAAATTGAAGAAAAATTTAAGAACAAAATTACTGAGCGTGATTTGACGATTCAAGAACTAAGAGATATGAAATCTAAACTTTCAACAAAGATGGTTGGAGAAACATTAGAAATACATTGCGAGACTCAATTCAATCTAAATCGAGCTACTGCTTTTAAAAACTCATATTTTGAAAAAGATAATGATGCCAGTTCAGGAAGTAAAGGTGACTATATTTTCAGAGAATTTGATGATAATAAAATTGAAATTGTCTCTATCATGTTTGAGATGAAAAACCAAAGTGCTGATGGTTTTAATAAACGGAAAAATGAAGACTTCTTTAAGGAATTGGATAAAGATAGAAATCAGAAATCATGCGAATATGCAGTATTGGTTTCATTATTGGAACCAGAAAGTGAACTATATAATTCGGGAATCGTAGATGTCTCTTATAAATATCCAAAGATGTTTGTAATAAGGCCACAATTTTTTCTACCTATTATTTCCCTTCTTAGAAATGCTTCTTTTGAAACTTTAAAGTATAAAACTCAAATAGATTTAATGAAACGAGAGAACTACGACATAACAAATTTCGAAACCACTCTTGTTCAATTTAAAGATGCTGTAGGGAAAAACGTTTCATTAGCTCAGGACCGATTTAATGACGCAATTTCTGAAATAGATAAATCAATAAGTCATTTACAAAAAACGAAAGAGGCATTACTTGTATCAAAAAAACATCTTTTATCTGCTGATAGTAAATCGCAAGATTTAACAGTTAAAAAGTTAACTAAAAATAATCCCACAATGAAAAAGAAATTTAATGATTTGAGAAAGGAAGAAGACTTAAAATAAATTAAATTCAACTACAGAAAGTTTATAAAAATTGAATATTTAATAATTTCTGGATCAATCAAGATATAATATTAATATTGATTTCGAAAAAAATAATGTCTTTCAAAACTCCTATTTATAGTATTGCAAAGGAACTTGATATTGATAGTAATAAAATTATATTAGCTTGTAAATCAATCGGTATTAATGCAAAAGGAGCAACAAAACGATTAAATGAAGAAGAATTAGAAAAAGTGAAAAATTACTTTGAATCAGGTAAAAATGTTTCTGATGAAATAGTTGAAGTTAACCAAACGAATACTTCAATTACAAGCAAAACAAAAAAAATTAAAAAAGAGATAAAAACAAGTTATTTTCCAAATAGACTTATTGCGAAATCTTAAAAAAAACAAATTTCTTACTTATTTAAAGTATCTAAAACCACAGAAGAGATACTTAATAAATTAAAGTGAGTAAAAATACTTAAAATGAAAATCACTGAGGCCTTAAAATCTCTTGAAAATTCTTGGTCAAGAAAAGAGATTCTTTTAAAAATAAAGAATGGGGAAGATTCTGAAAAAATTGTAAATGACTTTTGCTCTTCTAAACAACAAGAAATTGAAACCCTAACTAATTTTATAAACCCAAAAGACAAGATTTTATTAAGTGAATTAGAAGATTTATCAAAAATAGAATCAAAATTAATAAATAAAATTAAAAATTATAGTTTTGATAAATCCCAGCTATCAAAAGTTGAACAAGATATAAAACAGATTCCACAGCATAAAAAACAATTTTCATTTGATTTAGGGTTTTTTATGATGAAATGGAGTAATAAATTTGTTTTTATTTCTCTTTTAGCTATTTCAGCAATAGCTTTAACCAAGCAAGCGTGGGCATAATTCGCTAAATTATCAACATTAAAATAAATTAAATTCTTGAGAGAGGATAGTTCTTATTTAATTAAATACACAAGTAGCGGTCTCTATTGTGAACTAGCAGATATCTGGATAGATCCAATTAAACCAGTAAAATTAGCACTAATTACTCATGCCCATATGGATCATTTCACCTATGGATGCGATGAATATATATCAACCTATGAAACTGCTGTAATTATAAAAGAAAGAATAGGAAAAGAAATCAATATTAAAGCTTACGATTATGAAAAAGAATTCAAAATTAACGGTATTAAAATTTCCTTTCATCCTTCTGGTCATATTCTCGGATCAAGTCAAATAAAATTTAATCTCGCTGAAGAGATATGGTTAATCACTGGAGATTTTAAGCGTCAAAAAGATGAAACTTGTAAAGAATATGAAATAGTAAAGACTGATTTTTTAATAAGTGAATCAACTTTTGGCTTGCCAATTTTCAAGTGGGAAAAACCTCAAAAGACAGCATTTGATATTACAAATTGGGTGAACTCCTCCCAAGAAAAAACATCTATCTTATTTTGCTATTCGCTTGGAAAAGCTCAAAGAGTATTGAATGAAATTAGTAAAACAAATTTTAAACATAATATTTATACACATAGCAGTATTTATAGGATTAATAACTGTTATAAAAAATTAGGAATTGATCTTATAGATACAAAGAAATTAGAACAAACTAAAAATAATTCGGATCTTAAAGGAAGTCTAATATTAATTCCACCCTCATTAAATAAGAGCAACTTTCTAAAGACTTTTAAGGATATTCAAACAGGATTTGCTAGCGGTTGGATGTCAATTAGAGCTCTAAAAAAACGTTCTGGATATGATAAAGGTTTTTCTATCTCAGACCATGCTGAGTGGATGGCTATTTTAAAAACAATCAAAGAATCTGAAGCAAAAAATGTTTTTTTTTATCATGGGGATAGTGAAGATTTAAAAAGATATTTAAAAGAAAAGAACTCGATAAATGTACTTGATTTTGAATATAAAAAATGAGCCTAAAAAAGTTTTCAGAATTATTTATAGATTTAGATTCTTGTAATAGCACAAATAAAAAGATTAGAATTTTACAACACTATTTTTCTTCAAATGAGGCTTTAGAAAACTCATGGACAATATATTTACTTACAGGAAAAAAAAATAAGAGATTTATAAGTGGAAGATCCCTCAAATCTTTATTTTCAGAAATTTATGAATACCCTTTGTGGTTAATTGATTCTTGTTATTTAAAAGTTGGAGATTCTGCAGAAGTTATATCTCTATTATTAAGGAATATGAATACTGAACAAAATATGAAATATCAAGATGTTTCTCTAAATGAATTATTAAATAAATCATTTCCAGAGTTATCCATTCTTCAAGAAGATGATAAGAAGTTAAGAGTAAAAGAAATTTGGGAAAACATTCCAAAAGAAAATCATCTAATTACAAATAAAATCTTAACTGGTACTTTTAGAGTTGGTGTCTCTATAGGGTTGATAACAAAATCAATAGCAAAGCTAATTAATCTAGATGAAGCAATAATTTCTCATAGATTAATGGGCGATTTTATTCCCTCTGAAGAATCATATAAATTATTAATAGATAAAAAAATAAATCCTTCAGAATTAAATTACAAACCTTATCCCTTTCTTCTAGCTAATACTTTTGAAAAGAAAATCATAGATAAACCAATTAACACTTTTCAGTTTGAATGGAAATGGGATGGAATCAGAATTCAATTAATAAAAAGGTCAGGAATAGTTTCAATATGGACAAGAGGGCAGGATTTAGTAAACAAAGCTTTCCCTGAATTAGTTGAACAAAGCTCATCTATCAAAGATAACTTTGTAATAGATGGTGAATTATTGGTCTGGGATTTTAAAGAAAGTCTTCCTCTTAATTTCTCTTTACTTCAAAAAAGAATAAATAGAAAGGTGACCTCAAGATCAATTCAAAAAAGTTTACCTATTATTTTTATTGCCTATGATCTTTTAGAAATTAATGGAGAAGATCTAAGAGACTCAAATTTAGAAATTAGAAGAAATATTTTAGAAAAACATTTATATAATTGGTTAAATGAACGGAAAGGAGAATTATCTAATATTTTCAAAATAAGTGATTTAATATATCCAAAAAAGTGGGAAGAGGTAGAAACTTTTAAAAACAATTCTAGAGATAATGGAACAGAGGGACTAGTTATTAAAAATAAAAAATCAATCTATACACCAGGCAGAAAGAAAGGTCTTTGGTGGAAATATAAAGTTGATCCAATGCAGCTTGATGCAGTCCTCATTTATGCCAAAGGTGGGAGTGGGATAAGAGCAGGACTATATACTGACTATAGTTTTGCTCTTTGGAAAGATGGAGAATTAATAAAATTTGCTAGTGCCTATTCTGGATTAAACAACACTGAAATTAAAGAGTTAGATAGATGGATAAGAAAAAATACAATTGATAGATTTGGACCTGTTAGATCCGTAAAGCCAGAAATGGTCTTCGAAATTTCCTTCGAAAATATTCAAATTTCAAAACGTCATAAATCAGGAATTGCTGTAAGATTCCCAAGAATTTCTAAATGGAGGAAAGATAAGCTGATTAAAGATGCCGACACCTTAGAAAACGCTCAGAAATTAATGTTAAATAAATAATGGAAAGATCTATAAATAAAAATAGAATTAAGAATATAAAAAAATTTTTTAATAAAAATGGTTGGGAACCTCTGCCATATCAAATCGAAGCTTGGGAAGCATTTTTTAATGGAGAAAATGGCATCATTCAGGTTCCTACAGGATGCGGTAAAACTTATGCAGCGTTAATGGGACCTCTTTCGAAATTAAAAGATTCCACAAAACTCAATGGACTAAGCATTTTATTAATAACTCCATTAAAGGCATTAAGTAGAGACTTGAAAAATTCAGTAAATTTAGCAGCACAATTTTTTAATCAAGAAATAACAGTTGGAATAAGAAATGGTGATACGAGCCCATATGAAAAGAAGAAGCAAATACTTAAACCTCCAAATATTCTAATAACGACTCCAGAATCACTTTCTCTTCTCTTATCTAATAAAGAGTCTTATAAAATATTTAATAATTTATTTTCAATAATTGTTGATGAGTGGCACGAGTTAATGGGTAGTAAAAGAGGGAACCAATGTGAATTATCACTTAGTTGGCTAAGAGGAGATAAAAAAGATTTACAAATTTGGGCAATGTCTGCCACTTTAGGTAATATTGCAGAAGCAGCAAGAGCTATTGTTGGAATAAAAGATGAAATCCCAAAAATAATTAGTACTAATATTCAAAAAGAAATTGAAATCCTTAGTGTTTTACCAGAAGAAAAAACAACATTTCCATGGAGTGGACATTTAGGAATTAGGAGCTATTCATTACTTCTAAAAGTATTAGATAAAAACAAAAGTACATTATTATTCACTAATACTAGAAATCAGTCTGAAAGATGGTATCAATGCTTAAGATTCTGTCTCCCGGAAATGGAAGATAGGATTTCTTTACATCATGGGTCTTTGGATAAAGATGAGAGAAAAATAGTTGAGGATGGGGTTAAAAGCGGATCTATAAAATGGGTTGTTTGTACAAGTTCATTAGATTTAGGGATTGACTTTCAACCTGTTGATCAAATTGTACAAATAGGAAGTGCTAAAAATTTAGCTCGACTTATTCAAAGGGCAGGTAGGAGTGCCCATAGACCTGGAGGCAAGTCAAAAATAATTTTCATGCCGACTAACTCTTTAGAATTACTTGAAATTAGTGCAATGAGGAGAATAATTAAAAGTGGGATATCTGAAAGTATTAAGCTCCCTGAATTATCTTTTGATGTCCTTCTTCAGCATCTAGTTAGTTTAGCTTGCGGGCCAGGTTTCAATCCGATTACTGAGAAAGAAAGAATTAAAGATTGCTGGAGTTACAGAAATCTTAATGAGAAAGATTGGGATTGGTGCATTGATTTTTTGGAGTATGGAGGAAAGTGTTTGAAAGCTTATCCAAAATATAAAAAGATAGAAAGAGTAAAAGTAAAAGGGAATGAAGATAACTTTAAATATTTTGTAAAAGATAAATCTTTAATTAGGATGCATAAGTTTAATATTGGAACAATAACAAGCGATAAATTTATAAATGTAAAATATTTAAAAGGAAAATCATTAGGGAGTTTAGAAGAAAACTTTGTTAGTAAATTAAAATCAGGTGATACTTTTTACTTCGCGGGCAAGATACTCCAGTTTATAAAAATTAGAGATATGACTTTATACGTAAAAAAATCTTCCAAAAAAAGTTCTTTAATTCCAGCATGGGTTGGAGGTCAAATGGCTATCTCTGATCTTTTGAGTGATGAATTAAGAAGCGAAATAGATATTTGCAATAACTTAGAAAATGATGATCAATATATTAATAAAGAATTAAATTCATTACTTCCAATTTTAAATAAACAGAAAGATCTTTCAGATATTCCTAAAAGTAATCAATTACTTATTGAAATCTATAAAACTAAAGAGTTAACAAGTCTTTTTGTTTTTACAATTGATGGAAAATTTGTTAATGAAGGAATTGCCTTTCTGTGGGCATTAAGATTTGCTAATAAAAAAAAATCTACATTTAGTATTTCTGCGAATGATTTTGGATTTAGCTTAACCACTTCAGAAAATTATGACTTTTCAATTATTGAAAAAGAATTTTCATATTTTATAGAAAATAGAAACTTGGAAGAGGATTTAGAAAATGCTATAAATTTTTCAGAATTAACAAAGAGAAGATTTAAAAATATTGCTCAAATTAGTGGATTAGTGAATCAAAATAATCCCACCAAAACTAAAAGTTCATCTCAATTACAAATAAGTTCAAGTCTTTTTTATGATGTTTTTACTAGATATGAAGAAGATCATCTACTAATCAAACAAGCATATAAAGAAGTAAAAGAGTACCAATTAGAAAATAAACGTATTACTAATTCTTTAAAAAGATTATCTAATTTAAAAATAATATTAAAAGAAACCAAAACTCCGAGTCCATTTGCTTTTCCTTTGTTTGTTGAAAGACTAAAAAACACATTAAGCAATGAATCTATAGAAAAAAGAGTTGAAAAACTTATAAAAATATATAATAGTTAAATGCAAAATAATTCTTTTTCAATAAGTTGGGGGGATTCATCACTAGAGATGCTCCCTTCTAAAGCATTACTTTTGCCTCATACAAACGAACTACTAATATGTGATATTCATCTCGGCAAATCAGAATATTTTCAACAGAATGGAATACCTCTTACTAATAATTCAGATGAACAAAATTTATTTAGAATAAAAAATATTGTAGAAAACTATAAGCCTAATAAATTAATTATTTTAGGAGATTTATTTCATAGTAAATATTCAATTAGTGAGTCTTTAAAGAAAAACGTAGAAAATCTTTCAGAATCATTAAATATTAAAATTGAATTAATTATTGGCAATCATGATATCGGTTGCAAAGTCAAAAATATAAACTTTCTTGACTATAAAAGATCTAGTAATTTTATATTTAGTCACGAGCCAATAGGTAAATTAGAAAATGATATTTTAAATATTTGTGGCCACTATCATCCGAAAATATTTTTAAAAAATTCAAAAGATAAATTAACCTTTAAATGTTTTGCTCTGGATGAAAAAAATAATATCTTATATCTCCCCGCCTTTGGAGATCTCACAGGAGGTTATCCATGTAAGAATTCATTTAGAAAATGGGCAATTATTTCTGAAAAAAAAATTATTGCATTATAAAATTATTAATAATAATTATTAAATTCATTGTTTGAGAGTACTAATTTATACATATAAATCTCATTATTATTTCTCATTTTGTAGGTTTTATATAGATTATGAATATTTAATGATAGAAATTAAGCTCTCAAGTAAAGAAGGTAAAGTTGTTCACCCTTTCTTTAACTTGATAATTACGTTATAAAAAATATAAACGTAACTTTTAATAATGAAAAAATTAATATCTATTTTAATTTTTCAATTTCTATTAGTGCCATTTGGGATGAATGCTAATGAATTCTTTTCTGTTGAGATTGAAGCCCTCACACTAGTAATGGAGCAATATGAAAAAGATATTGATGTTGAACCCGAAACTGAACAAGAATTAAATAATAATAAGCCTAGCTATATGGCTCTTAAACAAGATGAATGTAATGCTACTGTTAAAGTCACAGAGAAAATAGGACTTGAAATTGTTGGCAATGAATCATTCAATGTAAATGTTTGCAAAAAAGAAGTCCATAAGGCTATAAATTAATTCCTTAGATATTTAGTTAAAGTTTAATTCTTACCTTCTTTAAATAAAAAGAGGTCTTTTACTTAAAGAAGGTAAGACCTCGAGACCTGACAGAGACTTGGAAAGGGTTCTGTTGATTAATTAATAACTGATTTTATATTGTACAGATGTAATAAAAAGTACAATTTAAATATTTATTCTTGATCTCTTATTTATTTTTTTTTGATACTTTTTGTATTTCTTCTCTAGACATTAGAGCTTCTATTTGAGCTAAAACTTTATGCAGTTCTTCTGTCTTTGTTAGAGAAGCTTCAGCGACTTCTCTGAGCTTTTCTAATTGTTCTTGAGTCTTATTCATAATTAAATAGTTAGAAATACATCACTTAAATGATGGTTTTAAAACAAATTTTCACTCACACATAGATCTATCTTCACTCTTTTTTTTATAAAGTCAAATAAATCTCTATCAATTGATGTTTTATAAGGACTTGCAATTAAATCTTCTTTTTCATAATCACAATAGCATCAGATCTTTAAAAATTATTCAGAATTACGAGGTGAATACTGGTAATCCTACAGTAGCTGTTGTTATTAAAGCGCCTGCAAAGATTAAAAAAGGAAGATAAGGGAAGTTTTTCAAATTCAACTCTAGTAAATTAAAAATACTATATAGGTATTTATACTATTTGTCTAGTCATAATTATTTCACATAGTTAAAATTCGTCTATTTTAGGTAAGAAATAAAAGTTATCCGAACTTTCCTGAGATATATTCTTGAGTTATTTTTTCCTTAGGAGAACTAAAAATTTTCTTCGTTGAATTAAATTCTGCAAGATATCCAACCTTACCTCCATCACCGTCTTCATATTCAATAGCATTAAAGAACGCAGTCATATCACTAACTCTTAGAGCCTGCTGCATATTGTGAGTAACTATTATTATTGTGTATTTCTTCTTTAGTTCATGCATTGTTTCCTCTATCTTTAAAGTTGAAATAGGGTCTAATGCAGAACATGGTTCGTCCATGAGAATAATTTCAGGTTCGATTGCAATAGTTCTTGCTATACATAGTCTTTGTTGTTGCCCTCCGGATAAAGAGTAACCACTATCGTTTAATTTATCCTTACATTCGCTCCATAAAGCAGCCTTCTTAAGCGAAAGTTCCACTAAATCGTCCATATCCCCTACAAATCCATTAATTCTTGCTCCA
The DNA here is from genome assembly GCA_003283415.1 of Prochlorococcus sp. AG-321-E21. Taxonomy (GTDB): domain Bacteria; phylum Cyanobacteriota; class Cyanobacteriia; order PCC-6307; family Cyanobiaceae; genus Prochlorococcus_A. The sequence goes on along the minus strand of QBXH01000025.1, from coordinate 3,871 downwards.
AATGCAATATTTTCGTAAATAGATTTAGGAAAAGGATTTGGTTGCTGAAAAACCATCCCAATTCTTCTCCTAACTTCCACAGCATCAACTCTTTTATCATAAATATTCGTCCCATCAAAAAGAACTGTACCTTTTAATGAACAATTAGGAATCAAGTCATTCATCCTATTTAAGGACCTAAGAACTGTCGATTTTCCGCAACCAGAAGGACCAATTAGAGAGGTTATATCTCCTTTTTTGAAATTACAAAAAATATTTTTTACTGCTTCAAATTTTCCATAGCTAATAGAAACATCCTCTAAAGATAAAATATGATTCTTTTGTGCCTTTTTATTATTTTTAATCATTTCATACTCTCTTAGTCTTCTCAGTTAACGCGGCTAAGATCCTTAAAAATATATTTACTGAAAGAATAGACAACACAAGGATAAAAGATGCCGACCAAGCAAGTTTATTTTGAGCATCATATGGTTCGAGAGCAAAATTATAAATTAAAACTGAAAGAGATCCCATTTCATAGAACAAATCACCAAATCCAGTTATGTAGTAATAAGAGAATAAAGCTGTAAAAATTAATGGAGCAGTTTCCCCCGCAGCCCTGGCTATACCAAGGACTACACCAGTTGCAATAGACCTAAAAGCAGAGGGTAAAGTTATTTTTAATATTGTTGTATACATACTTGCTCCTACTCCTAGAGAAGCGTACCTTAATTCATTTGGTACTAACTTTAAACCCTCATCAGTTGTTTTTATCACAGTAGGCAACATCAAAATTGAGAGTGCCATCCCTCCAGCTAAACCACTATACATACTTCCAAATAAAATTTTTGTAGAAACGATTAGGGCATAAATAAATACACCTGCAATTATTGAAGGAACACCGGCTAAAACATTAACTCCAAATCTAATAAATCTTGAAAAAGATCCTCCTTTTGAATATTCAGCTAAGTATATACCCCCACCAACACCTACCGGTATCGAAATAATTGAAGCGATGCTAGTGATTATTAATGTCCCGATTAATGCAGGGTTAATTCCACCTGCATCCAAATCATCTCCAGGAGGGTTGGGCTCTAAAGTAAATAGATCAGGAGTTATTTGAGCTCCACCTTTGATTAGAATATAAGTCACCAAAAATATCAAAGGAAGTATAGATATAACTACACAAATTAAAGACAACGTTGTAAAAACTTTATCTCCTATGTTTCGAGATGAATTTTTCTGGTAAAAAAGTGAATTCATAATATCTAATATTTGAGACTAAATTTCTTAACTAACCATTGAGCAAAGATATTTACCAACAAAGACAAAATCATCAGAACAAATGCTGCGTAAAACAATGAGGAAACTTGACTTCCATCAGCTTCTCCAAATTGATTTGCGAGCATGGAAGAAATGGTATATCCAGGAGATAATAAAGACCAACTAAATGCATTAGAGTTTCCGATAATCATTGTGACAGCCATAGTTTCTCCCATGGCCCTACCTAAAGCTAATAAAACTCCAGCCATAATTCCTGATAGTGCAGCTGGCAAAATTACTGAAAAAATTGTTTTCCACCTACTAGCTCCAATTCCATAAGAGGCATTTCTAAGTTTTTTAGGAACTTGATTAAGAGAATCTCTAGCAATAGAGGTAACAATTGGTAAAAGCATTACAACTAAAATCAATATCGCTAGCAAGGAATTCCTGCCAGTAGGTTCTGTACTAAATAAAGGAACCCAACCAAAGAAATTATGTAGAAAGCAAAAAAATTCTCTAAAAAAAGGTTCCATTACAAATATTGCCCATAATCCCAATACAACTGAAGGTATCGCAGCTAAAAGTTCAACAAATGATCCAATTATTTCTCTTAAGACTTTAGGAACGAAATCTTCAGTAATAAATATTGCTGTTCCTACCCCCAATGGAATAGTTATCAATAGTGAAAGAAAAGAGGTTATTAATGTTCCATAAATTGCGGTAAATGCACCATATTCATCTTTAACTGGATTCCATTCAGATGTAACAAGAAACTTAAGACCATACCTTGAGAATGATTCAAATGACTGAAAAAAGACTACTAAAACAATTCCTAAAAGTATGATCGCTACGAAACTAGACAAGACAAGAGCAGTATTCTTAAAAATAACATCTATATATTTTTCAATCCCGAATCTTTTTCGATTCTTGAAAAGAGCTAATTTCTCTTCCATTAAAAAAAGTACCTTATTCTAAATCTACTACCAAATGGTGGAAAATACTTTAAGAGTGGTTAAAGGAATAGGAATGTTATCAAAATGTGTCATCTATTGAAAAGTGGTATTTTTTTATCGCCAAATTCACTTTAATAATTCAACTGAAACAACAAGGTTTCCTAGTAAGCCATTAAGAGTAATTAGTTGTTCCTTACTTCCAAAAGCAATTAATACCTGACCTGGCTGAAGTAAAAAATCACCCCCAGGATTTGTTAATAACTTTTCATCTTCCTTTATTGCCAATATTTTAGCTCCACTCTTTTTACCTATTCCTAACTCAGAAAGAGTAATTTTTTCTGCTGCACCAAACAGACTAATATCATTACTTAATTCAAATTCCTCAATCTCACATTCACTTCCTGCGAGCAGATCAAGAAAATCAATAGCTATTGGTCTTAAAGCCATTGAGGCCATAGCTCTTCCCGCTGCTATATAAGGACTAACAACAATACTTGCTCCAGCTAATCTCAATTTACTAGCTGCTTCTTCAGTTCCAGCCCTAGCAATTACTCTTATTGAACTTCTTATCCCTTTAGCACTTAAGACGACATATAAATTAGCAGCATCATTAGGCAAGGTAACAACCAAACTTTTACATTTATCTAATCCAGCTAACTTTAAAGTTTCATCAAGTGTTGCATCGGCGCAAAGGACTTCTAAACCATTATCTTCAGCAATTCTTTTTCTATCTTCATTATTTTCTACAACAATAATAGGAATATTTTGTGTTTTTATTTGATTAGATATTTCCTGACCTACCCTCCCATATCCACACAAAATTACATGATTTTCCATTTTTCTTAGAATTCTTTTAAAACGTAATTCATTAACTCTTTGAAAATAACCGGATTCAAATAATTTAACAGCTTTTTGAAAGGTAAATTGAATAAAAATTAATCCACCAACGATTATTAGAACAGTAATAATTCTTCCTTCTGGAGTTAATGGTTGAACTTCACCAAAACCAATTGTGGTTATTGTGATTAAAACCATCCATAAACAATCACCCCATTCCCAACCTTCTGTAATTCGATACCCAATAGCACCTAAAAAAAACAGAAAGAATAGAGAATAAATAAGTCCAAACCAAGGCCTTAAGTAGTCTTTAATAAAATAGAACTCAAATAATCTAAGCTTCATATCTACTATTATCGTTAACTATTCAAAAATTTCACAATATTTTTCTATTATGTATCTAAAAGAATCTATTAATTTAGTGAAATACATATTTAGTCGATTATTATTATTTATTTTTGTAGCATTTTGCATTAAACAATTGCTATTTGTTTCAGGGATAATTTAAATCTCTATAAATTTTTTATTGTTTTACTTTTACTGACTCAATTAAAAAATCAGAAGCTGATTTTAACCAATCGGCTACAGTCAAACGGAGATCAGGTTGTGAATATACTAAAGCGACAATAATCGCAACTAGAATTATTTTCACCATGGCTTTTCTATTATTCTTTTGAATTAAAGCACATCTATTTAGTGAAAAGAACCTTAACTAAATAAAAATTAGACTATATACTTAATTAAAATTTCTCTAGTTGATTAAATAAAAATTCTACTCTTTTTGAATTCACTCCTAAATCAGATTGACCAATCCTTGCAGCTGATCTTATTTGAATTAT
>QBXH01000024.1 GCA_003283415.1 Prochlorococcus sp. AG-321-E21 | reverse complement strand
TTTGCATCAATTTTGGTAAGATTGTAAACAATTTATGTATTAACTCTTATACAATAACGAAATATATTCGATTTAGAGAAATTATCATGGGTCAAAAAACTGCACTAGGAACTTTTTTAAAAGCTATTGGAAATTCAGGTCAAGGAAAAGTTGTTCCAGGTTGGGGGGCAGTTCCTATTATGACTGTAATAGGTTTACTTTTATTAGTTTTCCTTGTTATTCTTCTACAAATTTATAATCAATCTCTTCTACTACAAGGTTTCTCAGTAGATTGGAATGGCAACTAGATTTAGAAATTAATTTTTATTGTTTAATTAATTTTCAAATTAGGAAAATTTATAATTTCATCATTAAGAAAATTAAATCCTTAATATTTTGCATAATCATGCACATAAAAACAACCCTATTGAATTTTATTTTATAATCTATAAAAGAATCAGATAAAATTTCAATTATGAATAATAATGAGAAATTTATAATCGGTTTAGGAAATCCTGGTAAAGAATATATTAAGAATCGACATAATATTGGGTTTTTACTAATTGATAATTTTTCTGAAAAATATAATTCAAAATTTATTTTGAAAAATAAGCTTAAAAGTTGGTATTCAGAAATTAAAATAAATGATCTAACTTATAGATTGTTTAAGCCAAATACTTTTATGAATAATAGTGGTGAGGCTGTAAGGGCAATAATGGATTGGTACAAAATTGATTTGGATCAGCTTTTTGTAATAGTTGACGATATCGATCTCCCTCTTGGGAAAATAAGATTCAGAAAAAAAGGAAGTTCTGGAGGACATAATGGCCTCAAAGATATTATTAACAAATTGCAGACTAAAAATTTCAATAGGATAAGAATAGGGATAGGTGCCCCTCCAGTTAATGAAAAGAACAACAACTACAACACTATTTCTCATGTATTAGGAAATATATCTTCAACAGAAGTTTTAACTTTAGATAAAGTTTATAAAAAATTAATCGAATCCCTCACAGAATTAAATACTAAAAATGAAGATCATATTATTAGTGAACTAAATTCTTTTCATCGAGAACAGGATAAGAATGAAAGAAAAGCCTGAGACAACCGCACATGTAAGTGTGAAAGAATATTGTTTTTCTAAAAAAGTAGTAAAAGGAGTTGTGGAGGCCAGCGATTTCAAGTGGAGCTTTACATGGTCATTTGGGCAAGGAAAATTGTTTGTCAAACCACCTTTAGGCAGAGCACTAATTGAAGATTCATTATTGAGATTCCTTTTAAAGAAAGATTATGAGATTGAAGCTGGAAATGAATATAAATTTACTATTTCAGCCAAGTTTTAGTCTTAATTTTTTCACTAACCTCAAATCTAATATTCAAATAATCCTCAATTATTATTAGAGCAGCTAATGCATCTAAATTTTTATTCAAAATAAATATCTCTCTTGGCAAGAAACATCTAATACCTCTTAAAGGGAAAATTTCAAAATATCTTTGCTTAGCCCTGTAAGTTGAATTTTTTTCTTCAGCAATAATTAAATTTGGGACAAAATGATTTAAATCTTTTATATAATTTTTGCTACTTGTTCCATTACCAATTAAACACTGAAGGTTTTTTTCTTTCTGATATTTTTTTCTAACGTATTTTAAAAGCAGATTACTTTTAAGAACTACACCTTCATAAACTATTTTATCTTTTATGTCAGCTATTATTACTCCGCATTTAGATATGCCAGGATCAATAGCTATGATTTTAGACATCTATGATTCTGGATAATTTATATTTAGTTCAACAACTACTGGTTGAGCGGTCTTACTATTAAACAATGAGACTACTTCTAATTCAAAATTCGTTTTATCATTTTTATTTAAGAAGTTTTTTAATTCTTTGACAGAATCTCTTCGCAATTTAATTTCATTTGTTAGTGAACCTCTTCTCTTCATTTCGGCCAAACTAGAAGATAGTAAGAAATTCAACTTATCACTAAAATCTTTTTTATTAAAATCATCTTGTTTGAAATCACCTTTAGTGATTTTCTCACCTTTTCTAACTATTATTTTATTTTCTGTTATTTCAGGGAAAGCATATACAAAGTTTTCCCCCATTAAAACATTTCTTACAGATTTTATGTTAATTACCCAATTACCACCTTTTAAAATAGTATTTTGCATCTCTTCAATATGATTTTTTCTTAATAACAATAAATTTCTGATGTCTTTACTTTTTGGTTTTACTAAATTATGAGCATATCTATTGGCATTGATAATAATTTTTTCTATTTGATATTTAATATCTTCTGAGTTTGAAGAAGTAATCTCAGAAATAATTAAAGATTGCCCACTTCTAATTACAAATTTCCCACTCCTTAAGGCGATTACATTTTTTTCTAATTGTTTAAATTCAATCTCTTTAGCTTTGATTTTATTTTCTAGTTTTTCTCTTTCTTCTTTTAGAGGTATCAAAACTTGTTTACTTTCCTGAAGTCTTTTCTGTAAATCTCCCAACCTAAAAAGACCAACTCTTAACTGTCTATTTACTAATATCACTAAGAATAATGATGAAGCACTTATCAAGCTACCTGTCAAAATTGTGATTAAAATTGCCGTTTTTTTTGGTCTTAATTTTAAAATACTAAATCTAGCCTTTCCTATTTTTGAACCTAATAAATCACCTAATGTTGAAATTAAACCACCAAGGATTAATAGGAAAATAATGAAAAGCGAACCAGACACAAATATATTTATTTATTAACTTATTAATAACACAATAAAGATTTAATTGATTAAGAATCAATTAAATCTTTTTGCAAGTGCTATTGGATCAAAAACTGTAATCTTCTTCCTTTCTATATTTAGTAATCCTGAATCTCTCAAATCCCCTAATAATCTTGTAATAGTTACTCTTGTAGAACCTATTGCCTCTGCTATAGCTTGATGAGAAAGTCTCAAATCTATAGTGATACCATTTTCACTTGCCACTCCAAAGTCTCGACACAAAACCATCAAAAAACTCACTAGTCGAGAAGACATATCTCTATGAGTAAGAGTTTCTATCATTGTTTCTGTTTGTAAAATCCTGCTTGAGAGGCCTTGCAAAAGTAAAAGCCCAACGGATGCATCCGCTTCAATCGCTCTCAAGACAGAATTTGCTGGGGCTGTAATAATTTCAACTCTTGTAAAAGCAATCGAATGATAAAAACGATCAGACCTGTGTCCTGTCAAAAGAGATAAAACCCCAAAAAGGCTATTTTCTCTTAACAATCCAACAGTAATTTCTTCTCCCGATTCGTAAACTCTTGATAATCTTACTGCTCCTCTTCTTATTAAATAAACTCTTTCAGCAGGATCTCCAGGGAAAAATATTGTTTTCGATCTTTCAACCATTTCTGTACTAGCCCCTTCAAGACCTTTAATGACTTCCATTAAATTTTGATTAATTGGAAAACGTTCACCAACAGTATTAATAGTATTTTGTCCGGAAGGTTGCCGACTTAAGCTACTGAATCCTTTAGAAGTAGGTAACATAAATATAATTACTATTAAAAAATTTAAGGAGACAGCAAGAAATATCTTGTATCAACAGTAACATTTTTAGATTCTTATATCTTTTTAAAATTATTTTTTTAAAAAATTCTTTCATCTTAGACGGAATTTTAAGGTAAATTACACTATATGCAGTGTTCTTATATTTAAACTATACTGAATGTAGAAAAAGTTAATTCAAAATAATGGTAGCCAGCTCGTTAAATAGTTATCTAACAAGTAATCATGAAGTTGTAAACATAAATAAAAATAAAGAATCTAAATTAAGGAAGATAAATCAAAATGGTCAGATTCAGATTTATCAATCTTCTTACAGAGGAAGTTATTCATCAATTATCAGAGATTCACTAAGAAATGCAGCTTTAGGAAGAAAAGTACTTTTAGTACAATTAATGAAGGGAGGGGTCAAACAAGGAATTTCCAATGCTCAAAAGCTTTGCGGTAAACTTACATGGGTAAGGTCATCAAATTCTTATGATCAATACGAGTCAGAAAATCTAACTAAGGATATATCAAAAACTATTAATAGTTCAATAAAAGAATTATGGGATTTTTGCAAAAAAGAATTACTTTCTGGAGAATATGATCAAATCATTCTTGATGAAATTTTTTTAGCTGTGGAGATGAATATTATCAGTAAAGATGATTTGATTTCAACACTTGAAAACCGATTTATATCAGGAGATGTAATTCTTACTGGTACATCCATTCCCAAATGTTTTTTATTAATGGCTGACCAAATCACAGAACTTCGCTCATAAAACTATGCTCAAAAATGATCTCTGGATAAATCAAAAAGCTTCCGAAGGAATGATAAATCCTTTTCAATCAAATTTAGTAAGACATCTGGATCCGAACCATAAAAAGAATTCAGTTTTAAGTTATGGATGTTCCTCTTATGGCTATGATTTAAGACTATCTTCTAAAGAGTTTTTAATATTTAAGCATGTTCCAGGAACTGTAATGAATCCCAAGAAGTTTAATCCTGAAAATTTAGAAAAAACGATTCTTCATGAAGATAAAGATGGTAAATTTTTTATATTACCTGCTCATTCTTACGGTTTGGGAGTTGCTTTAGAGAAAATGAAAGTCCCAGATAATATTACTGTAATTTGTATTGGTAAAAGTACTTATGCTCGTCTTGGAATAATAGTAAATACAACTCCAGCCGAGGCAGGTTGGGAGGGACATCTTACATTAGAATTCAGCAACAGTTCAGGGGCAGATTGTAGGATTTATGCAAATGAAGGTATTTGTCAACTATTATTTTTTGAGGGTGACCCTTGCTCTACAACATATGAAGATAGGAAAGGTAAGTACCAAAATCAACCCGAACAAGTAACTTTAGCCAAAATTTAATATGAGTAAAGTTGAGCTAATTTCATTAACTCCAGATGCAGAAAAAACAATGGCACATATAGCTAGAGTGTCTAATCCTTCTAATCAGGCTAATGAAAAATTTGCGGGATTATTAAGATACTGTATACAACATGAGCATTGGTCAGTTTTTGAACAATCATGTATGACATTAAAAATTGAGACGAATAGAGGTATAGCAGCTCAAATCCTTAGGCATAGATCATTTACTTTTCAAGAATTCTCACAAAGATATGCTGAAACTAATTTGCTTGGAGATGAAATTCCCATCCCAAACTTAAGAAGGCAAGATAAAAAGAATCGTCAAAATAGCATTGATGATATACCTGATGAACTTAAAAGAAAATTTTCAGAAAAAATATCAAAACATTTTCAAGAGGCAAATAAACTATACGAAGAAATGCTTGAAGAAGGAATTGCAAAGGAATGCGCGAGATTTATCATGCCCTTGGCTACCCCAACAAGAATCTATATGACTGGTTCATGTAGATCCTGGATTCACTATATAAAACTAAGATCAAAAGAAGGAACACAAAAAGAACATATGGAAATAGCTGAGGAATGTAAGAAAGTATTTATCAAATATTTTCCTTCTGTATCTGAAGCATTAAATTGGAAATAAATTTATCCGTGACTTCTCGGAGAAGATTGACGATTTTTATTATCTTTGATAATTGAGAATTCTGAATTTTGAATTTGAGAATCACCTTCAAGATTATTTAGTACATTATCCAGAGATTCTTTTATAGTTTTTTCTTCCTGTTTTCCAATCAATGTAATTTCTAGGTTGGCATCTTTATCAAAAATATTTATTTGTGGAATACCATTAACATTAAAATTTCTTATGTATTTTTCCCATTTCGAATTATCTACATTTAAGAAAACAAAATTCATATCTCTTGAATATTCATTTTTTATATCATCAACTTTTGGAGCCATCTCCTTACAAACTTCGCACCACTCTGCATAAAATTCAAGAAAAGTAGGTTTATTATTTGTAAAAGCTATTTCAGGATCAATAGTTTGTTCTCCAAATTTCTTAAGCAGAAAGGTAGGTTGAAATATATAATTTTTTAATATAAGTATTGAGCAAATAATTAGGGCAATAATCAATACAAGTATCGATTTTTGGGAAATATTTAAAAAGGATTCTTTATTTCCAGATTGCATTATCTAATTATTATCTTTTTATATTTTATATAGATAAAACAATTAAAGAGAATATTATTCTTTTTACTTTTAATCAACTGATAGTATAAATGCAACTAGCAAAATACTTAGTCCTTATAGCAATCATAATATGCAATCTATATTTGGGACTGATGGAATTAGGGGAAGATTTGATAAGGAATTAACATATTCTCTAGCCTATAAGGTTGGGTATGCTTTAGGAGTTATAGTGAAAACAAATAATCCAATACTAATCGGAAGAGATACAAGAGTAAGTGGAAATATTCTTCTTGAGGCTATATCAAGAGGTATTAATGAAGCAGGAAAAGAATTCATATATTTAGGAATCTGTCCAACACCAGCTATCCCTTTCTTAATAAAAAAAGAAAAATTTAGTAGTGGGATTATGATTTCTGCAAGCCATAATCCTCCTGAATATAATGGGATTAAGATTTTTGATAATAATGGGGAAAAAATTAAAAAGGAATTTGAAAATCAAATAGAACTGATTTTGGAGACAGCAAATAAGCTTAAATTATCCACTTATAAAAAAACATCTATAAAGGAAAATAACGACCTTTTAAATATCTATTCTGAAGGACTTATTAATACTATGGGGGATGAAAACTTAGATGGAATGAAAATAGTTTTAGACACATGTTACGGATCTGCGACAACCTGTGCGGCAGGAATTTTTAAGAAACTAGGGGCTAATGTTAAAGTTATTAATAATGACCAAGATGGGTTAAAAATAAATTTAAATTGTGGTTCTACATGCTTGGAGCCACTAATTAAAGCCATAAAAGACAATGATGCTGATATGGGATTTAGCTTCGATGGAGATGCCGATAGAGTTATTGGGGTTGATTCAAAAGGCAATATACTTGATGGGGATCACATACTCTTTCTATGGGGAAGAGAACTTTTAGAAGAAAAATTACTTACAGATAACACAATTATCTCAACAAAAATGGCCAATTTAGGTTTTGAAAAGACTTGGAATAAAATTGGGGGGATTTTACATAGAACTGAGGTTGGAGATAAGTTCATATTTGAAGCAATAAAGAAAAAAAAGGCCTTATTAGGAGGAGAACAATCAGGTCATATACTTTCAAAAATTAATAATTTTTGTGGAGATGGAATATTAACTGCAATTCAAATCTCAAAATACTGCAAGAAAAAAAATATAAGTCTAGTATCTTGGCTTAATAGTAGCTTCTTGCCATATCCTCAAAAACTAACAAATATTTTTTTAAATTTTGACTTTAAAAATATCGATGAATCATATAAGGAATTTATAAATGAAACTATAAATAGTTTTTCAAACATTAAAAAGGATAATTGTAGAGTTTATATACGTCCAAGTGGAACGGAACCTGTTTTACGTATCTTAGTAGAAGCACAAAATAGAAAAGAAGTAGATTCTTTATCAACAACAATAACGAGCGAACTTAGTAAAAAAATCAATAAAATATCTAAAACTTTTTGAATCAAATTTTCTTGTAAATACTTTCATAAATTTTAAGTTGATTTAATATGACATATTTTTCTCTATTAGTTTGAATTCTACTTGGATTAAAACTTTCATAAAATTGAACATCTTTAATTGCTAATTTTTTGAACTTTATACTTTCGGATATTGTGAGTTCTATATGATCAAAAAGCTCTCTTACGTCTGTTTTAATAAAGATTAAGGATCCTTTTTTCATTGAATTGGAGAGAAAATTTATTAATTTAGGTTGAATTACACGTCTTTTGTGATGTTTCTTTTTAAACCATGGATCAGGAAAATTAAAAGAAATACTAGTTATAAATTCAGTAATAGATTTATTATTAGAATGACTAAAAATATTATTCGCATTACCAAATGAAAAATACAAATTGTTATTTTCTCTACTTTTCATTTTTAAATTAGCATTTAAAACTAATTTTTCTCTAATTTCAATTCCTATATAATTCCAGTTTTTATTTTTAAGTGATAATTCGAATAAAAAATCGCCAGAAGCACAACCTACATCCAAATGAAGAGGTAATTTTGGATTTTCAAAAATTTGATTCAAGGGAGGTATTGGATCTACTTCAAAGAAATTTTTACTGAGTGGATTTACATGCTGTCTCATAAATATTATTTAATTATTTCTTAGTAGAAATTAATATGATGCCTTTTATTCATAACTATGACAATAATAAGTTAAGAAGCAGGTGGGTAAGGTTTAATAATTATGTGTGTTAAAAAGAAAAAGTTTTGAACAGTCTTAATCAGCTTTCCATTTGGCTATCTTTTCAACTTTCATTAATCTTTATAGTTGGGCTGCCTTTAACTTTATTTTGTTGGTCTATAAAAAATAAAAGTAAAGCAATTACAAAACTTTTATCTAATTATTGGAAAATTTCAATTCTATTCTTTATAAGTCTTATCCTCCTAATTGGGGAGTACAGCTTCGCTCTCTTAATTACAAATATTTCGACATTGATAATGACAATCTCAGTATGGTTTTGGAATGATATTAATGAGGAGTTAAATGAATATAGGATATCCCATGCATTAACTACAACTACGAAAGTTTGGCGATGGTCAATAACTTTTATATCTTTAAGTTTTTTAATTCAAACTTTAAATAATATTAATTGTATTAATTTTATTAATTCTGCGGAATGTGAGAGTTGGCTTAAACCTTCAACAAATCTATACTTGATTTTAAAAAATTTATTTAATTTCTTATTTGGAGCTAGCTTTTCTCAACCAGTTGCAAAATTTTTGGGATTATTTGCCTTATTAATATATACACTAGGTCTATTACAATGGGCGATAATTAAACTCCCAAAGAGTGGACGTAATTCTGGTTTTTTGAATTATGGCAGAGATTGATTTAATAAAAAACTTAGAACATATAAGTTTAATGATTCCAAATAGACTTTTAAAACTGCAAGGTTATTTATTAAGAGATGATTCTAAAGAATTTTTAGAAATAATAATTTATAAAGGGTTTAGTAGCTCTACAACTCACCAAACTGAAATTGATTCAGAAAAAGAAGTTGTAAAATTTGATTATTTTTTTACAAAGTTCATACTATATAGGGCACCCTTAATCAAAGGATTAGAGGAAATTATCAGAGAGAATGAACAGTCTCTCTTCTTTTTAAATAAAGAGAATTGGATTTAAATCAACTCTTTATAAATTAATAATATTTGCACATCTCTCGCATAATTTAGTATTTTCAATTCCTTTAACTGTAATATTTTGATAATGCCAACATCTATCACATTTAAGACCTTTAGCTTTAAGAATCTGAATCTTTCCAAGTTCATTATTATCGATACTTAAACAATCCTTAGATAAATTATTAACTATATTAAAATCAGAAACTATCAACCAATCACGATATAAATCCACTTCTTGATTTCCAAACTTTTCAAGCCAAGAAAGAGAATTTTTGAATACCTCATTTTCAGGGAGATAATTAATCTCAGTCTCAAGAGCTGCTCCAATCATTTGTTGAGTTCTACATCCTTCTATTGCTTTATTAATTTCTACTCGCAATGTTCTTAAATTAGAAATATGTTCATTAAGTTCAGGATTAAGCCATGACTCAGGCAAGTTTGGCCATCCTCTTTGAAATACTGATTTCTCGATAGTTGAATATGGGATGTTTTGCCAAATATCTTCGGCCATATGACAAAGAACTGGGGAAATAATGACCGCTAAATTTTCTACAATTTTGGACATCACAAACTGACAAGATCTTCTCCTGAACTGAGATTTAGCACTCACATATAATCTATCTTTTGCAATATCTAAATAAAAATTAGATAAATCGACAACACAAAAACTTTGTAATATTTGAAAAAACTTTGAAAATTCGTAATTTTCATATGCAATTGTTACTTGCTCTGAGACTTCAACTAGTCTATTTAACATCCATTGATCTAATAAAGGCAACTGATCAATATCAATTTCCTGAAACTCAGGATCATAATCATGAATATTACCTAAGAGATATCTAGCTGTATTTCTTACTTTTCGATAAACATCTGAAAGTTGTTTTAAAATATTTGATCCAATTGGAACGTCAACTGAGTAATCCACCGAACTAACCCAAAGCCTAAGAACATCTGCTCCATAGGCAGGTTGAATTTTTTGGTTAGGACCACCATTAATAATAATATTAGGATCAACAACGTTACCTAAGGATTTACTCATTTTTCTTCCATTTTCATCTAAAGCAAATCCATGCGTTAGAACTTTTTTATATGGCGGCTTATTATTTACTGCTACCGAAGTTAGCAAAGATGATTGAAACCAACCTCGATGTTGATCAGATCCCTCTAAGTACAAATCGGCTGGATATTGCAATTCTTCCCTTTGCTCACAAACTGCGGCCCAACTAGATCCTGAATCAAACCAGACATCCATAGTATCTAGACCTTTTTTCCAACGATCAGATTCATCTCTATATTTTTCTGGCAAAAGTTTCTTCTCATCCCATTCCCACCATACATCTGCTCCATACTCCTCAAATAAACTTTTGATATGGTTAATAGTTTCAGTATTAAGTAGGATTTCTTTCCCTTCTTTTTCATAGAATACAGGTATTGGTACACCCCAAGACCTTTGCCTAGAAATACACCAATCACCTCTCCCAACAACCATTGAATAAATTCTTTTTTTACCTGTTTTTGGCATCCATTCAACATCTTCTATTGATTTCAAAGCTGAAGATCTAAATCCCTCTACTGATGCAAACCATTGTTCAGTTGCTCTAAAAATTGTAGGTTTTTTAGTTCTCCAATCATAAGGATATCTATGTTTATATTTTTCTTTTAAAAGGAGTAAGTTATTTTTTTCCAAATCTTCAATAATCAAATCATTAGCATCTTTTAAAACATTTAATCCACAAAACTTTTCGGCATGATTATTTAAATCACCTTTTTCATCGACAATACAAGTTATAGGTAATTGATATTTTTGTCCAACATTAAAATCATCCATGCCATGACCTGGAGCAGTATGTACAATTCCTGTTCCAGATTCAGTGGTTATATAATCGCCCCCAATTACAATATTGCAAACCTTATTTTTTGTAGGGTGCTGATATTCAATCCCTTCTAGCAATGAGCCTTTTACATCTAATAAAACATTAAATTCTCTATCAAGCTTTTCACAAATTTCAGAGATTAAATCTCGAGCAAAAAGATATATACTACCGTTTTGATCTGAGGCAAAAACATAATTTATTCTAGGATTAATAGCTACTGCTTCATTACCCGGAATTGTCCATGGAGTAGTAGTCCATATAGCTATAAATAATTTATTTAAATTAGAAAGTAATTTATTTCTCAGATCTTTTTCTTCAAATTTCAGGAGGACTGCATCTGATAATTTAGTAATATTTAAAGAAACATAAATACTTTTTGAAAAATGCTCTTCAGGATACTCTAGTTCTGCTTCTGCAAGTGCTGTTCTAGAACTT
Organism: Prochlorococcus sp. AG-321-E21; assembly: GCA_003283415.1. GTDB lineage: Bacteria > Cyanobacteriota > Cyanobacteriia > PCC-6307 > Cyanobiaceae > Prochlorococcus_A. Next base: position 5,142 of record QBXH01000024.1, on the reverse strand, counting down.
GGACTCCAGTGAACAGGTTTTAAGCCTCTATATATGTAGCCATTTAAGAACATCTTTCCAAAAACACCAATCTGAGCAGACTCATAATTTTTTTTAAGAGTTAAATATGGATTATTCCAGTCTCCCCAAATACCCCATCTCTTAAAACCCTCTAGTTGATTGTTAATCTGAATCTTTGCATAATCTGTAGCTTTTTTTCTTAAACCTAAAGAATCTAAATTTCTTCTTTCATTGGATTTTAAACTTTGTAGAACCTTTAACTCAATTGGTAAGCCATGACAATCCCAGCCAGGCACAAAATGAACTTTAAAACCTTTTAAGGTTTTGTATTTATTAATAATATCTTTTAAAACTTTATTTAAAGCATGTCCCATATGGAGGGAACCATTTGCATAAGGTGGTCCATCATGCAAAGTAAAATTCTTACCTGTATTAGATGAACCCAATTCCAAATCAATCTTATTTTTTGACCAAAATTTATGAATTTCTGGTTCCCTAATTACTGAATTAGCTCGCATCGAGAAATCAGTCTTAAGCAAATTCAAAGTTTCTTTATAAGAAAAGCCAGATTTTTTTTCTTTATTATGTTGTGATTTCATTCGAAATTATAGAATTTATTAATGATCAATTAAATTTTTTTAATTATTTTTCTCCTCACTGTTTATATCTATTGTAGATTGATTTGTTCCTTTTTTTAGCATCTCTAAAGTCAGTAAATTATTTTTATTTGAAGTATTTATATTATCATTTTCTTCATTCCTAACCCACTTTTTTTTATTAAAATTTTCATTTTTTCTTCCAAATTTTAAAATATTATTTGAATTTAATAAATCTTTCCTTCCAAGAGAAATAGCCTTTAAAAAAATTGAAAGATTTTTTTTCAATTCCTCTATAGTTTTTAAATTATTTTTTTCTTGACTAGTTAATTGATTCCACCTTATAGAAATAATTTCTACTAAATAAAAACTTAGTAAAATACTTATGAGGGTAAAAATTGAAGAATATAGAGTATCAAGACCATTATGCTTAAAAAGTAATAACATCCCAATAACTAAATTCAAACCACCTTTTATAAAATCTCTTGGCCTTCCTAATTCAATATAAATTAAAGGCATTAACAAAAATATAATCCCAAAGAATAAATATAAACCGCCTAAATAAATTACCAATTTTTTTTAATTGCTACCCGAGTATAGTAAAGATGCTTATGGATAACTAATTAAATTACTTAATATTAATTCTCCCTTGAAGTGCGGTCGGGGAGACTTGAACTCCCACACCCGAAGATACGAGTACCTAAAACTCGCGCGTCTACCAATTCCGCCACGACCGCTTGATTAAAATTTTAGGTTAGCAAGGTATATTTTAAAAATAAATTTTACTTAAGGTCCTTAATTTGACACATAATAAAAGTCTTAATAATTTTAGAAAAATTCGAAAATTTTTGATTTTATTATGCAATCACTATGAATTATTAGCTATATTACTCTTAGAGTAAAAGAAACAATCTCAAACTTAACGAGTAAAAATAAAAATATTCAAACTCATTTTTCCAAGAAATTTAATTGGAATAGGGAGATAAGAAATTATATTACCCCTCCAAATTTTTGGAACCCAACATTAGGACTATTTTTTGGTGGTTATTTTCTAGCTTTTCTGAGTATATGGCAATGGTACAGAGGAGTTTGGCCTTTGCCACTTCTTGTTGCTACTGCATTTCTCGCTCTTCATATTGAAGGTACTGTAATCCATGATGCATGTCATAAGGCTGCCCATCCTGTGCCTTGGATAAACCAAGCAATGGGGCACGGATCAGCTATACTTTTAGGCTTCAGTTTCCCAGTTTTTACTAGAGTTCACTTACAACATCACATTCATGTAAATGATCCTAAAAATGATCCAGACCATATTGTTAGTACTTATGGACCAATTTGGCTTATTGCTCCAAGATTCTTTTATCATGAAATATTTTTCTTTCAAAGAAAACTTTGGAGAAAATATGAACTACTGCAGTGGGGGATAGAGAGATCCATATTTATAACAATCATTTTAGCTGGCTTAAAATTTGACTTTATGAATTTAATTTATAATTTATGGTTTGGACCTGCCTTAATGGTTGGAGTTACTTTAGGTATTTTCTTTGATTATCTCCCTCATAGACCATTTCGCTCAAGAAATAAATGGATAAACTCAAGAGTTTATCCAGGTAAATTTTTGAATATTCTTATAATGGGTCAAAATTATCATTTAATTCATCATCTATGGCCTTCAATTCCATGGTTTGAATACAAAATTGCTTACGAAAAAACCAAACCTTTATTAGAGATGAAAGGTTCTCCTCAAAGAGTTGGAATTTTTGAAACTAAAAAAGATACTTTTAATTTTATTTATGATTTATTTATAGGGATAAGAAGTCATAAAAGTAAAAACGAAAACTTAAAAAAATAATAAATTAATTCCAAATTTCAAAAATAAAAAAAGTTTTATTAAAACTAACTAATCAAATTTTAATAGGCAGTAATTAATTATTCATTAATAATTTTTGGCACTTTAAAAAATTTATTTTCTCTTGAAGGTGCCAAATCTAGTAGTTCCTCAGAATTCTCATAATCTTTATTTTCATCTTTTCTAAATGCGTTTACCACCTCTATAGCTCTAGTAGTGCATGCAATATTCTCAGTATTAATATTCTCTAATTGTTTAATATAATCCAAAATTTTTTCTAACTGTTCCGCATGTTGATTAATCTCACTTTCATTTAACTCTAATCTTGCTAATTGTGCGACTTTTTTTACTTCATCAGTGCTAATTCGTCTCATCGTGTTTCGATTATTTAAAATTATTGATATTTTAAATATTAAAGGATTTTAGAAAACATTACTTAAGCCTTTCATGAATTGAACAAAATTGATAAAAAACTATTTATAAAATCTCCTAACAAGAAGAAAATTTATATATCTTGAAAAAGCTAGACTTAATTCTATTTCACCGTTAAAAATAAACTTAGATAAGTATTTAAAAATAGAAAACCAATTTTTAAAAAAACACTTTTTTTATCGGCATTCTACTCTCGTAGCACCTGAATTAATTGGATGTTACCTGATGAGAAATATAAGTGATAAAGGCATAATAAAAGGAATGATTGTTGAAACTGAAGCTTATTCACAAGAAGAAGAGGCTTGTCATGGATATAATAAAAAAACTCATTCTAATAAAGTATTATTTGGAGAGCCAGGAAGATTTTATGTTTACAGATCATACGGTATTCATCATTGTTTAAATATTGTTACTGATAAAGATAATTTTGCTAGTGGTGTTCTTATAAGGGCCGTTTTCATCTCAAATAAAAACGAAAGAGTCGCTTCTGGTCCAGGATTAGTAACCAAAACATTTGAAGTAGATAATAAATTTAATTCCCTCAAGATTCTTGATAACAAATGTTTATGGATCAGTAAAGGAGAATCATATTTAGAGAAAAAAGATTTAATTCAAACAACAAGAATTGGCATATCTAAAGCAAAAAATATAAAATGGCGATGGTATCTTAAAGGGAGCCGAAGTATTAGTAAAAGAAAAAAAGGAGATAGAAATCCTAATTTAAAAAATACAACTAATAATTTGTCTAGGATAATATGATGAAAAGTTGGCTTCACAAACATGTACTAACACTCTCAAATTTCTCAATAGATGATTACAAATCAGTTCTTGAATTAACTGAAAGATTTAAATCTCTTAATAACGCTGGCACAAAAAAAATACCTGCTTTACAAGGAACATTAATAACATCAATATTTTTTGAGGATAGTACTAGAACTCGCAATAGCTTTGAGCTAGCTGCCAAAAGGCTTTCTGCAGATGTTCAAAGCTTTTCTCCCTCTTCAAGTTCTCTAAGTAAAGGAGAAACTTTAATAGATACTGCACTTACATATGCTGCCATGGGATCTAATATTTTAGTCATTAGACATTCATCGAGTCATGTCCCATTAGAAATTTCCAAGAAACTCGATGCATCTTATTCAAAAACCTCAGTTCTTAATGCTGGAGATGGTTTACATAGCCATCCCAGTCAAGGATTACTAGATCTTTATACTCTAATAAAATTCTTTTCTCCAAAATCACTGAAACCGGAGATATTAAATTCTAAGAAAATATTAATAGTTGGGGATGTAATTCATTCAAGAGTTGCCAGATCAAATCTTTGGGCATTGACAGCATTTGGTGCAGATATAATCTTGTGTGGTCCAACAACACTTATTCCTGAAGAATTTACTGATTTTGTAAATAGTTCTCCTCCAAATCAACTAAAGGATCCAATTTCTTCAAGAGGCTCTATTACAATTTCGAGATCATTAGAAGACTCAATTAAATATGCAGATGCTGTAATTGTTTTAAGATTGCAGAAAGAAAGAATGATGGAGAATTTATTAAGCAGTATCAAATCATATAATGAAAGTTATTGTTTGACTCCAGAAAAACTCTCTTTGAATAATAAAGACATTCCTATTTTGCATCCAGGCCCCATTAATCGTGGCATTGAAATTAGTAGCAGAATTGTTGATGAATATTCAAATTGCTTAATTAATGATCAAGTTTCAAATGGTATTCCTACAAGAATGGCATTACTTTATCTTTTAAGTAAATTTAATGATTAAATTTAAAGTAATTTTAGACTTTCAGTAAAAAAACCGTAAAACAAACCTAACCTAAAGGAATCAATTAATAATACTATTATTTTTTTTCTTTTATCAAAACGTAATCTTCGTCTAAATTGAATCAAAATTTCAATAAATAAAACTGATAAAAAAGCCCCTACAGGGTCAATTAATTCTACGACTGCACTTATCATACCTAATGAACTCCCAAAAAAGTAACCAGTCAAAACAACAGATAAAGCCAAAGAATACCTACGCCATGGGTTTATTGCCCATTGGCTTAAACTGTCAAGATTTTCAATGACTAATCTTTGAAATTTAGTTTTTTGGGGTTTAAAAACCATTTTTATAGTAACTAAGTTCCTAATTTATTCAGAATTTTATTTAACTTTAGGATTACCTTCAATTAATTCAAGTAAAGCCTCCATTTGAGCAAGAACCCCTCTTAATTCTCCAGGCTCAGGGAATAGTCCATCATCTTGAATTCCTA
>QBXH01000023.1 GCA_003283415.1 Prochlorococcus sp. AG-321-E21 | reverse complement strand
TCGGTTCAGCTGTTAAAAAGTTCCTACACACATACATATAGAAAATGAAAATCATTAAATATCTCAGGTCGCTACCAGGCGATTCTCTGAGTATTATTCGCCGTACCCCGCCACTCGTATTTGCAATGGCTGTCTTATCTCTTGGGGGTTTTATAGGCGCATCAACAGTTCTTGTCCGAGGGTTCAGGACTGTGGAGAATACGATCACTGTTACTGGTGCAAGTACAGAGAGTTTTGAAAGTGATATAGCAAAATGGTCCGTCCAGGTAAGGACCTCAGGTAATACTCAGATTGACTCATTCACAAAGCACAAACAATCCATTAATAAGACGATGGAATTTCTTAACGCCAATGGAATTGAGGACAGCGTCAAGCAAGACGTTTATCTTGGTCCTGCAAGCATCAGTGAATATACAACCAAGCATCCAAAGACTAATGAAATTATTAGAACTGAATGGATCACTTATCAGAATATTGAGATTGAAAGTAGAGATGTTTATAACATCCAGAAGACTCATAGTCAGATAACAGAATTACTTGGGAAGGGGGTAAGGGTTAAGCCAAGCCGACCTGAATTCACCTATTCAAAGCTTGCTGACAAACGAGTTGACATGCTTGCAAAGGCAGCAAAGGATGCACGAATTAGAGCTGAGGCGATCGCTCTACAGGCAGGCTCTGAAGTGGGTGGATTGAAGAAAGTTAATACTGGAGTTTTTCAGATAACAGTCCCAAATTCCACCCGAGTTAGCAGCTGGGGATCTTATGATACTTCTACTATCAAGAAAGATATTACTGCCGTTATGGGAGTAACTTTCGCTGTTAAGTGATTAATTTAGGACTTCTTCTTTTTGCCTTTGAGGATCATCAGTAAAGGTAATCCAATTAGCATTAGACTCCCATCTATTAATAAAAAGATATTGAGATTCATTGATCCATGCCATAGGGGGTATCCCAATTAAGGGGTATCCCTTTTTTTACTGAGTCCATTTTCATATCATCCATTTCTTTTCTAATTTTGTTGTAATAAGCCAACTCTTCAGGATCCTCCGAACCCAGACCATAGCCCATGGTCGCTGCAAGATATATTCGGTGCATGCGATATGAAGATAGTGACATTACTGAGGAAAATCTTACCTAAATATATCTGATTTATTTAAGAATAATGACCTAAAAAATAGTAGTGATTGCAAAGAATTATGGAAAACCCGCCATAACACAATGATGGAAATAAGTTAAAAAAAGAGTTTCTAGAACTACTTAGTGGATTTGTATACATCATCATTGTAAGTTGATGAAATAAACCATACTCATCGAAAACTAAAACACCAATATGTTGATTATGAGTATATTATTTAGAAACTGTTTAGTTAGATGAGTAGGGAAGTTTTAAATAAGGTAAGTGAAAAGAGATCAAGAAATATGTCTGCAATAAAGTCAAAGAATACAAAGCCTGAAATTGCAGTAAGAAAACTTCTTCATTCAATGGGATATCGTTTCAGATTACATAGAAAAGATTTACCAGGATCTCCGGATATTGTTCTACCAAAATATAAAACAGTCATTTTTGTACATGGATGTTTTTGGCATAGGCATGAGAATTGTAAGTATGCCTCTTCTCCAAAAACAAGAAAAGAATTCTGGGAAAATAAATTTCAAGCAAATGTAAAAAGAGATTTAGAAATTCAGGAAAAGATAAAAAATCTTGGTTGGCAATCTGTCGTTATTTGGGAATGTGAAATTAAAAATAAAGAAATTAAAGATAGGTTACTTCTAATTAAAAAGGATTAATAATTTATTATTTTTTGGATAACCGTATATTATTGATTAAAAAGAAAGAACTTTAAATTGGATAATTCTAAACTTATAAATTATTTTAAAGATCAATTAGAGCAAAAAATATCTTTTACTGGATGGTCTATTGAAGCTGCTTTAGAAAAAATTAAGGAAGATCAAGAAAATTTTTATAATGGTGATCAACAAAGAATTGAATCTCTAAAAAAAGCTTATCTAGAGTTGAAAAGGCATCAGCTTGGGCTAAAAAAAGCTACTTTTGCGAGTATTATTTCAAAAAAGAATCATGAAGATTGGTACCTTACTTCCAATGAGGAATCCGATTTAAATTGGTTCGCTTATAAAAAGTATTTGGCTGAGAAAAAATGCTGGAGTAAAGAGGATATCGATTCAATTGATGTATCATCCACAAAAGTAATTAATCAATTGCTTAATCCGAAATCAGAAGCAAAAAGGTATCAAGGCTTAGTTCTCGGCTATGTGCAAAGTGGTAAAACTTCAAATATGGCAGGCACAATTGCTAAAGCTGCTGATAGAGGATATCAATTGATAATCATTTTGGCAGGCTTAACTGATTCATTAAGAAAGCAGACTCAAAACAGAATGCAAAAGGATATCATTCAACATTTTGAGGAGAGATGGTATCCATGCACTACCGAAGAAAGTGATTTTACTCTAAATACAAAGTTGTTACCAATATTTAAAGGTGAGAGGAAGACAACAATCTTAGTAATTAAAAAAAATGTTTTTATTCTTAAAAGACTTTTAAAAAAAATAAAACAAGAATCTGAAGTTAATAGGAAAGAATTAACAACCCTAATTATTGATGATGAATGTGATCAGGCAAGTTTGAATACAAAGGCGTATAGAGAACAGGTTTCATTAACTAATAAATTAATTAGACAGATACTTGAAAAGCTAAATAAGGTAACTTACCTTGGATATACTGCAACCCCTTACGCAAATATACTCACCTCTCAAAAGTCAGTAGATGGTAAATTAGATCTATATCCAAATGACTTTATAGTATCCCTCAAGGAACCTAAAAATTATTTCGGAGCAAGAAAACTTTTTGGCGATGAATATAATATTGAAACTAATAATGAACTGCCATTTATAAGAAGAGTAAAAGTTGAAGAGATTGAATATTTAAAACCAGCGAGACAAAAAGATAGGTTTAATTTTAAGCCTTCACTTACAGAAAGTTTGATCAATGCTTGCGATTATTATTTACTATCTCTTTGTTCAAGATCATTAAGGGGACAAAAACAAGAACATTGCTGTATGTTGATTCATACAACAATTTATTCTGAGACTCATAAAGATCTTTGGTCTCTAATAAAAAATCAGTGGCTGAAACCATTAAAAGATAATATTTTAAAAAATGATTTATCAACAATTAAAAGACTGAAAAATTTATGGGAAAAAGAATCATTCCTTTTAGATGAAAATTTAAGAAATCAATTGGATTGTCCTGATAAAGCAGAATCTTTTGTTGAGATTGAAAAATGTTTATTAGATTCAGTTGATTCAATAAAAATCATTATTGAAAACTCAACTGTTAATACAGATAAAAGATTAGATTTTGATGGTGGAGAAAGTATTCATGCAATTGTTATTGGGGGCAATGTACTTGCTAGAGGATTAACTATTGAAGGATTAGTTTGCAGTTACTTTATAAGATCATCAAGTCAATATGACACTTTAATGCAAATGGGTAGATGGTTTGGTTATCGAAAGGGATATGAGGATCTTCCAAGAATATGGATGACTTTCGACCTTGAGCAGAAATTTAGAGATTTGGTAAATGTAGAAAATTTAATAAGGTCAGATATATCAGTTATGGAGGAGCAAGGATATACTCCTCGAGATTTGTCTATAAGAGTTCCTATGATCGCAAACTTAAATATCACAGCAAGAAACAAGTTAAATATGAATAAATTATCTGAATGTCAAGGAAGTTTATATGGAACTTACAAACAGACTATTTCTTTTCCTGTGGATCAAGAATTTCATAAATCAAACTATATATGCATTGAAAACTTAATTAATAAATCTCCTAAATTTAGTAAAAATTCATTCCAAATAAAAGATAATTCTTATTTACTAAAAGATGTAACTTCTGAACCGATTTTAAAGTTTTTTAGATCATTCAAATTCAATGAAGATACTTTGCAAAAGGTATATGAATTTTTAGAAAAAGATTTGAATGAAGAATCTTCACATCTAAAGGAATGGAATATTGCAATAATAGGTTCCCAAACTTCTAAGAGATCTATAAATATTGGAAAATTAAATAATGTGAATACCGTTAGTCGTTCTAAAGAAAGACCAGATGATATGCAACTAATGAAAAAAACAATATATATCAAGGCTCTAATGGGTGTAGGCGATTTATTAATAGATGTAGACAAAGAAAAATATAGACAATGGAAAAACGAAAAAGATGATTCAAGCAGAGAATGGGATCTAGTAAGAAAATATCGAGAAGAAATTTTAGGTAAAAAACCACTTTTATTAGTTTTTCCTATAAGTAAAGATTCAACTCCAAAGAAAAAAAGAACAGAAAAAGAACTTGATTTTGCTCAAGCAAGATTACCACTATTCGATTTTGATGATTTGGATATTAAAGGTTATGAACCTCATGATATTTTTGGAATAGGAGTTGTTTTTCCTAATGTCGATAACTTCAATGCACAAAAGTTCTTGCAACTCGATCTGATTAATCTTTCAGAAGAAGAAGATGCTGAAGAAATAGATGAACAGGAGTTAATATCTGAAGACAGTTAGAAGTTATAAATTAAGAATAAGGTTAAGATTAAAATATATTCAAAAAGAATATGATTGATAAAATTGAAGAAATTTGGGAAAAGATAGATCAAATTAGGAAATTTTCTGAGGAGTCTTTTGAGTATGATTCCATCGAGTTAGATGGAATTAAGGAAGGCTCTGTTCTTATAGGAATTGATAAAGAGGGTAGAAGAGGGATTCTATTAAAGGATAAAAGTGTAGAGAGTCAATTACCAAAACCAGGATGTACCAGGATAGAAATATCAAGAGAGATAGTCATTTCAGATAAAGTTTCAAATCCTTATATAAAAATCATTTGTGCAGATGATGCATTAGAAAATAGTTTTTCATTATTGATTTGCCGTTTAATTAAATTAATATCTGATGGATCAACCCCAACCAAAGCGACTATTGATGTAGTTTCTGAATTTAGGAGATTGCTTTCTAAATCGGGAGGCCCTTTACCAAGCGATGAAGAAATCTTAGGTTTAGTTGGGGAATTGGTTTTTATTTCACAAATTATTAAAAAAAATCAAGATTGTTGGAAAGGATGGAACGGACCTGAAGGATCATCTAGAGATTTTACCTGGGATAAAATAGATGTTGAGATTAAGGCTTCATTTCAAGCTGGAGAACCTAAAATTACTATTAACAACTTAAATCAGCTTGAACCAAAACCTGATAGATCTTTATTTTTATTTCATTCAACTTTTGTAGCAAACCCTAAAGGAAATATATCAGTCCCAAATCTTGTTGAAGAGATTCATTCTAAGATAGAAGATAAAGAAGAATTTGAAGAAAGAGTTTTTAAAGCAGGTTATTCAAAAGAGCATAGAGATCTTTGGATGGATCATAAGTTTTCATTGAGCGAATCTTCTTCTTATTCCATCGCCGATGATTTCCCAAGAATAAATGAAACATCATTTAAGAATGGAATAATTCCAGAAAGTATATTAAGGATAAGATATGAAATAGATTTAAATAAAGTTTCAAATTTTAAGGTTGATAATGAAGAAGTTTTTAAGATAATTTCTCGGAGTTAAGATTCGCATGACTTTAGTAAATATTTATAGTGAACCTTTTAGAAGAGATGGCAATATTTCAGCTGAGGGGGCTTCAAAATTATTAGGTAGGCCTTCTCTTAGCCCTTTAGAATTACTTTTAAGAGAAACACTTCAGAATAGTTGGGATGCATCATTAGGAGAAAAAAATGACATCCCATCATTCAAAATAAGATTAAGAAATTTGAATCAAATTGAAAAATTGAAGTTTCAAAGTTTCTTTTCTGAGTTGCCACCCAACGAAGCTAGTGAAAGTGTTAATAAAGGTTTAAAAGAATTCTTTAACAAATCAAATCAAGTCGTATTAGAAATATGTGATTTCGGAACAAGAGGACTAGGAGGACCTTTCTCCGCTTCTGAATCTTTGTGCGATTCTGAAAGTAGTGATTTTGTAAATTTTGTAAAAAATATTGGAAGTCCTCGTGATATTCAATTAGGCGGAGGAACTTATGGATTTGGTAAATCTTCTCTTTTTAAAATGAGTAAGTGTAATACGGTTTTAATTGAAACTTTAACAAAAAACAAAAATAAGAATCAAAACAGAATGATTGGATATGCATTAGGTTCTGAATTTAATTATGAAGGTAAAAGATTTACGGGAAGGCATTGGTGGGGTGTTAAAAGTGATTCTCTAGAGGAACGCAATTCAGTTGATCCTTTAATTGATGATGACGCAAAAAACTTTGCAAAAGAAATGGGATTAATGTCCAGACTTAATAGTACTAGGACTGGAACTTCTCTAATTATTCTTGATCCTAATTTAGAAGATTTAAAAGACAATTTTGAAGATCAGCTTCCTCTGACTAATCCAGAAGATAATGACCTTTTGTGTAAAAAATTAATGGTAAGAATGCAAGAAATACTGCTATGGCATGCATGGCCTAAATTCACTCCAAAAGAGGACGAAGTTCTTCCAATGAAATGTACAATATCTATTTTTGATAGGACAAAAAAACTTCCTGATCCAAGATACATAGCACCATTTGATTTGTTAACCAATGCTCTTAATAAGGCTAGAAAAAAAGAAGAGGAAATATTCTCACAAAGACCAAAAAGATTACTTGGATACGTAGGTTTTCAGAAATGTTCCTATGATTCTGTAACTGATCAAAGATTTAGAAATTTGCTTGGAGATGATTCCCTTATCCCAGATAAGCTTGCTCACTTTGCATTGTTAAGACCTGCTGAATTGGTAGTTAAATATTTCACAAGGAATTTGGAAGAAGGTCAAGATCAATGGGGGGGAGTTTTTATTTGTGATAATAATAAGGAAATTGAGCAATCTTTTGCTAAGTCCGAACCACCCTCTCATGATGATTGGAATCCACAGTCACTTGATGATAATTATCAAAGAACTTTCGTTAATCAAGCACTTACAAAAATAAAAGAAAAAATAAAACTCTTATCTGGAATATATTCTCTTGAAGATCAGGAAGGTGAAAACGAATTAATCCAAGGAGATTCATTAGCAAAATTAGCTGGAGATCTTGGGAGGTCGCTCATTGGAAAAGGTTTTGGCGGCTCAGATGGATCTAAAGAAAGAAAACAAACTTCAGGTTCAGGCCCTTATAAAACAAAATTCTCCCGTTTAACGAAACCTGTTGCCTTAGGAACAAAATTAGTAGATGAAAAATTAATAGCAGATTTCTTAATACAACTTGCAAGTAAAAAAGATAACATGATTGATATAAATTTAAAGTCATTCGTAAAGACTGATGAAGGGAAGGAACCTTTAGCCCCTAATGGTAAATCTCCAAAAATAATAAAAGTTTTAGTTAATAATAAAGAACAGTTTCTGGAAGACGAAAAATTAACTTTTAAACCAGATACTGATAATACAGATATAAGAGTTTCTGTAGAAATACCTGATTATGTTGCTGTATCTTTAAATGCTGAGTTATTAAATAATGAGTAAAAAAATATGAAAAATATTGCTTTCCCCTATCCAACTTTATTTCCTTTTATTGCTAAAGAATCAAAATGGCAATCTTTAATTAATTTAGATTCTCCTAGAGAATTTAAATTTGGATCAGGTAATTGGGATTACGATTCTTCTCTTGAAATATCTTGCCAATTAAGTTGGGATATAAAAAATGTTTACTCTGAAGCAAATTTATTATCAATAATTGATAGTTCAAAACTAGCTTTCATTTTATCTTCAGGTCAATCTGAGCAGACTGGAAAACGTGAAAAATTAGCTGAATATAAACTCTCTGAGATAAAGAATATTGAAGAGCCATTTATAATAAAAATCCCTTCAAAATTACAATCATCGAAATTAAAAATTAGATTAATAATATATACAGATGAAGTAGAAATAAATAATTTCAAGATAAAAAGTGGAAGCATTTTATATATTGAAGAGGCAACTCTCTTTTTAGAAGGAGATCTTGCTAACTTTGCTGTTAGAAGACAAGATTTGAGTAAATACGGATGTGGAGATGCATTATGGTTTGTTGAATTTCAGGCAGATAATTTATATGAAACTTTTACAACAACAACAACTCTCTACTTAAACAACAAAAAACCAGATTTCACACAACAGCTTCAAAGTGATCAGTTTTTAAAACATTTAATTAAATCAGATGTTATCACAACTGTTTTAAGTTCAATATTGCTTGGTGAAGATGATTATCAATTAGATTTTACATGTGAATATCCTGATGATTCTTTAGGGAAAATCGTATCTGATTGGTTAAGTAGTCTTAATGTAAAAAAAGAATCTGATTTACAAACTATTAGATATCAATTAATTAATGAACAGGGTATTTTTAGAAGCCGCTGTCAGAACCTTGCAAGCAGTAGAGAGGAAGAATAATGAATCTTTTACCTCAATTACCATCCTTAAAAGCTAAAGTAATTTTAGAAGATATTGCTTCAGAATCGAATTGCGAGGCCTTAAATCCTAAAGGAGATTTTAAGGTCGAAGGAATTCATTATGTACCTACAGGTGGGCAAATAATTAATGATGAAAGTCTTGATAAACTTAGAAAAGATATTGTGGAGAAGGCTGAAGAATATGGATTCCCAGGAACTTATCCAAAAAGTTTTTTAGAATTTGAATTTGAAGTGGCAAAAATTTTATCTAAGTGGCCTTATTTATGGATTGATGAAGAACCGAGTGGAGAATCATTTCGTAATGAATTCTGGTCCTATTTATCTATTGTCTTAATGCCGGACATTGTTTCATGGAGATGGGGATTCCCTTCTGAGGGTGAACCAACAAAATCATGGTCAGTAAGATTCCTGGGAGGGGGAAGAAATGCTTTTCAAAGAATATTCAGAAGAATTATAAGTCTTGATCGTGGGCCTACTCATGAGGATAGGTATGGTCTAATTAGAGAACTTAAAGAGGATGATTTTAGTAATATTCTCGAAAGAACAAGTTTAGGAAGTAACTCTAGAATAGCTATCCCTTTAGCTGAAGAATATCTAGCAATGCGAAAAAGGAGAAAGGATATGAAAGCCTCTAATCAATTAAAAATTTATAGAGAGGCTACAAAAGATTTGAGATCATATGGCGTTGTTCAATCTTTAGATGTAATAAATTTAGATGATTTGAAAAAATTAATTACAGATGTTTTTTTGAAACGTGAAGATTTAGTTTTAAGAGAAATAAAAGAATCTAATAGAGGATTAGTTTCATCTACAAAATCATTATTAAAGAAAGTTATCAATAGAAAGTAATAATTTCTTTTAAAAAATTTTAAGCTGCGTTATTAAATTCTTTATTAACAATTTTTTCTAAAAGTGAATTAATAATTTTTTCTTTTTGCTCATTTTTTGATAATGCTACTAGGGAGCAATAGCCTGTACCTTCTATATCCCTTTCAAGTAAGTGACCAATATGTATTTCTCTGTTCGTATTACTGAATTTCAATTTTTCATAATCGATATTCATCAACTGAGAAATAATTCTTGTAATTACCAAGGATTGTTTTATCTCTGTAGTTAAACCAACTGTCGCAAGAGCACCTCTTACTGAATTCCTTGAAAATAAACCATAGTCTTTTCTGGCTATTTCACTCCATTCGATCTCATCTTTAATTAGTTCTTTGGATATTAGTTCAAGTGAGGGAATATATTTTTCAAGACTGAAACTTTTTATTTTCATTTTTCTGGCTTTATCTTGTAGAAAAATCTCAGCTGTAGGCCAGAATTTTTTCAACCTCAGATAAGTGTCTTTTTTTCTTTTTTCAAGATCTTTATCACCAATAATTGCATTCTTGTTTTTCTCTTTAATAGTCTTTTTAAATGTTTCTGGAAGTAAGATTCCTAGACACGCATTCCATGCTCTAATATTGCTTGGAATTATTTTTCTGCCTTCCCTTTTCTTTGTCCATATAAGTTCAACTTCTTTTTTATTTGATTCATACCAGTTAATAAGATTTTCTCGCAGTTTAGGAACTACATCTGATTGCATATAATTTTTCTTATTTTTTATCGATTTAATTAATGATTTTCCAAGTTCATAAGCAACTATGGGTGCAACTGCTTCTC
The DNA here is from genome assembly GCA_003283415.1 of Prochlorococcus sp. AG-321-E21. Classification (GTDB taxonomy): domain Bacteria; phylum Cyanobacteriota; class Cyanobacteriia; order PCC-6307; family Cyanobiaceae; genus Prochlorococcus_A. Next base: position 7,463 of record QBXH01000023.1, on the reverse strand, counting down.
CAATTTGATGGAATCTATGAGAAGGCCCTCCATAAAAATTAAACCCATCAGGGAATGATTGAACTCTTGCTGCTTCTCTGACTGAGAGTGTTCTATTTTGTTGGGGATGGATATACCAGTATCCATCTTTTGACATATGAGCAGTGATGGTGAGACATGGTTCATTTGGTTTGAGAATATTATATTTATCACCAAAGCTATTCTTTTGATTTTCCTTTACTTTCTTGCCTTCCCTAAAAGCTCTACTGGTTACTGAATATCTTCTTTGAGCTTCTGATAATTCTGAATATTTAACACCAGTGGACCTCATTAATTTGTATGTTTCGAGATCATCCTCTCTAACTTTTCTTATCAGGTGATCATGAATTATATCATCGCCAATTTCTAACCACTCTCTCATAGATGTTTGATAAGGGGTTATGGGTCCTCCATAGCTATATCTCTCATCCCACTTCTCGTTCCATCCTCCCTCCAAAGGAGGTAAATCAGAAATAGCTTCGTCAAGTGTTACTGCCTCTTCAACAGAATTGAATATAGGTTTTGGCCATTTAATCGGAGCACATTCATTTATCTTTGTTCCTGAAATAAATAATCTTGGTCTGAGTTGAGGTACTCCATACTGCCATGCATAAATCAATTTGGGGTCTATACGATAACCTGCTTTCTCAGCTCTATTGATTATTGATCTGAATATTTCCTGCTCTCCACCCTGGGCAATATCAGAGACATTTTCCATCAGAAAAGCTTTTGGTTTTACCTGCTCAACTATGGAAATAAATGATTCCCATAATTCTCTTCTATCTTCATTAAGCTCTTGATGTTGAGCGGAGACTTCTTCATTATTTTTTCTCCATTTTATATTTCTTGAAAAAGGCTGACATGGTGGCCCACCCGCAATAAGTGCAATCTCTCCGCATTCTTTAAGTTTGTCAGCAATTTCATTAACAACCTTTTTTTTACTTAAATCACATTCATAAGAACAACCTCCAAAATGATGCCTGTGAGTCATTATTGAATCATTCCTGATATCACATGCGAGTATTACATCAAAATTTGCTCGATGAAGCCCAAGACTTAAACCACCAGCACCTGAAAAAAGATCAACTGCAAAATTTGGTTCTTTTTTAATTGCACGGACTTTCGCTGCATACTCAGGAAGATCATCAAATTCACACGAATCAATATGAGCTTCAAGTTCAGTGGAGGGACCTCTTACTGGAGACAGTCTATGAGGATCAATTTTCCCAACAGCATTCTTGTGTATCATGCGACCTCTTTACCCTGAAGGTCTATCAATTGTTCCAGTTGTTCTTCACTTAATAAATCAAGACATATTGAGCCTCCAAGTGAATTAAGTTTTCTGATTGCAATTCTTACTTTGTTATCAGGTAATTCAACAAGCTTTGCTGTCAAAATTCTATTGATCTTGGGGATCAGTCCAAATTCTCGATCACTTAAACCAAGGTGAAGTTCCTGACTTGTAAAGAGTTTTTTGACCAATGTGTAGTCAGAATGATCATTTTCCAGCATCCTTTCTGCAGCAAAGAATAGTCTCGAAAAAGTATTTCTTCCATGACCATTTATTGATGATGTCCCAAGAAATCTTAGAGATGGGACATGTTTCTTCCCCGTTCCTACTGTAAATCCATCTTCAGGGTCAACAGGAATGCTTCCTCTCCATCTAAGCCATGGAATATTTGGATATCTTATTACGCATAGCCAGTGCCACATCCTCATATCAGTAAGAATGTGTGCAGGTAGAGATTTAAATGTTTTGTGAACGCACTCAACTAATCTTGCATCAAGGTTTGAACCGGTGACATTTTCTAGAATAAGTTGATCTATTAGTTTTGAAAGATCGCTAAGATCAACTTCATAATTTACCTTTTCAACACTTATGGAGTCTGGATATCTCAGAGCAGATATGAGTCCATTATTTATTAACGGAGTTTTTAATCTGAAAAGTTCTTCTATCATGCGATCTCCTCTTTCTTAAGTTGTTTTATATTCTCTGATTCAAACCTGCAGTTTCTTGCCATTATCTCTGCCAATTCCATAATCTTTGTTTCCTTCTGGATAATTGAACTCATTTTAAGAATAAATTTCTGAAAAGATTCTGGAGACCTAAGTTCATTTGCAAGTGTAATAACAGCTTCATGCGCAGGAATATTTGTTTCCATTAAACTGGTTGAGAATAATGCGAGGGTTTGAAGTTGAGATGGCGGGATCTGTTCAATAATTTGTTCACTGCTTAGTTCGTTGTTGGCATTTTGAATACTTTGTATGGAGTTCATTCCTGTTGCAACAAGCATCGTCCATACAGTTGAGCAGATTGATGTGAAAATAACATCTCTCTGAAGAGAGTCGATATCTTTTCTTAAGGCTTTGCTCATCAAGAGCTTCTTAAGTGAAGCAGTAACCTCTGCATTCATTTCGATTACTGGTGGTTCACTTGGGACTAATCTCCATAATTGATTACGACTTTCAGGAGGAAAGGATTGCCACCTAATATTAAAAATCGAATCATTAGTCGCCTCAGTAGTGGCAAATCTAATTGTATGAATAAGACTTCTTCCTATAATCTGCCCCATTTCTGTTGCGTATCCGCTTCTTGATTTTGGCCCGGCAAATTTTTCTGTTCTTACGAGAAGAGCTTCAGCCCTGACTTCCTCACCATTCATAAATGGAATATAAGAACTTTCAGAAAAGAAAAATCCACCACCACCATCTTCCAAATCTATTATTTCTCTTCTTCCAGTTGAGCGGCTTATAAAACGACAGATAAATTTTACAGGTGGATTCTCTCTCTCTGATGGATGTATGGTTTCTTCCCATTCATATGGAGCAGTAAGAAGTATTTCCAGTTTTGTTTTTTCAAGTTTTCCGTTGAACTTGAAGATAATTCCATTACTGACTTCCTGTATAACTTCTTCTGAGATACTGTCAGGGGCAGTTATTCGAAATGCTCCATCAAGATCGATTGTTCTCCACGGGACAAAATGCATATTTAACCCACCTTCCTGAAGCCTGCAATTTCAGGATCCACCCCTGCTGGAGGTTTAACTATGCACTCAAAAGGAACTGATGAAAATTGTATTTCAGCAGAGAATACAAATCTTTTTGAATCTGAATCATCATATGAAATATGTTTATCGCTCCCCATGAGTTGCAGATCACTTATTCCCCACATTTCCCCCTGACCACTGTCTGCAATGCTTTGGAAAGATAAATTAACTTTTGCAGACCTCTTGGATTCTCCTGATCTTACTAAGTCGCCAGTTATTCTCCATCCATTAACTTTCTTCATGTAGCAACATTTATCTCTATTTATTACTACTTCAAGTGAAGAGTTTTTAGTCTTTGATTGAATTTTCTTTTCCTTCATTCCTCTTCCCAGATTCAGCATTCTTCTAAGCATTTCTGGCCCTTCATCTGGAGGTGCAATGAATGAAGTGAGTAGATTCTGAATGAGTATCTGCCTGAGCTCATATCTGATTCCTCGCAGTCTGTTCGCATGACCTCTCCAGACATAACTTTCTCTAAGTCTCCTGGTTGTAGGCAGCCAGTCATCATGTGTAACAGGTTCACCCGCACGGAAATATTCTTCTGCAAATGCCGCATTGTCCCTGCTTAATTCAGTTTTATCGGATTCTGCAATTTCATCCAATGATGTCCCCACAAAAGCTGCTGCACAGTAAGATCCACCATCATTTAATTTAGTACCTTCTGCATAATCAATAACCATTCCCGAACCTCTTATTAGTGCAATTGTTGAACGGCATGGCAAATATTCCTCTTTTGAGGAGACTCTTGTAACTCCAAGTCTGACAATACTTTTAAGTTCATCATGAAGAAGCGCAGGATTATCTGAGGGTTCGATTCTCGATGGTATCGGAAACTCAATATCTATTGATGAAGAATCTCCCGGGAATAGTGATTTATCATTTTCAAAAGGCTCAACTTTGCTGCACTCAACAAATGGAGACCATACGCCATCAGCCTGAGCTTCGGAAGTATAGATAGCTGATTTTCTTCCTTCCTGAAAAACTCTTGCTTTGAAATCAAGCCTTTTCCAGCTGATTGCAGGCCAGAACCATTTTGATGCAGCTTTTGTGAAATCTCTGCAGAGTTCCTCAGGATCTCTTATCCCTAATGAACCTGTATCATCACGATCCGGTTCATGAAAAGTTGGGATGAGTATAGTTGTTCCGCATTCGGTTTCATTATCACGATTAAGAAGAATTTTTTCAGCATCTCTATTCTTCAGCCATGTTGATTCTGCTACAGGTATTCCATCTTTTTTAATTTCAGAACCCATATAGGCACCATCAAGCCATGACTTGCCATTCATTTCATGAGCTGGAAGTTCGCTTCTCCCAAAAATCCTAAGATCCTTTTCCCCTTCAATACTGGAAGAGAAAAGAACAGTGAATATTCTGGAATGCATCCAGCTGACTGCTTTCCCAAGACCAAAACTGCCCCCTAACCCTGACTCTTTCCCAGTGGAGAAATTTTGTACACAGAGCTTTCGGAAATTCCCTTTCTCATCCCAGTCATCACCAGTTAGGCCGTCAGTACCATAATCACTGATTCTCAGACAGACTAGGTCTGAGGATTTCATCGATTCCAATCCTGCCTTGAGAGTAAGAGCAGTTCCACTTGAACCTTTCACTGAAGAAAGATGAGGGATAAGAGTTTCACTGTTTATTGATTTGAGAAATTCCTCTTTTCTCTTCCCCTTGAGAATTATCAGATCAAAAAATATTTTCACCTTTTTATCCTTTCTCTGATCGAGACTGTTCTGACATATCTCTCTTACAAGGGTCTCAAGTAGAGAACGTTTTCTCTGAGAAGCACCTGCCTCAAATATTTCACTCGCAGCATTGCCACCACTGGATCTACCCTGACCCAGGGATGGTGTCCCAATCCATTTAAGTGGTGTCTTTGTTGTTTTCAAATCTTTTTCAGACACTATATAAAGCGTTAATAAATGATAGATGCGATAAATATTTTTTCATCTTAAGGCTAGAGAATTGCAACATTTGGAAGTCTTGATCTCAAAATTCATTGCATTTTTCGCCCTAGGAAAAGCCACATAATAGAATTTAAGTTGTTCAGAAAAAAGAACAATTATTTCCATCAGAACTTTATAGCCATAGCCCAATGAGGATACCTTTCATTAGATTTTTCTCTAATTAATTGTAATTTTCTAGAATTTATTTTTATATAAAAAACTATCCAGGTGGCAAGCGTTTCAATTTAATTAAATTATTTCTTCCAAAGTGGAAACATATAAATCTTGCATTTTTGCTAACCAATTCACTTTATCTTCCCAGTTACTATTACTGGTTAAATCTCCGTCTGATTTTTGATGGAAAAATACTCCTCTGGACTTATCTCCTTCACCTATTGATGAACCTAAATATTTTTCTAAGGTATCCTGATGAGGTTCGAGCTGTTTATATACATCTTCTGAATCGGCGTTCCTTATTCCTCTGATAAAAATCCCCACACATTTTTTTGCTAAATAAATAGATACTACAAAATTTGAGTTGGGAACATTTCTCCAACGAGAGCTAGTTGACTTCAAAGATTCATAATTTTCTTGTTCCGGACAAATTTCAATCAATCTCTGCCAAAATGCAAATCTCCATTTGGATAATTCACTTTGTTCTCCAACTGTTCTTACTTTATTCTTGATTTTTCTATCCCAACTATTTGGCTTGGCTACCGTTTCAAACATTGGAGCAATCGAAGAATTATCAATTTGAACAGCTTTTACTTGCACTGCAAAAAAGGCAAAAGGTTCTACTGTATTCTCATTAAGCCATTTAATTGCTGAGAGGTGAGGTTCTCTGAAACTACTAGCTACCCAAATAATTACTTCTGCTTCTAAACCTGCGAGATAAGTAAGGATTTGTCCCAAGTGAGTATGATCAGTCTTTTCTAATTGATTCTCAATTAATATTCTTCTGTCATTCTGAGGATCTCTAGCAATGATATCTGCCGAAAAAGATTCTACTTTTACTTCTTGCCCTTCAAGTTCTAATTGAATACCTATTTCGTTAGATAGATATTCAAGATTATCTGCAAGCCAAGGAGTGAAATCTTGAGCTTCATGACTCCATGCTTCTCTAAGATTTACGTTTTTAAGTATTCCTAATTTATTATTCATTTATATAAGATATTATCCATGGAGCTAATTGCCTCTTATTGTAGATCGACTGTCAATTACTAACTATTAGCAAGTCTTATTAGTCTTGGACATAAGGTGAGAAAATATTGGACAAAATATTGGTTGTTTTTGAAAATCTAGTCTTAATCTAAGACTTTTAAAGCATTGAAAATAGGTTTGTTAGTCTCATTATTTAATAGGTGTACTGTCAGGCGGGCAGTAGCGCAGCCCTAGCTCTCTTTTTTTATCCTATTTATTCAATTAATCCAGAATCCATCCATTTACATTATTTTTAGCATAATCTTTTATCGCCTCGCCTTCTGGGAATAATTCTCCTGTAGAACAAGCTCTTTCCCAGCATTTTTTTATTATCTGTACTGCAAAATTATAATCAACGTTTTCTAGGAAAGATTCAGAATCCGGATAATAACAATCCCCTTTTTGTCCTGTTTCCTTTATCTCCCAACTTTCCCCAATTTTCCACCAAACAGCCTTTTCACTTTCTGGCCATTCTTTAAGTTTGAACTCTAAGTATTTTTTTAATTTCTTAATAGTTGAAGTATTTTCATACATTCTTAAAACCATATCTTCAATAAAGTTTTCAAATTTATCTGGATTAGTTCTTTTCGGATCTACGAAGTTACCAATATTCAAAAGTGAAATTAAAGTAGCTGGTTCTGTTCGCCCAGTATGCGTTGTTATTGTCATATCCCAAAGAGAATCAGAATAATTAATTAATACATCACTAAAAGCATTATTTGAAACTGGTTTCATATATTTTTATTCCCAAGCGATAAATCCATTTCTTCTATCATTCATTGCCTCGTCTTTTGGAAAGACTTCCTTAGTTTTACAAGCCCTACTCCAGCATTTTTCGAGTATTTTGATTACTTGAGAATAATTTACATCCTCTAAAAAGGATTCTTTATCTTCATAATCGTGAGTATATGCCTCGCCATCATATATAAAAGTTTCTCCAAATTTTCCTATACGCCATTTAAAGTCAATAAGACTCTCATCTTCATTAATTATCCTATCAAGCAAGAAATCTTTTAAACCTTCAATGGTTGATGTCCATTCAAAGGTCATAAAAACTACTTCTTCAATAAAATTATCAAAATCGCTGAGCATAAACATATCAGGATCAGTATCAGAACTAATATTTTCTAGAGCATGGATAGAAGCGGGAGTTAATACTTTTCTTATATCGCCATGCCATAGTTGTACAGCATAGGATTCCAAAATTCTAGAAAAAGATTCTTCTGAAACTGGCTTTCTTTTTTCTAAT
>QBXH01000022.1 GCA_003283415.1 Prochlorococcus sp. AG-321-E21 | reverse complement strand
AATTGCTAGAGCACTATTAGGTAAACCAAAACTATTGTTATTAGACGAACCTACTGAAGGAATTCAACCAAATGTAGTTTTAAATATTGAAAAAGCTATAAATCTCATAATTAAAGAAACTGGAATCGGAGTTTTATTAGTTGAACAACATTTACACTTTGTTAGGCAGGCAAGTAGATACTATGCAATGCAAAGAGGAGGGATAGTTGCAAGTGGCCATACAAGTGAATTAAGCCAAACAGTTATTGATAAATTTTTAAGTGTATAGAATTAAAGCTTTCAAAAATATATTTGTTAGATATTACTTTTCACATCTTATTAAATCAATACTATTAGGATGATCATGTATATATTTATTGAACTCCATAGCTAATGTTCTTGCTTCATATGCATCTAAGGCATAATAACAATTTTCTAATCTTAGATTTTTAAAATCTCTGTAGTGAACGGTATATGGTTTTAAAGAATGATTTTTATCCATTTATTTTTTAATAGTTAAGATACTATTTCTTTAGATACTTCAACCATGCATAAATTATTGAATAAAAGAAAGATGTTTTGTTGCTTTCAATATATATCAATAAACAAATACTTATTAGAAAGTATTAAAAATTTATTCAATCAATGGTGTTCTTTCTTGTTTTTTTAACTTTTTGTTTTTTACCTTCTATTAAGAAAACAAACTTTGATAAAATCCCTCCAAAGAAAGGGACCCAAAATTTTTCATAAAAAAACTTCATTATTAAAACTATAAGGCAAAACATATACCTTCACGACTTTTCATATCATTTAATAAATCTAGATCAATAGAATTAAAAATATACTGCATCAAAAGAAGATCAAGCTCATTATGCAATAAATTCACCTCCGAAGAAAGTAGATCATCTACAAAATAATTAAAGATTTCCAAATCATCATTCATGATAATAATTTATACTTTCAGTTATTATTAAACATATAAAATTTAAAAGTTAACTTAATTTTAAAATCAAAATATTTCTAAAGCTTTTTCAAAGATATCAAATTTGCAAACTTTTTGTAAAACTAAAAAGCTAAATAAAATTTTGTACTTAAGAAGAAAAAACTTATAAATCTTTTTGTATAATAAATTTAAAATCTATTCGCACTATTAAGCCAACTAGGATTAAAAACATTCCTAAATATGAATTTAAAGAGAGTTCCAAACTAATAATCACTACATATAGATATACTAGCCTATTAAATTAAATCATCCAATCTATGAGTTAAATTCATTTAAATAACAATAATTTATAAGCATTTATATTAAATTAACTAATAAACTAAAAAAATAAATTACAGTTAAAATATTTCATCCTTTATGCAGGAATTTTTACAAGGAGATCTAAGTTCAAGCTTATTATCAATTTCAGTATTATTAGGATGGGTTGGAATAAGCTTTGTTTTCTTAAGAATATTAGCAATTTCAATTAAAAAAATTTTAGAAGCTGTATTCAAAAACTCAAATCAATAATGATAAGAATATGAATACAAATCTTGTTCGCAATAATAAAAATCAAATAAGTATAGTTTTATATAAATGACAATTTTTGATAAAGTAAAAATAGGAAATTCTGTAAAGATTAATTTAGAACTTTCAAAAGATAGATTATCAAAAGAAACTATTGAAGCAATAAACATTTCATCAGAATGTACTATAAGTGATTTTAAAATTACAGATGGTATGGGAATCGGTGTAATCGTAAACTTAACAAATGGGAAATATGAGTGGTTTTTTGAGAATGAAATACAACTTCTTGACAAGAAAGGGAAAATAATAGAAATAGAAGAGAATAAAAATGAAAATAATAATTTCATATTAAATACTGTCAATAATCTTAATTACGAACCTAAGTTTAAATCCAGTGAACTTTTGAATCCAGTTAATTTTATTACTTGGCTTATTGTTTCAGCAAAAGATATTTTATAATTAATCTTGATATTCAAAAATGTAATTATTAAAATTTTTAAAATTTATAGAATTCAAAAATTAAATTTATTTATTTATAAAAAAATATGGTAGAGAGTATTATTCAGGTAGCAAATTTATCAAAATCATTTGATATTTCTTCCAAAAAACCTGGATTAAAAGGTACACTTAGACATTTTTTTAAAAGGGAGACAAAAAGTGTTGAGGTTATAAAAAATATTAATTTCGAAATAAATAAGGGGGAAATAGTAGGTTTTCTTGGAGCTAATGGGGCAGGGAAAACTACTATTCTTAAAATACTCTGTGGTTTAATTTATCCAAGTCAAGGTGAATTGTCGGTTGCTGGATACTTACCGTACAAAAGAAGGTCTAATTTCTTGAAAAATATTACTTTAATAATGGGCCAAAAACAACAATTAATTTGGGATCTTCCTCCAATAGAATCTTTTTACTTAAATGCCGCAATTTATGACATAGAGAAATTTGAAGCAAAAAAAAGAATCAAAAAGTTGTCAGATATGCTTGAGATTGAGAAAGAACTTTATATACCTGTTAGGAAATTATCATTAGGTCAAAGAATGAAATCAGAGTTATTAGCAGCTTTAATACATAAACCAAATATATTATTTTTAGATGAACCCACGCTAGGCTTAGATATTAATGCTCAAAGAAATCTTAGAAAATTTCTTCAAATTTATAATAGAGAAACGGATGCAACAATTTGTCTAACTAGTCATTACATGAAGGATATTACATCTTTATGCAAGAGAGTAATATGTGTTCACGAAGGATGTATAACTTATGATGGGAAACTGGATAAACTATTAAAAAAGATATCTCCTGTCAAAGATATCCTAATAATTTGTAAGACAGATAAAGATGCTAAAGAATTAAGCAAATCAGGTTATATTATTAAAAATAAAAATCAAAAAGAAGTTACAATAACAATTAAAAAAGATACTATTAAATCTACTTTAAACAAGATTTTTAAGAGCTATGGTATCGAAGATATATTCATAAATGAGCCTCCTGTTGACGAAATAATTGGGAATATTTTAGTAAAGGAAAAAGTATAAATGTTTAATTTAAATAAAAATAAGTTAATAACTTTATTAAAAGTACAGTACTCAAATATGTTGGAATACAGAGTAGAAATTGCTTTATGGGCAATATCGGGAATAATTCCTTTTTTCATGCTCAATATATGGACAAATAACAACTTAAACGAATCTATTAATTTAAGTAATGTAATGCTATCTAGATATTTTTTAAGTGCGTTCTTCGTGAGGCAATTTTCAGTAGTTTGGGTTGTCTTTACTTTTGAAGAAGACGCTCTTTTAGGGAAAATTTCCCCATATTTGATTCAACCCTTAAACCCATTTTTTAGATACTTTGCTCAACATATAGCAGAACAGATTACACGATTACCTTTTGCCATGATAATCGCGTTAATTTTTTTTATATTAAATCCAGAAAGTACATGGATTCCAAGCTTAGGCATTTTCTTATTATCATGCGTTTCTACATTTTTTTCTTTTTTAATTCAATTTCTGATTCAATCGATTATCGCTTGTATGTGTTTTTGGACAGAAAAGGCTTCTTCGATTGAAAGGTTATTATTTATCCCAACACTTTTCCTTTCAGGACTTTTAGCACCAGTAGTTTCATTCCCAGAATATATAAAATCTTGGATATATATAACTCCATTCCCTTACTTAATTGACTTTCCAGCAAATTTATTATCTGGAAATAATACAAACGTAATGTCCGGGTTCGCTATGCAGTTACTTTGGATTGCAGCTCTTTTCCCTATATTTACAAAAATATGGTCTCTGGGAACAAAAAAATATACAGCAATGGGTTCATGAATATAAAAAAGTATCTAAAAATTTATTCAATATTTTCATATACTTCTTTAGCTTCAGAATTGGAATATAAGACTAACGTAATAATTGATTTTGTTACTGCAATTCTAAGCTTGGTAGGTAGTATATTTCTCTTAACTATATTTTTCCAAAATACTGATAATATAGGAGGATGGAGATTTGAACAAGCATTAATTATTCAAGGGATATATACAATCTTAAATGGAATTACTAATACATGGTTCAATCCAAATCTTACAGAAATAGTGAAACATATCAGGGAAGGTACCTTAGATTTTGTTCTCCTTAAACCAATCGATAGTCAATTTTTTATTTCCTTAAAAAAAATAGCACCATCTGGATTTTTAGAAATAATATTAGGATTTGCTCTTCTATTTTATTGCATAGGTATTAATCAAATAAATATAAATATAGAGTTTTTATTATTGTCCCTGAGTACATTGCTTTGTTCTATTGTAATTTTATATAGCTTATGGTTTTTAATTTCAACAACGACAATTTGGTTTGTAAAAACATGGAACGCTACAGAAGTCTTACGATCATTTCTTTATATTGGAAGATTTCCTTTGAATTCTTTTTCCTTTTCGTTAAGGATATTCTTTAGTATTTTTGTTCCAATAGCATTTATAACGACTATTCCCTCTGAAGTATTTCTAGGTACGGCCCAAATATGGGAGATATTATTAGAACTAATAGTTTCTGGAATATTTTTTATAGTTTCAAGAAGGTTTTGGTTATTTGCTCTGAAATATTACACCTCAGCTTCTAGTTAACATTTATTTAACAATTTCTCTACATAAATCCCACATTTTTTGCCTACTGTTTTGATTGGTTAAATTTGATAATTTTTTGAAATTCAATGCTGACTTTTCAATTATAAGGAGATTACAAAGATAATTTATTTCATAATGTCTTGAAATCGTACTAAGTTTAATTGAAATATTAGTTAGAACTAACATAAATGAGAGAAAAACAAAAGAAAAAAAGACAGAAAATGAAAATTTCGAAAGGTCATCATTCTGAGTTTTAACTTCGAATTTCATTATTCCATAATATGCTGAGGACACTTAATAGCAGCAACTGCAATTGCAGCGACTTTAAAATTATCTGATTTTTCAATTACTTTTTTAACTTCTAATGGGCCAAACTTTTCACTGGCATCACTATAAGAAAGAAGTAAAGATTTATAATTATCGTGACCTACATTTCTATATTTACAGAAATTATCTCCAACAAAATTCAAGAGTGTAAGCAAAGTTAATTCAATCATTAAATTGTTAATTATTAATCGCTTTTACGAATAATACATTGAATCCTAGCTTTAACAAGCTTGCATAGTTAAAATTTTTAAATTCAAAATTTATTTAATGTATAAAAATAGACAATATTACAAAACATTATCTCCATTATAAGATTCTTTAAAAATAATTCTAAAAGACACTACCCGTAGCGTATCCAATGTGTTTTTAATCCACCATCGATGGGGGGGTTGCATTTTTATTTAAATTGGTTTAAAAATAAGGTTCCCCATCACTCGGTCTCACAAATGTGAGACCTTTTTTTTTCTCAATTAACTTTTGAAATAATACAAATAAAATCCTCTATAAACGTATTTTCTAATACAACTTCAATCTAAAAAGATAATTAATATTTTTGTAAATTGTTCTGAAGATGAATTTTTCACTATTAACTGTAACTGCATCAGTGGGCCTTTTTATAACAACAGCGGCTATTTTAGCTATTTCCATAAGTTGATTTATATCATTGATCCAATTGATTTTATTAATAAACTTACTCCTACAAGCATTGATATCACAGTAAAGATATTTTTAGTAAATTTATTCCCTTTTAAATTAGATAAATGAGCCCCAAAATAACCCCCCGTAAAAGATCCTAATATAAGAATTAATAATAAATTTATTGGTATAGAACCAATCCTGCTTAGAACAAAAGCACCGATAGCATTCCAGAAAATCCCCACTGTAAAGAAAGTCAAACTAACAGCTCTAAGAAAGTCCATTTGAAAAGTTTTTATTAATAAGATAGTTACTAATAAACCAGTTCCAGAAGATACAGAACCGTTAAGGACTCCAATTAAAAAAATAGGTATTATAAATTGAAATTTTAACCTTGGATTAACCCTAATATCGACCGAATTCAACCCAAAGCTAGGTTTACAAAAAGAATACATAGCTAAGATTATTGAAAAAAGTCCTAGTATTAAATAAAGATATTGCTCAGAAAGAGATTTAACAATAGATGAGCCCAAAATAACTCCAGGCGTTCCAAAGAATAATATTTGCCATAAAACATAAATATCATTTGTAAGAGACTTATAATTCCTGATTGATCCTCCTAAACCTAAAGCAACAGTAGCGACTTTATGGGTAGCAAGAGCCTGATAATAGGGTATTCCAGATAAAATTAAAACAGGTAATTGAATTAATCCAGAACCTCCCCCAGCGGTTGCTGAAAATGTATTAGAGATAAAAGAAATTATAAATATTGAAAAGTTATTATAAAAATTAAAGTCGTTACTAATTTGTAAAAACATAGAAGTTGATAAAAATAAAAATAAATATAATGATTACTTTTTAAAAATCTAAATAGATTTTCATGATACTAACATTATTTATTTATTAAATAGTTTGAAATTTTTAAGTTATTCACAACTTAAGAAAAACTGTTATTATGATTTCAATTATCAAGACTATTATGCATAAGCAAGATGCAATTTATCTTGATCAACTATGTCCTAAAATTAGCAATAAAAGCTGGAGAGATTCTCTCCATAAAATAACTAAAAATACATGTATTTATTGCGGTAAACCATCAGAATCACTTGATCATATACACCCAAAGTCAAAAGGAGGAGCAAGTAAAACAAGCAATTGCGTTCCTTGTTGTTTATCCTGCAATGGAAATAAGTCAGATACTGAGGTACTTAATTGGTACCGGAGACAAAAATTCTATGATCCTAGAAGGTCCATGGCAATTAGAGCATGGTTTAATGATGATTTAAAATTAGCATCAGTCTTATTAAACTACATAAAATAATTTGTAATTACAATTACCCTAAAAAAAGCAAAAGTAACTCAAACATTTATTAATTTGAATTCAAATATATTTATATTGTTAATCATTAAAAAATATCCTCAAAATAAATAAATAATTAGGCAATAAAAGAGTTTTTAAAATTTTTTAAATCCATATCAAGGATTGAAATTGAAGAAAAGTCTTCTTTCCACATTATGGGGGATTCAATTACTTTTCTTTCTGGTGATTTTACTGAAAAAATTAAAACAAAAATCACAAAAATAGTTCCCAAAATAATTATTAATACATTTTTATCAGAAATATTATTCATAAAAAATTTTTAACTAGATAATTTCTTATTAGGAGTTGTCTTATCATAGATTTCTAAAAAATATGATTTAAAATAGTCTATCCCCTCTTTGCCCATTAATCCAAAAGACCACCCGCAATCGTTTATGACCTTTATAGAAATTTGATTAGCTAAATCAGCTTTTTCAATCCATTTTTTTTGAGGATTATATGAAAATGAAACAATATTTTCAGTCTTAATAATAGCTGATGTCATAGCCTCATCCTTGGACAATCCATTTTGTATTGCACTACAAAACTTTTTTGAAAAATTTCTTGATATCCTATTTTGAAGAAGACTAACTGTAGGGTCAGAGCTATGAGATGCAAATGCAATTAATGGATTTAATAAAACAACCACAATAAATACAGTGCTAAAAAATAACCTAAACAAATCTCTTTATTTATAATTACTTGACATTATAAGTAATAATATTTTAATTTTTAAAAACTCAAAATATAAATAAATTTCTTTAAAATAATTTTAATTTTAATTTCAATTTATTAAATATAAATAGCTACAGATAGAACTAGGTAATAATATTTATAAGTAAATCTGGATTTAATTATATGGACCATTTATTTATGACACTCTTTTTCTTTCCGGATTGGACAAATGGATTACCTTCTGATTTCTTAATATTGCATTTCTTTGTTGGAGCTGCAATTTTTCCATTTTTTCTAATAAATTCCAGAGCAAGAAAGTTTGATTCTCAAAATCCAGAAGAAGCCGCAATAGGTTATAAAAATAACAATAGTGAAACCTACTATGGTTATGAAAAAGTTAACTAGAATTAAAAAAAGGTTTTTTAATTAATTATTATTTTGATGATAATTTTTTTAAATACAGCATTAGATCTCAAGATTTTTAGTCCTACACAGCCTATTGGTATTATTATTCTATTTATAGGGATAGTTTTTAGTGGAATGATTTTTTATATTATTTATGCTGTAAGTACTAACAAAGAATCATTAGAGGATAAAAAAATAAGAAATGAAAAAGAATCTCTGCAACAAGAAAAAATCGGAAAATTATTTCCTAAGAAAAAATAACTTTTATAATTTTATTTTTAAGTAAAGTTAGGTTTATGTAAGTTACTAATAGATCAAGTGGATCAGTAAACATTAGTCTTAACTCGTTTAAGTTGAACATCGTAAAACTTAATAATATCAATACTTTTTTAAATTCGTGAAAATAAATTTAATGTAATTCAGTAGAAAATATTTTATTTATTGTCTTTATGATGCTAAAACTTAATAGAGAGTATGCTTTTTTTTGGAAAATAAATATTTATTTCTTTTTTTGGCTAGTGGAGTACTAAATGATGAGGGTTTTTGGCTAATTGGAGTCAAAGATAGTGATTCAAAAATACTTGATGATAAAACCCTTTTAGAGTGTCACAGAAAAGAACTTATTGGACATGAATCTTCTAAGGAAATTCTTAATGCCATAAACTTGAATTTGGATAATATTATCAATGATTTAAAAAAAAATAATTTTTCATTAGATAAACCACCCAGAGGAATTTCATTTAATATTCCGTTAAACTATGTAGAAAACATATTTGATTTCTGGTTAGATAAATATAAAAATAAGGAAATATGGCAAATTTGTATCGGTCTTCTTAAAATAAGACAAAGAGTATCATTAAATAATTTAATTAATAGCGAGAGCATAAAAGGAGATTCAAAAAAGTGGGCTATGGAAATTGAAAATCTACATGACTACAAGCCAAATTCATTAAAAAAAAATAGTTTAAATGAGCCAATGTGGAAATAGATTCATCTTTTTCGAAAACAAATGTTTACTTAATTAATATTCAAGTAAAATAAAAAATATTTATCATTAAAAATATGAACAACTCATATTCATTTAATCAAGACCAAATGAACGGTATAGTTGAAGAAATATATTCAAATATAATCAAGAATTGCGAAAAATTAAAAAAAGAGACTAATTGCCCTAACGAGCAAGTGGTGGCACTGTTAAGCGTAATTGCCTCAAACTTTGCTCCAATAATTGAAAATAAAAATAATTAGAATGACCAAGTATTTTACATGGAGTGAATTTGATAAAAGTGTTGACTATATTGTTAATCAATGCCAAAAACTAAAATTTTCTGGTATTTATGGAGTTCCAAGAGGTGGCTTATGTCTCGCCGTGGCTTTAAGTCATAAATTAAATGTGAAACTAATTGAAAAGCCAGTAAAAAATTCATTGATAGTTGATGATGTGTATGAAACTGGCTTCACACTAAACAATTTTAAAAATATTGAAGGTGCATATTTCTTTGTCCTAGTAAGTAAAAAGAAACCCATTTGGTGGAATACAGTAAATACCTCTCTTAAAACAGAATGGATAGTCTTTCCATGGGAAAATAAAAATGATGAGCTTATTGAAGAAAAAGAATATCAAAGAAAAAGAGATCCAAAGTGAAAAAAAAGAAATTATATTTAGCTAATCCCTATGGATTTTCAAAACAAACAAAAAATTTATTACCAGAATTCATTACAATTTTTCAAAGTCTAAATGTTGAGGTTTATGAACCTTTTGAGAGAACAAAGCATTTAATAACGAATAAAAATAATTGGGCATACGAACTAGCTAAAACAAATTTCAATGATTTGCAGTCATGTGATTGTATTTTTGCAATTGTTAATGGTAACCCTCCTGATGAGGGTGTAATGGTAGAACTAGGAATTTCTATTGCTCTAAAAAAAGAAATTTTTTTATTTAGAGACGATTTTAGAAATTGTTCAGATAGTGATCAATATCCTCTAAATTTAATGTTATTCGTAGGCCTTTCAAAGGAAAATTGGTCAAGAAACTATTTTAAAACATTAGAAGATATTAAAGATCCAAAAAAAAATTTTTTAAATTGGGTACAAAGTAAATAAGCTTTTAAAATTATTATCAAATTTCCCTTAGAACAATCATTAATAGTACTGTTGAAATGATATAATTATATTTATTTGTTAAATTTTGACTCAAGTAACTGTAGGAGAAAACGAGGGTATTGAATCTGCCCTTAGAAGATTTAAGAGACAAGTCTCAAAATCAGGAATATTTGCTGATTTAAAGAGATTGAGACATCATGAAACTCCTATTGAAAAATATAAGAGAAAATTACAGCAAAGAAGAAAGGCAAGAAGAAGATAATTTATTAAATTTTTTTATCATTTAAATCTAGAAACAATAAACAAAAAAATAATAAATAATCAGATATATTAAATATTATAGTAAAAAACGAAAATATCTCTTCATGAAAATAAAGATATATATTTATTTTTTATTTAAAATTCCTTAATTTTTTAACAAGATTAATTCCAACTCCGGGTACTGCAAGCAAATCTTCATCCTTTGCAGAAGTAATTGATTTAGGAGTTTTAAAACCAGCCTTATAAAAAGCTTCTGCACTTTTTGCACCAACACCAGGGATGGCTTTTAAATCTTCAATTATTTTTTTGGGGTTATCTTTTTTGATTTTTGATTTTGAGGTCTTAGAAGATTTGACAGATTTCTTTTTAGTTTTAGATGCAGTTTTTTTAGGTAAGGGTATTTCAGAAGAATTCTTACTCTTTGAAAGAATTGATTTAATCTTACTTAAAAATTTAGTAATCATTTATTCAAAATTAGATAATTTGTTAAATTCTAAATTGCTTAAAAATCATTAATATTTTTTGAGTTATAAATAATAATGTATGAAAAGAAATAATAGAAAATAATTTTATTTACATCCATATTAAGTCATATATTCATTTATGGTGCAAGTATAAAAATATCAAGTTAGAAAATATTTAAATCCGTAGATTTAGAATTTAAGTTAAAATCGAATTCAAAAATATCATTAAGAGGTTAACTTTCAAAAAAATAATAAATCAACTCATTATTTATATTTTTACTTAAATATTATAGGATACAAGTTTTCAATATTATTCAACTAATTTTTGAATATGCAAGTAATAATTATTAGTGGACCATCTGGAAGTGGCAAAACCACACTATCAAAAATAATTTTAAAAAAAATAAAAGATGGAATTATTTTAAATACAGATAATTATTATAGAAATGGAATAATAAGCCAAATGTTATCAAAAATACTAACTTCCTATTTTGATAGAAAAATAAGTTTTAACTTTGAACTTTTTAGTAGAGATCTAGAATTTATTTTAAAAAATGGATTTTCTAGATTCTCTTACAAATATAATTTTAAGAATAAATCAATAAAAAAAATTTATAAAAATGTTAAAAATATAAGATTTATTATTATAGAAGGAATTTTTGCACAAGAAATTTTTAAAACATTATCAAAAAATAATTGCATTTTAGTTAAATTAAAAGCCAATAAACAAACCTGTTTAAAAAGAGTAGTTAAAAGAGATTTTTTAGAAAGAGGTAAAACTAAAGATCATGCACAAAGAGACTTCATAAAAGCATGGGAATTATTTAGTAAAAATAAAAAGAAATATAATTCTAAATATTATTTAGAAACAATTGTTTTAAAAAAGAAAAGTGATATAGATTATTTACTAAAAAAATTAACTAACTTAATGAAATAATCTTATAAGACAAATTCAAGGCGCTCAGTATTGCACCTTCAATCCTTCCAAACCCATCTAAATCAAACCAATCCCCACAAAAAGCTAAATTAAAATTTTCACAAACTTGCAAATTTTCAGGTATTCGTATACCAGACGGTTGTGATGCTCTCCATGACATTATAGAAATATCTTGATAATCTATAAGTTTATTTATACAAAAATTTTTATCAAATATTTGATTGAATTTATCTAACAAACTATTTTTAAATTTTTGTTTATTGTTGCTTTGAAAATACTCATTTATAAATTTAATATTTCGTGTATGAAGGACAATTCCCAATTTATTATTAACTTGCTTTTGAAATATAATCCTTTCAAATTTAAATTTCTCTTCTAGAAAATTATCCAAAAGGAAATATCTAAATTTTTTTTTATACTTATCTTTATATCCATAATTAGATTTTGTATAAATCAAAAAAGTTAATCTTTCTATATATTCCTGATCATAAAGAAGTTTTATAATTTTATCGATTTTTTTATCGTAATTTACTGGAATAGCCTTCCTCAAGGGGATTTGACTTATATTCAAAATATCCAAACTCCTTTTATGCAAAATTAAATTGCTTGAACAGACAAGAAATTTTGTTTTGAACTTATTTCCATTTTTTGAAGTTAATATCCAAACATTATTTTCATAATTTAATTTATATATTAAAGTTTGAAAGTAATAATCAACTTGATTCTTCAGATTATTATAAGAAATAATTTTTTTTGATAAATCAGACATCGATGAACTTGAAATATAATTTTGGCAACTATGGAAATCATAATTTAATTTACATTGATTGGAACTCTCTCCATATAATTCAATTAAATCTGAAGAATCTAATTGAATCATATTTAAATCTAATAATTCTTGAATATAAGTTTTCAATAAAAGATTTTTGCTAGTGTTGCAAATATTTAAATTTGGAGAGCCATGATTAAGTTGCCAACCACTATTCTTAAAACTATTTCGTGTACTAGACCTCCCTCCAAGATTTCGACCGTTTTCTATTATCGCTATCCTTCCTTTAAAACCATTTTTTAAATGAGTAGATGCAAAAACAGAGGATGATATTCCCCCACCAATAATCGCAATATCATAAACAATATCATTACTCATAATCATTAATTAATTATGCTTTCATTAAAGAGTGAATATCTTCTAATTTTTTAATTGAAGAAAAATCAGATTCAATTACTGGGCAAATATTATTATCAAGATAAATTCCTATTAAATCTTCAGTAAATGCACGAAAATCATCAAGAGAATTAAGATACATCTCTGAAATGAAAACCCCTTTCCATGGACGGTATTTAAATCTTGAAATAAATTGCAATGAGGGAATTAATAAACTTCCGAAAATATTTATACTTCCATCATCTCTATTAGGTGAATTATTAATGATAATTTCTTTTAAAAAATCAATTTCTTTTTCAAGCAACTTAATATCTGTTCCAAATTGAAGCCAAATTGATTTGGTTAGTTTTGAAGAGAGTTTCTTTTCAAGTCTTACTCTTTCTTCATCATTGTTATAGTAATTTTTTAAATAAGGATTATAAGCAATTCCAATATTAATGTTTAAATGATTTTCTTTTTGTAAATTTTTTAATACATCTAATACTTCAAAATTCTTTTTCTTATTAGATCCTGAAACAAGTAGAATCTCATTGTTGTTATAAGACTTATATTTTTTTATAAAATTTAAAAAATCTAAATATGAATTTTCTTTATTCTTTGTATATTGATGATAGAGACTATAGTGAAATATAACATCTAGATTTTTATAGTTCTCACCAATACATGTTAAAGCCTCGTTTAGAAATTCTTTTTTTATTAACCCTTTGCATGGGATATTAATTTTATTAATATTATTGGATATACAAAAATTAAGTTGATTTTCTAATTGCAAAATATTTTTAAACGATAATTCAAATCTTAAATTATTAATCATATATACATTATAAAAAAATTTTTTAGATAATTGAAACCAAAGGAAATATTCATCAAATAAAAAAGTTATTTTTGAAATTTCATCATTACGTCTAACTTTTAATAATTAATTTAGACATATTAGGTAAAGAAGCCTTAAAAGAAAATTGTTTCTTAGATAACTTATAAAATATATTACTAAAGAATTTCTAATAATTTGGTAAAAATATAAATCGACAAGCAGCGCTTAAAAAAAACTAAGAATGAAAAAAGTAATGATTAAAATACATATTAAATTGAATGAAATTTTTTAAACAAAATACTATTAAACAATAGAAAATAATCTATAGAATGGCTTATAAAAAAATAATTTTATAATTTTCAATTTTTGTTAATAAAATTATTTTTATTAAATTAAAATTATGATGAGGTCTAGGGGTTAGAATATCTTAAACAAGATTACTAAAAAATATGGCTAGTCAGGATTATCTAATTGCAATTGCATTAATAGAGCAAAATAACATCAGAGCAATGCCTTTAGGTGGCAAAGAAATTAAAGAAGAACTTGAAGATGAAGGCAATTTGAATAAACTTGGCGAAGAAGTAATTTTAAATCTTCTCCTAAGAGTTTTCCAAAGAAGTGACGAAGGTGTCTTAAAAAGAGTTTCTGAAGATAAAGGCTTATTATTAGTACATATGCATCCAAAAAGAATGCAGAAAGAACTTCCGTTTATAAAATCTGAATGGATAAGAGATGGTGATACAACTCAATTTTTAAAGTATTTGGGTAATCTATCCAAACAAATATGGACAGCTTCTTTTATAAAATATAAGGGTATGGAATTATTATCAATTGCAAAAAACGAAGATATATAGCTTTTCTAATTAATTTGATTCATGATTTTCAAAATATTCTTTAATTAATTTATTTTTTTCGTTAATTAGTTTAAAACACTTTTTTTTATTTCCAAAATTAATTGAGTGATAATTAAAATCATTTTTAATGTGCAAAGCACAATTGCCTTCAATACAAATACAAGAATCGATTCTTTGGCTTTTAACTATTTTATTAACGAAAGGTTCTCTTTCTTTTTCTTCATCAAAGTGAGGGCAAGCAATCCCTTTTATTATTCCCAAGCAATTAATTATCTCTAATTTATCACAGAAAGAATCTGTTATGCCTTTATCAAACCAGCATATTGCACCCGCACTAACACCGCTCATTATAATCCCTTTTTCATAACCAATTTTCAGAATATTCTGAAGTTTCCATTCTTTCCAAACCGCCAACATACTTTTTGTATTTCCTCCACCAACATAAATAATATCTTGGGATAAAATTTTTTTTTCCAAGTTTTCTGTTCTTGAAAAAAAATCAAGATGACTTGTTTTGCAATTTAACTTTGAAAAAGCCCGATAAAAATTTAATTTATATGTATCATTATCTCCAGATGCAGTAGGAATAAAGCAAATTTTAGGTCTATCCTTTTTAACTAATGATGTAATATATTTTTCTATTTTAAGTTCACCTAAGGAGCGTCCGAAACCTCCGCCTCCAATAGCCACAATATTTTTATTTGACATTTCAATTTTTACTAAACTCCATGAATTTAAAACAAATTACCAAAAAAGATCAACTTTATTTAAAAAAATTATATTTTGATTCAATAATTTCTATAGATGAAAAAATCTATTCTCCAGAACAAAAAAGAGCTTGGGCAAGCCAAGCTTGGGATAATAAATATTTTAATTTATCTTTGCAGGAAGGGAAAGGTTGGCTTATTGAGGAAAAAGAGAAGATAATTGCATTTGCCTCAAGATATCCAAAGGATAGAATTGCCCTTTTATACTGCAAAGGGGATTCACAACGGAAAGGTTGTGGGACAGAGTTACTTCAAAAATTAGAAAATGAAGCGATAAAAGAGGGTATTACTTGCTTAACAACAGAAGCAAGCTTAATTAGTTATAAATTATTTCTAAAAAATAACTGGGAAATGATTCGTAAAGAAAAAATAATTATCAAGAATATAATATTTGAAAGATTTAAAATGATTAAAAATTTTTAATTTTTTAAATAAATAATGAGTAACAAAAACAAAAATTCCTTACTATTACAGAGAATGCTCATTTGGTTTCTGTACTTATTTTCAGGATACATACTCTATTCAAAAAAAGGATATCTATTTTCTGTATTAATTACTTATTCAAGAGTAATTTATCCATTATCAATTTTTTGGTTACAAATAAGAATTAAAAAGGTAGGTAAATTCTTACCAATAGATTCTTCCATGAAGACATCTCAATTATGGTTTAATTTATTGCCTGTTTTAGCATCATTAATAACAGTAATTTTAAGTTCATTAAATACAATTTTTTACATCACAGATAAGTTTATTTAAGTTTAATTTTAAAGATTATATTTTCACCAGTACTATTAAGTATTTGTACTCAAAACACAAAACATTTTGTAAAGATAATTGCCATTTCAGATAAATTGCTTAAATTTTAAATAGTAATGATTATTTTTAATGAAAAATATTACGTTTAAAGAGAATATAAATTTTGATAGTAAAGAGGAGGAACTTAATGAAAATGAATTGTTCTCTCTAAAAATTACTGACAGTTTATATAAAAAAGATATTGGAAGATTTCTTGAAATCTTATCGTCACATTTTTTACCATAAATAATAAATCACTAATTGATGTTCAAATTAAAACAGTGCAAGAAATAAATTTGTTTTTGACAGATAATATATCTGAACAATAAAAAAAATCTAATGCAAATGTATCTTGCGGATTGTCAGTTTCCAGATATTGATAATCAGGTTAAAGCTTATAAATTATTTGTAGAAGCATGGGAAAATGGCGAAATGGCCAAAGCTGACAAAACTGATACATTTGAAATGCTTTTTAGAGTTCATGCTCCTGGAGAAGGAAGGGTAGTTTGTTTATGTAAAGCTTATAGTGACAAGGAAGTTTTTGAGCATTTTGCACCTTGGAGAGCAAAATTTGGAATTCATATGGAATTCACACCTGTGACCAGTTGTCAAAACATTGTTGATTATCACAAAGGCTTATTTAAAGCAATGAACAAATAGCTTATTAAATTTGTTTTTAAATGTGAATAAACCTTTTTCAAATCTTATTAACAAAGATAAAGATAAAAATACATCTTTATCTAAAAAGTTTCCTGTAAAAAAGGAAAATGAAAAATCAAATCCGTTAATAATATTCGGTGCAGCCGTTTCATTAATATCTATATTTTTACTCCTATATACAATAAACAGCAAATTTGGATGAATTAAGTAATTTGCACAATTACCTAATTATGATTCATGAATTATTTTTATTAAAAATAACTTAACTAATGGCTTTTGAAAATGGTGGGATGGCCTCAGGCCTCTTGATAATAGCGGTATCAATTGTATTTGCTGCTGGATTTGGTTTTTTAGTATTACATTTTGTGCCTGGCACACCATTCTAAAAAAATCCACATATTTTCAATTATTAAAAATTAAATATTTACAGTCTCAAGATCTTGAACAACGTTATCATCATCAGATTTGTTTTTGATTCTATAAGCGTATATTAGTGATCCCAGTGCAATTGAAGTAGAAGCCAATATTCCTGAAATAAGTATCAAAGCGAATAGACCACCTATCAATCCACCTTTTAATCTAAGTAAATTAGACTTTATGAGGAGGACTAGAAGAAAAAATGTAGTAGCTTTCAGAGATGTAACCTTAATAAAAGCTAAAGGAGCAAAAGGGTTTAATAACATTTAATTGTTTTTATTTATTACTTTAAAAAAAAAAAATTAAAACTGCTTAAATCAAAAAAAAAGACTCCATAAGAGTCTTTTTCAATCTAAATAAATAACGATTATTTGTCTATTCCTCAGTATCAAATTTGCTAAGATTTGGTCCTGCGACTAAACCGACTAACCCAAAGAGGACTAAAGAAGCAATGCCAACACCTGCTGCCCAAGGATTAAAACCACCAATGGCGAATGAAGCTAATAAATTCATGAATTTTTAAATACATTTATCTCGGA
>QBXH01000021.1 GCA_003283415.1 Prochlorococcus sp. AG-321-E21 | reverse complement strand
AAAATTAATGCTAAGTGATAAAGGAGGTGGGATTGCCCAGACAACCAGGAGGTTTGCCTAGAAGCAGCCATCCTCAAAGGAGTGCGTAATAGCTCACTGGTCGAGCGATCCTGCGCCGAAAATGAATGGGGCTAAGCATTATACCGAAGCTGCGGATAAATTTATTTATGGTAGGGGAGCGTTCTATGTTGGGTGAAGCGTTAGCGAAAGCGGGCGTGGACGGCATAGAAGTGAGAATGTCGGCTTGAGTAGCGAAAACATGGGTGAGAATCCCATGTTTTGAAATTTTAAGGGTTCCTCCGGCAGGCTCGTCTGCGGAGGGTTAGTCTGGACCTAAGGTCAGGCCGAAAGGCGTAGTCGATGGATAACAGGTCAATATTCCTGTACCAGATGTGTTTTGGGAAGGGGGACGGAGAAGGCTAGCCAAGCCAGATGTTGGTTACTGGTTCAAGCGTTCGAGGCTTTGAGAGATGGAGAAAACATCTTGAGCTAAGGCGTGAGTACGAGCTGCTACGGCAGCGAAGTTGGTGATGTCATGCTTCCAAGAAAAGCCCTATACCCGTTAAGACACATATGCCAGTACCCGAAACCGACACAGGTGGGGTGGTAGAGAATACCGAGGGGCGCGAGATAACTCTCTCTAAGGAACTCGGCAAAATGACCCCGTAACTTCGGGAGAAGGGGTGCCAGCGAGAGCTGGTCGCAGTGAAGAGGCGCAAGCGACTGTTTACCAAAAACACAGGTCTCCGCTAAGTCGTAAGACGATGTATGGGGGCTGACACCTGCCCAGTGCCGGAAGGTTAAGGAAGCTGGTTAGCTTTTAGCAAAGCTGGCGACTGAAGCCCCGGTGAACGGCGGCCGTAACTATAACGGTCCTAAGGTAGCGAAATTCCTTGTCGGGTAAGTTCCGACCCGCACGAAAGGTGTAACGATTTGCGCGCTGTCTCGGAGAGAGGCTCGGCGAAATAGAATTGTCTGTGAAGATGCGGACTACATACACCCGGACAGAAAGACCCTATGAAGCTTTACTGTAGTTTGATATTGTGCTCGGGCTCTAATTGCGCAGAATAGGTGGGAGACGTTGAAATAGTGCTTGTGGGTATTATTGAGTCACCGGTGAGATACCACTCTATTAGAGCTAGGGTTCTAACGCTTACCCGTTATCCGGGAAGCGGACAGTATCTGATGGGCAGTTTGACTGGGGCGGTCGCCTCCTAAAAGGTAACGGAGGCGCACAAAGGTTCCCTCAGGCTGGTTGGAAATCAGTTGTTGAGTGCAAAAGCAGAAGGGAGCTTGACTGTGAGACCTACAAGTCGAACAGGGACGAAAGTCGGTTTTAGTGATCCGACGGTTCTGCGTGGAAGGGCCGTCGCTCAACGGATAAAAGTTACTCTAGGGATAACAGGCTGATCTCTTTTAAGAGTTCACATCGACGGGGAGGTTTGGCACCTCGATGTCGGCTCATCGCAACCTGGGGCTGAAGTCGGTCCCAAGGGTTGGGCTGTTCGCCCATTAAAGCGGTACGCGAGCTGGGTTCAGAACGTCGTGAGACAGTTCGGTCCATATCCGGTGTATGCGCAGGAATATTGAGAGGATTTCTCCCTAGTACGAGAGGACCGGGAGGAACGCACCTCTGGTGTACCAGTTATCGTGCCAACGGTAAACGCTGGGTAGCCATGTGCGGAGTGGATAACCGCTGAAAGCATCTAAGTGGGAAGCCCACCTCAAGATGAGTATTGCCATGGCTTAAGCCAGTAAGGTCACGGGAAGAACACCCGTTGATAGGCTCTACGTCGAAGCTTGGTAACAAGTGCAGCGGAGGAGTACTAATAGACCGAGGGCTTGACCAAATAAACTTAATTTATTGTCTTTTTATTAATATAAAATTTTCTATGCAGTTCTCAAGGTTCACACTATCCTGGTGTTCATGGCGATGTGGAACCACTCCGATCCATCTCGAACTCGGTTGTGAAACGCATAAGCGGCGAAAATATTTAGGGGGTAGCCCCTTGAGAAAATAGCTCAATGCCAGGTAAAATATTTAAAAGGGTTTACTTTTTTTAAAGTAAGCTCTTTTTTATTTCTGACATTTACGACACCAATGGGTACTTCTTCCCGAGATCTTTTTTCTCTCAATTAAATTTTTACATTTACGACATTGCTTACCAGTTCTTCTATAAACATTAGTTTGTAATCCAAAGTTACCATTTTCTCCTTCTAAGTCTCTAAAGTCACTAAAGGTAGTTCCGCCTGCACCTATACTTTTTTTTAAAACCTCAATGATAGCTATCCTTAGTTTATTTAATTCATATTTTTTAATTGTTCTGGCCTCTCTGAAAGGTGATATACCAGCTGAATAAAGACTCTCATCTGCATATATATTTCCAATTCCAGCTACGATTGTTTGATCTAATAAAATAGATTTTATAGTTCTTGTTTTGTTTGAAATTATTTTTGTCAGATAACTGATATTAAAATTTTTTGAAAATGGCTCAGGACCTAGTGAGCCTAAACCTTTAATAATTTTGTTTGGTAATAATCCGTCCCTAACCCACCACATTTGACCAAAACTCCTTACATCAATATATCTAAGCTCATTATTGTTGTTATCAAAAAGCCTTATCCTTGTATGTTTACAAGGGTTAGTATGAATATTATTAAAAGTGAAATAACCAGTCATTCTTAAATGAACAACTAAAACCCCATTGTTTACAAATGATATTTTATTTTCAATATTTATATTATTTTTATCAGTTTTCCTAAGTTCTGCGATCAAATATTTTCCTCGTCTATTCCATTTATATACAAGTGAGTTGTGAAGACCTTCAATAAAGTCTTTCTTATCGATTGGATATGCAACAGTTGAGTCTCTACAGATCTCAACTTTTTTGATAATAAAATTCTTGAGTTTTTGTTCTAAACCTCTTCTAACAGTCTCAACTTCAGGTAACTCAGGCAATTTTTAAACTTTTTCTAACTCAATTTCAGCAAAGTTATTTGTTACGTTTCCACCGTCAGTACCACTTATTCCATAAAAATTAACTCTATCAAATTTAACAGTGACATTATACTTAATCCCTGATTTATCGATAGAAGCCACCTTCCCTGTATCGTTGTACCAGTATGATTCCTTTCTCTTAATACGAACAAAATCGCCTCTTGCAATTGTCATAAATTTGGATTTAACTTATAAGACAATACCTCAAAAGGTATATCCAAAGAAAAATTATTCACACATATTAATTAAAACGATTAGCAGAAATCATTTATTAGATTTTTTTCAAATTCTTCTTTAGCAGGAATCCATCCCCTCCATTTTCTTCCAGGAATTCTTACGTCTAAGTCTTTTGTTTCACACTTTATGGAGATAATAATCTTTTTATTATTTTGATTTAGAGCTTTCAAAATTTTTCTACCACTTACTTTCTCTAATCCATTTTGTTGAGTTGTTACTGGACCATAGGTTTTCTTCTTTTTACTTATAAATGGATCAATCCCTTCTTCTTTGATTAAAGTAGTAACTTTTTGATTATTAATATTCATTTTTCTTAAAAATAATTTTGAACCAATTTCTAATGAATCTGGATTCTTAAGATTGTTAATTTCTATTAGGTATTTAGAGTTAAAACCATATTTAGTAGAGATTTCTGTAAGACTTTCGCCTTTTTGGACAACATGATAGATATTATTTGTCTCCTCATTAATTTTACTTTCTTGACTCGAATCATAAATTTTTAGATTTTGCCCTACATAGATATAATTTTCATCTTTTAAATTATTTAATTTAATAATAAAATCTTTTTTTATTGAATAGAATTTTGAGATGCTTGAAATCGTATCACCCACTTGTACAATATGAATTTTTTTTAGGACTGATATTTCATTATTAGTTGACTCTTCCTTCGAAGTATTTTCTATTTGATTATTTGATGAATCAATTATTTCTTCAGCCTTTATAAAATTAGGATCGAAAAAATTAATAATGAAAGCAAATAAAATAAACGTTAATTTCATTAATTTATCTATATTTCTTAAAGATAATATGTGTATTTAAAATCGCTAGACTTTTGAAACCAAATTAATTAATTTAAATCTTAAAAATGAATTTTATAATATTCATTACTTTTTCATAAGGGGGGTATCTCAAATCTAAATCAAATAAAAAGCCTTTATAAGTTATGGATTTTTGATTTGAGAAATTCTTAAATCCTTCCTCTCCATGAAATTTACCCATTCCACTTTCTCCCACTCCTCCGAATGGCAAATTTGGAATAAGCACAGGTAACATAACATCGTTAATACAAACGGTGCCTGAGCTTGTAACTTTTGAAATATGATCATGGATTTTTTTATTTCCTCCGAAAATATATATTGCAAGCGGTTTTGAAGTTTGATTAATCTTTTTTAATGCCGAATCTTTATTGTCAATTCCAATAACGGGAAGAAGAGAGCTAAATAATTCTTTTTGAATAATATTGTTATCTTGTAATTTAACTTTTAAAATTGTGGGTGATATTTTCATTCTTTTTTTACTACAAGTTCCTCCAAATAAAATACGTTTCTCTTTTTTATATCTTTTGAGAAGTTCCGAAGTTATGGAAAATTGTTTTTTCTGCAATTTAGATAAGTTTTTTGAGATTATTGGATTTTCGCCATAAAAAATAGTGATAAATTTCTTCAACTCCTTAATTAATTGATTCTCAATTTCTTTTTCTACAAATATATGATTAGGCGCCATACATGATTGTCCTGCATTGAAAAATTTCCCCCATACAATTCTTTTTGCTGCAATTTCTAAATTGGCATTTTTGAAAATGATTACTGGATTTGTTCCGCTAAGTTCAAGTGTTAATGGAGTTAAATTTGTTGAAGCTGATTTCATAATAGATTTTCCTGTTTCAGTACTTCCTGTGAAAAATATATGATCGAAATTTTGTTCTACCAGTTTTATTGACTCTTTGTAATCCCCCTCAATCGTTAATAAAATATCTTTTTGGAAATATTTATGAGTTAATTTTTTGATTAATTTAGATACTGAAGGACATTTTTCTGATGGTTTTATTACAGCAGTATTTCCTGAAGAAAAAATATTTACTAGGGGCTTTAAAAGATACAACAAAGGATAATTATATGGCCCTAAAATCAGAACGCAGCCGAGAGGTTCGTAGATTAATTTTGAGAATGATGGGAAAAGATATATTGGAGTTTTTACCTTTTTTGGTCGCATCCATGATCTAAGATTCTTCTTTGTTAATGAAATTTCTTCTTTAATTAAAAGTATTTCTGAAAGAGCTTCAATTTCTGATTTGCCGAGGTCAATGAAAAGAGCTTTTATGATTTCTTTTTTATTTTCATCTAAAAGTCGAGAAATCTTGCTAATCTGTTGGATCCTCCAACCTATATTCTCTGTTTGACCGGTAATTACTTTATTTTTTAATTCATCAATATTTTCTTTATACGATTTATCTAAAATATTCATCTAGAACAATTTTTATATGATAGTTAATATATCAGATTAATAATATTAAATATCGATTAATTACTTAAACAAAAAAGGGGTTATTATTTTTTATAAATAATAATAATATTAAATTATACTTTATTTTGAAAACAATAATAAAAGAAGCACAATTTATTATTCCTTCTTTCTTATGCTTTTTATTATTTATAGTTATAAATTTTAAACGTATTTACTTAGTTTCTGAGCTTTCCTATTGGTCGAATTATCTTATTAATCAACCTTATCGGATATTAAGTTATAGTTTTGTACATAAAGACTTTAATCATTTATTATCTAATTTATTCGGAATAATTGTAGCTAGATATTGTTTTATAACTTTGAATTTGAAGAATATATTTCTTTTCCTTTATCTAATTATTTTATTAATACCAATTCAGACTCTTTATTTATTTATAGTAGATAATTTTATATTCTATAATCCTAACCATTTGTTGGTTGGTTTTAGTGGAATTATATTTGGTACATTTTCCTTCATTTTGCTCTCCTCTCTTTATGGGAAAGAATATATTTTTAATATTTTTATTGGCTTGAAAAAGAACATTGAAATTTATAGATTAATGACTTTTTTCTTGTCTTTAGGGATTGTTTATTCTTTGTTGCCAAACATCAGCTTATCTGGACATGTCGCGGGAATACTGAGTGGATTTATTATTTTTATTCTTTGAAGCAAGAAAATATAATTCCTTAGTATTAATTAAATTTACTGCCTCAAAATCTTAAAACTCTTGTTTAATTAAGTTAAGATATCGTTAATGAAGAAAAATTTTTCAATCAGATTAATATCTAATGATGAGATTCAGAAAGTTACTGATTGGGCAAGGTTAGAGGGATTTGCGCCTGGCTTTGATGATATATCAATTTTTAAAAATACTGATAAAAAAGGGATATGGGTTGGATGTCTTGATGATGAGCCTGTAGGTTCTATTGCTTGCGTTAAATATAATTCTTCCTATGGATTTATAGGATTATTTATCGTAAAAAAAGAATTCCGCAATATGGGTTATGGAGTGAGATTATGGAAACATGCATTAGATTATTTGAAAGATGTTGATTGTATTGGTTTAGAAGCAGCTCCTAATAGGTTAGATGATTATCAAAAGTGGGGTTTTAAAAAATCCTCGATAACAAATAGATGGAAATCAGAGGGAATTCAAGATTTGCCAAATGGTAATTTTTATAAAGATGAAAATAATGCTTTTAGGGTTGTCCCAGGTAATCAAATTTCCCCTCAATCTGTTTTGATATATGATTCTCAGCGAGAACCGAGTCCTAGGCCACATTTCTTGAATGATTGGCTGAAGAATTCTTTTGGAAATGTTAGTGCGCTTGTTGATAATAATGGCATGTGCCATGGCTTTGGGAGGATAAGGCCTTGCATGCTTCAAGATAATAATCAAGGATGGCGAATTGGCCCTCTTCTAGCTGATACCCCTCCTTTAGCCGAATTACTTATTAGAAAATTAGTTAGAAATCTAGAAGCTCAAATCTTATTGGACTGTTCGAATCTTAATCCTTATGCAAATTATCTTTTATCTAGTATGGGTTTTAAAGAAATTTCGCAAACTTATAGAATGTATAAAGGCATTCAACCTTCATGCCCAATGAATCAGGTATATGGGCTTGCTTGTTTAGAGCTAGGCTAGTAAATCTTTATTATATAATATTTTCTTATTTTATTTATCTTTTCATAGCTAGAAACTTTATAGAGTTATTGCTTTATTAGGTTTTGAGAAGGTTAAATTTCAGCTGTTTTTAATATCCTTTCTACAGTATCTGCGTTGATTATTATGATCTCTCCATTATCAATATCTGCAACTTGGAATAAGGTCCATGAATTTGGATTTCTTGCTCCTCCTATACAATTAATCACTTGCCCAATCCAATACTCATGGCGACCGCTTTGAGTATTGCCTAGAGGCTTTTCATTCCTGATTACTACATGATCACCAGGCTTAACGAAAAGAAATTCATAAGTTTTAGAAGAGGTCATGACACAATCCTCGCGATAGTACAAGTATACTATAAGAATCTGTGTCTTTAGTCTCGCCTACGAAGTAATATTTATTTTCTTAATCATGTAAAAACAAAATTTAAAAATGGCAATTTAATAAAAATTAGGAATAATTATTTAGCTATGGAAAAAATTTGAATTTATAAATAATTACTATATTAAAAAATATGGCTAAAATGAATTAATGTAGTAGGTCTTTTAAATTAAAATAGATTTGAGTTGATTAAGGATATCAGTATGACTAATGACTAATGACTAATGACTAATTTTATAAGTAATAAATAAACTAAACCACCCATAGCAATTCTCCCATTTAATCTTTCTAACTGTTTTAATCTATTAAACAATGCTTTTTTTATAATTCTTTTTTAAAATTTAATTGTTTATATCAGAAAAAAAGTATCGTTTGTTTCTAAAAAATTAAATTATTTGATTCTTAGATATATAAATTTATATTAGTTCTCGTTAACAAAAGTATTTAAATAAATAATGTTTGAGTTTAAAGCCAACCCTCTTTCATTTTTAAATACAGCTGTTCTGTTTCAGCAGAATGAATACTACTGTCTTGATATGATTGCTGCTGCTGCTGTTGTTGTTGCTGAGAGGAATCTCTGTCTTTAATTTGAACTTCGCCCATTTGCCGTAAAATTTAGTGTGTTTATTCTCTCACATTCAAGCCTTTTTTTGTTTGTTTGAATTCTTAAATTTTATTTAAGTTTTATTCTCTCTGATATCTTATCTGTCATTTATAGAGAAATTATTTAGTAGCAGTAGTTTTGGAGTATAGAAATTGAACCTCCCAATATACTATTCCAAGAAAAATTGCACTTGCAATAAGAATTTCAGAAATCGTAAGCATGACTTTATCTTTACTATTTTAATTCTCGTATCAACTGACACAGAAAGCAATGGGTACTATATACATTTAAAGTTTTATATAAATCTTAAGTAATTAATTTAGGTCTTTAAATATTATAAAATTAATAATAAATTCTAAATTCTTTCGTGGGAAATTCCATAAACGTTTCTATTTTGATCCCTTTGATACCAATGGGGATGGCTTTATTCATATTAATTCTATTAGTAAGTTTCAATAGAACAATAAATAGGCTTACTAAACCAGTTAGCGCTCTCGCAGTCTTTTCTTTATTGAGTTCTGCTCTATTAAGCGCATTCTTATATTTTAAAAAAATTGAAGGCGAAGTCTTTTTATCTAATTATCTTAAACTCTTTGAAAGTACAAATTTAGTACTTCACTTAAATTCTTTAACCGAAAAAATTGTAATATTTTTTACCGTAATAATTGCAACATTAATTGGATTACTCTTTTATAAATTGCCAAGGCGTAAAGGTTATGTCGCATTGATTATCGGAATCAGCTTGATTTCTTCCTCAATAATGTTTGCAGTATTGTTTCTTGATTTTTCAGTCTTAATTTAGGATTGAGTTATCATCGCTAAGGCCCCATTAAGTTCTTGAACGTGATTAAGTTCGTCTTGCGCAATTTCTTTTATCTTTTGATCTTCAGGATGGTCCTTTAGATATTTTGTATAAGTATTAAATGCATGCTCTTCAATTTTTATATTTACGTCATAAGCATTTGTTGGAGAACAGAAATAATAAATAACCATGATCCAGTAATAGACCAGTACAAGGTGCCTTGCTAAAAACCTGTCAATCCAAAACTTATCTCCTCCTCTCTTCTCCATTTCTTTTAGGTGCTCCGTTTCATTAATGGCTTGGTAAAAATGTTCTTTCATCAAAAACATTGTGATGTCATTTTTTATTCCAAGTGATTCTTTGAAATGAAGAACGGAAAGAAAAGCAAAATAAGGAGACCTTGCAATAACTTCCAACACCCAAAATCTCTGCAAATGCCTTTCAGAATAAACAAAGTCAAGAACCTTAACAGTATTATTTAGAATAAATGAATTCAAATTTTTCATAAAACCTCCATGCTTTTAAGTAAGTATAATTACTTAAAAGGTTGGAGTCTAAACTTTTAACTAATAATTAATATTGTTAAAGTTTAAGCAAATCATAATTAAGTCTTGAAATAATTTTTTTTTAATGCATATTTTATATAGCTAAATTTTTTAAATGACTTCAACTGAAAAGATTGCCAATGCTAAAAAAAGAATTAATGAGTTAGAGAGACTAATTAAATATTGGGATAATTCAGAAGAACAAAATATCAAGAAAATTGATTTTGAAGTTAATAATGAAAAGATAGCTGCTTAACTCTTTTGAGCTTGAATTTATTTTTATTAGTTTTGAAATATATTTTTGTACATTATTTACTTTTTTAATATTCATATCACTCATTTTGAGTGATTAGAGCATTTAAACCTATTTTCAAAATTCGAAATTACAAATAATCTAGTTAGGTATTAGGTTATTTATGAATTCTTTTTCTAACAAATACTTGTTTCCTATAAAGTTACTTCCTTGGATATTTTGGGGGATTATCTCAGCTGTTTCTGTTTATTTATTCTCTAATGCATGGATAAATTAAATATTAAGGGATTTTCTAGCTTCTTCTAATCCAATCAGGTGAACCTCCAAACCAGTCAGATATATCATCTTTATTTTGATTGAAATGATTTTCTCCATCTAGTCCATCAATTCCAAGAGATTGGATTAAGCCGTTAATACTTCCCTCACTTTGTACTCCATGTCTTCTGATACTATTTGCTTTTTTTAACCAAAGACATATTATCGAGCAATGTTTTGCATATTTCCCAACGTATATTCTTTCTTTTAACGAAACTTCTTCATCTAAAGATATTCTCCTAACTATTTCTTGAATTCTTAGTCTTTTTTGATTACTTAAAAGCATTAGAAAATAGATAACTTATTTTTTTATAGATGTCTTATTTCAAAATATCTTGTCAATATTAATTTCAAGAAATTTCTCTTTATAAAGGGTTCTCAGGGGTTTGGTTTTGAATTGCTTAAATGAGGAGTTAATATGTCTTTGATGATACCAAGAAATATATAAAAAACTTATGAGTGTCAGTGGATAGATAAATTTTTTTAAACTATTTTGTCCCAATAAATGACTTGCACAGGTAATTTATTTACAAAATAGTATTAGTGTACTATTATTAGTACACTTGTATTATTAAAGATGAAAATTCCATCTTCTTCTCCTTACGCTACGTTTAATCCAAAAGAATGGAACTCGCTATCAAGAGCTAATAGTAGATTCTCTAATACTCCGATAAAAATTAAAAAAAAGTTTATTAGTCCCTTCAAAAATGTAACATCTACTAAAAATGGGCAAGAAAATAATGATATACCTAAACAAATACAACTTGCTTTCACCTAATTAAAAATTTCAACTAGTATTCAGTTTTGCTAAAAATATTTTTAAGAACACCTATTCTTTGTTAGATTATTATAAGTACAAAAAGGTTTTAATTTGTCTGTAGATCGTGAACTTTTGAAAGAAGTTACTCAAGAACTTTGGAATACGGTTAAAAAACTCAGGCCAGAAATAGATAGGCAAACACGCCTTCAACTAGTTTTAAAAGCATTATTAACTATTGGTGATTTGCCAGATCAATTACAAGCCGCAATGGTAGTAGGGGTTTGTGCTGAAATGGATAAAAGTGATATTGAAAATGTTGACAGTAATTCAAATACAAAAGACAAAGCTACTTCTACTTCCGTTGATACTTCAACTGGAAGAAAAGTTGTTAGAAGAAGCTCAGCAAAATAAAAGTTTCTTCTACAAAATTACCCTTTAACTTTTTTTGATTCGCTTCTAGATAGTTTTAGGAATAGAAAATATGAAATTACTAATAAAAGTGGTACGAAGATAGAATGCAAAGTCATCATTAGCTCTGTTTGACTCATTCCTATTAGATTTGAATCGTTGGGTAGTTGCTCTGACCATGTACCAGCTAAATGCCAAGCCTGAGGGATAGATAAGAAAAACATATAAAACCTATAAGTAAAAGTTATATTCAGATAAAGAATATCATCCACAAAAAGAATTGCTTTTTTTCTTCTTATTTCTTAACTAAAGATCTTTTAATTAATATTACTGAATGTTTTTTAAAGATCTATTATTTTAAGAAGATTTTTATATTCCTTCTTCCCCATAATTTTTTCAGCAGCATATGCCCCACTTGCTGAAACTGCAGGTATACCAATTCCAGGGAAAGTACTTGCCCCACAAGTAAGCAAATTTTTAACAGGTGTTTTACATCCCGGGAATAGCCCTTGAGCTGCTGATAAGGCTGGACCGTAGCTACCACAATAGGTATTTGTAAATTTTTGATGAGTTAAAGGGGTGCCAAGTAACTTGATCTCAATTCTACTATCTATATCAGGTATTATTTTTCTTAAAGATTTGAGGAAAATTGAACATCTTTCTTCTTTAAGATGTTTGTAATCTAACTCATTAGAGTTTAAATTCTCCCAAAGTTCCCATGGTTCATTGGCAGGAGTATATCCATGAAGGACATGTTTACCTTTGGGTGCCATACCCTTGTCTAGGACAGAAGGAATTGAGAAAACGGCTACATTTCTTTCTGCAGTAATCCCTCTCTCCCAGTCATCAACGTGTATTGCATGAATAGGTAAATTTTGTAGACCTGAGGCATCAAAACCTAAATGTATATGAAGAAAAGAACCACATTTAGTTATATCTTTAGCCTTTGGCCTCCATTTTTTCAAGAGTTCTTGTGGAATTAATTTTCTGGAAGTCCAGGCATCAGTATTCATTACGACAAAGTCTGAAATAAATTTGGAACCATTTTTTAAAGTTACACCTGAGGCAATATTTTTATTAAAGTTTATATTCTCTACCTTAGAAGACAGAATTAGTTCACCTCCATTTTTTTTGAAAGCATTAACCAATGCCTTTACGATGCTTTCACTGCCTCCCTTTGGATATTCTAAATAGGATTCAGGTTGAAACCATTCATCAAATAAAGTTGCCATCGCAGCAGAATTTGTGTCATGCATTGGCATCCCACTTATTAAAAAACTAAGTAAATCTACCCAATTTCTTAGGAAAGGATCTGTTAGATGATTATCGACAATATTCCCAAAACCTCCATTGAGTTTTGGTAATGAATTTAAGTTAAGTAAGAATTTGGGTGCTAATTTTATGATTTCTAAAAAATTAATTGTTTCAGGTGAACTAGAAAGGAGAGGGATCTCGCTAACTATTTGACTAAGAGGTTTAATCTCTGATACAAATGAATCCCACTCTTTAAGTGACTTTTCACCTCTTAGCATTCTTATTCTTTTTTTAAATGGTTCTTGCCCTACTTCTAAATTAAAATTTCCTTCTGGAACGTTGACTAGCCATCCTTGGTATTTAATAAGTTCAACCTTTTCATCTAGTAATTTAAGTATTTGACCTAGTGGATTGGTAGTAGGCCATTTACCTATACCACTCCATAATGAGGGCCCAGATTCAAATTTATAACCTTTCATTTCAAAACTATGTGCAACTCCTCCAGGTTGGGTGTGTGCCTCACAAATCAAGACTTTTTTGCCTGACAAAGATAATATAGATCCACAACATAACCCTCCGATTCCACTACCAATAATGATTACATCATATTTTTTCATTATTGATATTTTGTATTCTAAAAATAATAGAAATTAATTTTTAAACAAAAGTGTTTGTAGTTGTAGTAATGCTAAGAACAACTGCGATAAAAAAGATGTATGGAACAGCCTTAAGAGGTATATGTCCCTGCTTTTTAGAAATAAAATCCATTTAATTAATTAACTTATGTAAAGATAATAGCGAATATTTGTTACGTATGTGTATCTTTATCCACTTTTTATAGAAATATTATGAAACAAAGAAGTAAGTTATTTTATGTGGAACTTTATTTATGATATGAAAAAAAATAATATTAAAAAATGATTATCGAGCCTAAAAATCTTCCACAATATAAAGAAATAAAAAATTTAGAAAGTATTTCTCAAAAAGAAGGAAGTGGTATTGGTTATGAAGATTTAATAGGTTCTTGGAAATTTAATTCTGTATGGAAGAAAGGATCAAAAGAAATAGATAATATATCTAGTTCCATTCTTCAAGTATTGTCAGCTAAATTAGAATTAAAAAAAAATAATATTCAAAATAATGACTTTGAGTTTAAGATAAAAAATTCAATTAGTTTCGGGATATTATCAATTGTTTTTTGTGGGCAAGCATCTTTAAAAGGAACGAGACCTCTTTTGCCCTTTTTCTTCGAGAATCTAATAATAAATATTGGAAGTTTAACCTTAGTTAATAAACCTTTAAAAAAAACAGATGAAAATCAAATGCCTTTTTTCTCCTTAATAGCTATAAGTAAAGAAAATAATTGGATGTGTGCCAGAGGAAAAGGTGGAGGACTCGCAATTTGGATTAAGTCTTGACTTTTTAGTGATATTCACCAGGATGATCAACTTTTCTGACTGTAACTTTATCCACTTTTTGGCCATTAAATCTTAAAAGATCATCACCAGAAAATTTATAGCCAAGTCTTTGGGCTATCAGTGCTACATCATCAGCGGTTGCAGAAGAAGTAACCTCCTTTCTTAAATTATCTTCTGACTGCATTTGTTTTAAAAATTTTCTTATTTCAGAGAAACTCATTTTAACGTTTACGCCTAAATATATATTAAAGCCTTAGAAAAAATTAAATTGTTTTTTGTAAAGACCACCCAAACTAAATAAACACTATATTAAATACATGACTTACTTATTTTTATATGTAGTTGGGATAGTCTTGATATGGTGGATATATCGTGTTGGTTGGGTTGAGGCTTTAAAAACAGTAATTAAAGTTTTAGTTCCCTCAATACTGATAATTTTATTCAATATCAAAGCAGGAAGATTACTTTTCAAAAATCCTTTAGTTGGATTATTGAGTGCTTTACCAACTTCAATTTTTATTTATAGAGGCTCCCTTCCCTTCGTTGCATCTATTAATAATTTCATTGATACCAAAAGAAGCAAATATGAAGAGTCTGCAGACGTAATTGATACTGATTCAGTTACATTGGATGATTAATAATTTTATCTAATCAAAACCTAGAAACAATTCTTTGTGTACTACAAGAACATCAAACAAGGATGTTCCATGGGAAGGACTTATTGGGATATTATCAACATTTAATGCCTCCGCACATATGAGATGGCCATCCCATCTTGTGTTATGTTCACTCATTTGAATTGACCAATCAATTACTTTTTTAAAGTGCTCAGGCATCTCTGATCCAATTTTCCTGCATATTTGGCAAAGATTTGTAAGAAGAGGTGGTTTGGATGGCCTTTTTAAATCTTTAACAAGACTTGGTTGGGTAAAAACACTGGTGTATCTGATGTAGTCAATCAATTCATAATCATCATCTGAAAGTTCTGCTTTATTTAATGCGATTTCAAATTCTTCGATAGGCGTAATTGGCCTCTGAATTATCTCATTTATCATTACTATCTGATGTTGATGAATTTTTTTTCTCCGGTTCTTTAGTTACTTGATCAAGATTATTTATAATATTTTTCTGAGAAGATTTTGGTAAATCTTCTTTATCTGGCTCATTAATTACTTGATCTATCTCATTTTGAAATTCGTTCGATGCTTTCTTTAGACTTTTTAATGTTTTTCCAAGTTGTTTTCCTAATTCTGGTAATTTCTTAGGGCCAAAAATTAATAGAGCTAGAATTAAAATAACTGTTACTTCTGGCAAACCTACTCCAAAGATATTCATGATAGAAATCTACTTAATTCATTATTAAAACTTACTATTTAATATAATCTAATGATTTGAAAATATCTTTTTATAAAATAGCTTTGTTACTCTTTAAAAAAGTTTATGAAAAATGATTGTAATTAGTATGCCCTTAAAAAAAACTAACCAAAGTAATTGATAATCACTTAATTTTAATTTTTCTTGGTACCACTTAATAAGAATTTTGTGCCTTTTAATAATGCTTATTAATAGTCTCAATATCTATTAGTTAATTAAGTTTAAT
This sequence comes from Prochlorococcus sp. AG-321-E21, assembly GCA_003283415.1. Taxonomy (GTDB): domain Bacteria; phylum Cyanobacteriota; class Cyanobacteriia; order PCC-6307; family Cyanobiaceae; genus Prochlorococcus_A. The sequence continues at coordinate 3,014 of QBXH01000021.1, read as the reverse complement.
TTTACATAAAAACTTTATAAGATGAAAATAATCCATTAAAAAATTTTTTTATCAGTAACTAGATTTTTCAATAAGAAATCATATTTTACTTTCAATTATTGTTTGCTTTCTTATTTTTTAAAATCGGCCTTCTATAAACTAAATTTCATTATAAGAATGTAATTAACTATTTAAATATGATGAAAATCTTATTATCTATTTTTTTCTTATTTGCCTTTATACCTCAATCAAAGGCTGTTACTACAAAAATGTTTAGAGTCTTGGATACATGTGCTAGGTTCCGTCTTAGGGAGATAGATGCTAAACAAGCTATAGAAAAATTAAAATTAGAATCTAAGAATTCTTCTGAAATTGACTTAGAAAATATAGTAAGTAATTACTGTTCTGTATTTACCCCAAATGAAAAAATAGAATTCTAAAGATTATTTTGAGATATTAAATTATTTTGTATCAGTTGTAATTTTTTTAAATTTTTCTCTTATTTCATTAATTCTCTTGGTATTAGTTATTTTTAAATTAAAAAGCACGCCCAAAAAGAGAATGAGAAATAAAAAAATGTAAATAGCAAATTCCATATGAATAGATATTTGCAATAACATTAGTAAATTTCAAGAATCTTTTGGTATCTTTTGGAACAATGTATAAAAATTTTATCCAATCCTTTGTTGTTTTTGGTCACAGAAAAATATTAGTTAGTTCTAAGATAGAGATTTATAGAAACTATTTTGCAGATTGGAGATAAAGTTCCACAATTTTCTTTACTAGACCAAAATGGGACTAAAAGAACAAATAATGGATTAAAAACCCCTTTAGTATTATTTTTCTATCCCAAGGATGATACCCCTGGTTGCACTATTGAAGTTTGCGGATTTAGAGATAAGTATGACCTTTTTAAAGTTCTTGGAGCCCAAGTCTGGGGAGTAAGTAATGGCAGTTCCTCAAGCCACTTGGCATTTGCTAATAAAAATAAATTACAATACCCTTTGCTATGTGATAAAAATGATTCACTAAGAAAAGCTTTCAAAGTACCAAAAGTACTTGGTTTTTTGGATGGAAGAGTTACCTATGTTATTGATAGAAACGGTTTTGTTAAACATATATTTAGAGATTTGTTAAATGGTCCAGAACATATAAAAGAGGCAATAAGAGTATTAAAGGAAATTCAAAATCAGTAAATTAATTATTCAAAACCTTAGAAATTAATATCTTTCCTTATAAAATATTTTCTAGAAATAAATTTAAATTTATGAAAAAAATTGGGATGCAAGCAGTTGATGAAGCAATTAAAAATGGGATTGACCTGGATGGAACCCCAATTCCCACTAAAATGCTTGAGCTTTACAACAGAATTATGAATGAAGAAAATAAAAGGGAAAGAAGCGGAGTCAAAAAATCAATGAGAAATAGATGCGTTAAAACAGGTTCTAAGCATTTTGATAAAGAAACTCTAGATCAATTATTAATTGATTCTGGTTGGGAGGGTTTAAAAGAAAAAGAAATTTTATTTTTCTACAATTAATAAATCCTCTATAAGTTATTTAATTAAAATTACCTAAATTGATGTCCAACCGCTTTGTGGATTGTCGATTGAAAAATTTATATTAAATATTTACTTAAACCAACCTTTTTTCTTCGGAGGTTTTATTTCATCTTTTATTATACTTGCTATTTTAACTGCTTTCTTAAAAGCTAAGTTAGCCTCTACTACAGTTATTATTGATATTAAAAATAAACCTGCAATACCAATTAATTGTTCAGTTTGACTTGGTTCTTTATCTCCTTGCAAAATTACTCCAACTACGAACCATGCAGTTACTGCACCCGCGGTTATAAAATATGGCAACCATCTTCTTTGATATAAATAACCAGTACCTACTCCAGGTAAAAAATTCAGGAGAGATGCAACCCATCCGCTTGATGAAGCAAGGACCTGTTCTTTTGAAAGTTTTTCCATTTCTAATTAAGTATTTATTAGATGAGCATTTAAATAGACAAAAGATATTACTGCGCAAATTACCCAACTAAAAGGTAAAAACATTCTTATTTTTTCATGATTTTTATTCATATTAATATTATGGAAAAGATTTTATGAATTCGTGGTTAAATAAATTTATAAAATAAAAAATAAAAGAAGACGATTAAAAATAACCGCCTTACAATTAAAAAATTTTGTGTTAGAAAAACTATGCTTTTCCCTTAGTCCCAGATAGTAGTTTAAGTTCATTATTTACTTCTTTTTCTCTTTCTTCAAGATGTTTTAATTGTGATTTAAAAGCATCTTCAAGTCTTTTCTTTTGGGTTGCAATTTCATCGAGTTCTTCTTGGTGATGATTTTTCTTTAATTCTTTCATTTCAGTATCAGAAATAACATATACGGGCTGATATGAAGGAGTTTCAAAAAGAAGATCAAAAATTGAATACATAGTGACCTTTGAATTAAGTACAAACCAACTATCTAATAAATATTTGAATCTTGTAATGATATAAACCGAAGGAAGTTATACGGCAAATACACCGAATTTCGGTTTACCTTACTAAACCGGCCAGTATTTACCGATCTGTTTTTTATTGGTAATGTAATGTGCAGGGATATTCGGATATGGACTAAAGATGTTTTAGAGGTAAAAATGGATTTAATTATTACACCCAGTTTAGTAATTCCTTCTAGAGAATTAAAATGGCGTTTCTCCAGATCCTCTGGTCCAGGAGGTCAAAAAATAAATAAAACTAATACTAAAGTAGAAATAATTTTTAATATCGAAGAATCAAAAGTCTTAAATCATTATCAAAAGAAAGTTTTAACGAAAAAACTGAAAAATAAATTAGTTAATAATTGTATATGTCTAAAAGTCCAGGATGAAAGAAAACAATTACTTAATAGACAACTGGCTATAGTCAGAATTAGCTCGGTAATAAGAAATTCTTTAAAAAATTTATCCAAAGTTAGAAAAACTACCAAACCATAAAAATCTTCTCAAAAAAGAAGGCTTGATTCCAAAAAAAAACGAGGAGAA
>QBXH01000020.1 GCA_003283415.1 Prochlorococcus sp. AG-321-E21 | reverse complement strand
GGCATTGCAGTAACAATTCAAGATTTAACAAGAGAAGTTGAACTTAATGCAGCACAAAATAGATTTATAAGTAACGTTTCTCATGAACTAAGAACGCCACTTTTTAACATAAAAAGTTATGTAGAAACTTTATATGATCTAAAGGATCAACTTTCTAATGAGGAGCAACTTGAATTTTTGGGTATCGCTAATTCAGAGACTGATAGATTGACAAGACTAGTTAATGATGTACTTGATTTATCAAGATTGGAATCAGGTAAAATTATCCAATTAGAGCCTATGGAAGTTAAACCAGCGATTGAACAAACACTTAGAAATTATAGACTTAATGCTACTGAAAAAAATGTTTCCTTAGCTCATGATATTGAGGAAAATATCCCATCAATTCTTGGGAATTTTGACTTGCTTTTACAAGTTTTTGATAATTTACTAGGTAATGGTTTGAAATTCAGTCCCAAAAATAGCACTCTTAAAATTAGGGCTTATACTTGGCCTGATTCATGTCCAGCCTTCCCCCCTAACAACAATAAAGACGCTCCTCAATGTGAATTAGTTTCACCTTTACCCAAAGTAAGAATTGAGATTGCTGATAATGGTTCAGGAATATCCCAACCTGACCAAGAGAAAATATTTGATCGTTTTTATAGAGTTGAAAATGCTGTTCATACTGAACAAGGCACAGGATTAGGTTTGTCAATAGTTAGAGGAATAATTGAGAAACATGGTGGTGAAATTCGAATGGCGAGTGAATTAGGTGTCGGCACAACATTTTGGTTTGATTTGCCCCTAGAACAATCTGATAAAGATGAATTGCTCGCTCAAACAATTAATAATGTAGAAAATTTTTCTGATTCTCAAGTAACTGAATTATTCTAATTTTTTTCAATCCCTTTAAAAACGTTTTGCATATTCTGATCAGAGATAACTCTATGAGGAGCACCGCTAAATATTTGTTCAAAATTAGAGAATGAATCTTTTATTTCAGGGCCCTGGGCAGTAATTATATATTCTCTTATCCTTTTATCATGCCATGAGCCTCTCATTTTAAAAACATTTAGGGCTCTTGCCATCTCCCCTTTAATTTCAACATATTGTAATAACAATATTGTATCTGTGATAGTTGAAATATGAGAGTCGGTAATAGAATGACTTCCCATAAATTCTTCAGCAGTATTAGTGAAGAAACCTGCTATCTCCTCTTGTTTTGAATAACCAGTAACTCCAATTACAAATTGTCTAAAAGCATTCAAACTTACACCTCTAGCCAATGCAGAGAGAGAGTCAATTGCCAATCTCTTAGGTTTAAATTCATTAATTTGTGTTTTTATAATCTGCAAGTGATCTTCTAAACCAGTTGATTCAGGATAGGCACAAATAATTTTTAATAATCCATCATTTTCCATCTTTTCAAAATCTATTCCCCAACTCGTAGCATTTCTATTTAGTTGAGCCCTAGACTCCTCATAGGCAAAAAGTATCGCTCTTTCATTATTGTTATAAGCATCTTCAATAAATTTTGATACCAGCATAGTTTTGCCTGTACCAGTTGCACCAGTTGCCAGAATTATTGAATCCTGAAAATAACCACCTCCACACATTTCATCAAGATCTTTAACTCCTGAACTTATTCTTATATTTGAAGATCTTTGCGTTAATCGCATCGCCCCTAAGGCAAAAACAATTATGCCATCATCTCCCATTGTGAAGGGAAATTCTCCTTTCATATGGACGGTGCCTCTCAACTTTAAAACTTCTAAAGTTCTTCTTCTTTTTTCTGACTCAAGAACATTTCTAAGTAGTACTACATTATCAGAGACAAATTCCTCAACGCCATAACGAGCTATTGGGCCATAATCGTCTACCCTTTCTGTAGTCATTACTGTGGTAACTCCTATTTCTTTTAATCTCGCAATAAGTCTAAAAATCTCTCTTCTAACAACATAAATAGCATCGTATTGCTGAAACACAGCGGTTATTGAGTCTATCGCTACTCTCTTTGCTTTATATTTTCTAATCGCATAACTAATCCTTTCAATCAAACCTGAAAGATCAAAATTACCAGCAACATCTTGACCGTCAGGATCAGGTGAAGCGTCCAAAATAAAAAGTTTATTTTGATCAATTAATTTCTGTAAATCCCAACCAAAGCTAGCTGCATTTCTAATTATATCTAGAGGTGATTCTTCAAAGGTAATAAAAATTCCTGGCTCATCGAAATTACAAATCCCGTGATGTAAATATTGTAAAGAAAAAACAGTTTTACCAGTTCCAGATGTTCCACTGACAAGAGTACTTCTAGCAGCAGGCAAGCCTCCCCTACAAACATCATCAAAACCCTCTATTCCAGTGGGTATTTTCTGAATTTGCATTTTAATTGATTTACTAATTTTTTTATCTTTCATGGATTTTAAGCGGGAAATTATTCTTTAACTGTTGAAATATTTTTAATAATAAAAGTTTTTATTAATTTTTTATACCTCCACTATATTCACTTTCTGATAATTCATCAAAAAGTAAATCTAATCCAATTAAAACCTTTTCTCTATCTGATAAATCACCTATTATTCTTCTAACCGGTGGAGGTAAAATCTTGGCAAGAGTTGGCGTTGCCAAAATCTTATCTTCTTCAGCAAGTTGCGGTTGTTTAAGAACATCTATTACTTTTAAAGCATAAACACCTTTAAATTCATTTTCGAGAATTTCTTTGAGAGTATTCAAAGCCCTCATAGAATTAGGAGTATTTCCTGCTACGTAAAGTTTTAAAATATATGTTTTTCTTGCCGCCATTTGTAAACACCCCAAGTTTAATGAAAGATTTTAATAATAAACCTTGACTAATTACACTATAAAATAAGAAAATATACAAACATTCATGACTGCTAAACAGGCTTAATCAAATTAATATATTTGAGCCTTTGGGCGTCCTCATTATATGACTTCTTCAAAAAATCCTACTAACAATGCTGCAAAAAAAGATAATTTGTATGCAATAGCTGAGACCTCAGGCCAACAATTCTGGTTTGAAGTTGATAGATATTATGATATTGATAGATTAAATGCTAAAGAAAAAGATAAAATTATAATTGATAAAATTCTCCTAATAAAAGATAACGATAATATTACACTTGGTCAGCCTTATGTAAAAAATGCAAAAATTGAACTAGAAGTCGTCTCTCATAAAAGAGATAAGAAAATAATCGTATATAAAATGCGTCCAAAAAAGAAGACGCGTAGAAAAATGGGTCACAGACAAGAACTCACAAGAGTTATGGTAAAATCAATATCAATTACAAATAGCGTTCCAAAAACATCTTCCAAAACTGAAGTTAAAAAGAGCACTACCCCAAAAGCCTCCAATCTCGAAAACTAATTTTTACTAATGGCACATAAAAAAGGTACCGGATCAACCAGAAATGGAAGAGATTCAAATTCTAAAAGACTCGGCGTTAAAGCTTATGGAGGAGAAAAAGTATCGGCAGGATCTATAATAATCCGTCAAAGAGGTACTTCTTTTTTACCAGGCATTAACGTTGGGAAAGGAAAGGATGATACACTTTTCGCCCTAAAAGAAGGTACTGTAACCTTTGACAGTATCAAACGGAATTTAAGAAATAGAAAAAGAGTAAATGTAGTTCTTTAATTTTTTTTATAAGATCTTGTCGTAATAAGAATAGGATGAAAAACTTCTACAAATTTTGATTGTAGAGTCCTAAAAAATTCTTCAACAATTTGCTCATCATCAACGTGAAAGGGGTATTCATTGTTTTCTCCTTTATAAAAGTACCAATTAAATAATCCAATTGAGTTAGTACCCATAATGTTATGAAAGCTATTAAGATGAAAAGCTGGATCAGATAAATGCTCTAATACATCAAGGCATACTATAGTATCAAATCTAGATATTTTTGTTTCCTGAATTGTTTTACAAAAAGTGAGTTTATTACCCAATCCAAGTTTTTTAGCCCTGTATTCAACGAAATCTCTATTTGTTTTATTAATATCAACGAAAAAAACATGATCAACCTTTGTAGACATAGCATTAGCTAAGGCATGAGTACCAATCCCTCCACCAAAATCTAAGACCAGATTTCTTGAAAATCTTTGCTGAAGTTTTAACGTGTCAGCGATATAATCCTTACTTGAAATATGCCAAGCGGCCAAATCTGCCAAATGCTTATCTCCAACAATTTCTTTATAAAAGTCTTCAGCTCCAGTTAAACTATCCCCGGGATGAAGATTGGCTAAATCCATCTTTGCGTTTTCGAGAAACCCATCTAAATCACCCTCCTCGATAGACAAGAATTCCATTAAGTGTGATTTCAAATCAAAAGCATCATCTATAAATTCTTTTATTATAAAATTATCTTCTTTCAATTTTTTACATTAATAAGTGCTTATTTAAAAATAATAAAATAGTAAGAAATAGATCTCATAGGAATCTTAATATTAAAATGGAAATCAAAAATGGATTTATAGCAATAAATAAAGAGAAAGGACTTACCTCTCATGATTGCGTTAAACAAATAAGGAAATTATTAGGTACCAAAAAAGTTGGTCACACAGGTACTCTAGATCCCGAGGTAACAGGCACTTTACCAATAGCCATAGGTAGTGCAACAAGATTTATTCAATATTTACCTCAAGGCAAAACCTATATTGGCCAAATCCAATTGGGCATAAGAACAAAAACTGATGATATGCAAGGCGAAATTCTAAATAAAAAAAAATGGCCTATTTTGAGTAATAATCAATTAGATAATTATTTAAATAACTTCAGAGGGATTATTCAACAAGTACCTCCAAAAGTATCAAGCGTACATGTTAATGGAGAAAGAGCGTACAAAAAGTCTTTGAAGAATGAGGAGTTTGAATTACACCCAAGAAAAGTAGAAATAGAAGAATTAATTCTAAAAAAATGGAATCAAGCGAATGGAATATTAGAAATAAAAGTTTCATGTTCCTCAGGAACTTATATAAGATCCATAGCTAGAGATTTGGGGGAAATCCTTGATTCAGAAGGTTGTCTGTTGAACCTAAGAAGGGTTTCGGCTTGTGGATTCCATGAGAAAAACTCTATAAAGATATCTGATCTAAGTGATCTTAAAAACAAAAAAACCCCTTTTATTATTCCCACAATTTCTGCTCTTGATCATATTTCAACTCTTGTTTTAACAAACCAAGAAGTAAATTTTTGGCGAACAGGAAGAATAATAAAATTTGATACCAATAATTTTTTTAAAAGTTCCACCTTTGATTACAAAAAACCGATAAAAATCATTGACCATAAAAAAATCCTTTTAGGAATTGGTTTTATTAATGAAGAAAAAACTAAACTACATCCCAAATTAGTTCTTAACGCAAAATAATTTTCATAAAAAATATTTACTAAAAGGTTTTATTTTAGCACCTTTATAAAAATGTTTTAAAATTTCTTCAGCTTTTAGACCTTTAGTAGCCATATACTTTGCACCCCATTGACTCATTCCTACACCATGTCCAGATCCAAATCCTGAAACAGCTAAAATTCTTTCTGTAGTTGATGATGTATTCGAGCTATTTCTTGGAATTAATAATATTTGATTTATGTTAATTAATGAAGAATCTTTAATACTATTTAAGTCAATTATTTCATAAACATTTACGTTGTACTTAGTAGCAATATCATTCAAATTCTCTCCAGCTTTAACAATATGGGTTAGAGGTGCATCTTCAAATTGATTAATTGTTAATAGTTTGGAATTATTGTTATTAGATTCAATTTCATTATCTTCAATAAATTTAAATCTCACAAAATTACTTTTAAGATTCATTCTTTTTCTAATATCAACTCCTGACATTTGATCAGAACCATAATATCCCAATAGTTTTACATTTTTTACTCTCCCAGTATTAGTTATATTTAGGATCTCAATTTTTTTTATCCCACCAATTTTAGGAAACAAGCTTTTTAATTCTTCATTTGAGAATTTTTTCTGCCATCTTAGTTTTGGATTATTTTCATCAAAATCTTTAACACTAGATAAATACGGATACTCATTCTTCCAAACATCTTGGCTATTTTCAGTCATACCTCCTGAGCTACTATGAAATAAGGCATTAATCAATTTATTTTTATATATCAAAACTAATGATCTTGTACTTCTTACTGCCCTTGTGGTTTTATAAGTACTAGCCTCTAGGCCACTATAGACTTGATTCTTATTTGTTGAATCAATATCATAAAAAGAATTTCCTTTTTGCTTCAAAGCATAAGTCCTTGAAGCAATAGCTTGAGCTTTTAATGCTTCCAAAGGCCATTTAGCTGGCATTTCTGAGCCTACAACGCTACTAAGATACTTCTCAATCCCAAGGATATTAATCACTAATATTTCAGAATCAAGTATGTAGAGATTAATTTTACCTGAGTATCTTTTCTGACCAACCCAAATACCTCTTCCATCGGAAGATTTAACTACGATTTTTGCTTTATTTTTTAAATCATAAATTTTTTGTTTATTCTTATCAAAAAATATGGTTGTTCTATTACTCTCCTTTTTTAAAGTTAAACCTTTAATTTTTTTATTTGAGAATTTTTGTCCTTCGATAATTAATGGAATTGACTTATCAGATCTTATCCTTAAATTTCTGTTTTTTGATATTAGAACCCTTATTAAGGGATCTCTAGCCGCAGATACAGAGTGATTTTGGAAAATACAAAAAACTATTATCCCTATTAAATAAAATTTATGAGAATTTTTTATAATTTTAAAACTCACTATGTTTGAAAAACAAATTTTGCATTTGCCTAAGTCTGACTAAAAGTCTAGATTTAATCTAGATATAAAATAAAAATAACATCAAAAGTGAACATCACTTTCTTGGGAACAAGCTCTGGGGTGCCAACCTTAACAAGAAATGTTTCTTCCTTAGCCCTTAAATTATCTCAAACAGCTGAAGTATGGCTTTTTGATTGCGGAGAAGGAACACAGCATCAAATAATGAAGAGTAATATTAAATCTTCACAAATTAAAAAGATATTTATTACTCATATGCATGGTGATCATATTTATGGCTTGCCAGGCCTTTTGGCTACATTAGGATTATCGGGTAATAGTAATGGTATTGAAATTTATGGTCCTTCAGAGTTAAGAAGTTTCGTAATTGCTGCACTTAAGAATAGTTATTGCAAATTGTCATTCCCTTTGCGTTTTATAGAAGTTGAAGGTATCGCTTCACTAAATAAAGTTTTATTTGAAAGCGACAAAATAGAAGTACGTTGTGCCCCCCTCAAGCATAGGCTACCTGCTTATGGTTATCGAGTAAGCGAAAAAGATAAGCCCGGCATATTCGATATCAAAAAAGCAAAAGATTTACAAATACCCCCTGGGCCAATATATTCAGAATTACAATCAGGGAAAACAGTTGAATTGAAAGATGGGAGATCTTTGAATGGGAAAGAGTTCTGTGGTCCCCCTAGAAAAGGTGAAAGTTTCGTTTATTGTACAGATACTGTTTTTAGCGAATCAGCAGTAAATCTATCCAAAAATGCTGATTTGTTAGTCCATGAATCTACATTTTCCAAAGAAGATGAAAAAATGGCTTATGAAAAATTACATTCGACTACAATAATGGCAGCAAAGACTGCACTCTTGTCTAACGCAAAAAAACTAATTATCACCCATTTCAGTCCAAGATATACTCAAAGAAGTCCAATAAAGCCAAGTGATTTGCTAAAAGAAGCTCAAAAAATATTCCCTAATACTTATCTCGCAAAAGATTTTCTAACAGCAGAAATTAAATAAACTGCAACAGTTCGTGAGCAGTAGGGTTGTAAATGACCAACCCATGAAATAATAGTCATAAGGTTTTTTATTTGACGTCGATCGAAATGTTTTCTATTTTTTCATCACTAAACAAGTCTTTCAAAAGACTTCTTATTTTTCTTCCATTGATTATTGGTTTACTTCTTAATCCAATATCTGCAAATGCATTGTATCCCAGTGATCCTTCATCCGTAGACGGATTAAAAGAAGATCTTCATGGTGCAGATCTTCAAAATAATGAATATGTAAAATATGATTTATCTAATCAAGATTTAGGCGAAGCCAATCTACAAGGTGCCTATATGAGCGTAACAACTGCAAAGAACTCTAGCTTTAAAGGAGCCAACATGAAAGATCTTATTGCCTATGCGACTCGTTTTGATAATGCTGATTTTTCAGATGCAAATTTGACAAATGGCGAGCTAATGAAAAGTGTTTTTGATGGGGCCAATATAGATGGGGCAGACTTTACTAATGCAAATCTTGATTTAAAAACAAGAAAGTCATTATGCGAAAGGGCCTCTGGAACAAATTCACAAACAGGTGTTGATACTTTCGAGAGTCTTGAATGCTCAGGTTTAAAAGGTTATATGCCTCCAAAACCAAAAGCTTAAAACTTACTTATTTAGTTAGGGTAAATATTGCCAGCCTCTCTTGAGGCTGGTTTTTTGCTATACCACCATTCTTGAATTTCAGCTGAAAATTTCTTAGAAAAGAATGTTATGACTGTTTCAACTGGTTTTGATCCTGGTTCTAAAATTTGAACTGAATATGATGGACATTTCCTTGAGGCCATATCCGCAACAAATCTAGAGCCTATTCTTCTCCAGCTAGGTTCTTTACTAAGCCAAGCAAGCCTACAGCATGGCCATGGCAACTCCTCCCTATCATATAACCTACAACATGGTCCAATCACTTTAAAACTGAATTGTCCCCCATAACTTGATTGAATCGCATCAGTTTTAAAAAATTCGAATTTATTCATTGCTCTAAAAAACTACCTCATTAGAGAGTGGCAGAAGTTATGTAATATATCAACTAAAAAAGATTAATAATTTATAAATTAGTAAAGCTCTTCTTCGGCATGAGTATTAATTGTTACATCTGAAGATGGATAAGCAACACAAGTGAGGACAAAGCCTGCCTCAAGTTGATCATCATCTAAAAAACTTTGATCTGACTGATCAACAGTTCCTGTAGTAATCTTACCGGCACATGTTGAACAAGCCCCTGCTCTACATGAATATGGTAAATCTACACCCTGTTCTTCAGCAGCATCTAAAATATACTGATCATCTGGAACTTCAATAGTAGAGTTAAGACCTTCGCTTTCGCTAATAAGTGTGACTTTGAAAGATGCCATTTAAATAAAAAATTGATAGTACATAGAATATCCTTATTACTTTTTTAACATTGATCACAAGCATTTGTGAGTTTTTGACGTAAAAAATGAAACAATGAAATGTAAAAAGAAGGTTAGATTAGAAAAACTTATGTGTTCGTAATTTCAAAGTACTTTTTGTGCTGTAATGCACACCCAGTCTTTTCTAGAAGATACCTCATTTATCTGAAAATTACTAGCATTTAATAAATTAATAATCTCATCTTTTTGTGAATTTAAAATTCCACTAAAAATTGCTTCTCCATCTATATTCAGGCATTTACTGATATCAGGGATTATGCCTTTTATAACTTCTGCAAGAATGTTGCAAAAAATAAAATCAAAATTCTTCAAAGAATTTTTTGAAATCAAACAATCAAACGGTCCTAAATAGATCTTTAAATTATCTAAATTGCCAAAATTTAGCCGAAAATTAGACTCAGTAGAATTAATTGCTAAATAATCATTATCGATCGCAAAAATCTTGCTAGCTCCAAAAGATTTAGCAGCAATACTTAAAATACCACTACCTGATCCTATATCTAATATTTTCTTGTTAGATAATGAGATCTTTTCCAATACCTCTAAGCAAAGAGATGTAGTAGGATGACTTCCAGTACCAAAAGCTGCTCCAGGATCTATTCTAATAACTTTCTTATTTTTATATCCCTCAGGCAATTCAATCCAACTAGGCAATACAAGTATTTTTTTTCCTACAAGCTCCGGTCCCCAATATTTTTTCCAACTTGATATCCAATTTTCTTGCTCAATAACACTCCACTCAAAACGATTAGTTTGATAATTATTTTTTTTCAAAACCTCCTCAATATTTCTTTCAAGTTTAATTCTTAAACTTTCTGGCCAATTTAAATTTGGAAGCCAAATTATTACTTTTTTAATATTTCTATTTTTTAATAAAATTTCAAAGGCATAACTAAAAATCCCTAAATCATTTAATTTCCAAATAATAATTTCTTCTAAATTAGCTTCTATTTCAAAGGTAAGTTTATACCAATTATTTATTTCCATTAACTACTAAAATTATTCATAAAGTTACTGGATCGGAACTCGTTATCCCATCAACTTCAAGAATTAATTCAAGCAAATTTGTTGGGATAGGATCATCAATACTTAAAACCATAACCGCCTCTCCTCTGACAATTTTTCTACCAACTTGCATTGAAGCAATATTCACATTATGGTCCCCTAGGAGGGAACCTAACTTTCCAATAATCCCAGGCATATCTCTATGCCTAGTTATAAGCATAAATCTACTTGGAGAGACATTAACTGGATATTGATCAATACTAATTATTCTTAATTCGCCATCAGCAAAAATGCTTCCCGCCACACTATGTTCTCCATTATCTCCAAAGGTAGTTAGCTGTAGTGATCCACTAGCAAATTCAGGTCTAGCCTCGTCTTTACTTTCAACTACTGATATACCTCTTGATTCTGCTTCAAGAGAAGCATTAACATAATTTATACGATCACCAAGAGCTTTACTTAAGAAGCCTTTTAAACTAGCTATAATTAATGGCTGTGAAGGGTGCTGAACAAATTCGCCTTGAAGCCTGAGCTCTAGCTTTTGAATTTGACCTCCAGAAAGCTGACTTATTAAAAGGCCCATCGTCTCAGCTAATTGTAAATGAGGTTTAAGGCTATCCATAATATCAGGACTTAAACCAGGTATATTTACTGCTGTTCGTGCAGAAAGTCCCAAAAGAACATCTCTTATTTGTTCAGCAACATCGACTGAAACATTCTCTTGAGCCTCTCTAGTTGATGCTCCTAAATGAGGAGTAAGGATTAAATTTTTATCAACTTTAAGTAATGGAGAATTAGAATCTAATGGTTCTTTAGCAAATACATCAATAGCTGCTCCTCCAATTAATGAATTATTAAGCGCCTCAGCTAAAGCTTCTTCATCAATTAAGCCCCCTCGCGCGCAATTTATTAATTTTGCATTATTTTTCATACTTTTAAGCACATTCACATCTACTATGTTTTCTGTTTCTGAAGTCCTCGGCAAATGTAAAGTTACATAATCAGATTCCTCAAACAACGTTTTCAATTCGGACAACTTCACTTGTAATTGTTGTGCTCTTTCTGAGGAAACAAATGGATCATATCCATAAACATCCATTCCAAGAGCATGGGCAACTTTTGCAACATGAGTTCCTATTTTCCCTAAACCTACAACACCAAGCTTTTTCTTAAATAACTCATTACCAACAAAATTTTTTCTTTCCCATTTACCCAAAAAAGTACTACTGTTCGCAATCGGTATATTTCTAGATAAAGCCAACATCATGGCAATTGTATGCTCGGCAGCAGCGATGGTATTACCTCCTGGAGAATTAACGACGAGAACACCCTTTTGAGTAGCAGCTTTAACATCCACATTATCGACACCCACCCCAGCCCTACCAATTATTCTTAGTTTCTTAGAAGAATTAATAATATCTCCTGTAACCTGAGTCCCAGAACGTATCATAAGAGCATCATAATCATGGATAATAGATGCCAATTCAGTGTTGGAGATTCCTATCCTCTGATCAACTTGAGCGACTTGGGAAAGAATATCAATTCCAGTTTGATCAATTGGGTCTGTAATTAGAACTTTTGTCATTTAAAGAGTTGTTCTTTAATTTTTTACTTTAACTTAATCTATAGTAGAGATATCTTATTTTATTTATTTGAATCAACAAACCAACATTTGAGGAATGAAAATTGACTAAAAGTATAGTGATATTTAATGAGTTAGAAAAATGCCTTGATTTATTAAATGTTTTTAAGGATAAGTCAGTATTTCTAACAGAATCTTTATTAATTTTGCCATCTAAAGAAAAAATAACTCCTGATCAACAACAATTATTAAATTTATCCACAAATAGCTTTTTTAGATCTGAAGAAATAGAAAATATAAGAATCCTAAATCCAAAACTTGATAGAAAGATAAGACAAAAAAATATGGGTACCTGGCTTATGCCATTTGGATTTATAGCAGGTATAGCATTTTCTAAAATGACAAACTTATCCACTTTTAGCTTCCTTGGATTAAACAATATCGGCGAATCTTTCATGGGGGGTCTATTGGGTATGGGCTCGGGATATTTAGGAAGCATTGTATCTTCAGCAACTATCAACGTTAATAGAAATAAAGAGTTGAGATCAATTATTGATTTCAATAAAGAAGGGAAATGGCTTATTCTTCTTGAAAATCAAATAGGAACTGAATTACCCTGGGCTTTAATAAAAAAATCAGAACCTAAAGACATAATTTTTTTAGAAGGCTAAATGATCGACTTAAAAGAATTATTAACAAATTCAAATTATAAAAAAGAAATTGAGGAATTAATACATGTTTCTAATTTATCTCTAAAACATTGGCAAACATATTGGACTGGGTTTATTTCAACATTTATATGTGAAGAAATTTTAAAAGAATTTGAAAATTTAAATGATTTTAAATTTTTTGTTTTTGGAGGATACACTTCAGCTCAAAGATCCAAGATTGCATGTTTTAGAGAAGATAATATCCCAGACGAAAATAAACTTAAAAGAGATTTTCCTGCAAAAGGTATCCAAATGAATGGTAATTTTTTATTTGATAATGCAACTCAGGATGATTTCAGGTCATTATTAGTGAATAATGGATTAGTTGAAGATAAAATTGGTGATCTTTGGACTACAGGCGATAGAGGCGCTCAAGGAATAATCGACGAATCAAAAGTTGATTTCTTAAATGAAAAAATTTTCTACCTAAGAGATGTAAAAGTAAAAATAAAAATAGTTGGGTTAGATGAATTACAAATACCTATTGGGAGATCACAAAAAATAATTAATACTGTAGAAGCTTCAACAAGGTTAGATGCAATAGCTTCAGCAGGTTTCAGGATCTCCAGAACAAAAATCTTGGAAAGGTTAGAAACTGGAATGCTTAAATTAAATGGTAAAGCTGTAAAGAAAGGAACTGTTAATTTAAAAGTTGGCGATAAACTTCAGCTTGATAACAAAGGGTTTATTGAAATTCTAGATTTAGAAATAACAAAAAGAGAGAGATGGAAAATTAAGTTACTTAGAAAATGAATCCTTAAACTGCTATGTTCATATAGTGAGGTCAAATATTTGACTTTTTCTAAAAGGGCGATTAGCTCAGTGGTAGAGCATTACCTCGACAAGGTAGTGGTCACTGGTTCGAATCCAGTATCGCCCATTAAATTATTGATTAATGAAAGAAGATCCACAAATAATACTTTCGTTTTTTAGATTAATCAAAAATGAAACTTAACCAAATAATCAATCTGCACAAAGGTTTAACTGTTTTTGTTGTTGCAGGGTTAATGATGTTTTATAAAAATTATTCAATAGCTGCATGGGTTTACCTATCCTTACATGGAACTTATGGAATACTTTGGTTGTTAAAAGAAAAAATATTTCCAGATCCATATTTTAAAGAAAAAATAAATCTCGTAACTTCAATTACAGGTTTTATTTTCCTTGGTAGTTACTGGATAGCTCCATTTATTCTCATTTCCTCCCAAAAATTAGTCTCATATCCCATAATTGCAGCTTCTATTTCAATAAATATAATTGGGGTTTTTCTTCATTTTGCAAGTGATGCTCAAAAATACTTTACTCTACAAATCAAAAAAGAACTTATTAAAGATGGTTTTTTCAAAAATATAAGAAATACTAATTACCTTGGTGAAATACTAATTTATTTATCATTTGCGACCCTATCAATGAGCTATATACCTTTTGCCATTCTTGCTTTATTTTTCTTTGGTGTTTTTCTACCAAGAATGAAGAAAAAGGATAAATCACTTACGAAATATGCTTCATTTAAGGAATATAAGCGAATTAGTGGCTTACTTTTACCCAAATTAAATGAAGGAAAATAAAATTCCAATATGGAGGCAGGAGTTAAAAGCCGCGAGAAAAAAAGAAGGTAAGTTGCCCTCAAGTAGATGGTTTCAACTTTGTACTATTAACGAAAATAACGAACCCAGATTACGCACAGTTGTTTTTAGAGGATGGCAAACAGAAAGTTCAATTCTTATTTTTACTGATAAGCGCAGTGAAAAAGTTAATCACTTAAATTTAAATTCCAATGCTGAGGTTTTATGGCTTTTTTTTAAAAGTAAATCACAATTTAGATTTAAAGGAAACATGAAGGAGTTAAAGGAAAATATGAGATATTGGGATTCGTTACCAGATAGATCTAAATCAACTTGGTACTGGCAACATCCAGGAAAAGAGATAAATGACAACATTCAATCTTCTCAAATAATTTCCAATAATTTAAATAAACCAGAAAGTTTTGTTGTATTAGAGTTTGAAATTTACTCTGTAGATCTTCTCAAATTAGTAACTCCAATCCACAAAAGATGGATTTGGAATAAGGAAGATAATTGGAAGAAAATAGAAATAAATCCATAAAATATTTCTAAATTGTTTACTTAGGTTGAAAAAACTTTTTAGATCAGTCAGTTTTATAAAAGAAAATATTAACTTTATGAATTTTTCAGAAATTCCTGAAAATCCCCTAATCTTTTTATCTTGGATAACAGCTTTAGGATTATTCTTGAGTTTAACTGAGGCAACTTTAAAAATTAGGCTTGAAAAAATAAGTTCTATTAGAAAAAGACAAGAACTTATTAATAGTCTTTATCCTAAGATTTAACTTGATGTATCTGAAAGTAAATTTGCCTGTAAAAATTGAAAAATACCTCCTTTACTTGTTGTATCTTCTTTACTGTCTAAGTTTGCTTTATTAGCTTTAGATTTAACTGTTTCTTTTACAGCTTCATCATCAGAGTCGGATCTTAAAATTCTTATAATAACTTCATCAATTGAAAAATCTCCAGGACCAGTAAGTGCAATTGAAGTTGCAGAGGCAAAATATAGCAGTAAAAGTTCTAACAGGAATATATTAAATCCAGCAGTTACTAAAGCATGATAAATAGCTACTGAGATAGTACCGACTATTGCTAATGCTCCAAATCTTGTAGCTAGACCAAGGATTAATAACCAACTTCCTCCAATTTCTGAGAATGCAGCAACATATGATAAAAATATTGGGAAAGGTAGGTGTAGAGGTCTGACAAAAGCATCGGCAAAATTCTCTATATTTGCTAATTTTTCAAAACCGTGATGAATAAGAACTGTACCAGTAATAACTCTAAGAATTAAAAAAGCTGTATCTTTGCTGAATGATTTTGTAAGAATTGTTGAAAGCACTATAAAATATATTTCTTAAGTAAAAATAACTACCCATATTATCCATCGTGGATTAAACCATAAAACTGATCTTTAATTAAGTATTTATACTCAGAGAATTACCAATGTAAAATCTTATGTCTTGTGAGATAAGCATTATTTTTCCAAAAATTTCCATTATTTATTTTGGAAAATATATTGATTAATTTTGGGAATATTTTCTTTAAATTTAAAAAACCCTTTTTTGGCAAACTTCCAAGCAAACAAGTCTTGATCTCTAACCAAGTTAAAAATTACTTTATTGTTTAACTTCTTAAAGCTGTTTATAAAGTCGTTATTCTCACCAATTCCAGGATAAATCATATCTAAATGATTAATATCATTAAATATTTCGATTAATTTCAATGGATCAAGCTGTGTAATATTATCAAATTGCTTTATGAATTCAAAAACTATTTTTTGCTTGAAATTTAGAACTGATTCTGATAATTTTATCTTTCTTTGTTTATTTCCTAGGAGAATAATAAATACATTTTTGTAATTTCGAAAAATATTTTTAAGCGTTGTAACATGTAAATCGTTTTCAAATAATATAAGTGTTTCTGACTTAGGTTCCATGTTGCTTTTATAAATCTCATCTTCAAAAGAAATTTGATTTGATTCTTCAAAAAAAATTTGCTTATTATTTATTTTATCAACATTGAATCTATTATTTGAAAATTTTTTAAGATTTGCTGGAGAAAAAAGATATTGCTTCCCTTTTGTTTGTAATCCTGCAACCCATCTCCAACTCAAAAGGTTAGAAGCCGCATCCCCATCGAAAAGATATTTAAAGAAAAAAGTTGCACCTAGTTGCCAGGGCAAACCCAAATTAAATATCCAAGTACTAGCAAACCACATACGAGTATGGTTGTGTAAGTAATTATAAGTCTTTAATTCATGAACCCATGAATTAAAAAAATCTAATTTTGAATTTCCATTGACTGCATTTTCATAAGTTTCATAATCGTATTCAGGAATTTCTTCTGAAATAAAATCACTCCAAACCCCGGGCCTATTTTCCATCCAGCCTTTCCAATAAATTCTCCAATAAATTTCCTCTATGAATTTATTAGTTTTGATAGATTGAAATTTGTCTTTGATTTCTTCAATCAATTCATATTCTAATAAAATCCTATGAGAAATATAAGGGGATAATTTTGAAACAGAGCCTTCGTTTTTTGGTCCATAATCAAAGTTACGTAACTTTTCATAGTTTTTGATTTTATTCTCTAAAAAAAAGTCCCGCTCTTCCAAAGCATCTTTAAATAATGTCATTTTTAAATATGCTAAAAAATTTTTTTCGCAATTGTATTAACTTTACTGATAGACACTCTTAATTACTTTTTCAATCACTGGAACTTTTAAATAATTTTCTGAAAAAATGTTTTATCGAAGTATTTAATTTAAACATCCAATACGTACATTTTATACTTTTAGAGTGATCTCCTCATAGGAAAATATTGATAGGCAAGTTAATTTTCAATCCTAGAAGTTAAATTTTTATTTAGAGATTCTTAACTTAGGAAAATTCTCTTCAAAAATATTTTCAAAACTATTGAAGAAATATTATGGGTTCATTATTAGAAAAAAATGTTAAATATCTTGATGAACAATATCGAATAGGAAATGCACTTATATCTGATAAAGCATTTGATCAACTTGAAAGAAACTTACTTCGTACAGATCCACAATGTGATTATTTTAATCAAAGAAATAATTTAATATTACCCTCATTGGCTAAAAATAATCATAAAGAATTTTTAGCGAGCTTATTAAAAAATACAAGATTAAGCATTCAACCCAAAATTGATGGTTGCGCTATTGCAATTAATTATATAAATGGCAAGTTTAATAAAGCCATTACAAGAAAGGGACTTGATGTCTCAAACAAAATCAAGAGGATCAAAGATATTCCCAGTCGCCTTCCTATCCAACGAGATTTTCAAGTTAGAGGTGAGCTTTACGTCTCAAACGAAACTCCCTATTTTTCCCAAAAAATTACAAGCGAATTCCTTAACAATAAAAAAAGGATTACAGAGAATTTCAGCTTTTGCTGTTTCCAAATACTTAATGGAAGACTTAACCAGTATGAAACTCTTAACTATCTTAAAAAATGTGGCTTTAAGACCCCTCATAGTTACTTCACAAATTTCACAAGCCAGGTCGAGTTATTTAGAAAAAGATGGTTAGATGGAAAAATATTTGCTAAATACCCAACTGATGGAATTGTCATCAAAATAAATAGCAGAAAATTACAGTTACTTAGAGAAACAAATTTTTCAAAATATAATGAATGGCAATATGCAATTAAAAATTAATTAATAAAAACTAATTGGTTAAAAAAGGAAATTTAAATAAATTTAAAAAATTAGTAATTCTTTTACTACTCACGAAACTTACCGTAAGTATTTACGATGAAAATATTGGTTAAGCTTAATTTTTAATTAAGTTTTGATAAATTTAAGAAGTTCTTTAGAAAATGACTGCCACTATCTCTAAGAATAAAAAATCTAATTGGGGTATATCAGATATCCCTGATTTAGAAGGGAAAACAGTATTTATTACTGGTGCAAATAGTGGACTTGGATATTACACAGCAAAAGCTTTAGCAGAAAAAAATGCACATGTTTTGCTTGCTTGCAGAAGTTTAGAAAAAGCCAATTCAGCTATAGAAAAATTAAAATCACTAAACCCTGAAGGTAAATTTACTCCTATAGAGCTTGATCTTTCAGATTTAAATAATGTAAGTGAAATTGGATCAACTATATCAAGTAGATTGGATAAATTAGATTTGCTTATTAACAATGCAGGAATAATGCACCCACCAAAAACATTAAGTGCACAAGGTTTTGAAATACAATTTGCGGTCAATCATTTAGCACATATGCTTTTAACAATGAAATTTCTTCCTTTAATGGAAAAGGAGGAAAACTCTAGGATAGTAACAGTAACTTCAGGAGCTCAGTTCTTTGGAAAAGTTGGATGGAATAATCTAAAGGCAGAAAAATACTATAACAAGTGGGAATCATACGCTAACAGTAAATTAGCTAACGTAATGTTTGCTTTAGAAATAAATGAAAAACTAGAAAAAAAGAACATTTTATCTTTAGCTGCTCATCCTGGTATTGCAAAAACAAATCTTTTTTCAGCACAGAAACCAAAACCAAGTCCAATTGAAACTTTCTCTTTAGAATTATTTAGTCCAATTTTTCAATCAGCAGAAATGGGTGCTTTACCTCAACTATTTGCTGCTACTTCTCCTGAGGCAAAGGGAGGAGAACATTATGGGCCTAAATTCAATTTTAGAGGTCATCCAAAATTATCTCCAACTTCACCATTTGCACTTAATAAAAAAGAAAGAAAAAATCTATGGGAAAAGAGTATGGAAATAATTAGTAGTTTTTTATGATTTCTTTTGTTTTATTAACTTCAAAAAATACTTCAAAATATGCAATTCACTTTCTGAAAGTTTCATGAATTCATTTAAAGCCTGATAATTTTCTTCATCAAATTCTTTAGCCAATTCCAAAATATAATTATGATTTTCGTGTACAAATCTCTCTGCAATTTGCGAAGGAGATAAGCCCTTCTCAATTAAATCGCCCGGTGCATTTTTCTCCCAATTTTTATAAAACCAAGAAAACCATAATTCAGTAATATTTTCTCTCATTAAATTAATCTGAGTATTTAATTTTTAATTTAGGAAATAAAAATAAGCCAGAAGTTATTGCAAGTATTGTTAGAAAACCTACAAAAGGGGTAAAACAAGGTTGTAAATTTATAAAGTAAAAATTGCCT
>QBXH01000019.1 GCA_003283415.1 Prochlorococcus sp. AG-321-E21 | reverse complement strand
GGAAAGTTCAAGCTCTAATTTTTCTCTAGCTGATAGCAAATACTCTAAGTTTTGCTCTATTAATTTTAGATTACTGATTATTTTTGAGTATTTATTGATCAGGTTTGGTAAATAAATAAATTTTTCCTCTAATTCAGATAATTCATTACTTGAGGATTTAATTTTACCTTCGTTAACAATAATTGCTGCATCAACTGCAGACTTTTGATTTTCTAATAATATTGGCTCAAGTTGATTTAATTTTGCTTTAAGGTTTAGGACTATTGTGGATGTTTTTTTATATGTTGACTGTGCTTTGGCTAATGCTGACTTAACATCTAGTATTTCTTGAAGAAGTAATTGCTCAGCTCCGATAATATTCAAGCCACTACTTTCACTTTGGTTATAAATCCCCTCTGTAAATAAAATTCCATCTGAAAGATTATCTTTTATAAAAAGTAATCTAATATTCTCAGAGTTTAAAATTAATATGTCGTTTTTTGTTTCTTCAATTCTCGAAGTTAGCATTTCTGCTTGCTCTATAGGATTTATTAATTTGTTTGCTAATCTAAATTTTTCAAGTTCATCTTGAAGTTTACTAGCTCTTTTTTCCAATGAGGGTCTTTCTTTCTTCAAAAATTCAATACCATCTATTAATTTTTCTCTTTTGGTATTAGCGGCTATTTTTATATAGTCTTCACTAAGTAAATCAATTATTCTCATTAATTTTATCTTATCAGGACCGATAACATTAATTTCTAATATACTTGGTAAAAAACCTTGTACATCAGGATTGCGCGGAACGGTTATTTTAATTTGATTTCTTAAAGCAAATGGTGAAAGATTATTTAATTTGGCAGTCCTGGAAATGACCTTCTCACTTTTCAAATATTGAATTAGGGTTGGCATATCACTATATGTATTATTTACAGCTAAGTTTTCAATAATTGCAGAGCCTGATGTGCCTCTTTTTTTATCTATGATGGGATCACTTGTCATTATTGAAAAAGATCCTAAATATAAAGGTTTTGTTATTCTTCGGTATACAAGATTAATAGTTGATAGAACAAATAATAATGAAGATATTAGTAAAATAATTTTTTTTCTTCTTATTAAAATATTAAATATATCTTTAATATCTAAAAGATTATTTTCAATAATCTCATTATCATTATTGTTCTTTATACTATTTTCCAAATTCATATAAACTAATCTTCTTAATTATACCTTATATATTATGGTTTAATATATAAATAGAATAGCTACTCTGATAAGCAATGAAATATGGACTAATAAAATTTTTAGCTTTCATATTTCTATTTTCCCCCTATAATCAAAATTTATTTTCAAGTGAAAATAGGGGAAATACCACTCTAACTAGTGAATCTGAAAATATTCAAGACGATATATATGTGTTAGGTCCAGGTGACTTGGTTTCTATAACTTTTATTGGGGCTCCTGAGTTGTCATCAGAGTATAGAATACTAAGTGATGGAAATATTCAATTGCCTTTGATAGGAACCCAATCCATATCGGGAATGACTTTGAATAATGCAAAAAATAAATTAATTAGACTTTTTAGTGAAGAACTTATTAGACCTGAAATAAATTTAAACCTACTGTTAATGAGACCACTAAAGATTTCATTGGTTGGAGAAGTATATAGACCTGGAATTTATAGTTTAAATGTTTCAGAGAGCTTTAGAGTTGAAGGTACTCAACAAACTGTTACATCAAAGGGACTCCCTACTGTTGTTGACGCTATACAAAAAGCAGGAGGCCTTACTTTAGATGCTGATATATCTAAAATAATTCTTTATCGAGAGTTATCTGGTAATAAAAAAAAGTATAAGAAAGTAGACTTAGATTTGCTTGAAACTATTCGTACGGGAAATCAAAAAAATAATCCAAATCTTTTTGATGGCGATGTGATTAAGGTTGCAAAACTAGAAAATTCAAATGAAAATATTGAGGTTATCCCAAATAATCTTACTCCTGAAAATATTAATGTATATGTAGTTGGAGAGGTGGCGACCCCAGGAATGTATAAAGTATCTTCTAATACAACAGTAAATAAAGCAATATTAATAGCAGGTGGACCAAATAATTGGAAATATCAAAAAAATAATATTAAATTGCTTAGGATTAAAAGAAATGGAGAAGTTAAAGTAAAAAAAATAGTTTTCAATGAAAAGAATTTTATTTCTAAAAATAAAAAAATATCATTGAGAAATGGAGATATAATTCAAGTCAGAAAGAATTTATTTGGGAAAACAAGTTCTGCATTAAGTACATTCTTGCCTCCTATTAGAGATATGTATTCACTTTATGGTGTTTACAAACTTATTGAAGATTAATTTTTAAATATGTCTCATAAATGAGTTTATTGCAAAAATCGTTTGGTAAATTTATTTATATTCATTATGTAAGAGCTTTTGCTTCATTATTGGTGCTTTTCTATCATCTTGAGTCTGGCTTAAGTAATTATTGGGTACCTTCTAATCCAGTGAGGTTGTTCAAAGATTGTGGATCTTTAGGAGTATCAATTTTCTTTTTTTTAAGAGGATTTTTAATTCCTTACACTTCCTTGCGAAGAGTAAGAACTTTTTCTCAATTTTTGATTTTAAAAATCTGTAGGATTTATCCAACATATTTATTTGTCACATTCCTTGTCCTCGGTTTTATTTTATTTCTACCTGAAAATATCTTCAATTCCAACCAAATATTTGATTTTGAAAAATTAATTAAAACATTACTTTTCTTCCCTAATAGTAATGAAATATATGTATTTGTTGGCTGGACACTTTCTTTTCAATGGGTTTTTTATATTTTATTTGCATTTTTTTCCTTTAGGTTTAAAAAAATAATAAAAAAACCAATATTTCCCCTCATTATTTCATCATGTCTTTTGATATTATATTTAATGGACACAAGTTATTCTAATTTTTTCTCATTTTTTGTCATAGGCACAGGTGTTTTTTATTTAGTTACTTTTAGAGAAATAAATGGAGAATTAAACAAAAAGTATTTATATATTTTGATTACAACGTTGTTAACGTCGATATTTTTTAATCTGACAGGATTTTTGATTGGTTTCATAGTTTTTCTAATTGTTTATATAGAAAAAAGAAAACCTCAGGATTTAGAGCCTAATTTATTATTAACTATTGGTAACGCCAGTTATTCCATATATTTAATACAAGTAATTACCTATCCAGCAAGTCTTAAAGTCTCTTTAGCCATTGTTAAATCTCAACCTTTTTTAATGCCAAGTTACTTAGTATTTTACCTGCTTTCTCTTTCAGAAGGGTTTTAACTACTGTAATAGCTGGAATTTTTATTTATAAACGATTAGAAATTCCAACTTTTAATTATTTGAGGAATTTATATATGAAATTCAACAAAAAATTTAATTATTGAAACTTTTACTACTGATAATGTGAATATCTATTAATATTAATAATATGTATATTGAAATACATAAAAAAATTTATGAAATGACTTCTTTAGATTTCCTAAAGTTGACTATCAAACCCTAATTTCATATAATGACCCTAATTAATTATTTTAATTGAAATTTTTAAAGAAGTTAGCTTTAATATCTTCAATTTCAGTTTTATCAACTGCACCCGTCTCTGCGAGTCTTTTTAGAGTTGATTTTACATACGGTGCCCCTATAGAAGGTCAAAATGCTACTTTATCTGGTTTCATGGTAGTAGATACACTTGCATCAGGTTATGCAACTGATATCCAAACAGATTTAGGATTTACTGATTTACCAGGTTGGATCAACAATGTTTCTCTAACCTTTACAGCAGCTGGTTCTGATCCAGTAACAACAAGTGGTGCAGGTAATTTCGATAAGCTAGTTTGGAATTTAAAAGGAAGTAGTATTGGCAGTTTTGACATTAATAGTGATTTTGAAGGCCAATTTGATGGTTTTGGTTTTAGAAGTACTGATAATGTTTATGCAATAGCTACATCGAACAAAGACCAACAACATTTACCCAGCCTTGCTGAATTCCCTCTAAGTTCAACAGCTACAACTCCTGGTGGGTTACCTTTTCTTGGGTTAGGGGCTCTAGCTCTTTACTATAAAAAATTAAACAATAAAAAATTTAAACTATAAGTTTAAATGCCTTTAGAAAACAAATTTTTATTCTTAGGTAAAACCTTTATTTCTATTTTTTTACTTATAAATTTAGTGAATTTATTTCCGGTGAGATTTAGAGATGTTTTTTATTATACGGATAATTTCAATATATTTTTAGAGACTACAACCTTGTTAATTCTAGGTTTATCAATTCCAAAATTTCTAGTTCTAAGAAAAATTTCTTTAATGAAAAATTTACTGGTTGAAAAAACCGAGGAATTTGATGAAATTAATAATAATATTAGTAAATTAGAAGAAAAACAAAATTCGAATTCCAATTTTTGTAAGTATTTATCAATATCCTTTTTAATTATTACTTTAATTCAACCAATTAATTTGATTTTTGTTTTAAATAGGAGTGATTTTTATATCTCCAACGTTATTAATTCAAGAAATCAAGTTTTAGAATATAGAAAGTCTCAAATTTTAGAAAATAAAAAACTTAATTCTGATAATTTAACTGAAGATTTTATTAAAGAAAGAGAAGGGCTCAGTAAAAATCTAATTAATAAATTAGAGAACGATCATGAACTTGAAATTAATAATTTAATAAAAAATAATAATATAAATAAATTTAGAAGAATAAAATTTATTATTAGAAATATTTTTATGTCACTAATATGGTCTTTGGCTTTTTTTAAACTATCAAATATAAGTTCTACTTTTTAATAAAGCATGTTATTTAGATGCTTTTTAAAAACCCCTTTTTGTCTCTCTATCTTATTATTAATTCTTTTTAATATATTCTTAATTAGCTCATCAGATTTAAGCTTATTTGATCAATCTTTAAATATATTATTATCAACTTGTATATTTGAGTATTTTAGAAATAAGAAATTAGATATCAAAAAAAGAGTTAGCTTATTTGAAATCACATTGTCTTTATTTATTTTATTTTTTACTTTGTATAGATCATTCTTAGTATATTCAATTGATGATAAATTTATATACTTTGTTTTTCCCTTATTGTTAATATCTTTAATTATTTTTAATTTTTCATTAAAGAATCTTTTTTTATGTTACAAAGCTGTTTTTCTTACTTTTTTATTACCAATTAAAGAATTATTATTTATTCCACTTTCAATTTTATTAACACCTTTATCAACTGTTATTACTTGGTTTGTACTTAATTTACTAGGATTTGATGCATATACAAAAGGACAAGAAATATTTATAGGTAGTGGTGGCGTAGATATAACATTCAGTTGTAGTGGTTCTGAACAAATAATATTTTCAATCTCATCAATGTTCGCTTTAAGCTTGCTAATTCCTTTTAAAAAAGTTAGTATTTTTTACTTTCAATTAATTATTTCTTTTTTTATAACTTATTTTGTAAATATTTTTAGACTATGTATTCTTGCCGTCTTTGTTGATTCATATCAAAGTAATAACTTTTCTATTTTTGATTTTTTTCACGGTTCAAATGGGAGTCTTCTTTTCGCTTTGATCTCTACAGTATTATGCTGCGAAATTTACAAAAGATTATATTCCTCCAATAAATTAAATTTCTTAATATGAACTCAAAGAGAATTTTCATTTTTTATTTTATCTCATTATCAAGTTTCATATTAACCACTTTTTTTTATGTACCGCTGCCAAGATTAAATCAAGTTACACCAAACCATGAAAAGAATGATGAAATTGAGGTTAAAGAAGTTTATTTAAATAAAGATAATCTAAATAACAGAATTAAAAGAAGAATTAATGTTGGTAATAGTTATATGCTTGCAATTGATGATGAAATTTCTTTGACTATTACTAATCTAGCCTTTTGGAATAAAAAAAATTTAAATCTTTCATATTATTCAAAATATCTACCAGAGCTCATAATTGATAAAGATTCATTGAAAATAGTAAATAAAAATAATTATGGGATAAAAAATACAGATTTTGGTAGAAAGTATCAAGCTTGTTTATTTGATTTCAAAAACCCTTATTTTATCTATCAATCTAATACTGATGAAATTGTAAAAAGATATAATGATCTTAAACATTGGCGTTGGGTAATTAAAAAGGAGATTTGGGCTTTTTTTAGTAATTTTCGAATAAGAAATTTTAGTTGTTTATTATTAACTACCTCTAATCGTGAAATATTTGAAGATAAAAATAAGAATATCCTTCAGATAATTTCTAAAAACTTTGTTTTTGAATAGAATTATTTTTTGTTTTATTCCTATAAATAATATCTTCTGTTATTAGGGGAAAAACAAAAAATATTGGGATTAAATTTGTTCGGAACCTTTGGGAAGCCCCTATATTTGCATATCCTAAGAATCCATATAATAGAAAATAGCAGCAAGTTATAGAAATAAAAATAATTGAAAAAAATAATTTTGCTTTATTATCTTTAGATATAGCAGAGAATAACCTTGTCCATAATTTAAAAAATAAGTTTAATATAATTAATGATTCAATTGTTATCAATAATGCATGTGGCTTTTTTATTATTGCTTCAATAGTCGGAAAGGCTGCTAAAAACTGTACTTTGATAAAATTAAATGGATTATAAATATTATTAATTAAACTGATGTCGTATGTATTATTAAAAATTGATTTTGAATAGAGAAATTTATTTATTGAACTTAATTTATCAATAATAAAGGCTTTATCTATAAATATTAGAAATGTTAAACAAATAAGTACTGAATATAGAATTAGAATTAAAAAATTTAGATTTCTTATTCTTATGATGTTTAAATTAAATGATTTAAATAAAACGGCAATAATTGCTAAAAATATATAGGGTAAAGTTAATATCCCTCTAATCTTCACCATAAATGTTAAAAGGATTACTTTTGTAATTTGTTTGATTAAGTTATATTTATCTCCATCACTATCTATTGTATTTTCGCACTCTAATTTTATATAAAATAATGCTGGTAAAAAAAATAAAAGCTCCTTAGTTGGCGTGCTCGCATAGATAAGTAAACAAGGAAGATATAATATAAGATTCCAATCAATTATGTTCCTTTTATTTATGTATTTGTTTATAAGTAAGTATGTTATTGTTGTTGAAAAGCTAATTAAAATTATGATAAATAAAATTCTATTTCCATAAAAAGGGACCAGTCTGAAAATACTTGCTGCCAGTTGTGTCCTTGAACCTGAAGCCGAAAATTTTACTATCCCGGTATAACCCGCAACATCTGCAATTCTGCCGGTTACCAATAATGTTAAAGTACAAAAAACTATTGAGACTAAAATCCTATAAGAAATCCTACTAATTAATATGTTGTTGACTCTTAACATGATTTTAATTTAACATAATTCTGATTTGATAAATTAAGGATAATTATTTAAATGCAAATTAGTATTCAAATAGCTTTAATTAATATTATTTGCAGCTCAATTTTTGGATATTTTGTTGGCCCCCTAATTAGAAATATTGGTTACAAATTCAATGTTTTAGATATTCCCAATTCAAGAAAAATTCATAAATCGCCTATAGTAAGAATAGGTGGTTTAACTATATTCTTAACCTTTCTAATATTTATATTTGCGTACTTTATAGTTTTCAAAAACTCAGATATATATATTATAGAATCTAAAAATATTCTACTAATAATAGTTGGATCTATTTCTTATTTTATTTTAGGATTACATGACGATATCTATAAATCTTCTCCAAAATTAAGATTAATCATTCAATTTTTAATCGCATTTTCTGTATCATCGTTAGGATTAAATTTATCAAATTTATCTTTATATTTACCTTTTTTAGGCCATATTGAGCTTACTTTGCCATTATTTTGGACTCATTTTTTTACTTGTTTTTGGATTGTTGGGATTACTAATGCAATTAATTGGTTAGATGGATTAGATGGACTTGCCGCTGGGTATTCTTTTTTTGTCTCACTGGCTATTTTTGTTACTTCTATTATTCTAGGTAATTCTGAAGGCATTATTATTTTTAGTATTTTTTCGGGTTCCTTAATTGGATTTTTAATTAGGAATTTTAAGCCGGCTTTTTATATAATGGGAGATTGTGGATCATACTTTTTGGGATTCATTTTATCTACCGGAACCATATATTTCTCCTCAAATGGCCTTGAAAATCCAGTACCTTTTCTATATATAGTTGCTCTTTTTTCTTTACCTATTTTTGATATGATTTATGTAATTTTAAGCCGTATTATTAAGAAATTAAATCCACTTAAGCCAGACGCAAATCATATTCATCATAGAATGATAAGGGCAAATATATCATATAAATACATTATTTTCTTGATTTATTCTTATTGTATTTTTTCATTAATTTTTGCTAATTCGTATATATATAATCATTATAATTATTAAAAAAAAGATATACAAATATGGGATTTAGAAAAATTTTTATAGCAATTAAGAGGAAAATATTTATAATCTTTGATCTTCTAAGAAATAAAGATTACCTAAAAACTGTTTATCCTGAAGAATTAGGTTTGGATAGTTCGCGATATTTTAAATCCTCCACATGTGATAATTATTACTTAAAAGAAGTTTTTAATTATATAAAAATTGGTAAAAATGATTCAATTATTGATATTGGTAGTGGGAAGGGCAGCGCACTCAAGTTTTTCTTACAATATCCTTTTATAAAAATTGGAGGATTAGAAATTTCTGAAAAATTAATAGCTATTTCTAAAAGAAACTTAAAAAATGAAAACCAAAATATATTATTTTTTTTCAATGATGATGCTAAAAATTTTGATAGATATGATCAGTTCAATATCTATTATGCATATAATCCATGTGGGGAAGAGATATTTGATGGAATTCTGGAAAAAATTGTTAATTCCGCATCAAATAAAAAATATTTAATATACAATAATCCCACTTGTGAAGAGTTAGTTATTAAATCTGGATTTACCTTCATAAAAGATTTTGATAGTGGATGGGAGCATAGAATTAAGTTATTTAGCTTTACTCCAGATAAAGATAATAAGGTAAAGATTCAGTTAAAAAATTAAATTAAAATGATCAAATATGATGTGTTTCTTCTTTTAAGTAGAAATAATAATTATTCAAGACAATCTTTAAGATGCTTTGATAAATGTAACATTAATAAAAATATTAAACTGCATGTATCTACTAGTGAAGATATTTTTAAAAATTTGAATCATTTAATTAATACGGAAAAAGTAAAGGTTATCTTAAATAAGAAAAAATTTGACACTCAATTTGATCACATGATTTTTCTTACAAAATATAGTAATTCAAAATATATTTCTTATATCCACGACGATGATTTATTTGATAAAAACTTTTTTCTAAAATCCTATAGTATTCTTTCCAAATATTTACCAATAGCATTAAGTAATAGAACTCAATTTATAGATAAATTTTCAAATAAATATACAAGAAGAATTCAAAAACCTAAAGATAATTTAATTAAGTTAAATCAATATAGAGTTTTATCTAGATATTTCTTGCCATTTGAAAGACCTGTTGATACACCTACAATAATTTATGATAGAGAAAAAATGATATCTTATTTTAGAAAATATAATTCTAGAAACCTTCCCATCTTTGAAGATGTTAGAATTGCTTATTTCTTTTCGAAACAAGGTAAATTCTTAGAATATCAGGATTCTAGTCTTTATAGTTGGAGAATTTGTGAATATAATGCAAGTAATCAAAGAAAGGAAATAGATCGTCTAAGGTTAATAGCATGGTTAAAAAATTTACACATAAATTCTCTATCTAAGTTCTTATTTCTAATAGGAGCTAAACTTCAATACTTTATGTTTTATAAACAAAACTTTGGTAATTTAAGAATAAATAAATTTCTTTTTAGATTAAGAGATAAGATCATAAAATATAGAAGTGGACTTTGATATATTAAAAAATCATAAGATTACTTTTTTGACTTTTATGAAGATCAAAATTATAGAGAAATTCAAATGATAAATATAAAAAGGAAAATATATTTTTTTAATATTTCTGAGTACTATTTTAGGAATAGATTACCAGATATCTTAGAGTTGAAGAAAAATAAAATTGATTTCATTAATTTAATTCAAGCTAAATTTCAATTTAATAGATCTAGACCTTTCTATACATTTAATATAAATCTCGAAGAAGATATAGAAATAATCTGGCAAAAAATCAATAAGGATTTTCGTTATCAAATTAGGAGAGCAGAAAATAAGGATAAAATTGCGGAAAAAATAATTGATAATCCTTCGATAAAAGACATTGATATTTTTATTGAATTTTTTAATAAATTTGCGGAATTTAGATCTTTAAGAAAATCTAATAAAAAGAAACTATGTATTTTTTTAAAACAAAAAAAGTTAAAAATAGCTTATGCTTATAGCCTTGAGGATAAAAATAATATCTTAAGTGGACACTGTTATGTTCATGATGATAAAAGAATTAGGCTTTATCATTCTGCAAGTAATGTTTATTCAAAACTTATTAATAAGAATCTTGTAGGCAGGTCTAATAAATTCCTTCACTGGAAAGTCATTTCAAACTTTAAAGATAGTGGTTTTCATGTTTATGATTTTGGAGGTATTAGTCAGAAGGAAAACTTTAATGGAATTGACAAGTTTAAATCCCATTTTCATGGTGAGATGGTAACCGAATATTCAGGTTTAATACCAGTTAGCCTGAAGGCTCGATTTATAATTTTTATTATGCGAATACTAAATTAATTATGGTTAAATATATTATTCGTTTGGACGATGCTTGTGACACACAAGATATGCAAAAATGGAATGAAATAGAAAAAATCTTAGATGAATTTTCTATAAAACCTATAGTTGGAGTGATTCCCAAAAATCAAGATGAGCAATTAAAGTATTCAAAAAAAAATGAAAATCTTTGGGATTTAATTAAAAAATGGCAATCCAAAGAATGGGTCATCGCTTTGCATGGTTATAATCATAAGTGCTTTAAAATAAAGCGAGGAAATAGGCAATTTCTCCCTCTAAATGATGTGTCTGAATTTGTAGGTCTTAAAAATAAGGAACAAAAAAAGAAATTGCAAAAATCTATTGATATCTTTAGAAAAAATGGCGTTTATCCAAATGTTTTTATGGCTCCTTGCCATTCTTTTGATGTCGAAACTTTAAATTCTTTGAGATCAGTTTCAAATATAAATTTTATATCGGATGGATTTTCTTTTCGACCCTATTTGAGATATGGGTATAAATGGATTCCACAACAACTTTGGAAATTCAAGTTAATGCCTTTTGGTATATGGACAGTATGTTTACATCCAAGTTCAATGTCTAATGATAATTTTAAAAGTCTATATAAAACTCTTAAGGTTCATAGCAAAAAATTTGTTAATCCGAATCAAATATTTAACAACTACAAATTTTCAAAATATAATTTATTCGACTTTATCTTTAGTTGTACATATAGAGTTCTTCTTTTTTTTAAAAAGAGCGTAAAAAATAATCTTTTATTATTAATTAAGAATATAATAGTTCAATGTAAAAAGATTAAAATTTTAAATTAACTATGAAATTAGTTAAAAAAAATTTAATAGTTTATGAACTAAATGAAGTTCCTAAAAAGGTTTTAGATTATTATCTTTCAAAAAGACCTAGGAGTAATTTAGCAAGTTTATGTAAAAGCGGAATTTTTAGAGAAACTGTTACTAATGATTCTGGCGAATTGCATCCCTGGAGTACTTGGCCATCTGTTCACAGAGGGGTCACAAACGACAAACATTCTATAAATTTTCTAAATCAAGATAAGTCTTGTGCGAGATTATATCCTCCAATTTGGGAAGTTTTAGAAAAATCAGGAATATCAATAGGTATTTTTGGTTCGCTGCAAACTTATCCTCCATACAGTAACAAAAATGTAGACTTTTTTGTGCCAGATACTTTTTCTCCATGTTCATCATCAATTCCACATGATCTTGAATTATTTCAAAGATTTAATTTATCTTTAGCTAGAAGGAATAAAGCTTTTGCAGGTGGAATAAAATTTATTGATATTTTAAATTTTCTAAAAATAATCATAAAAGGTTTAATATCAAAAAAAACCATAATCAGAGTATTTTCCCACATTATAAAAGAATGCTGGGATGCAAGATATAAAAAAAGGCGTTGTAATATACAGGCGATCTTGGCATTTGATGCTTATAAAAAATTTTTAAAAAAATCTCAGCCTCTATACTCTACATTTTTTACAAATCATATAGCATCAAATATGCATAGATATTGGTTACATACTTTCCCAGAGGATTTTGATAAAAATGTTCAAAATAACATCAAGGATGCCAACTTTAATTCATCAAGCATATTAAAGGCGATGGATATTGCAGATAGGCAAATTGGTTTTCTAATGAAATTTCAAAAATTAAGGGGAGGTTCTCTTTGGGTTGTATCAGGATTCGGACAGCAAGCAATAAGTAGGGAAGAATTTGAATATGAGTTATACCTTAATAATACAAATAAATTTATAGATGCCTTTAAATTAGATAAAAAAAATTATGAATTTATTCCTGCAATGTTTCCAGATATTAATATTAAGTGCAAAGATCAAGAAAGTCTTAAATTGCTTTTAAAAAATGTGACTAATTTAAAAGATTTTAAAGGTCATAAAATTTTGAAGCAAAGATATCAAAATAAAGGAAATACGCTTAACTTAGTTATAGAACTAAAAACTCCTTTCAAAAAAGGAAATGATTTGTTTATT
The DNA here is from genome assembly GCA_003283415.1 of Prochlorococcus sp. AG-321-E21. Lineage (GTDB taxonomy): Bacteria > Cyanobacteriota > Cyanobacteriia > PCC-6307 > Cyanobiaceae > Prochlorococcus_A. Next base: position 6,672 of record QBXH01000019.1, on the reverse strand, counting down.
AATGAAAAATCTTATAAGTTATCCGAAATTGGATTTAAGTTGATATCAAGGGATAATGGAACTGGCTATCATATAAAAGAAGGTATTTTTATAACTAATAATAATTATAAGAAAGAAAATAATACATCTTTATTAAAAAATTATTCGCAGTTGGATATATGTAATTTATTTAAAATGACTTTGGAATATTTTGATATAAAATAAAATAAAATAAAGTTAAGAAATAAAGACAATTTGGATAAAAATATCAAGAGTATTAATAAATTAAGAATCTTCCATTTATTACCTTCACAGGATTTAGGAGGTGCTGAAATTGCATCCAAAACATGCAATTTTATTGATAATAAAAATTTTATTTTTAGAACTCATTATATTAATAGAAATAAATTGAGCAAAAATTATTTTTTAAAGGTAATAAATGAATTTAAAAATAACTTAGAATCCTTTGTATACTTTTTAAAAACTAAAAACTTGATCTTAATATGCTCTTTATGGAAAAGCTCTTTTTTATCAATTTTATTAAAAATATTTTTGCCAAAAACTAAAGTAATACTTTTTCTACATAGTTCAAAAAGCGCTCATTTTTTTGATAGGTTATTTACTAGTTTTGTTTTGATCTTTGCTCATGAAGTATGGTCAGATTCGACAATGACTTTAATAAATAGATTTGATGATTTGTTTGTGAAGAGAAAATCTATAAATACAAAAATAGTATCTTTTATGATTAGAAAATTGGATCCTTTGGTTGTACGAAAAAAAATATCTTTTAATTTTATCTATTGGGGAAGATTACATAGAGTAAAAAATCTAAAACAAACTATAAAATTCTTTAAACAGTTTTACTCTGTAGATAATACTTCGAGTCTTACATTAATAGGTCATGATTACGGGATGAAAATTGAACTAAAAAATCTTATTAAAAATCTTGGATTAAATAATAATGTCGAAATTTTAGACTTTATGGATATTAGCAAAATTACTAAATATGCTAATAAATGTTCCTTTTTTATTCAATTAAGTCACTATGAAGGTATGGCTATGTCGGTAGTTGAAGCAATGCAATTAGGATTAGTTCCAATTGTCACAAATGTTGGAGAAATTCAACGATATTGTGTTGATGATAAAAATAGTATTATCTATGATGGTCTTCAGAAAACCTTTAATAAGGTTTTTGAATTAAAGAAAAATGAGAATGATTATAAGGAAATTAGTAATAATGCAATTAATACTTGGAAAAATAAAAAACTTTATAAAGAAGATATATTTTATAATTGTAAATTAATTTCAAAAACTTGAAATGTATCTAGTAAGAAATTAAAAAGTTTCAATTTTATTATTTTTAAAAGCATAAATGTCGAAAATAAAAACCAAAAAAAAAACAGTTAAAAAGAATAAAGCCCTTAAAACTATTATTTTGATTGCCAACTCCTCTTGGTATCTTTTTCATTATCGTTCTAAATTAATTTCTCAAATAAAAAATTCCAATTTTTATCCAATAGCCATAGCTCCTAAAGACAAATTTTCCGAAAAATTATCAAACTTATGTCAATTAGTCCAATGGAAAATAACAAGTAAAAATTCATTAAATATTTTTTCTTTAATAAAGCCTTTTTTTAATCTTTTAAGTACCGTCTACAAATTAAAACCCTATATTATTCATAGTCATACTATTAAAGCCAATTTATTTGTTTCATTTTTATCTTGTTTTTTAAATTATAAATCAGTTTTATCATTTGCAGGTTTAGGTTCATTATCTAATAAAAATGGATTACAAAAAATAATTTTTGTTTATATTCTTAAAACTATATATCTTTTCTCAACAATAGAAAAAAAAAGATTTTATTTATGGTTAAGAAATTATGAAAGAACCATTTTTATTTTTCAGAATATTCGTGATAAATCATTTTTTGAAGACTTATTGAATATTGATAATAAAAGTGAGCAGTTGAGATTAATTTCTGGATCAGGGGTTCCTAATATATATGTTCAATCCCCCACTTCAGTTTTTATTAGAGAAAAAATAATTAATACCAACAATTTATGTTTTGTTTACTGTGCTCGACTATTAAGGTCTAAAGGAATAATTGATTTTCTTAAATTATCCAGAATTTATAAAAAATATAAATTCTATGTATATGGAGAAATTGATTTGAACTCTAAAGATTCAATAACGAAATCCGAATATTTAAATTATAAAAGTAACTTAAGTAATGTTTCTTTTCAAGAATTTAAATCTAATCCATTATTAAATCATCAAAATGATCAGCCAGTTTTAATAGTCCCTTCTAGTTATGGTGAGGGATTCCCAAGAGCAATAGCAGAGGCAATTTGTTTAGGTTTCCCTGTTATAGCTTCTGAAAATGCTTGTGCATCGCACTTTAATCGAAATCAAGTGTTCATTACAAAAAATTGTGATGCAGAATCATTAAAAAAGAAAGTAATTAAGATAAAGAAATTTATTAAGAATGATCAATTGCGTGAATTGTTAATTGAGTCAAAGAAATTCATAGAAGACAATTACACAGAAGACTTAGTAGTTCGTAAAACATTAGAGATTTATGAAGAAATCTAATTTGCTTATAAAGGAGTAATAAATTAAATTAATTTTCTTTTAATAGCTTAATCAGCCATCCCATTTTTATCAGCTATAGATATTTTCCCACTATATTCGATTAAATTATCATCCATAGATGTTCTAAATCAAATAAAGAAACAAATCTATTTTTTAATTAAATATTTAATTTAAATAATTAATGTATTTACTCTTAATTAAAAATAATAAATCAAAATTATGATTTAAATAATCTTATATCTTTTGAATTTAATTATAAAGTGCTTTTTTATTTAAATTATTTTTGAATTAATTAATTTTATTGTTGGGTAAATGTAAAATATGCCAAAACAAATTGAAGCTCCTGGAGAATTGACCGAATTGAGCAGAAAATAAATAGAGCCAATAATAGGGACTAAATTATCTAAACTTTTAATTTTAAAACTATCATTGGTTAAGGTTTTTTTTCTATTAAAAGTTGCGTAAAAATATTTAAAGAAAATTGATAACCATATTATTAAACATAAAATTGATAATGGAATTGTTAACTTAACTAACTTAAAGGGGTAGAGAATATCTCTTATTAAAGATTCATGTGCAATTAAGGGTGTGCAATCTCCATCATCATTACATATTTTATCTGATGTATATGTTTTCCATCTATCACTAAAACTACTACTATTATATTCTGAGAAGTGAATATTATCTGATAAAAAATATTTAGGATTTTTACATAGAGTTTGCATACTAGGAAGATCTTGACCCCTAATTTTTTTTATTATATATTGAAACTCATGCATTATTGGAAGAGTAGAGTTTATCAAAATAGAATTATAAGAAACTTCTCCTCTACAGGAGTAAGGAAAAAAAAACTGATAAGGAACTATAGTTATTAATATTAAAAAAGAACAAATTATTTTAGCAATTATGCTTTCTGTAGACTTAGTAATCTTAAAAAAACTAAATTCTTTATTAGTGTTGACTAATATTTTCCAATTAAATAAAAATAATATTAAAAGAGAATATCCTATAAAAATTCCTACTCTTGTAGATGAGCATATAAGATAAACTACAGAAAAAATATAGGTTAAAATGTAAGAAATTTTTATTTTGTTAGATAATTTAGCTAAATTTAATTGATCAGAATATTTAAGTATTTTATCCTCATTCTTTTTTATTATTTTTAAAAGTACATAAGATATAAATATAAATATTAAGGGTATAAGTAAGAATGAATTTCTACTTGAATTTTTCAATGAAAGACTTAAGAAATTAATGCTTGAAAAATCAATCAAAGGAAGTTTATAAATAGAATTATCAGTAAAAAAATTGTATAGATTGCCTTCTTGGAATAAAAATAGTTTGGCTATATATGGGCCTACTATAATTAATAATATAGTCATTAAGAGATTTGTATTTTGTTTAATACAAATTTCTTCGACTGAATTTATAACTTCTAACTTATTATTAAACTTATATTGTTTTAAAGATTTGGTAAGATATATTCTGAACTGTAGACCGATAATTAAATAAAAAAAACTATTTAGAGTGGTTATCATTACATCCTTCATTGCCTCAAAATTATAAATAAATTTATAAGGATAAATATAAAAAACTGTACCAAATAGACTTAATAATAAGATGAGAGGAATAATTTTGAATGATTTAGAATTTAAATATTTTAAATCCCATAAAATTTGAATAGTGAAGATTATCCATGAGATTAATGTATAAATCGCGTTAATCTTTCCAGAAGGGATGAAACCGTTAATGATTATTATTGTTAGACATATATAAAAACGATACATATAAGAATTTTTATTTTTACTAAAAATAAAGTTTTAAAATTAGAATGATTTTATTCTGTTAATTGTTATAAAAACAATAACTAAGTTGATAAAATAATTAATACTAAAAATAGTATATAACTTTAAAGTCTGTTTCATTTTTTTTCATTAATAAAAAGAATAATTTAGACGTAAGGTATAATATAAATTTATTAAAAAATCATCATAGTTTGATTTTAAAAACTTTCAATCAAGTAATAAATATCCTATTAGAGACCTCAAAGGGTGCTAAACCTCTCTTCTTTCTTACTTTCTTAAGTGTATTTGCTTTTATAACAGAAATTTTAGTATTAATTTCTATAGGCTTACTTTTGAGGTCTCAAGATTTAGTTGTAAATAATCAAAATTTCCAAATAATGGAAAATAATCTACTTCTTATATTCACAATAATAATTTGTAGTATTTTGAGGATATTTATCAATTATAAAGTTATAAAATTAACTCATTTTTTTGGTGTAAAAATAATTGATGGTATAGCATTTAATAAATTTTATAAATTTGATCTTTTAAATAATAAAACAAAAACAACTGATAACATTTTTATTACAATTTTAGCAAATCATTCATTTACTTTCGTTTCTTGCTTACAAAATTTATTTCTTGGTTTAATAGCAATATTTTCGGCTTTTTCTATATTGCTTTTTATATATTTTGAAAGATCTTATTTATCAATTTTTGCTATTACGGGTATTGGTTCATTATTTATTATTATAACTCTACTAACAAACAAATCATTAAAAATATATTCAAAAGAAGTTGCTCAAAAAAGAAAGAATCTAGTAGGAGCAGGAAAAGAAGGTCTCCAAATGTCTAAAGAATTATTTGTTAGTCATAGACAAAAATTCATTATTAATCGAATCAATAGTAATAATATTAAATTAATGGATAAATTAGGAAATGCAGCTTTTTTAAATGTTTTCCCTAGATACTCAATAGAGGCTTTGCTATTTAGTATATATGGGTTTTTCTTGTTCCGGAATTCTATAAATCAGGAAACTTTACTTCAATTACCTATTCTGATTGTTGCTTGTTTAAAAATAATACCAAGTTTTCAGGCTATTTATGCCGCAATTGCAACTTTAAAACTTTTATCTGATTCTATTAACGAAATTTATGTAGCATTAATATTAGAAAAACCAAATAATGAAAAATCTATCAATTATACAGATGATTTTCATAATCCTTTTATTAAATTTAATTCTAAAAAATATAATTTATTTATAAAGAAATCAGAAAATAATTTGACAATAAAACCAGTTTTTCGAGAAATTTCTGGAAATATAAATCCAAAGAATTCTTTTTGTTTATATGGCCCTTCAGGATCTGGTAAAACTACATTTTTGCAGACTTTAATTTTTAATACTTGTTTAGAAAACTACTCAAGGGTTAGTAAATCTTTAAAGAAAATAAATATTGAATATTTAACACATGTACCAAATTATTTTTCAGGAACGATTTTAGAAAATATAGAGCAAGGAGAAAATAATCTTGATTTAGAGTTCATAGAGGATCTATTAATGGAGCTTAAACTTTGTTCATCTAAGAGAAAAATAAGATATTTTTTAGATTCAAAAATAGGAGATTCTTCAAAATTAAAACTAAGTGGTGGAGAAGAGCAAAGGCTTTCTTTAGTAAAAGCTTTAAGCCGAAAACCCGATTTTTTATTCGCAGATGAATTTACATCTGCATTAGACTCATCTTTAGAGCTTATTGCCTATCAAGTTGCTGTAAAATATTCAAGAAATTTGATTTTCATATCTCATTCTAAAAAACTTATCCAATTAGCGGATCACAAGTTGAATTTTCCGTTAAATCTTTCATCTTAAATTTTGATGATAAAAATGTTATTAAATTTTAGAAATATCAAAAAGAGGTATTTGATTTCCATTTTTTTTGATATTTTAATTCATTTTTCTTTAGGAAAGTTTATTTTAAATGGCACAGTAAATAGTTTGTTGAACTTTGATTTTTTTGTCCTTACATTATTTTTCATTTACATAAATTATTTTTGTGATAACTACAGAGTAAAAAATATAAATACCTTAAGAACTTTTTTAATAAGAGTTTTAAAAATAATAATTAGTTCATGTGGCTACTTGGTAGCAACATCAATTTACTTGTGTTATTTAAAACAAATTATTAATCTATATTCTTTATCAAAATTTTTTCCCTATATAATATTAATCTTTTTTGCCTCATCGTTTTTACAACTGGTAATAAATAATTTTTACCACAAAATCAGATCAAGGAAATCTTGGATTTATTTCGGAGATG
>QBXH01000018.1 GCA_003283415.1 Prochlorococcus sp. AG-321-E21 | reverse complement strand
TGCTGCTAATGAAGCCGCCAACATAGCAGCAGGGATTGAGAATGAATCTGATATCGCTAATGCTTCGGCTCTGGCGGAAGCTGCTGCAATTGAAGCTACGATCATTGCTTTAGCTGCTGCTGCTGAGGAAGCTGCAACTTCTGAAACTATAGCTATTACTGCTGCTGCTGCTGCTGGTGCAAATGCCGCTGAAGCTGCTGCTGCTGCTGCTATTGCTGAAGCTAATTCAGAAACTGAAACGGCTGAAGCTGTTGAAGCGCAAAACCTTGCTGCTGCGACTGCTGCTGCTGCTGCTGAAGCTGTTTCTAATGCTGCTGCTGCTGGAATTGAAGCTGCAACTGCTGCTGGTATCGCTGCTGTTGCACAAGCAGAAGCTGATGCTGCTGTTGCTGCTGCTGCAAGCATAACTTCTGTTACAGAAGCACAAGATTTTGCTGATTCTGCTAGTGCTGCTGCTGATTTAGCTGTTGCTAATGCTGCTGCTGCTGGTGCTAATGCCGCTGAAGCTGCTGCTGCTGCTGCTATTGCTGAGGCTAATTCAGAAACTGAAACGGCTGAAGCTGTTGAAGCGCAAAACCTTGCTGCTGCGACTGCTGCTGCTGCTGCTGAAGCTGTTTCTAATGCTGCTGCTGCTGGAATTGAAGCTGCAACTGCTGCTGGTATCGCTGCTGTTGCACAAGCAGAAGCTGATGCTGCTACATTTAATTTAGCTGAGGTATACAGTGCAGTAGAGTTGTTTTCGCTAGCAGAGAATCAGAATATTGAGAATGCAGAGATTGCTATAGCATTAGTTGAAGCAGCTGATAGCGAAGCTGAAGTTAATGACTAATTTAAAATTTATTAATTAAAACTGCCATCTAAAGCCGCCTCCATAGGACTGTTCATCTCCTCCTTCTGCTAATCCATATTCGGCATTTAAATTAAACATAAAGTCTTTAGTTAATACAAAATCTGCTCCAACTTTTACAGATCCATTATGCTGACCAAATGTTTTAGCAGAAACCAAAGTAGTTGCATCAGTACTTCCGGTTACGCCTCCTTTAAGACCTCTATTATTATCATCAGCATAAGTATCCATTTCATAGTTCAAGGCGATTGATGGAACTAATAACCATTTTCCTCCTTCCATAAGGATTTGTTTATCTACACTAATTCCTGTTTTAAGTAATAAAGACTCTGCTTGATTAGCTTCTAATGTTATTAAATCTCCGCTACCGGATTCACTAAATCCATCTTGGGTATGAGCAGCAAATGCAACTCCCAATGTTGGTTTTAAACGGATTGGGGTTTTCATATTTTTAATAGTCTTTTTTATATCCCAGATACCATTTATTTCTGCTGTATATCCATCAGTATCGTAGGTGGATGTTGCTGAGGTTGTTGAATAATTTCTATTACCTTTATAATCAAAGTCAGATCCACCAATCATTCCTTTTAAGGTGAATTTATCACTCACTTTTTTAACACCATAAATAGAGTAATGGGTATTTGTAGAACTTAAACTTGCTGTTGTACTAGAAAAGTTGTAGTTATCTAAATTAGAAGATCCAACGCCATAAGCAATCCCAGCTTTCCATTTATCATTAATAGTTTTCTCTACATTTATTGAGGTATTAAAGTTTGCAGAATCATATGATCCATAACTGCTATTACCATTAACAGAAGCAATTGTATTGTTTGTATTTGTATAAACGCAATAATCAGTATTTTCGATTACCCATCCTGAATTATTGCATTCGCCTGCTTTTGCTAAAACTAAATCTCTATTATTTTTAACAGATCCCAATCCAACACTTTGCATCGCTGCATAGGGTTGTACCCATTCTGTATGGAGAGAAGAAGAAGAAAAAGTTTCAGCTAGTTTCATTAAAAATGCATCGAAATTTCCAGCATTTATTTCATTTTCTAAATCGCCATAAGAATACCCTGATACATAAATAGATCCATCATTCGCTATAGAAATCCCTCTAGAAACATCACCTGCATAAGTACCAACCATTTTTGTCCAAACTCTAGTGCCATCTGATGTATATTTTGTGATGAATATATCGTTAGACCCTGCATTGTTCAATTCATGCAGATCGCCTTTACTATAGCCAGTTACATAAATAGAGCCGTCATTGGCTGTAGCAACCCCAAAACCAGCATCTTCAGATGCTGTTCCAATTAATTTTGTCCAAACCTTAGTGCCATCTGAGGAATACTTAGAAAGAAATGAGTCATATCCTCCTTTATTAGCTTCGCCATCTAAATTTCCATTAGTATATCCTGTTATATAAATTGATCCATCATTTGATGAAGCAATACCATAACCAATATCATTAATTGAACTACCTAGTAATTTTGTCCAAACCTTAGTTCCATCTGCGGAATATTTAGTAATAAATGCATCATCACTTCCTGAATTAATTTCCCCATCCAAATCTCCCCCTGTAAGACCAGTTATATATATAGACCCATCACTTGCTAAAGCCAATTCAATACTTATATCATCTCTTACAGTACCTAGTAATTCAGTCCAAACTTTAGTGCCATCAGGCAAATATTTTGAGAGAAATGCATCATAACTTCCTGAATTAATTTCCTCATCCAAATCTCCCCCTGTAAGACCAGTTATATATATAGATCCATCACTTGCCGTAGAGACTTTATAACCCCTATCCCATTGAGAAGTTCCAATTAATTTTGTCCAAGCTTTTATTCCATCTGAGGAATACTTAGAAAGAAAAGCGTCAGAGCTTCCTGAATTAATTTCTCCATCTAAATTTCCTAAAGTAGATCCAATAATGTACAAATTACTATCATTAGTTGCAGAAATTCCCCAACTAAAATCCTCTGAAGATGAACCAATTAATTTTGTCCAAGATTTTGTTCCATCTGAGGTAAATTTAGTAATAAAGCCATCAGATCTACCTGAATTATTTTCTCCATCTAAATCCCCTTCGGTATAACCAGTTATATATATAGATCCATCACTTGATGCTGAAACCCCAAGACTATAATCAAGCGCAGTAGAACCGATTAATTGAGTCCAGGATATTTCTGGGGCCTCTTCTGCTTTGACTAAAAAAGAATTATTGCCTTTTAGAGATATCAATAAAACGCAAAGTAAAAATCTTCGGGAAATATGAAACAATTTTTAGAGTAACAATGTAGTGGTGAAACTTTTACAAATATATTGCAAGTATCCCAAAAATGAGGAATATTCCTAATCAAAGATTTAAATTCTCAACACTAAATACACGTGCTATAAATTACGTCTTTTAGAAATGGAGATATAATATTGATAAAATTAATTTGTTTCATTTTTATTTAGTAGTTTATTTATATACTCTTGTCTTTATGCGACTTAACTGGCATTGGGCACTAGGTCGCTAATGGGGGCACTCAGGGGGGAACTTAGCTTATGTACTTAGTATATAATGGTATGTACTTTGTGCTAGTTTGAGTTTCAAACCCATAAGCAGCACTTAGTTAGGACCTAGTTACAGTAAGGAAATATTGAGATTTCTCATTTGATAGATCGAGTACTTTGGGAGCACTAGGTCGCAGGTTCGAATCCTGTCGCCCCGACTCTAAAAAAACAAGTCATACTAGCGAGTCTCCTAACTCGCTTTTTTTTATTGCTTACTGTCTTAACTTGAGAAAGGAGCGCTAAAAGGAGCGCTAGATTGATATAGTTTGATCTAAAATGTGCCTACTTTTTATCTATATAAATCAATAGTTTATTAAAACTGCCATCTAAAGCCGCCTCCATAGGACTGTTCATCTCCTCCTTCTGCTAATCCATATTCGGCATTTAAATTAAACATAAAGTCTTTAGTTAATACAAAATCTGCTCCAACTTTTACAGATCCATTATGCTGACCAAATGTTTTAGCAGAAACCAAAGTAGTTGCATCAGTACTTCCGGTTACGCCTCCTTTAAGACCTCTATTATTATCATCAGCATAAGTATCCATTTCATAGTTCAAGGCGATTGATGGAACTAATAACCATTTTCCTCCTTCCATAAGGATTTGTTTATCTACACTAATTCCTGTTTTAAGTAATAAAGACTCTGCTTGATTAGCTTCTAATGTTATTAAATCTCCGCTACCGGATTCACTAAATCCATCTTGGGTATGAGCAGCAAATGCAACTCCCAATGTTGGTTTTAAACGGATTGGGGTTTTCATATTTTTAATAGTCTTTTTTATATCCCAGATACCATTTATTTCTGCTGTATATCCATCAGTATCGTAGGTGGATGTTGCTGAGGTTGTTGAATAATTTCTATTACCTTTATAATCAAAGTCAGATCCACCAATCATTCCTTTTAAGGTGAATTTATCACTCACTTTTTTAACACCATAAATAGAGTAATGGGTATTTGTAGAACTTAAACTTGCTGTTGTACTAGAAAAGTTGTAGTTATCTAAATTAGAAGATCCAACGCCATAAGCAATCCCAGCTTTCCATTTATCATTAATAGTTTTCTCTACATTTATTGAGGTATTAAAGTTTGCAGAATCATATGATCCATAACTGCTATTACCATTAACAGAAGCAATTGTATTGTTTGTATTTGTATAAACGCAATAATCAGTATTTTCGATTACCCATCCTGAATTATTGCATTCGCCTGCTTTTGCTAAAACTAAATCTCTATTATTTTTAACAGATCCCAATCCAACACTTTGCATCGCTGCATAGGGTTGTACCCATTCTGTATGGAGAGAAACGTCATCAACAAGACCAGATCCATAAAGAATTGCATATAAGAAGCTATAACCTTGAAATTCATCCCAATCCTGAGTTAAAGAGAAAGCTGTTTCAACATTATCACTCTGAGAATTAACATAAAAAATTCCTGTCCCTGCTTCTCCTTCTGTTACATATTCCCATTCTTGCGTTTTTAAACCAGCATTTAAACCTTCATAACCTTCTGCACTTAATCCAATAATATAAGTTTGATTACTTTCTAATGTCGCTGCTCCTTTCATATCTACCGTAATCGTCTGAATGGCATCGGAGGTAGTAAAAGTTTGAACAGTTGAAAAAACTGTATCGCCTGTTATTCTTTTGGTGGAATAGTTAAAAGGGGCAACGAATCCCTTGAATGTAATATCCCCATCAACAGGATTATTGCCACGACCTATCTTCATAGAACTCGTATTTCTCAGGTTAAATTTAATGCCCGCCAATGTATCTGAATACTCAGATATAAATGCCTGGCCGTAGACACTCGTTGCAGAATCACCACCCCAGGCTGCAAAAGTACTACCACTTTCACTTAAGCTTAAATTTGAAACAGTATTAGTAATATCAGCTTTAGTATTTGCTGGTATTAATAAGTAGGCACCTAAAGATGAAATTAGAACTAATTTAGAAAATTTATTCCTCATAAAAATAATTATTATCTTTTTTTTATAACAGGAAATTTAGGTTTTTTTATATAAATATCTGGATATACTACTAATAAAAGTAAAACTAAAGACATATAAATCCTAGATAACTATACATATCAACAGATTACTGCATAAATTATGCCTGTAGACTTCTAAATAACTAACACTATCTATCATAAATAGTTTATGTAAGCTTTCTAGATTACTATTTCTTATCCACATAATAAATCTCAATATTCCTATTATTTAGTAAATACAAAATCTCATTGAAAATTCTACTTGTGAGCAAAAGATAAAAAGCAATATTTGATATAAGTTTAATAGCTATTTGTATTGGTGCAATTTCAAAAAAGGTTATCAGCTATCCAACTGGAGGCTTTATCCAATGATGTCAAGAATTGACTTTAAATAAAGGGATAAATAAGTTCTTTATTTAACGAGTAAGAATTTTATCTAAAATTTAAGTTTTGTTTTTACTCTATTTTTATTTAGTGCTTTGGGAGCACTAGGTCGCAGGTTCGAATCCTATCGCCCCGATCAGTCATACCAATAGATTATAAATATCTGAGTTAGTCTTATATTGAGAAAGGGGAGCTCTAGGGGGAGCTCACAGGATGTACTTTGATGTATTTAGTGCCTACTATCTTGACTTAATTAATAACTAATTTATTAAAACTGCCATCTAAAGCCACCGCCGTAGGAGTTCTCATCACCATATGTTGCTAAGCCATATTCTGCATTTAAATTAAACATAAAATCTTTATTCATTACAAAATCCGCTCCTAGTTTTACAGACCCTCTATGTTGTCCAAATGTTTTTGCTTCTACAGAAGTACTAGCATCAGAACTACCTGTTACTTTTCCTTTAATATCTCTATTGCTACTACCTGCATAAGTATCCAGTTCATAGTTCAAGGCAAGTGATGGAACTAATAACCATTTCCCTCCTTCCATAAGAATTTGTTTATCAATTCCAATTCCTGTTTTAAGCAAAAGAGATTCTGCTTGGTTTGGATCAACTGTTATTAAATCTCCACTACCAGATTCATCAAATCCATCTTGAGCATGAGCAGCAAATGCAACTCCTACTGTTGGCTGTAAACGGATTGGGGGTTTCATATTTTTTATACTCTTTTTCAAATCCCAAGTACCATTAATTTCTGCTGTATATCCATCAGTTTCATAAGAAGACGTTGCGGCTGTAGATGAATAATTCCTCTTACCTTTGTAATCAAAAACAGATCCACCAACCATTCCTTTTAAAGTGAATATATCGTTTACTTTTTTTACTCCATAAACAGAATAATGATTATTAGAAGAATCTAAATTTGCTGTTGTTCCAGAAAAATTAAAATCATATAAATTTGCAGATCCCATTCCATAAGCAACTCCTGCCTTCCATTTATCATTAATAGTTTTCTCTACATTTATAGAACCATTAAAAACAGCAGATCCATAAGATCCTCTTGTTGTATCTCCATTTACATAGGAAACTTTGTTTTTGACATTGGTATAAATGCAATAATCACTATCTCCAATAACCCAACCACTGTTATTACATTCGCCTGCTTTTGCTAAAACTAAATCTCTATTATTATCCATTGATTTCAGGCCAACATTCTGCATCGCTGCATACGGTTGGACCCATTCATTACTGAGAGTGGTTGAGGAAGAAGATGTCCCAACTAGAAAACTAGTTAAAGTCCAAGTTTTGTTAGAATTGTCATCCTCGATAGTTCCTCCATCTTGCGCTTTACCATCTAAAGTTATATCTCCCAAACTATATCCAGAGTAAAAATGGAACCAAGAAATATTATCTACATTTTCTGCGCCATCTTCTGTTGACCAGTTGCTATCGTTAAAGTCATTTGGGGCAAGAACTAAAGTTCCGTCATCAAGATCATTAATGTTGTAAGTGTTGCCCTCATAAGTCCAAATCAAACTGTCAACCCAATCATATTCATCCGTACCACGCTCGTTTCTCAAAAATATAAGTCTACTAGTACCGGCTTCGGTTAGGTCTCCTATAAATTCACCAGTTATATCTTCCGTTCCATTACCTCCAGTAAGGGTGATGGAATAAGTTACAGGATCTGCAGATATTTTATTAACTGGTTGAAATATTAAAAATGCTGTACCTACTGAGAAAGAAAATAATTTTTTTGTCTGAAATTTCATTTCCTAAACAATTTGCCCAACATTAACGAATAAGAAAACTCAATGTAGATATTTATGTCTAAACAAGCATTAATCAAAATAATCGAGAAAATATTAAGCGACAAAAAGATAAATTAACCCTAAATATCGACCTACTTGGCATAGGGCACTATGTCGTAGAGGGGAGCGCTAGGGGGAGCGCTAATCTTATATATAAACTATATACGACTATATACTTACTGCAATATTGAGACTCAAACAAGTTCCACTCACTTAGTTAAACCCTAGTAATAGTAATAAAATATAGATAAATCTCATATTAATGAAGGAGTGCTTTGGGAGCACTAGGTCGCAGGTTCGAATCCTGTCGCCCCGATTGGGTTCTCACGAAATCGGGAATAAGACTGAGCGAGCTTTGAGCGAGGATTTGCTATACCTTGCAATACTTGGCATAGTCAAGCCTTATATTTTAAAGAATCCAAGAATAAAATTTTTTAAAGTAATTGCGATAAAAATTCTAAAAGATTATATTTTTGATCCTTTTTTATTAATTTAAATTGACCATTTCATAACTATCATTGATTTTGTATAAATGGATGCAAATACTGAAGTTTTGTATCATAAGGTGAGTAATAGTTTTTCTTAAATAATTGTATAAATTATCTCTTACGAAGAAATTTTTTTATAAAAATATAATTTTATTTCCATTAACCTTTCTTGCTCTATTGCCAATATCTGCAGAAGAAAAAAGGGTTCTAAAAGTAGGAACTGTAGATAATTATCTTCCTTGTTCTGACTTAGTAGATGGCAATTTCGAAGGTCTTTCAGTAGATATGTGGAGAGCAATTGCAGAAAAAAACAAAATACATTACGACCTTTCAATTATTCCAACATTTGGTCAAGCAGTAGATGATGCTGCTTCTGGGAAATATGATCTTATTGCTTCCTGTCACAAAATAACTGCTGATAGACTCAAAAAAGCAACATATGCTGTCCCCTATACCGAAGGGACTTTAGGATTTCTCTCAAGAAAAAAACAAAATAACTTATTTATAATTGATTTATTTTCTGATTCAATTGTATTAAATTCAATTTTAATTCTAACTGTTGTGAGCTTAACAGGATCAATACTCTTGTACAAAGTTGAAAAAGGTCATTTCGAAGTTAAGGATTTATCAGAACAAAAAAGAACCACAATAATGAACAAATTTGCCAATTTCGTAGTTGGAGAGTATGGAGAATTAACTAAAGAAAAGAAAGGTATGTGGATTGTAATCTTTGTCGCTTTCAGTAGGATACTTATAATTTCAACCTTAGTAGGTTCATCCGCATCTTTAATTTTCAAAAGAGATGCTCCAAAAGACGCCAATGCTTTAAATGATGAATCGATAAGAAATATTGTTTACACAGGAGTAACTGTTAATAAAGCTACAAAAATGGATGATTGGCTTCAAAATAAAGTCAATCAAAGTGACACTATTGATTCTTCAAAAGTCAAAATCCTGCGAGCAACAGGAGGTGAGCCTGAATTAGTATCTGCTTTGAAAAGTGGGAAGGTAAATCATATACTTTCAGATATTGCAGTTTTAAATAGAATTCTTGCAAATATTGAGAACCCAGATAATTATGTTATCTCAGTTAAAAATCCAAATGTAACTCCTCAAGCCTTTATTTTTGGAGCTAATCTTGAAGATAATTATCGTAAGTCTATAAACATAACAATCTCTGAATTTATACGATCAGGAAAATCAAGAGAATTAGGAATTCTTTGGAACAAGTTAATTAATTAAAAAATATTATAATTTTCAAATTGTAGCGACCAGTACAAAACAAAAATCTCCACGTTTATAGATTTTATATTCTAGGGATTGTGAGTAATTTAATGACTTCTACTAAAAAAAAGACCCCATCTAATAAGGAAGAATCTGTATTTGATTGGTTAAAAACATTACCTCCAAGAGAGGGTAATATTTTTTTCTCATTGTGCGAGGGTGGTAAAAAAACTGTAAATAAATCAAAGCTTAAGGAAGCCCTATTTGATTCTGGATTGCAAATAAATGATTTTAGGTTAAGAAGTTTTTTCGAAAAACTCGATAGGCATAGATCTAATGATATTGAGTTTGAAGATTTTAATTCAATTATAAAAGCAGGAGGTCTCCTAATTGAAAAGGCTTTGAGAGGAGAACTCGCTGTTCCTGATTTTAGAGATTTCTCAATCAATTTAGACAAAATTTATGATGAGATAAGACCTAATAGATCTGGGGATCTAGCTAAATATATTCCTCCTCTTGCCGAGGTTGATCCAGAGCAATTTGGTATCGCAGTTGTTACGACAGATGGGCAAATATACCAAAGAGGTGATTCAGATGTTGATTTTTCTATTCAATCGATGTGCAAGGTATTTAACTATTCTATTGTAGTTGAGAATTTAGGTTTAGATAAAGTTAATAGACACGTTGGCGCTGAACCATCTGGAAGGCAATTTGATGACTTAACATTGATGGTTAAAGGCATGGGAGGAAGCAGTTTAAATCCTAATAATCAAATTCCTTTTAATCCTATGGTTAATGCTGGTGCAATAATGACCACGGGTTTAATTAATCCAAAAAACTCCACTGGACAGAGACTTGATTATATAAGGGAACAGTTTGGAAGAATAATAGGATGGAATGCTATGGGAACCTCAGGAATAAAAAGGCCAAGATTTAATAAAAATATGGCTCGACAAGAAAACTTTAAAGGCTACAACAATATTGCTACGGGTTTCTTACTAATGGCAACTGGTAATATTCCACATTCCGAGTCAACTCTTCCAGAGGATGCTCATGAAGAAAAAGAATATGAATACGATTTTTATATTGAACCTGCAGTGACAAATGCTCTAAAGGTTTATTTTAGTATTTGTTCTTTAGAAATGACGGCTAAAGACATTGCAATGGGAGCAGCCACGCTCGCGAACGGAGGAGTATGTCCAATCACTCAAGATAGAGTTCTAAGTCAAAGTACAGTACGCAATGTCCTACCTGTTGTACAGATGGCTGGAATGTATAACAGCAGTGGTAAATTTTTCCAAGAAATAGGATTGCCATCTAAGAGTGGAGTGGGAGGAGGCATTTTACTAATCGTTCCCCAATTAATGGGCATATGTATTTTTTCTCCCAGATTAGATTCAGTGGGAAATAGTGTTAGAGGATTAGAAGTAGCAAGAAAAATAACCCAAAAATATTTGGTTCATCTTTTTGACGGGACCATGACAGATACAAAAAGGATTGACCCTAAAGTTCCTATTTCAAAATGGCGAGCTAGTAGTTGTGGTGAAGCAATATGGGCAGCTAGTAATGGAGATGTTAGAACACTAGAACGACTTACCAGTCAACAAAGAGATCTTCAAGCCGGTGATTATGATATTAGAACACCATTGCATCTAGCCTCTGCCGAAGGTCAAACTGAAGTTGTGAGATATTTATTAAACAATGGGGTACAACCAATTCCTGATCGTTGGGGTGGGTATCCTATCTCAGATGCAAGAGACAATGGTCATAATGAAATTGTTGAATTATTCAACAAATTAGATGTTAACTATTCAGAACCAGTTCATTTAGTTGAAGACCCAGATGGAGAAACAGATGAGATGGCAACTTTTGATAATGAAATGATGGTTATAGAATTGCTTTTTGCTGCTTTTGAAAACGATGTAGCAGGAATAAGACAATTAGTTGCTAAAAGTATACCTGTTCATGCTGGAGATTATGATTTACGAACTGCGTTGCATTTAGCAGCAGCTGAAGGCAGTTTGCAAGCAGTTAAATATTTAGTTGAGCATGGTCATCCACTAAATGTTCGTGACCGTTGGGGAGCAACTCCTTTAGATGAAGCAAAAAGAGAAAAGAGAGACTCCGTTGTTAAACATTTATCAAGTTTAAAAAAATAATATAGTTTAATTTAATTAGATCTACTTAGAATATGGCACTAGGTCGTATAGGGGGCGCTAAGGGGGGCGCTTAGTTCTATTAACATCTTGTATGATCTTCGAAGATATTGCAATATGTTGTCTCAAACTCGTTCCACTATCTATAATTAGTTAAGACTATAACTAGATTCTCAAGCAATTCTTAAAAATAACGCCCAGTGCTTTGGGAGCACTAGGTCGCAGGTTGGAATCCTGTCGCCCCGACTCTTCAAAACCAAGTCCTACTAGCGAGTCTCCCAACTCGCTTTTTTATTGCTAGCTGTCTCGAGTTGAGAAAGGGGCACTGGAGGGGCGCTAGTATCTTCGAAGATCTACAAAAGGTGCTTATTTTGTTGATTATCTACGTTCTTCTTATCTCTCTTTTTTTTAAAATCCCTTTATATCCGAAATATCTGTATTTCTATGCCCACCACCTTTATAATCATGGTTAATTATAATTGAATCTTTATTTATTTTTGACCAAAAAATAGAGTTTTTATCCATCCTATTATAATTTTTCGGAAGCCAAAGAGTATTTAAATTAAATTTCCCCTTATTGAAAACAATATCTAAGAAAGGATCATCTTCTCTTGTTTTATTTTTGGTTTCTCTTAATATTTCTATCCAACTAAGCAAAAGATGAATTGATGGTGCAGTATAACTGTATTTTTGAACTCCTCCAGAACACATAAGTGATTTAGTCTTCGGATTATATGGAATTTTCCCATAAAGATGATGATCATTATCTGCTATCCAGTTATAAATAGCAAAATCATGGTCTTCACATAACAAATATGGATATTGCCAAACTTCTGTATCAATATCTAACCACACTACGTTAGTTCTAAACTTTAAAAGAGATTGAAAAATTAAACTTGGTTTATAGTAAGTGCCCTCTTCCCATGTCCTAAAAGAACGATTTATTTTGACAATATGAGATTTTAAATTGAATTTATCTAAGGATTTTTTTAATTTAAGCGCTAGTTCTGGATATCTTCCATCAGGTGTAAAAAAAGAAATAAAAACCGTATCTTTCAAGAATGTGTGAATTATGCATGTTTAGAAGATAATAGATGAATTAAGTATTAAAAATAAGTTGATCAAAATCTTTTTTGGAGAGTCTAATGCTTTCTTAATCTCCCTTAATTACTCTCTTCCTCCTTATCGTTAAAAAAATTTTGTACAGTTCCAACAGTTCATTCAATAATATCCTCTAATTTAAATAGAGAAATAAATTCTATCTTGTTATTTTCCCATACAATGTGATCCTCTTGTCTATCAACAATTGCAACAACACGATTCACAATGTAACCTGCATCACGCAAAACATTTACGGCTTTGATTGCACTACTACCTGTTGTAGTTACATCTTCTAAGACTGTAACAATAGATCCTTTAGGTGGTTTATTACCTTCAATAACTTCTTTTGTTCCATATCCTTTCGGATTCTTTCTTACGATCAAAGCATCAATATTTTTATTTGAGTAGTATGCTTTTTGTGCGATACCACAAACTAAAGGATCAGCACCAAGTGTAAGTCCACCAACTGCTGCAGATTTATCTTCTATATGTTCAAACATCAAATGAGATATAAGTGCATTTCCCTCGCAGGATAAAGTAACAGGTTTACAATTAATGTAATGCTCTGATTCTTTACCAGAAGATAAGGTGAATTTACCTTTCTTGTATGCTCTTTCTTTTATAAGATTTAGTAATGTCTTTCTATGAATTTCCATCAGATAATTAATTGTTTAATTGCTTTTGATAATTAACCAATCATCTCAAAAAAAAGTCCCCTTCAGAGTCGACTGTAAGAGGTTGTAAAATATGTTGGTTAAATATATATCCTTGGCTTGAGTCATTTGGCCAAGGTTTATCAGCTTTAAACATTTCCCCTTCTCTAACTCCTTTACTAACAATTCCAAGATCTAAGTCTTCCAACTTTTGCGAAAAAAAATATAGGGAATATTTAATTCAGAAGTAAGAATATTATCAAGAAGTAAAAGTAGTAAGAGTTTAATATTGAGAGACCAGGATAGCCATATCAAGGAAACCTGATTACATCAAAATATTTTGATGTATTTCTTATTTTTTGTATTTCGCTTTTTGTTTGATGCTATAAATGAATTGTCTTTAATCTAAGTGACTAATGAGTATTTTCAAAAAAACTCTCATTTTATCTTCTGCAATTTCATTAATACTTTCTCCATCTGCGATGGCTTCAAAAAGATTGAGTGGAGCTGGTGCAACATTTCCTTCGAAAATTTATACAAGGTGGTTTTTTGACTTAGCTAAATCTGGAGGGCCTAGAGTTAATTATCAAGCAGTAGGTTCTGGATCTGGAAGAAAAGCTTTCATAGACGAAACTGTTAATTTTGGAGCCTCTGACGATCCAATGAAAGAAGCTGATATAAAAAAAGTTACTAGAGGACTTGTTCAAATACCGATGGTAGGTGGAACAATTGCCTTTGGATATAACTACGATTGCAATTTAAAGTTAACTCAAAAACAAGCTGTTCAAGTAGCGATGGGAATGATAAAAAATTGGAAGGAATTAGGATGTAAGGCAGGTAAATTAACTTGGGCACATCGTTCTGATGGCTCAGGCACGACTAAAGCTTTTACAAATTCTATGGAGGCTTTCTCTAAAACCTGGAATTTAGGTAGTGGTAAATCTGTTAAATGGCCTTCAGGAGTTGGAGCAAAAGGTAATTCTGGTGTCGCGGGTGTTATTCAAAATACTCCAGGTGCAATTGGTTATGTCAATCAATCATATATAAAAGGTAATGTTAAAGCAGCTGCACTTCAGAATTTATCAGGTGAATTTGTTATTCCGAATGCCGAATCAGGAGCAGTAGCTTTAAATGGAATAAATCTTGATAAGAACTTGGCTGGTAAAGATCCAAACCCTACGGCTAAAGGCGCTTATCCAATAGCAACCTTGACTTGGATTCTCGCTTATGAAAAAGATAATGGCAGGAATACTAAAGCAATTCAAGATACATTCTATAAATTACTCAGTGATGAATATCAAGACAAAGCTCCTGCCTTAGGTTTCGTTCCCTTGAAAGGAGAAATTTTAAAAAAATCTATTGATGCTGTTGGAAGAATAGGAAGGTAATCAATAGTGTTAGGACAACTTAAAAAGATTAATAGTGAGCAATTTATTGGGATAATGGAGTCCCTTTCTGATCCTATTAGAATAAATATTCTTGAATTAATGACGAGTGGAGAGATTTGTGTTTGCGACATAGTAAAAGTTACAAGATTATCCCAATCTAAAATTTCATATCACATAAAGATCCTCAAAGATTCAGGACTTATTTCTGATAGGCAAGAAGGTAGATGGGTCTACTACAAATTAGATTTAGAAGTTTTATCAGATATTAAGAATTGGATGGGTAATTTAATTCAATCATCATCGAATAAGAGAACTTGCATATAGTCAAATATTTATCTGCTTAGAAAATTGTTTAACAAAAAAAAAGGAGCTAATTGCCCTTTATTTTAGATCGACTCTTAATTTTAAAAATATCAGCTATCGTTTATCATATTAACAACACCTATTTTGGCACAATAATCATAAACATCTCTACCTTCTACACCAGCATATTCTTCTAATTTGTTTACTTTTTCTCCATTTAATTGATCATTTTTAAGCGCAAGGCAAAGTTGTTTTCCTTTAAAACTTTTATATATAGGTGTTAAACCAATAATTAAAACAAGTCCTAATACACTAAAAATACCCATAACTGTTTTAGGTTTTATTACCAAAAGCTCCTTAAAAAATATCTTTAAAAATCCCATAATTAATATTTAATTCCCATTTGCCAATAAGGATAGCAACTATAAGGATTTTCTCTTAAATAACTGTAATTTTCTAGAAGTTATTTTTAATTACTTATATGTATTGAGTAAAAATATATAAATTCCAAACAATACTGATATCGCTATACCTGCACCAATAACTGTAGTTGGTTGATTCTGCCAAAGCTCCTTAAAAAATATCTTAAAAAATTCTATGTTCACTTAAAGAATGGGATATGCTATCCAACCAAATAAGGTGTAGTTAATAATCACCGCCATAAATCCAATCATTGCCAATCTTCCATTGGTTCTTTCTGCAATAAACCAATAGCTATTTGGCCATTCAAATTTAGTCTTATTAGATATTTGATCTTCTGAAACTGAAGTCTCTACAGGAGTATTATCCTGATAAACATAATTTTTACTATCTGGGTAAAAGCTTTCGCTTCGAATATTATCTTCTTGCTTTTCAATCATTTTTTTGAAACTTAATTTTTATACATCTTAAAAACTAAAAAGGATAAATAGGGTTATCTAACAAAGTAAATTACAATAAGTCTGTATAATTTTACTTTTTAAATTTTTAAATACTAATTAAATTTCTTTTCTTAAACATTTTGAACATGAATTTCATTATCAAAATATTATTTAATATTATTAATTTGTTTAGTAAATAATGACAATCATTATCATAAATTAGTTTTTTTAATGTAACTATTGAAATCATAATTAATTTTATAAGATATGTTGTTTATATATAAAGATAAATTTTTAAATTATGGTTGTTACTTTTACAAATATCCTATTAACAGATACTTTAATTTCAAGAGAAAAAGAAGTTTGTCCAGGTTGTGGTTGTGGTTGTCCTTGTGATTGTAAAGATTGCCCAGAATGCTCAACTTGTGGCGATCATTAAAATTTATAAGTCAAAAAATTTATTATGTGAAGCTGGAGCATGTTTCATTAGCTAGTCGTTATAGTCTGTGATTTACGAAAAATAGGGCTGCTAGTATGGTTTTTTATTAACTTTTTCATAAGCTATCCAAATCCAAATTATTTTATTTAGTTAATCGAAGATAGTTGGTTGAAGAAAGTTTGGAAAAATATAGAAACAGACCCCTCAAAGTAACCTTTTTCCCTGATATAAATAAATCTTGAATTTAAAGTGCTTTTTAATTTATTGATTTAATCCAAGAATAGTATCTAGATCTTCTATTTCGTTGCTCTTTAAAAACTAATCTATCTGCTGTTTGCCAAGGTGATTCTCCTTTCTTAATATCTGTAGTCATCGCAATACCAAATCCACTCGCTTCAATTTTAGGAGTTCCTCCTTCAAGAAAAAAGAGAAAAGACCAACCTTTATTCCATCCAAGATGAAAGGGATTATTAGGCATTATTTAACTTAGAAATATTTTAAATAATATTTTTTGGATGATCCCTTTATTGTATTTACAAATACTAGATGAAAAATATTTTTGCAATTTTAAGAGGATCCAAAAGGTTTTGAATAAAATCTAAGTAATGAATACTTGCAAATCTATTAACTCCATAGCCCTTGGGAAACTTTTAAAGAAATATAATTTGCCCCCTAAGAGTAAGCAGCAATTAATTTTATTAGCTCAACGGGAGACCACAACATGGTCTGATCTCCATAGACTTGCAAGAAAACTAGAATTTAAACAGTCAGTATTTAATCAACAACATTACCAACAGCAATAACGATGGAATTATCTACCACTTCACCCACTACAGTCTTAGAATCAAAAACTTTAAAACAAAAATATCCAGAAGCAAGAGTAATAGTTCTTGATGATAATTTTAATACGTTTCAACATGTAGCAAATAGCATTTTGGAAATAATCCCAGTAATGAGTGAAAAGAGATCATGGGATTTAGCTATCCAAGTTGATAAGTCAGGTTCCGCAGAAGTATGGAGAGGTAACTTTGAACAGGCTGAGTTTTATCACGAGCGATTGGTAAGTAAAGGTTTAACTATGGCTCCCATTGAAGCTGCTTAAAATCCACAAAATAAAAGTCAATCTTCCTATGATTTTATAAATACAAAATCTCAATGAAATCTCTACTTGTGAGCAAAAGATCAAAAGCAATATTAGGTATTGGGATAGTTGCTATAGGTATCGGTGCAATATCAAAAAAGGTTATTAGCTACCCAGCTGGAGGATGCATGAAAGTTAATCAAGAACTGACTTCTAATAAAGAAATAAACAATTACTTTATTTAAGTCTTAAGAGTTATATCTAGTCTGAAACACAACTTGTGATTTTTATAGTGCTATAAATGTGACCTCCGGCTTCAATATTATTTATTGTTTCTGGATCTGAGAATACATGCTTAGCTACTCCTTCTTCAGATTGATGAATAACATTAGCTTCTTTAGGATCAATTAAACTTTTGCCGCGATAGATAGGGGTTAGACCTACTGTTTTATGAAATGCATGTATCTCAGGACTATCAAACATTTTTACCCACTCTTCAAATGTATTTGAAAGCTTAAAGGTAAAAATAGTAGTTTCGATAGTCATAAAAAATGAGGGATTTTTACCTCTATGTTAGATCGACTGTCAATCACTTTCTATGAGTAAACTTTGGCTACTAATGGACCAGCCTCTTCATCAGTGAATACAGGTGTGGTTTCCCAATTTAGAAATTCACCCCATTCAGCGGCATGCTGATATATTGCTTTTGGATCATCAGTCTTTAAAACTATCCAACCCTCTAAAGAACCAGGTGCGTGATATCTTCCAATCATCTCAACTCCAGGATAATCTCCCCCACCACCAAGAAATTTTTCTGCACCTTTTTGATGATATCCGGCCTTAAATGACCAATGCTGAACATAAAGCATTTTATTTTTTAATTTTTATTGGCTTTCTATTACTAGCAAAAAAAATAGTTCCTGAAAATAAATATTGCTAATTGCCTATTATTTTAGATCGACTATCAATTACTAATTAGTACTTAATAGCTATCTACCAATAAGGATACACCTCATCAGATTTTTCTCTAATTAATTGTAATTTTCTAGAATTTATTTTGAATACAAATCCTTCAAGAGGAGATTTACTTTACTTGATAAACTTTAGATCGCCCATTACATTTTCTTACTGCCCACGGGATAGTAGTATCTATACTCTCTTGTTCTATACAAAAGGTTTGATAATTAGCCCAATTCTTCAAGGAGATTAGATTGAAAGCAATAATACTGAAAATCAGTATTAGTAATATTAAACAAATACTTATTAAAACTTTAAAAATTTTTTCATCAAAAATATTCATTTTTTTATTAAAATTCTAATCCTATTTGCATTTTGAGATTAACAAATAAATTTTAACGACACATTAAAAAAGTAAATTTTAAATTATTAACTTGTTTATCTCAAATTAAAAAGTATTAATTAATTAAGAGAACAATTTATTTATTCAAAATGCCTTCTTTATTAACACTTTTTTTTTATATTCTTGCTGGAGCAGGTTTAGGAACTCTAATGATCTTCACAGGGATTCCTGCTGCCTCTTTATTGGGAGCTATCATTGGAGCTGGGGTTTTAAGTGCAAGTGGTCTAATTGATGTTGCAGTTTGGCCATTAGGTACAAAAACAGCACTTGGGATAGGAATAGGAACTGTTATAGGGACTGGAATTAATCAAGAAACTTTAAGCGAATTACAGAACTTGTGGAAGCCAGCATTGATAATTACATTTTCTTTATTGATAACTGGACTTTTAGTAGCTTTTCTAATAAGTAAATTTTTAGGAATTGATACTGCTATTGCAGTATTAGGTTCTGCTCCTGGAGGGACAATAGGGATGAGCCTAATTGGATCTGAGTATGGAGTAGGTGCTTCAGTTGCTGCTTTACACGCGGTCAGATTAGTAACGGTTTTATTATTGATTCCTGCTCTTTTAAATTTACTCGGTTTAAAAGGAGGTATTAATACTCCTTAAATAAATTGACTTTATTATTTTTAATTATTAATGACACACATAATAAATCTTGTCTTAACCAAGACTTGAAAAGTAATGTAAATAGGTTTGTTAGTCTCATTCATTGATAGATGTACTATCTATCATGCAAGAAGCTCTAGCTCTTTTTTTTATTAGATATTGATACTTGCATAAATATTATTTATTTGGTTGATTATAAATAAAACCATTATGAAAACTGTGAAGCTCTCACTTAAAACAATGCCATACTTATCAAATGTATTTACTTCCTCTTATAAGAAAAAATCTAATAATGATTCTTTTATTAAATGGTTTCTTGTCTATTATTTTGGTGTTTCAACTTTATTGTTATTAAGTTTGCATTCTTATTGTATGGGTTCAGTATTTTAAAAGCGGTGCAAGTACTAAGCGCTAATTTAAAAATTCAAGTTTTGTTTTAACTCTATTTTTATTTTTAGAATTAAATTTAATTGAAAGCTAGTACTGATAGTTTTTTTGTATATACGTAGATATGCTGATTTAATTAAATCCAACTCCTCTATTTTTTTTATTAAGTAATAAACGATAAAAAATTAATTTAAAGTACCTACGCCAAAGAATGAATTAGCAATAAATAACAAACAAAATGCAGTTAAAAATATTAAGCCCATCCAGCAAATACTTCTTAATAACAAACCAAATCTATGCTTACTAGGCACTAAATCACTGTTGATAGTATCCATTGCCATCCAGGCAAAAATTGGAGCTGTTAAAAAACTTCCTGTCATTGCTCCGAAAACAAAATCTTTAATCCCTATTCCGCCTGACTTTGCAATTAATAATGCGAACAATGAGGCAAATATATGCATAATCATCCAGTTACGAAAACGAGTTCTCTCCGAGGCTGATTCCATATGTCCTTTATCAGTACCTTTTAGTAAACCTTGTATTGAAGAAATACTTCTTGGGTAAGCATCAAGGCAAGTTAATGTTGTACTAAACATTGCTGCAAATGAAGCTGGAATAATTATCCACTTAGACCAAACTCCAATAGAGGTAGTGTATAAACGTATTAAATTTTGAGCGAAGAAAACACCACTACCAGAAAGCATTTCGTCTCCAGTTCCATACATGGTTATCGCGCCAAGAGTAACAAAAAAGATAGCTGTGATAATGGTTATCAAGTAACCAAGATTAAAATCAAATTCTGATTCTCTAACATTTGGTTTGTAATCTGAATCTTTAGCTCTAGAGAACATCCATAATGAGGGCCATACACATAATTCCACAGGACATGGCATCCATCCCATCAGTGGAATTAAAAAACTTAAATTTGATAATTTCCATGGACTTATCTCTGGTTCAATCAAACTCATGCCAAGGGATTCATTAATAGAACCTTTTGTTAAAAGTGAAATAACAGCAAATAAAGTTAGAGAGGTTAGTAGAGAAACAAGAAATTTAGAAATCCTATCTAGCGCTCTATATTCCCCAACTAACAGAATCAAACCACAAACAACAAGAATTCCAATGGATAAATCCATTGGAGGAAAATTAGAAAATAAAGGTATGTTAGTTAAGAGAACTCCAGAGACAAAACTTACAGCTGCTATTGTGAAAGTACCTGTTACTAAACTAACAATTAAGAAAATCGGTAAATAAAGAGGATTCCTCTCTTTAAATCCCTCTAGCAACGATTTACCAGTACTTGAAGTGAAACGAGTCCCTACCAGTAAAAAAGGGTACTTGAGAAGATTTGTAATTAGAATAAGTCCAACTAATCCGAAACCAAACCTTGCTCCTGCAGTTGTGGATGATAATAGATGTGATCCTCCTATAGCTGCCCCTGCTAATAAGATTCCTGGTCCTAAACTTTTTTGAATTCCATGTTTTGATAAATACATTCGTATTTTCTTCAATAAAAAATATTTTCTACTTATTAATTGTCTTCATTTAAATCAGAATATTCAATTTCTTTAGATTCTAAGTTTGAAGATGCGTTCAAGTAATTATTGCTAGATTTATCTATTGCAATTAGTAATCCACCAATTAATGATAGATTTCGAGCAACCGCTACGAGCTGGAAAGGCACTAAGTGAAAAATAATAGTAGTTGGGATTAAAAAAATAAGAAGTAGAGAGCATGCAAGTTTGGTTCTTTCTGAAAAGATCAAAAGGACTGAACCGCTAATTAAAAGTATTATTGCTAAAAATAACATGATATTAGCCAGTGATTCTGGGAATCCTCTGTTAACTATGTATTGTGCTTGACTACCAAAATCTGCAATTTTTCCAGGGATTGCATTTACAAAAATCGCACTTAAAAGTAATTTGCCAAGAAAATCTAAAGAATAAAATCTTTTCAAGTCCATAAATAAAGTAACAGTTAATACATAAATAGCGTGTTTTGTTTTTATTTTCAATCAATGTTATTCTTCTGAATTGAAGTTAATAGCATTAGAATTAGGATTAAATACTTCAGAAAGCTTCTTCTCTTATATTTAATATTTAAATTTTTTGCATTTTTGGAACTTTTAAAAAAAATTAATCGGCTTCAACCTTCGGATGCAATCAAAATTGTTTTAAATTATCTTATATTTAATAAATGAAATACTTTTTTAAATTTAAATGATTAATTCTATCGATACTAAACATTTACCTATTAAAGATTTAATTATTTCTGGTTTAATAATTTTCATAATGTCCACAATAATTGCCAATATTTATAATCCTTTGTGGGGCTTCACTTATGCTTTTAGTAATGTCATAACTCTTGTTTTCTTGAGTTGGCTTTATCAAGATTCATGGAATACCAATCAGTAATAATCAATATATGAAAATTTTTGCTTTGTAAGAACTCATCCAATTATAAAACTAATTCAACATTAGTTGAAAAAATTTTTTAAGATTAAATAAAACTTAGTAAATTGAGTAATTCAGATTTTGATAAAAATGGAGTTGATAGCACCGGAACACATTGGCTTCAATATGCTGCTTTTGCCTTCTCAGCTTTCGCTATCTTCACTA
>QBXH01000017.1 GCA_003283415.1 Prochlorococcus sp. AG-321-E21 | reverse complement strand
AGTTAGAACTTCATTTATCAATTCAACTAGCTTTCTATTATTTTCTAGTGCTACCTTCTTAAGGTTTTTTAATAAGTCTGGTTTGATATTTATATTTAATTGCGTCCTTTCTGGCATTTAGTTATTTATACTTATTTTTATTCTATTCATTACCTATTCACTAAGACAATATGACGATTGTTAAATTTTTATAAATGATTTGGTAGTTCTCTAGTTTGATAGTCTTTTGAAGACAGTTTTTACTTTCTTAAAAAGTTATTATTAATTTGAATAGTAAATTACCTTTTAAATTAAAAAATAATTAAGTTCCTTTAAAAAATTTTAATTTTGGTAGGAAACACTACATCAAGTTCAAGTTTAGATTAAGTAGTTTATACATATATATTTCTTTTCTTTAATATGGAATTTGTCAAAAAATTTATGACCGAAAAAGCTGAAAAGTTTAACGGCAAAGCTGCAATGCTAGGTATGTTTGCTCTTGTGGGAGCTTACTATTTTACTGGTCAAATTGTTCCAGGTATTTTCTAATTAAACATTACTTTTAGAAAAAATTATGGGGGCTTATTAAGCTCCTTTTTTAATTTTTTTTATTGAAAAATTAAGTGAAAATTTTAGATAAAAAATATACAACAATAATTAATTCAACTAAAATTACTATTTAATCTTCGTACTTTAATGATTAGCTTAATATGCAAAAAAAGGGGTAAAATTTGAGTATTATATAAAATTGAAAAAAATAAATATAAACTTGTTATTTTTAAAAAGTTAAATTTATGGAGTGATTAACGTCTTTCATCTCTTTAAATTTTCAATATTTTAACCATTATAAAATTCAATTGTTGATCCTTTATCCGTATATCAAAGTTCCTCAAACCGTACATTATTTTAAGACTTTATGAATGAATCCTTAGTTAGAACATAAGGAAGCTGATAAAAGTTAAATGCCATCAACACCCATTAATTCCTGCAAAAAATATGTTTTGAGTTATAAAGATTCATCAAATAATACACATCAGGTAGGATTCTATGCTCGCGATGCATATGACTGCCTAATGCTTGCTCGAGAATTCAATTCTTACGTCCATGATCATCCACGTTCTGTGGTTAGAATCCAACAAAAATTTTGAAGTAATTATGAACTTAAAAAGATCAACATTCGCAATTCAAGATAAAAACTTAAAAGATCCTGATAATGCAAAAGAATATTCAACTCTTGCCGACTTAATGAAAGAGCAAGGCGTTTCTACTGATTTAGCTAATTACTGGAATAAGGAATGTGAATTAAATCCATCTAAACCGCATTGTTTGCTCCATGAAGATTAGTAAGTCTCAGAGATTTAAAAGTTGTTAAACTTTTTAAAAAGAAATTAATTATGAATTTTAAAAAAAACTATTCTAAATTTTAAATAAAGACAGAAGAGAAATAGATTACATCAAATTACTTTATAAGAGGAGAGTTCATGCTGAGATTGATTCTTATAAAGATACTGAAGGTGAGAATAAGAGAGATACAATAAATACTCAAGTTATATTAATGCTCGATGTAGTCTCCATCTAACTGTTATTTTTGATTCATACATCTAATTTTTTGCTATCAATTAAATAGAGATTTAAATATTAATGCCTTTAGATGTTTTTCTAATGAATATGTGCGTAGTTGTTATGGGACTGCTTGTGAGAAGAGAAATTAAACTTAGAAAATCTAGATGATTAGTATTTCCCCCTAAATATAAACTTGACATCAATATAGCGGTCTTTTTTTTGGGTATTTATCTAATCAAGAAGCAAGCCAAGTTTTTTTTGCTGTTTCAACAAACTCTTCATCAGTCAACATTACTCTTACTTCAACTTTTACACCAAAACCTTTAATCCATGGTGCTGTATGCTCCCAAATTTTTTGAGGACCATCAGCTTTAACTATAAAATTACCTGTTCCATTTTGCGGATCCATAACTCTGCATTTAATTTCGAAGCCATCAAACTTATCAGCTTGTTTCCCCTCTGTTAAATATTCAACGAATGCTTCAGTACATTTAACACTTGCTTCTTGAGTTGGGAACGCCCAAAAGACTTGATATGTTGTCATCTGAATTTTAATTATATTTATTATTTTAGATATTTTTGATTAAGTTCTTATTAATTGTTTTCTTATTTAGATTTATTTTTTTCTGCTATTCTCGTGAAATTGATATATCTTTTCTCCAATTGAAAACTTAAAATCTTTAACTAAAGCAGATTATACATCCCAAAGAGAAGTATAAAAAGAAAGCCACAGACAAATAGAAAATATATTTAAAATGAAAAAAATCTTGTTTTTAACTATGAATGTTTACGTATTTTGGATATTGTTTCTCGGGTTGTGGGGAATTGTACCTTTAATGATTATAAAAGGTAGAACAGATGAAAAAACAAAGATAAAAACCGTCCCAGAAGTTAAAGCCAAGAAAAAAGGTTGGTTTAACTAAACAAAAATGTAAAGTAATTTTCTCTAAATTAAGTCATCGCCATAAAACTGATCGAGATTTAAAAAGGCTTAAAATCTATCTCTCTTTTTGATTTAATAAATATATATTTAACATTTTATGAGTTCGCTAATCTTGAAATGTAATTTTCAAGCTTGCCTGCATTAATCCAACCAGTTGCAATAGTTTTAACCTCAGTATTGTTTACTCTTCCTCGATGAATATGAGATATACCTGCTGGGAAGATTATAAGCTTCCCTCTTTCAGCCGATTCATGATGATTCTGCCAATGAAATTCAGTCCCGCCAGAATTTACATCATTACAGTAAAGAATCCAAGCTAATACTCTATTGACAGGCTCTGTAGCTTCATTACTGATAGTCCAATCACAATGCCATTTCTTAAATCCCTCTCCGGGTGCATAACGTTGTAAATTAAATATTGGGTTAACAAATAAAGATTGTTCTGGGCAGCATTCTTTTATTAGAGGGTGATTCTCGAGATATTTTTTTAGGCCTGCATTAACTCCTCTAATTATGACTTCAGAGATTGCGAAGGCTTCTGGATCCGATCTATCTATTGAAACAAGACTTATATCAGTAGAAACTTTATCGGGATCAGATTTCAAAGAGGTGCTTTGTCCAAAAGCAATACCATTAGTATGTAAGTCTTTGCGGCGATCAAAGAAAGAAATCACGCCATCAGCTACAACCTCGAATCCTGAATTTTTATATTTTCCAATTAGTTCCATAAAAGGATTAGTCTTGAGTTATCGTAAATAATCCTTTTATCATATCTTTCAGATAACCCTTTATTTTAGTTAGCTTTCTATTTAAGATAAAAAAATGGAACCTCTTGAAAAATTTCTTTTTTTAGTTGTTGTCGGAGGTAGATCTCCTAAAGCAAATATCGAACTTCATGATGTTAGGTGGGTAATAGGCACAAAAATTGAGGATACCTTTGAACAGTTAAGAAATGATTGGTTTGGATCTAATAATGGCTTACATATTGATAGTTATAAAAAAGTTGATTCAATTGATGGTTATAAAATAAATCTTAGAAATAAAATGAATAGGGAATCAAAAAATAAAATTTTGAAAAAAGGGAGAATCTTTAATAAAAAATTGTGGTTTGTAAATATTGGAGGATATGATCCAAGCTCTATGCAAGAAAAACATGAATTTGGTCTCGTTGTAGCCTCAAGTTCTTCAGAGGCTAAAAATAAAGCTAAATCAAAATGGCTAATTGACTGCAAAAAAAAACATAAAGATGATATTTCTGCTGTTAAAAGTTTTACTGATGTAGATGATTGTGAGGTTATAAAAAATATAAAAAATTGGGAAATAGAATTAATACCTAATGATAATCATGTAGAAGAAAAGAATATTCCTGATTGGTTCGGCTACATGAGCATTGATAAAAAGTAATTTTTAAATATCTAAAGAAAAAAGTCTTTAAAAAATCAGAACTAAAATTACTAACTGTTAACTAATAGTATTAAATCCACCACTTACTAAGAATATAATTGCACCTAATGCCATTGTTGCTACCCCCATGTAAGGATATTTTTTTATTGTTGTTTTTGTAATAGGAAGCCAAGAAATATATCTATCTGATTTTTTAATTTCTATTGTATTTTTCCTTGGAGGGATACCTAATACTTCCCTTCTTTTTGCTTCGCCCATATTTTTAAAATGTTTATAAACTAATATTAAAATTTAAGTTACAAATGTGCGAGTTACTTAAAATATTTCTTCTCTGTATTCTGCCTTTAAATAATAAATATAGCTAACGAAATAAAATGAATTAAATAATTAGAGATGATTAAAAAATATCCAAAAACATTTTGCAGGTGAATTTGAAGTTTTAAAAGTAGTATGGTAATTCCTTGAGTTAAGTTGAATTACTTTTTAATTTAATCTGAAAACCAACTTATGAAATTTTTAGAGCTATAAATATGAACTCAAGCTCTCAGTTAATCAAAATTTATAAACTAGACTTTCTTAAGAAATAAATTCCACCACCCATAGAAATTAAAACAGGTAGCCAAGATGCAACTATTGGACTTAAAAGTCCTTTTACTCCAAATGAACTGAATACAAAAGACATAACATAATAAATTAATATGAGAATAACGCTTAATCCAAATCCCTGACTTTTAGAAGATCTTAAATTAGATTTTGAGCCTAGACTACTTCCAATTAATCCGAAAACTAAACATGCACAAGGTAAAGTAAATTTTTCTTGGATGCGAACTTGAATTCTTCTTATTTCTTTTATATTTCCTGTCTCTTTATATATTCGCTCAGCATCTAATGCTTGCCTAAGAGACATTTCAGTAGCATCTTTGGGAACCCTTGCTAAATCTAAAGGCCCTTCGACAAATGGATACTTATATTTTTCAAATTGAATATTAGTAGTTTGTCCTTCTTGGTCAATAGAAACAATACTACCATCAGAAAATATCCAGGAGGAGTTTTTCTTATCAAATACTGCACTTTTTGCTTTTAAAATTTGTTGTATATCTTGTCTCGAAAAATCCAAAACAGTAACTCCCTGCATAATATTATTTTCGAACAACGATGCATAGAAAATATGAGTGAGGTATGTATTAGTTTTTGTAGGCTTATTTGTTGAAGATTCTATTCTTGAACCATATCTAGAGAACATAATATTATCTTTCCCTTTTTCACTACTAAAAGAACTTCCAATACCAGCTCTTAAAGTAGTTTCTGCTAACTTATTACTTGCAGGTACCAAGTTATCGTTGAAATAAAAAGTTAAGCCCGTCATGAATATTGAAACTGCAATAGCAGGAGCAATAATTCTTGAAGTTGTTATCCCTAAAGATTTCAATGCTAGTAATTCGGAATTAGCTGATAATTTCCCATAAGCTAATAATGTAGATAATAAGACTGCCATTGGGAACGACAAAACTAGAAAACCTGGAAGGCTATAAAAAAGAACTTTTATAGCTAAAAATAAAGGTAATCCAAACTCAACTATTTTTCTTATCAGATCAAACATTACTCCCACTGATAATGAAATAACAGTAAAAGCAGAGATAGCAAATAACATTGGAGGTAATATTTGAGCTATTAACCATCTATCCATTAATGGGATAGAATTCCAAGGTAAAGAAATTTGACGGATAAATTTTTTTATAGTTGATTGGGTTGAAATTTGCAAAAGAAATTTATTTGATTAAATTTTTCAATAGTTTTTTTGATTATAAATTATTAATCATATCGACACCATATATACTTTTCTATCTATAAAAAGATATTTTCCTTTTCAATCTTTTTCTTTAATTATGTTGGCATATATGAAATATCTTTAATAGCCTTTGCGAACTATTTTTATCAGACAAAAGGCATCTGATTAAAATATATTAGACCTCTATCTCCTAAGAAGAAAAATTAGCCATGTAATAATTATTTAATTTCTTCCTATTTTAAGATTTTTGTAAATGAAGTTTATTCTTTAAATTTAATTATGATTTTCTAGTTCCTCCATAAGAATATTGATTTTCTTTTGAAACAATATTCCAGCATTTTTTACAGCAGAAAATCCATTTTGTGTAGTTAATAGATTTAACTCTAAAATGAATTTTGCCTGACTTCTTACAAATATCGCAATCTTTTTCGTTTGTCATTTTATTTTGTTGTGTTAGGGTCTTTTTTATTTTGATAACTGTTTTTGTAAAGTTCAATTTTATCTTTAGTTTGGCTAACAAGCCTAAGATATAAAAGTGTTAGTAAGAGATTTTTGGCTATATGAAGTGAGATAAAATAGTCATTAAAACTTTTTTTTGAAAAATTTACAAGATATAATATTTTACTATTGCAATTAGTTTTGATATTTGTTTTATTAAAAAAAATGATTTCATGGCTTCCAAAACATTTCTAAGAAATTGTAATTGTATTCATTGCAAACAAACATTAGAACAAATAAATCGTTCAAGAGTTTATTGGGATAAGGTAATTATTAATAAATTGAATGCTTAAATTTATTAATAATTGAGTTTCCATGGAAAAGATCAATTACCTAAATTAAAAAAACAAAGACAATTCCAGCAATATTAAATATCAAGCTTAAACTTTTAGAGTTTAAATTTATTTTTATCTAGCTTTTCTATTATTCCGGTAGATCTTGTTCTCCCGATTAAAAAGCCATAAAATAGTAATTATGCAAAAAGGAATAAGAACGAAATCTAATGACATTTTAAATTTAATCTGTATCCTTTTTTTAGCAAAATTATTTTAATTTGACAGGTAAGTTTTAAAAAATAATTAATGCTTTAAATACTTAGTCTTTTTTTTAAGTCCTTTTTAGTTGTTAATCAATTTCTTATAGAAATTTTTATTTATTTTTTTAATAACAGCTAAACGTTAATTTGTTATTCTACGAATTAATTTATTAGATCATAGAAAATTAAAAAGAGCCTACTCGTATCCCTACTAGTAAACTCTCATGACGATTAAGTTAAATTCAGTTTGACTGACTTAACCAGCTAAGCAATTCCTAAATGCTTATTAATATTGTAGTAAGCAAATATACTTAACGTGAGTATAAATACTCAAGTTTATTTTGAGCTGCATATGCTCTATTCTGTTAACCTTTCGAGAGTTGCAAGGAGGTTATATTTTTCGAAAGTTTTTGGTATTTAATGCTAATAAAAGTTTCTTTGACAGTTGCGTTACATTAACGTCAAATAATACAACGAAAAACAGATTTAATGGTAGGTTGCTTTACATTTATTGATAATAGTGTTACATTCCATGGCAATTGCACAAACAACAATGGCTAATTCACAAGTAACAAACGAATCAGGTGGAAGACAGAATATGTTCCCTTCAGAAACTCGTCCATACATTGATGAGTCAGTTTCCTATGACGGTTACCCTCAAAATGCAGAGAAGGTTAATGGACGTTGGGCTATGATTGGTTTTGTTGCTTTGCTTGGTGCATATGTAACTACAGGCCAAATTATTCCAGGTATTTTTTGATGAGTCCACTGGCCGGCTTCTTAATCTTTGTCGTATCTCTAACGGCACTGTTTATTTCATATTTAACAAAACAGTTTCAAGAAGAAAATATAATTTATTCAAACAATAGTCAAATTAAAAATATAAACCTCGATACTTAAACAGAAAAAAATAATAAAAAATATTTCTGAGATTTTAATCTCAAACTTAACACACTAGTCTTTTTTAAAGCAGTTGGTGATTACTTAACAAAAGATCAAATTATTCTTGGTTTCGTTTCAGGTTTTAACTTTTAAATTAAAAAAAAATTAAGAGTCATTATTTTTTCAGCTTTACAACCTTTAAATAATACTATTTGATTTTTAGGGGGATCACCCTTTATTCTAAGTTTAAGTTCAAAAGATATGCCAATAAAGATAATATAAGATTTATTAGTAAGTGATCAGCTCCAAGTTAGGTTAGAAAAAAAGAGATACCAAACAAAGACTATTGAATTAAGACCAAATATTAATCCAAGAAAAATATAAGCAAATTTTTTTCCTATAAAAGCTGTTTCAGGTTCAAGTTTTACTCTCATTTTGGACTATAAATTTCTTAATAAATCTATCACCTTTTACAATGAAAAGTTTTTGTATCGTTATCTACCCTTATTTAAAAAACAATAAATTAAAAAATTAGAAACTAAATACGAACCACAGTTAAATTTGTAGAAAAGATATTTAATTCCTAAACATCTTTCAGTTTTTAACCCCTTGAATATATGTCTTATTCTGAAATGAAAAAGTAATTATTGGTGGCTTGGTTCATATCTTAGGATTTATTTTTTGACTTCATTCAAAAGAAGTTTGAGGGTATAGCTCAATCTAATAATGCTATTTAAAGCTTTTGAACTCAAATCAAGAGCTAAAGATATTGACTGAACTCTTTATTGTTTAATTGATTAATAACTTTATCCAACCATTCGGTATTGGTTTCAACTTTTTTTGTCTTGGAATTTTTCTTTCTTGTAGGCATAAAATCTTCCTCAAATAAAAATTAAATTAAATTTAGAATAAATCTATTAAGAATCAACCTGCAAAATTTACAAGTTTACGTAAAAAAAGTAAATTTTACTCGCAATAGAAAAGGCATTCTTTTTTAGAAGGATGCTCTTTGCACTCTTCGTCCTAATAGTCTTTTTTAGGTAAATATGATGTTAAATCATCGTCCAAAGAAATTGTATTTTTTGGAAGAGTGTTTAAAGTGTCATTTAATGCCATGATTAATACTTCTTTTAATTAGGAAAATAAGGAATCTCTTTTAGTTTTTTAGTTGCATAAGAGCAAATGCTAAGTTGCATTCATTAAATTTGGCTATCGTTTAGTGTTCTTTATTGCGTCCTAGGTAATAAGAAAATTAATTAAAAAATTTAGTGCGTTTTTGAGTATATGCACGTAAGGATTCAAATAAGGCGCGCTTAAAAATTACTTCTTTTAATACTGTTGTTTGTAACCTTTCTTAGTTTGAGTAAGTCTGGCTCCAAGATAGGTTAATAAAATAAGCCAGAATACAATCTCCAATCCGAGGTTGGTCATCTGATTTCCCTCCAATTATATATTTTTGACTTTAATATGATTTTTATTATTCCGATAGAGTTTTTATACTGATTAAGGATGTAAATTGTTTTGATAATAGTTGTATTTTTATATGATTTAATCCTAGTTATTTCTTGACGCATAAAGTAGAAATAGGGAACGGTATTTTCATTAATCCAAAGTTCATGAATCACCTATCACTCATTTAAAGAGAAAATTAAAAGAGCAAAAAGACTTTAAGGAGCTCAAATTTTGGCAACAAAAAATGGAGAGTTTGTTATCTATAATCTTCAGTTTTGAACAAAAAGGCAAAAAAGTATTCAAAAAGTTTAAAGAAACAATAGGTTTAAATAAATTTAAATTTTTCTTATGGTTTTATACTTTTTTTTAAATTCCATCTTCATCTTCACCGAAAGGATTATATCTAATATCCCAAATTAAGACCACTGCAGTTGATAAAATTAGTAAGGCAAAAATTACTTGAGGCGGAGGATAAATCATTTTATCGATTCATAACATAAACAATAAAAATCGAGAAGGTAAAAAGCTTAAAAGATATAAAAAATGGGATTATCTTTTCAGCTTTTAAGCTAAAAGGTAAAAGTTTATTTATTGCATTCATTATTCAATATTAATTGAAATGATATTAACCAATATTCTTTAATAATAGAAATTAAATATATTTTTTAATTTTCATAATTCACATAACTTAAAGTGATCATAAGTAGGGGAATTAATTAAAATAAAATAAAAAAAAACCAGATTGAAATTAACAATCTGGTTTCTTAAAGTATTTTTTGTGTTTTAGATAAATCCAGGAATAATTTGACCTGTGGTTAAGTATGCTCCTACTAATGCAACAAAACCCATCATGGCAAATCTACCGTTAAGCTTCTCAGCTACAATTTTTTCTTTTTCGATTAATTTTGTTTCGTTGTTGTTCATTAGAACCAACCAGGAATAATTTGTCCAGTTGTTACGTAAGCACCAACAGCTGCTACGAAACCTAACATTGCTGCCCAACCATTAAAACGTTCTGCTTCAGGAGTCATTTTTTTAAAAGTAATTTATATTAATAAATATAACACATATATTTATTATTGTAAAATAAATAGCTCAAGGATCACCTATTTAGGACTCTTGATCTACATTTCTGTTACGTTACTGCTTCGTTAATAGCTGCATCCCTCTATCTTTTGTTCAAGGTTTGCACCACTTCTTTAGTATTTTCTCTCGCAATAATCGACCTCTTTGGTGAGATGAGTTATAAGTTTTACTGCAATAGTATTATTAGGCAATTGCTAAAAATAACAGAGTTCTTTCCTTTTTTGAAAAATATTATAAGCTTCAGGAAGAATGGAAACATATTGAAGATCCAGCTTATTCAATATCGATAGGTAGTCATTTCTGTGTAACATGTTCAAAATTTGATTACTCAAGTCAATTAAGTTGTGATTCAATTCGCTGTTGTAACTGGAATCAAAAACTTATTTGGAATAGTCAACATTAACTTATTTATGTGAACTTTATCTAAGTAAGGAAAAGTTTGGTACTCATTAAAAACTTAATCATAAATCTCATACTTCATGGCAAATTTAAATCCAATCAAAATTATAGTTTCTAATAAAAAAAGAAAAGTTTCAGAAAATGAGCCATTGAAATCAATAGCAGAATCTTATAGTGGTTTAGTTCTTCAATTTGTTGAAAAATATATCCATGAATCATAAGGAATTAGTTGATCAAGTCTCCGCAAATATATTTAAGAATAAAGGAAAGATAGAAAGTCGCAAGTCATGGCTTGAAACGAGAGATTATTTTGTGCAGTTGGATGATCAAAAACTTAAGGCAATGCTTAAAGAGAAATAATTTTTGTTCAGAATAAGATCTCAAAGTAGTGTAATAGAACTTATATTTATCTACCTTATTTCTTAAAGTTTTTTCTATTTAATATGAAGGAATTTATCTTTGGTATTGCTTACAAAACTCAAAAAAATAATTTAAAATTTATATTTTGAAGATGTGCAAAAAATTTTAACTTATTTCAACTTATTTTAGATTAAAAATTAAGCAAAATTTATTTATAAATTTGACTTTTCATCAAATTTAGTTTGAAGCTTTGCTGCTTTATGTAATAAACCAACTGCTTCTTTTCTTCCAGTAGCAATAGAGGCTTGATGCAATAAATAAGCATATTTTTTATTTAATTTTTTCATTAAATTAGTTTTGTGAAGGTTGTAAATTCAGGATTTATAAGGAAATAAGCTTTTTAATATACTGATTGATAATAAAAAAGTTGTTTTCGTATTTAAATTTTGACTATTGCAATTGGAATTTTTAATACTCTTTAGCGTTGTCAATATTAATTAATCTTATCTCTACGTGAGATAAACTAAATATAACATATAGTAATCAATGACTGCGATTATATTTAAATTCTAAAATTCATAGTCTAAAAATTAGTATATTTTTGAGATTTGATTTATTAAAAAGGTCATCTTTTTTCTTTTTTATTAAATATATAATCACGATATATATAAATTAAAAGAACTCCAATTGCAGTTAATGAACAATAAACTAATAAATCCCAAGTATTGAAGAAAGAATTTCTGTATTCATCATCATCATCATGTCTAGTAACCAATTCAAACTTTTCTAATATTTTTGATTACCCAGTTCGTAATTTAGATATCCTCATTTTGGATAAATATTTATTAATATTAATCGAAGAGTCAGCTAGTAGGGATACAGGCTGACTCTTTTTAATTTAAGTTTGATAGTGATCATTAATCAGATACTATAAAATTCCTAGTTCAAACAAAAATTAAATACAATTCAACAATATAATAAGATTTAAATTTTTAAAAACAAGAATTAATACTCTTTTTTTTTTTAATTATTATTGCTAGTAATTAAATAAATATATAAAAGATTTATGTCATTTGCTACTTATTACATGCATTTAATTTTTGCAAGCATTCCTTCATTAGTAAGCCCTGATTTGATACTTTATATTTTACCTATTCTGACAGTTGCGATATTATTCTTTAGCCTAAAAATAATGTTTTATAAAGCTCCAAAGTTAAGAAGAGCTAGATAAATTCTACATAGCTTGGAATGAACATTAATTCTTACTTTTTGTCTTAAGGTGCTTTTTTGATTTTAGATAATAGACTTTTTTTTCCTGCGACTGAAAGAAATAGAAAGTGTATAGGAGATTTATTATCAACACTCCCACTTAGTAGAGGCTCGATTCTAGAAATTGGCAGTGGTAGCGGAGAACATGGGGTTGTATTTCAAAAACTTTTCCCAGAAATAACTTGGCAATCAAGCGATCCCGAACTTATTCATAGAAATAGTATTAGTTCTTGGATTGATTATGAAGGTTTAAATCTTAAAATGCCTCAACCTTTAGATATAAATGTTGAGAAAAATCCTTGGATAATTCCATCGGTTATAAAAAAATCACTTCAAGCGATTATATCTATAAATATGATTCATGTGGCATCCTGGAACTGCGCAAAATCCCTTTTTAGAGAGTCGGGGCAATTATTAAAAAATGGACAATTTTTAATATTATATGGGCCATTTAAAATCGATAATCAGCATATAAGTCAAAGTAATAATTTATTTGATAAATCATTAAAAATACAAAATAAATTCTGGGGTGTTCGAAATTTGCATGAAGTAAGTGAGGAAGCTAGCAGAAATAATTTTATTCAAGAAGATTTAATTCTGATGCCAGCTAATAACTTTTCAATAATCTATAAGCAATTCTCTCATTGAAAATTATTTTCAAAATAACTTACGATAAATAAAAAATATAAATTCATTTTTAGAACTCTTATTTTTTAGATGTATTTTTTTTCAATCTATTAATAAAAAACTATCCAGACAACCTCCTGCTCCACTCCTTATGTTTCTCATCTAAATCTGATACTTTATCTCCAAGACTTAGCTGCTTTTCTAATAATTGCACTTTGGTAAGTGTTACTTCCTCAGAGTAAAACTTGATTGGCTGCTTCCCGTGTAGGTTGTCTCCACTCATAAATTAAATTAAGATCACGTTTCAATTTAATTATTTAAGA
The DNA here is from genome assembly GCA_003283415.1 of Prochlorococcus sp. AG-321-E21. GTDB lineage: Bacteria > Cyanobacteriota > Cyanobacteriia > PCC-6307 > Cyanobiaceae > Prochlorococcus_A. The sequence continues at coordinate 10,771 of QBXH01000017.1, read as the reverse complement.
TAAAAATGACGTAATTTCTTATTCTTTTATATTATTTTCAGATTTGCGTAAGTTAATGTGATATTAGATTAGTTGTCAAAATCTAGTATGAACTTTTTTTTTGTAAGAGGATTGCCAAATATATCTTCCTTCATCGATGTCCGACTTAACAGCAATACAATTACAAGCAATATTCCATAGAGCTTTATGTATTGGATCGGGATTGTAAAGATAGGCTTTATTGAATGCTTTTTTTATTGCAAGAGTAGCTTTGGTAGCATAATAATGAGGAATAGTTGGACACACATGATGAACTACGTGACTTGAACCAATATTATGATGAAGAATATTAATAATTTTCCCATAAGGCCTATCAATAGAAAGGAAGGCTCCTCTCATAAAAGAAAATTCTGAATTAGACAGGTGTGGAACATCTGAATCTGTATGATGAAGCCAAGTATATATAACTAACCAACAATTAACTACTAATAACGGCCCTACATACATTACTATTATTGGAAAGATTCCATGTTTGATAACTAAAATAATAAGTCCAATTATTACTGCAGCTACACCAATATCTGAAATCCAAACTTTCTTAGCCCATACAGCAGGCCACAATGTTTTAGAAAAAGGTTTCCTTGGCCAAAAATGATTTGAAGTTCCATAACTGAGACCTCCTGTACTTCCAGATAATAAGTATGCAGGCCAACCAAAAATTAGATGTAGAACTAGTTGGAGAATTCCATAATTAGTTTTGCCTAATTTACTTGAGAAAGATAGTTCCTTTTCACCTCCAACTTTTTCGCTAAATCCATTCCCATCAATAACTATTGGGACGTGAGTTTCTCCTTTAGTTATATGATTGGTGAAACGATGATGAACGGCATGTGAACGTTGCCAAGAAAAATATGGAACCAATAATAGGGAATGAAGTAAATATCCAGTAATGGTTTCCAAAACCCTATTTTTCGAGAAGGCTCCATGACCACATTCGTGGGCAATTACCCAAAAACCCATCGCAGTTGTTCCTGATAAAAATGCATAAAGAATCCAAATCGGTATCATTCTTTGAGTGAAAGGAATTGTTAATCCTATTGCTATAACAACTGCTTGTATAATGATTGATTGTAAAAGATAGGCTAACGAAGTTATTGTTTGGGGTTTAAAGCAGTGATCCGGAATAACACTTTGAAACTCTTTCATGCTTGGGATATCACCCATCTTTATTTCAAGTGCTTGACCTTTAAGGCCAGAAAAATTAATATTGCTCAAATTATTTAGGAAAGGATTTAATTTTAAATAAATTTTTATTTATATAATTTATTATCCATCAAAGTTCTTTTTTATGAAAGTAATATGTAGTGGCAAATGTTCAAATAGTATTAATTAGGGTAAATTTTTGAACATTAAATATTTTCAAATCTTTATAAGTTTATAAATTCTTAGTGAATAATTAAGAAATATTATTTTATGACGATCAACAAAATGAAATATAGAAATAAAGTTGAAGTAATCGCAAACGCAGAAAGAGGTAAGATTAACCCAGTATTTAGCCATCTTAAGAATCTAATTTTTCTGTTGATTACTTTTACCATTTATTTAAACAGAGTTAATCTAAACCTATCGAGATTTAAACTTTACAACAAATGAACTTTAAAATTTTAAAAACAAAAAAATATTTAATAATTTTAATTTAAAATAAATTCATTTGGTCAGTTGGCTTTTTATCGATTTCTTCTAATATCCAGCCGGTAGATGACCATGCCATCATTATAGGGATTAACCCTTTCAATTCATCAGCATCCTTAACCTGTTCCGTCCATTGTTCTTCGTATCCATTTGGAACAACAACTGGCATACGATGATGTAAAGGTTTCACTAAATCATTTGGTTGAGTTGTTAAAATACAGCAACTTTCTAACTCTGCCCCATCAGGTGAAGACCATTTACTCCAAATCCCTCCTAACCAAAAAGTGTCATAATTTTCTCTCCTAATACGATATTTTTTTTCAAAAAACCCACTTGCAGGTATTAAGCATCTTTTATGCTTCCAACTACCACTGAATAATTTTTTCTCTTCAACAGTTTCTGATCTCGCATTAAATGGTCTTGGTCTACCCTTATCAAAAGGATCTTTAGCCCAAGGTGATATGAACCCCCATGACATAAAAGTAGTCTGAATTTTTCCTTCATTCTTAATTACAAGGACTGGGTCAGTAGGTCTAATTAAATTCTGAGTCTCGTATTTATTATTAAGCCCACTGGGATAGTCTTGTTTTAAAACTTTTGGTAACTTATCAAATTTAGTTTTTAGTTCAAATCTTCCGCACATATTAGATATAAGGGTTTAGTCTATAAATTTTATTAGAAATTTAATTTCATTAATTTAAAATCCTTTATACAACTTTAAATAATAAATAATTTCTGATAACTCATTAATTTTTTGAATCTTTTCTTGATTAAATTCATTTATTAATATATTAAGTATCTCAATATCTTTGGAAAAAAACATTAAATTACATTCTGCTTTTAGTCCTGAGACAGATCCTGCATATGAGTCCTCTATAACCCATGTTTTACTTGGATCTACATCCAATATTTTTAAAGCTCTCAAATAAGGATCAGGTGAAGGTTTGCCCTCAGAAATAAATTTGTCATCTCCAAGAACCTTTATCTCAAATAAATTTAACCAGGCATTAACAGAGCTTTTGATTTTAAAACTTTCACTACTACTACTTGTTACTAAAGCAATAGGTAAATTTGTATTTATACAAAATTTGATTAATTCTATTGCTCCCTTAAAAGGTTTTGCTTTTGTAAGTATTTTATCTACTTTTAATTTTTGAGTAATGAGTAATTCTTCTATTGGGTTTTCTTTATTTATCCATTGAAGGACTTTTTTTGCGCAATCGATTCTTCTTCTTCCCTTTAATTCTAATAATTTATCTTTTGATAAAGAGTAATTATATTCTTTTGCGGTTTCCCTCCAGGCATAAGCTAATAATGGTTCTGTATCTAATAGAACTCCATCTAAATCAAAAAGAATTGCTTCCGGAAATTCCATCTTTATACAAATATTTTTAGATAATATTTTATTTAATATAGACTAAATTTTTATTTCAGTATTTAATTATTTTATTTCTTTCAATAATAATATTTTAGAAATTTGGATTAACTTTATAAACCGCGAACGTATCTTTTAGGAGATACTGATTGCTTACGTGGTTTTACTAGTATTGGCAAAATAATAACTCCTGCTGTAAAAACACATATTGGAGCAACAACCATGAGTATAGATTCAAGAGACATTAATTTATTTAAAAAATTATCTTACAAATAGCAGCTATTATTTTTTTAGTCATGCGTATTTATATCTAATAAGGCAATATCTTTACAACTTTATATATTGTTAAGCAAAAACGAAAAAAAGATTAAATATGAGAAGTTTTTAAGATTTACATCTTAGATAAGCGATAGCAAATTTTATTCGGGAGCAAATTTATGAATGAAGATAAAAAATGGATGTTAATGACTTATTACTGCCCAACTCATGGTGATGCAGGAAAAGTAGAACCTATACAAGTTACAAGGCGAGAAATTTCAAATAACTTATATGATAAAACTAAATCTAAACAAGATATTTAAATAGCCTAAATTTTTAAAGACAGGTAGGAAAGCTTTTTAGCAATAAGCATAAATAATATTAATAGAGTATTGCTTTAACTACGTAAAAGTCTTGTCTGCTTTAGATAATGAAGTATAAATCTAGCCAAAGAATATGGTTTTCTCGTTTTTAGAAGACTGCATATAATTAAATACATTTATATTGGAAATCATTTATTTTTTGCAAAGAAATTAATAAAAAACTTATAAAGCTTACCTATAAAAATAGGTTTAAATTACTCAAGTAAATAAATTTAAATTCTTTAGTTTTACTAAACAAAAATTAAAGTTTTGATTTATTTTTTGATAATTTACTTGATTTAACTATATCCCAAGCTTCTGAAGCTGTATCCGCATATTTAAAAATTTTTAAATCTTCTTCAGCAATAAGCCCAAAATCAGAAAGTAATTCGAAATTAATCAAATTATTCCAATATTTTCTTCCAAATAAAATAATTGGAATTTCACTTTTCATTCCAGTTTGACGAAGAGTTAATAATTCAAATAATTCGTCTAACGTCCCGAACCCTCCGGGGAAAAAAACTGCAGCAACAGAGCGCATTACAAAATGAATTTTGCGTAATGCAAAATAATTAAATTTAAAACAAAGTCCAGGAGTTATAAAAGAATTTGGGAATTGTTCGTTCGGTAACTGTATGTTTAAACCAATAGACTTGCAGTCTGCTTCATAAGCGCCTCTATTAGCCGCCTCCATAATTCCCGGTCCTCCGCCTGTAACTATTACATGAGAATTACATTTATCGTCTTGATTATTTATTGAAGCTAGTTTTGAAAATTCTTTTGCGGATTCATAGTAATGACTCATAGAGAGTAAATTTTTTAACTGGTTAAATTTATTTTTAAATTTAATAGATTCAGGAAATTTTACTAATAAGTTTTTTATTTCATCGATTTTGCTCTGAGCTGACGATTCTTCGACGATTTTGGCTCCTCCAAAAACAATTATAGTTGAGATGATATTTTGTTCTTCTAGTATTAAGTCTGGCTTTGTTATTTCTAGAAGCATTCTTACACCCCGCATTTTATCACTTCTAAGCAAATTAAGATCTTCTTGAGCAAGTTTGTAGGAATTTGAATCAAGTATTAAATTTAAATTTTTTTTATTCATATCAAAAATTATTGAGCGTTTTGAAGTCGTTTATATTCTTAATCATGGATTTAATAAAAAATATATTTTTATAGTAAATTGATCTTTTTACATATAGTTGATAAAAAAATTAAATATATTTTTTCCTTTGTCTATTCATATAAATCACATGTCAATTCACATTGATTTAGTTCAGCAGCCGAGATTCTATCTAAAATTCTTAGCATATCAATTTCAGAAAGATCTCCATTAGAGTTCCACTTTAAAGTTGTTTTTCTTTGAAGAGAGAATTTTTTATTCATTTTTATTTCCTCCTTTAAGATGAATTTCAACACATCGAGTAATACATTCTTGATGGCCATCAACAATACTGCATTCACTAATGCATTCAAAATATGAATCTATGGTATCTTTTGCTGTTATTTGATTCGAAGAAAAAAACAACTCATCCATAATTTTCATCCCTTTATTTGGAATGACATATAGCATGACTTTAAAAATTAATTTTTGCTTTGTTAAGAAAATTCCGATAAATAAGTATTAGTTACTAGCCTTAAGTATTGATTTTATAAAAAGTTCAAAACCAATTATCTAACTTGTTTTATATTATTAATTTTATACTTAAAAACTTTATTCTTAATTTAATCTTTTTCTTTAAGTTTGAATTTTTGTAATTTACTTGCTTTAACTTTATTACTATCTGGGTCCCAATCTTGTTGGATATCTTTTATGAAATCAAAAATAAATTCATCCGAACACTCAAGTTCTATATGAAGATCATTTAACTTTTGAGTGATATATCTTTTAGTGAAAGAAATTAGCCTATCTCTTTGATAATTTGTAGGTTGCCATTTTTGATTATTCATATAACTTATTTGCCCCTTAATGATCTTCATCCTCTTGTTAGTGATCTTAAAAGTAAATCAGTATAAAGACTGATTTACTTTTTAAGAATATCGTCAGATGATAATTATGTACTTTTTAGATTTTCAAATGAGATCAATTATGAATTGGCTTTCTAAAATGTTAGAAAGCATGGCAAATGCTTTTATTCATCCCGTCAAAAATGACTTACCACCAACTATTGGAACCCACGCTTATAGTAGTATTCCAATAAAAAGAAAAATGCGAAGAAGAATCAGCTAGTATTTAATTAATCGGAATTAGATTTTCATTCTTGCTGTCCCAAATAATAAATTTAAAACAATTTGGAAAGTCACTTAATTTGAGTACTTTTGATTCTTTTAGTAAATGTATATTTGCTTTATGACAAGCTCTCAAATTGTAGTTAGGAATTCTTTCTGATAAATGATGAATGCTATGGAATGAGATATCTGCTAGGAACCAGTTTAACCAATTTGGTATATCCAAATTGCTGCTACCCAAAATAGCACCTTCTACAATATCCCAGTTTTTTGTACTACTTGCATATGCATTTTCATAGTTATGTTGGATGAAAAAAATACATATAAAAATTGCTGCTGAAAAAGTTAATATTAGTGAATAAAAAGTAAGGAAAAATACAGCTCCTAACCATTTACACATAATTATCCATCCACTAATCACAATAATATTATTTGCTATTAGATCAAATAATTCATAAAAATTATCTCCATAATCAGAGAAAGGGGGTTTAATTCTTGATTGAATTTTTAGAAGTTCTAGATAATTTCTTTTTTTAATTTTAATAAAACTTTCTTTTATTAAAGATTTAAAAAAATTAAAGATAATTATAATTAGGCCTAATCTAGCTTTAATAACCAAATAAAAAAAACCACCTGGTAAAAGCATTAACCAATGCCTACTTATCCTATAAATAAGTTTTTCTTTTTTAGTAAGAGCCTCATAATCTTCTAGGCTTAAAACATCTACCGGCCCTTTGTAAATTTCCCAATTCCCATTATTTCTATGGTGGAATGCATGGTCATTAGCCCAAGGTTTATGAGGTATACCATTTAACAAACCCAGGAAAAAACCAAATAAATTATTCAAAGAACGTTTTTCAAATAATGAATTATGCCCACAATCATGCATTAAAGAGAATGTTCTTGAAGATAAGAGGGTAAGAAAAAAAAGAATGGGAATAAGTAAAAACCCTTTTGTAATTTGTAAAAGAGGAGAATATACAATTTTAGAGACAATAAACCAAAGAGAAATTATCGGAATGAGAGTAGTTATTAACTGATAGAAAGCTTTAAAATTATTTCTTTTAAGAAATGGCTTTAATATAAAATCAGATCTCTTGATTTTATTCATTTGAACTTTTTCATTGACCCTTCCAATTAGGATAGCCTAGTAATTATTTATCGTGGCAAAATTATCAATTTGCTGATATAAGAATTCTATAGCCAATACTTCGTTACTGATTCATTTAATTGGAATATTTTTTAAAGAATTACCCATATCTATTAAAGTTTTTTCTAATGAAATAGGTTCCCAATTAAATATAGAAATAGTTTCCGTAATATCAGCACCATAAGATCCTCTATTAATCATAGCAGCCATACTTTTCATCTCTTTATTAAATGGTGCTAAAGAATTTATCATTTTTGTAGGAATAAAGTTTTGAGGTGCTTTCTCAAAGCCATTTTTTCTTAAAATATTAGAAATTTTCATAAGATTGATCCCTTCAGGAGAAGTCGCAATTATTCTTTTATTATTACTTTGGTTTTTACTAAGAGATTCGACATGTAATTTGGCGACATCTCTAACATCCACGACAGTAAAATATACATCTGGTAGTGCTGGAAATTTACCATTAATCATTTTTGAAAGAAGTTCTGCAGAAGCACCATCAATATCATCACTTAGCAGTGGACCAAAAACCATCCCAGGATGAATAGTTGTCATTGAAAAAGAGTGTTCATTGTCATTATAAATAAAATCCCAAGCAGCTTTCTCTGCAATTGTTTTACTTTTTACATAAGCTCCAACGTTTTTTGTTATGTCTGTCCAGTCTTCGGGTGAGCATAACGGCTTGTTATGCCCATATGCAATTGCAGCCATAGAAGAAGTTAGTACAACTTTTTTGACTTTAGAGGAATTTTTTGAAGCATTTAATGCTCTTAAAGTCCCCTCTAGGGCAGGATTGATAAGAAGAGATTCCTTTTTTGGTTCTTCGATAGTAAAAGGAGATGCGACATGAAGAAGATAATCACAATCAAAGGCTGCCTCATCCCATCCCTCATCATCTAAAAGATCAAGTTTACAAAATTCCAGTTTATGATTATCTGAATCTTTCTCAAGAGATTTTCTTATTTCATCTTCTCTGTCCATATTTCTTAGAGATCCTTTGACGACATAACCTGCTTTTAGTAGCTCATGTATGCAGTGAATAGCTATAAACCCAGATGCTCCAGTAACTAAAACTTTTTCCAAGATGCTTTATTTCATTTCTAATTTTATTATGGTTTATTAATCTGTATAAAAAAACAAAAAGATTTTTATTTATACAGTTTTCATAGATTATTTTCGATAAAAAGACTTAAAGATTTGATAACTAAAGAGAGCTTGCTCAATTATTATTTTTTATTGCCATAACGTCTATTGTTCCTTTGAGAACGATCTTTTTGCTCGGCTTTATTAACTCTAATTTCTCTACCCATCCACTCGACATCTTGCAAATCATCAATTGCAGTTTTTTCTGAGCTTTCACTTGTCATTTCAACAAAGCCAAAACCTCTTTTTCTTCCTGAATCCCTTTCCAAGGGAATTGTACATTTTGTTACTTCACCATAAGTATTAAATAGGTCTTTCAGGTCTTCCTCTTCAGTTTCCCAAGATAAATTTCCGATGAAAATTGTCATAATTAATAAAAAATTATTTTGTAAAATCTGCAATAATGAGCCATATTAAAAAATATGTAATATTAACGCTTCGACTTTATGCATACTTTATAGCATTTAAGTTTGCTTTAGAGTTGGAATAGAATTAAATTGATTGTATTTTATTAATTTTCAATGGCTAGAGTATAAATTCTTTAGACATTGTTCTCAATTGATCTAAATTTAATTTATTCAAATAATTTTTTATTTCACTAGAGCTTTCGCTTGATTTTAGATTTTGACTTTCGTAAATCAGGCTGTCAGAAATTAATTCAACAAGGTGTTGTTTATCCATGACTTCTTATAGGCGATATTTTTAAATTAAAAACTTAAAATCTTGAATTCCAAACCTTATTATTATTATTATTTTATATATATTTCTAATTTCAGAACTATTTATTCAAAAAGTATTTTTTAAATTTCTTACTTTTTTTTATAAATTTTTTAAATCTTGATCTATTTTTTGCAATCTTTCATTTAGCTCTTGCTTTTCCTTCAATAAAGATTTTTTCTTTTGTTGGAGTTCTTTATTAAAAGGTGAATTAAAGTATTTTTGATAAGCGAGAAAAAATACTGCTATCGCAACTACAATACCAAATGCTCCAATTATTAGAAGTGGGGATGATGGAAAATCGTAGAAGGGTACAGATAGCATTTGTTCTATAAAATTTTATCCTAGCTTTTTTTTGATTTAAATAAAATAAGATAAATACCTAAAGTTTTTTTATGTTGTTTTGGCTGTTTATAGAAAAGTATGTTTAATTAATAAATAAAAATTAACTAAAGTATTTTTTTATAAAATTCGTCAAAATATAAATATAAGTAATTGTACAGGTGCCAAATAGAGAATGACCCACAATTATTAATATAGTCAATAGGATATCAATGAAAAAAATTGTGAGTGAAGAAAATAATAATGAATCTGAATTATGGTTTAATTGGCTGACTAGAAAACTAAATTCATTTGAGGCTTTTAAAGAATTTGCTTCAGGTCAAAATCCTGAGGATGTAGCAGAGAATTTTATTGCGTTTAATAGTTTGGGGATATCCGATATCTTTGATAAATTTGATGAAGAAGATAAAGATACACTTGATCAATTTCAGAAGTTAACTGAATGCGAATGGCATGTATTCAGAATTCTAAAAAAACAACTAGAGTTCAGAAATAAAGTAACTTTTGTAGATTTCAAAAAAAGTAAAAAAGCAAAAAAGTAAACTTTATAAAGTGCTTAATATTTTTAGTACGGGTTAATGAACATATTTGTTCGGTTAATTCATGAAAACTAGGCTCAATGGTGACCATCTTTTTATTAGCTTATAAATAACCAAATAATGTCATGAAAAATCTAATTACATCCTTCTCTATTCTAAATTTTAAAAAAAATATGATTAAGAATTTAAAAGAAAACGCTTCCAGCAATAAAGAAAATTTAGTTCATTACAGAAGGGACTTAGATTCTCTAGGTTGATTCAAAATTTTAAATAAATCTTGACTTGCCGACCCCATTTTTACCAAAGCCAATCCATATAAACCATAATATCCATCCAAAAACTGGTATTAAATTAATAAATATCCACTTCCAATTCTTCCCATAGTCTCTTAGTCTTCTTAAATCAATAGCAATCTGAGGAACAATACAAACGATACCATAAACGTTAAAACCAAATGTTCTCAAAAATATCGGGAGAGTAAAGAAAGATATAACGATATTTACCAATTGAACCCGCCACCAATCAGATCTTGAGGTTTTGCTATTGAAGTTAGTAGCTTTTAGCCAAAATTCCTTATATGCATTCAAAAAATTATTATACATAAACTATAAATTTAATCATTAAAAAAATGAAAGCTATTATTAAATAATATTTGCTTAAGATTATTAATTTATTTATGCCTTAAAACTAAATAGGATCGAATAAGTTCATGTTATTTTTACTTATATTTTGATTTTGATTTTGATTTGGCAATGAACAAAAACCGTCCTTACAAATAATATTTTCTTTTTCAATTTTTAATGAATGAGAAAAAGTATAAATTTAATTTATCGAAAATATCTGAAATTGTCTTATTTTTTTCAGAATAATTGATATCATTTAAATCAGTAGAATTAGAGATTATTAAATTAATAACTAAATTTATTTGTATAGGCAACAAAATTAATAATAATTATCTTTTTACTTCTTTTTTTGATTAGGG
>QBXH01000016.1 GCA_003283415.1 Prochlorococcus sp. AG-321-E21 | reverse complement strand
TGGAAGAAGAGGCATTTAAAGCAGCATTAAGTTATGCAATTGATCGTGGTGAAATAAATAGTGATATTTTAGTAGATGAGGCTTTATCTGGTTATAGGGGAATTAATTATGAACTTTGTGATGATAAAGGAAAAGTTATATGCAAAATTCCTCAAGGAATTGTCGCAAAAAAATTAGAAGATAAAGGGTTTAAATCTAATCCAATGACTGAATCTGAAACTAGGGAAAAAGCAGTCCTTTGGGCAAGGTCGATGGGGTATCCGATCCCAATCAAGATGGGAGGATGCCTTGCAATTATTCTCGTAATTATTGGGTTATGTGTTTTTGTTGTTCCTGGAATATTGATTTTGTTATGGGTTTGGTACCAAGGAAATCAATATGAAAGAGATATGAGGCAACTTGTTGCTAAATGGGTAGATGCAGGAAAACCTACCCCAGGCAAAAAACAAAATCTTGAAAAAACTTTAGAAATAGTTCCAGAAAAAAATAGCGAGGAAGAAATGGAACAAAAACTTAAAGACTTATTATCAATGAAAGAGAGAAATGTTATATCAGATGAAGAATATAATGAGATGAGAAAAAAGATTCTTGGTTTATAAATGAAACTTTTACTACTTGCACCGCTAATAGTTAGTGATTGATAGTCGATATACAAGAAGGGGCAGTTAGCTCCTTTTTTTTAAGAAATATAGAGATCGAAATATAATAAATACTTTCATTTCATTGATCAATCGATAAACTTTTTACAAATTTCATAATTAGCTATTTATAGATTTTAAAAGAAAGAATCAAAATTAATAATATGATTGTTTAAATTGAACTTGAATTTTTTTTTAATTAAATAATAATTACTAATAAGTAGATGAGGAAGAAAAATAAAATTCCAAAAAATTAAATTTATATTATTTTTCATAACCTTAATATTCCTTTTAATAATTGTTTCTATATTGTCTTTATCCAAAGGTACAGTGCTTATTACAAATAAAGATATTTGGCTGGCAATTTTTCAAAAAGGTGAAGAACTTAATCAAACAATTATATGGGATCTACGATTACCTCGATTAATAGCTTCTTTATTAGTTGGATCATCTTTAGGGATGTCAGGAGCACTTTTACAAGGAATGCTTAAAAATGGGTTAGCTAGTCCATATCTTTTAGGAATATCAGCAGGTTCAGGTTTAGTTATAGTGACATTTATAACATTCGGATTCTCACAAATATTTATTCCAATAGCTTCATGGTCTGGAGCTATGATGACTACCTTAATAGTTTTTATTCTTGCAAAAAATGCTAATAAAATATCTATAGAGAGATTGATTTTAGGAGGTGTTGCAATAAGCAGTTTGTTTGGAGCAATTCAAGCTACCTTATTATTACAATCTGAAGATGGAAGAATACAAGCAGCTTTAACCTGGCTTATTGGAAGCTTAAACGCGAGAGGATGGAATGAAATAAGAATTACTTGGATACCGATATTACTTGCATTATTAATAAGTTTTTTACTAGCAAGGCAATTGAACTTATTATCTTTAGGTGATGAATTATCAATGAGTCTTGGTAATTCTCTATTTAGATCAAGATGTATTATTGGTGCTGTTGCGACATTACTAGCAGCAAGTGCAGTATCCATTGGAGGATTAATAGGTTTTATAGGATTAATAGTTCCTCATTTTTCAAGATTATTAATTGGGAATGATTATAAATATGTTCTTCCTTTCTCAGCTTTAATAGGAGGTTTAACTTTAAGCACAGCAGATTTAATTGCAAGATCGGGGCCAATTGAGGTCCCAGTTGGTATAGTTACTTCTCTTTTAGGTGCGCCAATTTTCATAATTATTCTTTACAGAAGATCATCAAAAAAAATAGGGATGAATTAATGGAATTATTATTAAAAGATTTTTCAACAGGTTATTCGAAACATGAAGTTATCAATAAAATAAATTTTAGGCTAAAACAAAATGAATGGATTGGAATAATTGGAGCTAATGGTTCCGGAAAATCTACTTTATTAAAAGGAGTTTTAAAATTTATTCCAACACTATATGGAGATGTTTTATTTGAAGATAATTCAATAAAAAATTTTTCAAGAAATAATCTTTCCCGAAAAATAGCTTATCTCCCTCAGAAATTGAATAATAATTTAAATATTACAGTTAAGGATCTTATATCTCTTGGAAGATCACCCTATAAAAATTTTTGGGATTTTGATTTAAATGACGAAGATTTAAAAATTATTGATGAAGCAATTAAAATTATGGATTTAAATGAATTAAAAAATAAATTTATAAATGAATTATCAGGAGGACAATCTCAAAGAGCTTTCTTAGCTATGACAATTGCTCAAAACAGCAACATTCTTTTACTTGATGAACCTACGACATTTCTAGATATAAATTATCAAATTAAATTCTTAGAATCACTAAAAAATCTTATACAAATAAAAAAGTTATCTATAATTTCTGTTCTTCATGACATTAATTTGGCAGCAAGATTTTGTGATCGAATAGCTATTTTAAAAGAAGGCAAATTAATAGATATCAATACACCAGAAAAAGTACTTACTGAATTTAACTTTAAACAAGCATTTGATATTGATTCTCATATTTTGAATACACCAGTCGGATTGCAATTATTTCCTGTCAGTAAAAAGTGATATTTTCCATAATCGAGTTTACTAAGAATTAAAACAAATGTAATAACTTATACATTTCTATATTTCTTATTTTATAAAAAATCTTTTAAAGAGATTTTTTGTATTTTTTTACACATCGAAAACTATCCAATTATCAAATTCAAAAAGAAAAGGAAATCATAACTAAATATTATTCATATAAATAGTGTGAGGACACTTTGAATATTTTTAAAAAATTGTTGATAAGTTCAACAATAATATCTTTTGCTTCTCCTGTAATTTCTCAGGTAAATGTAAACCAAAAATTAACGCCAAAAGATGATAAAAAAATTCTTGAAAAAGAAATTCTGATTGCTGAAAATGAATTTAAAGAAGAAAATAATACGTTAAAAATTACAGTTACAGGTTCTAGAACTCCAAGACCAGTTGATACTTTCCCAGGGAGTATTGATGTAATCAGTCAAGAAGAAATAAATGCTTCCTCTGGCTTAACACTCAGAGAAATAACAAAAGATATACAGGGAGTAACAACTCAAGCAACAAAGATTAGCGGCACCAGAGGGACACCTAACAATGGAGATAATTTAAATATTAGAGGACTTGATAGAAATAGAGTTCTATTTCTAGTTGATGGAATTAGATTACCATCTTATAGCTTTGGAAGTGTAAGTGATAGCGTTTACAGAATTTCAGATAATAGATCTCAGTATTACTACGACATGAATCCTGGAAGTTATATAAATTTCAATACTTTAAAAGCTATTGAAATTACCAAAGGTCCTGCATCTGCCTTGTATGGTTCAGATGCGCTTGGAGGTTTAATTTCTTTTGAATCTTTAGAGGCAGATGATTTATTATTACCGTCAGAAGATTTTGCTGTAGAGATTCCAGCTGCATATGATAGCTCTGATGATGGACTATCTGAATCAATAAAAATTGCAGCTCGCATATCAGAAAGCACATCTGGTTTATTTATTTTTACCAAAGAAGATTCTTCTGAATTAAAAGTAAAAGCAGAATCTAAATATATTGATGATGAGACAAGCAAGGGTAATAACTATTTCATTAATATCACTCAAAATCTTGGGGATTTTTCTAAAGCAAACGTTATATATGAAAACATTAATAGAGAATTAGATATTACAGTAAAAGAGGATAACCTTGCTTCAATGACTTCCCAGAATACAAAGGCAAGTTCAACTTCAACTTATCAACAGATTATTACAGATACAAAAACCTCAAGAGATAGGGTCAGTTTTTCTTATGAATACGATAATCCTGATAGTGATAATTTTGTAAAATCATTAAAAGCTAATGCATATTCACAGTACAGCAGAGTTGATGATGATTCACAAATAAATTGGACAAGAACTGCTCCTGGTAGAAGTGGGATGGCCTCTACTTCTTATAGTGATGTAAATGATTATTATCTAAAAAATAATATTTATGGAGGTGAAATATCATCTTCCAGTATTCTTGAATTCAATGGGAATGAACATATTTTTACCTATGGTGTTGATTATTCAAAAACTGATACATCACGCCTAAGAAAAAAGACTCGTGATGGAACTACAGTTACAAATGAAAAGGACACCCCGAATAGCGAAATAACAAGAACTGGTATTTATTTACAGGATGAGGTTAGTTCTGGTAATTTTGATTTCATAGCGGGACTTAGATTCGATAATTATGATTTAAATGCTAAAACTGACTCCATTTTTACTAATACAGCATACGCTGCAGATATGAGCGAATCAAGTTGGAGTCCAAAACTATCAGCTACATATAATATTTCTGACCAATTATCTGTATATGGATCATATTCAAAAGGTTTTAGAGCTCCTGCATACTATGAAGTTAACAGTAATTTTGAAAATCCAAGTGCGGCTTATCAAACAGAGTCAAATCCAGACCTTAAACCAGAGACAAGTAACAGCTATGAAATTGGAATTAGAGGAAGATTTAATAAATTAAATTATAAAATTGCTGGTTTTTATAATGACTATAGCGACTTTATAGATCAGCTAAAGTTAGTGTCTCAAGTACCTACTGTTCTTTTTGGTCAGTCGACAACCTCTGATACTTATAAATCAATAAATGTTAATTCTGCTGAAACACAAGGAATAGAGTTCTCATCTAATTATTTCTTCAATGAAGATAAATCAGGAATTAATATTTCAAGTGCCATTACTTACCAAGAAGGTAATAACATAACTGATAATATTCCCCTTACCACAATAAATCCATTTGAGGCTAAGATTACTTTAGGTTATAAATCAAATAATGAAAAATGGAATACTAGATTAATAAATACATTTGTTGGTAAACCTAGAACTAAAAATAATGAGACAAACTTTGTCCCTGATGCATATTCAGTTACTGATTTAATAACTTCATATATTCCAAGTCAAAAATATTCATTCTCATTAGGCCTTTATAATTTATTTAATACAAGATACTACAACTATCAAGATGTGAAGAATTTATTACCAACAATTGCAAATTTAACAAAATACTCTCAACCTGAAACATATGTTAAAGCTGGATTCAAAATTAGATTTTAAATTTTGAATTTTAATATTACTTTCTTAAAATTTTCATTACTTATCTATTTTTGTAGTTTCTTGAACCCACAAAGTATAAATTCTAATGAGAATTTAAATGTGAACAATAAATATAAGATCGTAGCTCTTACATCTTTAAGCGCTGATCTAGTAAATAGTATTAATTCAAAATCTCTTGTAGGTATTCCAGGGTCATCGTTATTAAAATCTAATCCTTCCTTTAGAGATATTGTGATTATTTCATCAGGCAGAATGCCTCCTGATTTAGAAAAGATCATAAGCTTAAAACCTGATCTTGTAATTGGAGCTAATGGTTTTCATGACAAGGCTCTTTCTAAACTAAATGAACTTGGATTTAAAACTTTATCTACAAAAATAAAAGATCTAAAAGATCTTGAAAATCTAAACGAAGAGATTTCTTCATTATTATCTCTGAGAATATCAGAACCTTTAAGTAAGAAAATTGAAAATTGTTATTCCTATTCACCAAAAATATCTACAGATAAAAATGTAATAGCTCTTGTAAGTACTAAACCAATACTTTCTCCAAATTCAAAAAGTTGGTCTGGTAATCTTATAAAAAGATTTGGACTAAAAAACTTAACTTCTGAGCTTCAATCAAAAAGTGAATTTAAAGGATATGTCAATTTAAGTCAGGAATGGTTATTAAAAGCAAAGCCAAATAATTTAATAGTTGTAAAAACTCCTGGCAGTAATATTTCACAATATGAGTCATTAGCTATTTGGAGGAAAATCCCAGCTGTGAAGAAAAAAAATATATTTACTTTTGATTATTATGGTTTGATTAATCCTGGAAGCTTAGAATCTATTAACAAGGCTTGTAAAAAACTTGCATCAATTTAATTTGAGTTCATAAACAATATTTAATTCAGATTGTTTACTGAGTGGATAAAATTTTGATTCTTTAGCTGCTTTAATTCCAGCGTTGTCTAAAATCTTATAACCAGTTGATTCAATTACTAAAACATCCATTACTGAGCCGTTCTTTTGTATAGTCACCTTTATTTTTAAAATGCCTTCATAACCTCTTTGAATAGCAAGTTTTGGATATTTAGGTTTTATACAATTTAGACAAGTTATTTTATCTACTCCCTTACCTAAAATACTCCCTCTTTCAATATCCTCATCTTTTTTACTCTTAACAATCCCTCTATATTTATTTTCTAAATCAATTTTATTTGTACGATTTTCTTGACTTATGATTTTCTTTTCTATAAATTCTTCTTCAAATTTTTCAATAGTTTCTTCCTGAATTTCCTTTATTAATTTATCTTCTTTAAAATCTGAATTATCTTCAATATTTTTAGATTGAGTTTCATATAATGAATCTCCTATTTTAAAAGAAGTATCTATATCAATTAATTCAATTGGTATAAATTTATCCCCTAATAAATTATCATTTCTAAAATCTAAAACTGTAAATAAAAGAATGTGTGAGAAAAGAGAAATTATTAATCCAATAGATAATTCCAAATTTTTAAATATAATTAATTTTTCATAATTTTTTATCATAAATATCTTTTTTTAATTGTAATTCAACTATTTACAACTATTATAAATTAGATAATAAATTTGTATTGATCAATCTATTTATTGCTGGGGGACTTGTTATGTGGCCCCTTTTATTCTTCTCGATAATTTCTTTTGCCTGCATAATTGAAAGACTTATTTATTGGAGAAGAGTAGTTTTATCAAATAGAAATAATTTAAATTTAATAGCAGAAAAATTTTCTAATTTTGAAAATTTGCTCCTTAGTAAAAATAAAAATGATATGTATAATCCTTATAAAAAACTCTTATTAAAGGTTAAGGAATTTAATTTAAATAATCAAAAAAATCTTTCTATTGCTCTAGTAATTTCATTACAATCTATTCAATATGAATTTGATAAATTTAATAATTTTTTTTCAACAACAATAGCTATATCTCCTTTACTCGGACTTTTAGGAACAGTTTTCGGCTTAATAAATTCATTCTCATTTATTGAAATAGGAAATATTGGAGTTAATGCTGAAGAGGTAACAGGAGGAATAAGTGAGGCTTTGATTTCCACAGCAGCAGGATTAATCATTGCTATTTTTACTCTTGTATTTTCAAATTACTTTAAAGCTATTAAAAACAAACAATTAAGAATAATGAATGAGTTTTGTGGCAAATTTGAAACTATATATTCTACAAAAAATTTCTAAATCAATATGTACTTTAAAGAAGATAATAAATCAGAAAATCAAATTAATATTCTTCCCATGATAGATATAATTTTTGCAATATTATCTTTTTTTATAATTTCTAGTCTTTTTCTTACCAGGATTGATTCTATTGAAGTTAATCTTCCAAAGTCTTCTACAGCTGTTAGAGAGCAAAATAAACCCCAAATAATAACCGTAGATAATAACGAAAAGATTTACTTTAACTCAAATGAAAGTTCATTAAAAAATATCTCTGCATTAATCCGAACAAATATAGAAAATATTGAAGAACCTTTAGTTATTTTGAGAGCGGATACTTCAGTTAAACATGGATTAATTGTAAGTTTACTTGATGAATTAAGAAAGATAGAGAATTTAAAGATTGGTATCTCAACAGATAAGAAATAATATTAAAGATTAAACCTACAACCTATTGATCTATAAGCATCTGGGGAAATTCTAAATAAATCTAAAAAGAATATTTCTTATAATATGAAATAATCTAAATCCTTTTTTTCTTTTGGAAGAAGGGGAAATGCCTAATATGTAGTTGAATTTAATCAATAAATCCTAGTAATAGATTATGAAGTTCTGATTGTTTAAAAACAAAAGGGTAAGAATTAGTTGTTCAATTGAAAGTCGATATAAAATGAGGAGCAATTAGCTAATTTGCCTTTATGAAAAGATTTTTTTTAATAGGAATCATATTATCTCTTCTATCATCATGCAGTAATGATGAAGATTTTATAACTACTAATCAAGATTCTCTTTTTTCTTTAACTTCAGAAAATGCTTTAAAAATTTGCGGAGGAAAGTCCCGTATCCTCGAAAATGAAAATGAAGAAATTATTAAAGTTGAGATAAAGGATATAGATAATGAGCGTGATAAAACTATTGAATTTACAGCTGTAGAAACTGATAAAAAAGGAGGAACGTATAGAATAATTAGTTGCCTACCAAAGAAGGAACCAAAAGATTCAATTATTAAAACTATTAAAACTAATTATCAACTTAATCCTTAATGAAACGCTTACTAATTATATGTATTTTTAATGAAAATTAACTCGCAGGGATGGAGTTTAATTTTTAGTATTGGAACCATATTGATTATTTTTTTGATTTGAATAAAGAAGTTAAAAAAGAATTATTTAGTGGACTAGCCGATTGGATTATTGATAATGAGCTAAATTAGCCCTCATTTGCAAAATATAAGTTATGGATTAAGAAGCAATATTCTCAATATGTAATTTCTAAAAATGATTAGAAAGAAATCCTAATGTTGTTGACCCATATACTTTTAAGAAAACTGCTCAAAGTCAAGCAAATTATATAAAAGATCTTCCAAAAAATTATTTATGAACCAGATGAATTCAGTTTTTAAAAATAAGAACTTATTCAATTTTAATTAAATATAAAACATTATCTTTAGGCCGGCCATCTTTGATCCATTCTTTAAACTCTTCAGAATAGCTTTACATTCATTTATAAGTTTTGACGATAAAGGTGATTTATTCTTGAATTTATATATTTAATTGAAGTATTGCATACTTCAACAACCTTCTGCTTATGATTTTTTTGTTGATATAAAAACTATTTATTGTCAGCTTAAAAATAGTATTTAAATAAAACAGATGAATTTTTAACATTATGATGTTCAATAAAATATATTATTAAATTTAAGAATTAAAGTAATTTCCTTGATTTCCAAGAGTTCAAAGAATAATCAAAGTATATATAAATTATCTTAATATTTTCTTTATATTTGATCTGTTAGAGGTAAAATGATAATAGATTTGTATGGAACTATTAGATGAGCCATTTCAGTATCGCTTACATGGATAATAAAAATGATTCATTCGAAATATGTGAGTATGCAGAAAATGCGGATGAAGCAATTAACTATGCTATGAAGGATATTCCATTATTAAAAGATCATAAAGAATATATTTATAGATGCACTAATGAAAGTGCTCTGGATTGGTTACAAAAAATAAATACTACTAAAGATGTATTTAAAAAGAAAGACCATTTAACAAAAGATAAAGGATTTTTTTATAATTTTTCTTTCTTTTTAAACAAAATCTTTAATTATAAAAAATAACTATTAGATCATTATTAGTAAATTTTTTAGAAGGATAGAGTATTAAAAGAATGGATGAGGAGTAATTATTTAGTTGATAAAATTTTATTTACAAAATATAAAAACTAATCTTGATTGCTTTATTTTTATTATCAATAAAACATTATTTTGGATATCATTTCCTAATCGAAACCCTCAACTCTTGTGAAATAGCTATATGCTCTAATAGCAAAAAATTCTTATTTTAAAATCTTTGTGTTGTTTTTTATATAACTAATATACGTTTTGGAAACTGGTATTACTTTTTAATTGTGATTAACTTGTTTCATAAAAATAAACTTTAGTTTCAGATAATTAATTTATCAGTCTCATCTTCTATCATTTCTCTTATTTCTTCTACTGTATGCTTTCCATCATACTTCTCAAAGATATAAATACCTGCAGCAAATCTTAAATTAATCTCATTTAAATCAATTCCTAAACGCTTAATGAATTCCTTACATTCATTGAAAGAAGGATTCTTATCTTTAATAAATAGATTAAATTTTTTTCTAATTTGCTTGGTCCACTGATGATTAAGATTAGAGTCTTGTTTTTTCATCCTAAACAAACTTATATTGATAATTATATCAATATTTAAATTATTAAAAGATAATGATTAAGAATTTATCTAAAAATTAAAGGTGATAAAATTTAAAGAAAATTTTTAACATTAAAGAATAATATAAATATTGAATAAAAGTGCCAAGACGGAAAAGAAATTCATCAAATTTGTCATATGAACGTTAGAGGAAAATTTAAAAATCATATTAAAAGGGAAATGTAAACAAATATTTTTAAGATTAATATGCTAATCCCATACTTCTTGAAGTTTCATCTCCAAGATAAACCCTAATACTTAAAAAGTCAGTTGGGCATGCAGTTTCACATCTTTTACATCCAACACAATCTTCAGTTCTAGGAGAAGAAGCTATTTGACCAGCTTTACAACCATCCCAAGGGACCATTTCCAAAACATCCAGTGGACATGCTCTAACACATTGAGTGCATCCAATGCATGTATCGTAAATTTTTACTGCGTGAGACAAAAAATAAATTATAGAAGAATTTAAACTAATTAATTTTTTTGTAAATCAAGATTATTAAATTTATTCGTTTATATTTATTAATAATTAATGATTAGTTATTTATAAAAAATTAGTATACAGAAACATTAAAATCATCCATAAAGTACAAAATTTTTTTCAATTATGATAATAAATTATAATTAATTTTGATGTTTATTTTATAGATGATTTCTAATATGCAAATAAAGTTTGTTTTTTATGGACCAAGTAAATCATGATGAACAAGTTATCGAAGTTTGCAAAACTTCTATTGGTTACGTAAAAGAACGCCAGAAATGTTTAACGAGAGATAATTTATTAAGAGAACGTAAAGCTATTTCAGAAGAATTCAAAGAATGGCTTATAAAAGAAATTCCAAAACAAAATATTATTTATCTTCTAAACATGAAAAATTAGAATTTTATATATTATTGATTTTGTTAATAGTCAAAACTTAGTAGTATTTTAAATAGATTTAAATTTTTATAAAGTAATTATTTTATATAAGAACTTGATTTTATATCTTTAATATTTACTGCATCAGGTGAATTTTTAGTAGCAATAATATATGTCATATATTTTGTTTTATTTCCATAAGAATGCCCCATGCTTTTAGTTATTTGACCCTTATCCCTAATATTTTTAATCCCTTCATTAAGATATTGTTCTTCAGTTAGATCAATAACATAATTTCTACATTTCGATTCTAACCACCAGTGAAAATCCCTCATATTTTTATCAAGTGGACATGAGACTTTATATAAGTCAAAATTTTTATGGAAAAATCTATGCATTACGCCTGCGACCAAATAACTCCAACCTCTAGTTAAATTATCCTTACTTCTATTTGGCGGGCATTCTCCATTTATATACTTATTTCCAATATCTATTTCAGTAAGTTCTAATATTTCTTTATCAATAATTTTTAATCCCATAGGTCTTATGAAGATTTCTAAAATTGATTCGCAAATTGAGTGAATATTTTTAATTGAAGCAGGCGTTGTTAAATCACCTTTAATATATTTTGTATTAGGGAGAAATAGTTTTGTGTTTTTTAAAACTTTATTATTTTGTACTAGGTTTCCCTTTATTGATGTAATAAATAAATCCATTCTTTAATAATAAAATTAATTTTTGTAATTTTGATTTATCAATAGTCTTAATAATCTGAGTTCAATTTTAAAAATTATGGGATAATTAAGGAGTAGAGATTTAGGAGGTTTTATGAAACTCACAACTCCGTTCACTGCTTTAAAAAATGCAACTTCAGATCTTTGGAGAATGCATGATTTTAATTACAAATTACCGAAAGAAGCAAAGCAAGATTACTGGGATAAAGAATGTATAGATCATCCAACTAGTTCTCATTGCAAAGTTTACTAAATACCAAATAAATTTAAGGCATTAAAAAAGACCCCTTTCAGGGTCTTTTTATTGGTGACGACAGAAGGAGATCTATTTGTTAATCAGATTAAGAATTTTCCTAAAAATTAGTTTTGATAGTAAATGTGATTACTCACTTCTTCAGATTTTACTAACGACTTTATTTTTAAGATAGTTCAGAATTAATCTCGAAAGTTTAATTTCTGATTACTTAACTTTCTTTCCTAAAAGGTTAGAGAGTTAATTCCCTTGGTATTACAGACCATGGATTAGTGAAGATCTAGTTGGTCAACCTTGGTCGATTCGATCACCAGAACTGTCGTCTTATTAAACTAATCGGTCTCGAAAATTTTGCATGAATCCTTAAGATTGATTTAATCATGATTAATCAAATCTTTAATCCTTGTTCTAGTAGACTAAATTCATCAGAAACTCCTCACACACTAATTTCTGATAATTAAACGCCCTGATTCGTAAGAATAAGGGTGTTTTTTTAATGAAACTAAGTCCTGCAAAAGTTAATTGGTATATGTGTCGAATAGGTAACATTACTTACCCCCTTTCACTAAAAAGAAATATGTGTAATAACTTGTAAGTGTGTGTAGGAGAGGTTTTACTGAAACAGTGGAAACAAGGAAACACTTGATTCGGTAAAACCAGAAAAAGACCTCTAGAAATAGGGGTCTTTTTTTATGTAATAGATAAATTCACACTCATTTTGTTTTTTGTATTTTTTATAACTTCTTTTTAGTATTCATTGGTCAGAATTAAATTCCAGAAAAATTAACTATGACTAAAAAATTAGATGATAATTCTTATGAAAATAGAATTGAAAATATAGAAAAAGGTAAATCTTATTTAAACTCAAATGGTTTTTTTCGTTCTAAACTAAATCTTTTTGAAGATATACAAAGATTTATTTATAAAAAGTAAAGGAAATAAACCTACTACCTAAAAAAATATTTAGATAAAAAATGGAAAAGAAATTCATTAGAATCACTCTTTTAATAGGTGCTATTTCTTCCTTCTCATATTTTATTTTTATTTTTCTCAGATATTATAATTCTCCAGAAAATATAGAAGAAAGATGTACAGTTAGATTTCAAAAAGACGTTAAAAAGAGTGTTGGAAAATCTGATGAAGAATGGGGTTTAAATATGGATATAGCCAATGATAATTATTTTAGATGTATGAATGTTCCTTAAAAATAAAGCCAATTTCTGAGTACTCATAATGATCCAGCCAGTATTCATATTGACTTCATATCACCTATCTCTTTCCTTATAAAAGAAGAAGTTATTAAACCCATTACAGTGGAATGTAAGTCATAAAATTCAAGTTAAGAATTTAATGATTTCATTTTTAAAATGATAATTAACTATGACATTAAATAGGATTCGAAGACAATGTAATAGTAGTTACAAACTGATATCTAACTAATGATTATAAATAAAACACAGGAGTGAACTCGTTCCAATTTCTTGACTCTGAGGTTTTACCGTTGAATCCTTATCTCTAGCAGTAGATCTCCTACTTTCTTGCAGATCCAAAAACGGTCCTTATTTAAACTGAACCATGCAAAAGAAAATCGTAAAAAAATATGCCGAATTAATAGCTCAGGCGCAACAAACTGCTGGAAGAAAAGAAGCAGTTGGACTAATACATAAAGCAGCAAAGTTAAAAACTAAATTCGATAACTACGAGATGATGTAGTCTGAGATTTTTTAATAATGAATCTAAACTTATGAGCAAATATTTACTTTAATTATGAACACATTAATCATTTCAACCTTTAGTTGCACATTTGAAAAGTTCAAGGAAGATGTTACGGGATTTATTACAGCAATGGGTTTCGAAGTAGTTTCTGAATATGAGTTCGTAAAAGCTGGTGAACATAAATCTCATTTACTTATGAATGTTTTAGACATGGATGCACTCTGTGCTGAAATGACTTCACAGGAAGCTAAAGAGTGGGATAAAAAAAATAATTGCAATGATACCGTCTATACAATTGAGCCTATTGAATAAAGATGAAACCAATAATTTTATTTATCCCATTAATGATTTTTATTTGGGGTTGTTCCAATACATCGAATAAATTAGATACTCTTGAGATTTCTGACACCCAAAGGCAGAGAGAAGTTTGTCTAGATTGGTATGGCTATAGATTTGATACAACAAAAGCAACTAAAGCTCTAAATCTTAAGACACAAACAGAGTCAGAATTAATGGCTTATTGTGAATTCTTTAAAAATGTAGCTGATACAAAATAGATATAAAATTAGAGTTGAATAATTATTAAAACGCTTACTACTTGCATAAAAAAACTTTGGCCGAATGACTAAATCCAAGGTTATAGATATAAACAACATATTTGACAACCCCCTTACAGTTGATTCTGAAGGAGGATTTTTTTGAGATTATTGGATAATTCTCAAGAGCCAGAACAAGAAAAAGCACCTGCAAGAATATTTTTAAAAATTGGTGCTTGACCTATTGCGTATAAGAAGAATGTTGATGATGCGAGCGTAATAGCTATTTTAGAAACCTTGTTAACTTTCAAATTTGAGACTTTTGTAAATGCGGAATTCATTTATTCATTAAATGTACTGAAATAATACTAGCTGAATAAATAAAATATTCAGCATCAAAATTTACCAAAGATTAATTTTATTTTTTGTTGTTTAAAGAAGTATCTAATACATATTTTAAGTATTTGTTCTTTGATAATTAATTTACATATGTTTGAAAAAACTTTTATATATGCCACCGATATTTAAATGCTTAATTTGTAGAAAAGACATAGAAAGATCGACTAAAACTTTTTGGGTTAAAAAAGGTCATTTAATGTGCTCTACATGTTTAGATGAAATTGAAAAACAAGGCAAAAAAAACCTCCAACTTTAAGATTGTTAAGCCATAGGTACTATCCAAAGTTCTTTTAATTAAATGGTGTTTAATATATCAGAATTTATGGCAGAGAAAAGCTATACCTTTGTAAATACAATTCAAAAAGATGGGCACAGAATATTTTGCATTTATGTTTGCTCTAGTAGGTTTATATAAATACTGGGGTGATAGTCAATTAGTTGGATTCGTTTTATTAGTAATCGCTAGTTGGGTCGTAACTCAAATGGTCAGAAATGATCTTAAAAAGAATGAGATTGGTGGAGTTAATAAAAGTTTGGTTCTATCTGGTATGGTTTTGCAAATTGCAGTTATTGTTATTGGCTTTGCATCGCTGTTTACTGTTTAGCTAAAAAACTCTGAAAATAAAAATAGAGTAAAAACAAGACTTAAATTTTAATCTTTAAGAATCAACTTAGATTATTTTTATAGAGGACTCCTTTACCCATTTAATATCAATTGATAGAAGACTGTAAGAGTCAAGTTTCCATTTTTCTTATATTCAAAAATTTAAATTTTCAAAATAAATTCGCTTTAAAATTAGATCCTCTATGAATTGCAAAAAGATTTTTCATCTAGTATTCGTGAATACAATAGAAGGTTTCATCTGAAAAATATTATTGAAGAAATATTTATAAGTTAAATAATGCCTAAAAATCCCTTTCATCTTGGATGGAATAAAGGTTGGTCTTTTCTCTTTTTTCTTGATGGAGGAACTCCTAAAATTGAAGCAAGTGGATTTGGCATTGCGATGACTACAGATATTAAAAGAGGAGAATCACCATACCAAACAGCAGATAGATTAGTTTTTAAAGAGCAACGAAATAGGAAATCAATCTACTATTCTTGGCTTAAATCAATAAGTTAAAAGTAATAAAAGAAAAAAAATGAAACGCTTAATAATTCCACTAATTTATAACCTCTAAAAAATTCTGAAAAAAAAATAAAATAAATCTCTCTCAAGGCTTACATATACACGCGGCAAGGAGATACCCCCGTGCAACCCCATCGAAAACTACACAGACATAACTAACAATTAACACTTAAACAAATGGACAGAACACAACAAATAAAAGAGGCTCACCCTTGGCTCAGCTATGACGAAGTAGTGAAGGTTCTTCTCTATCATCATCAGGATTCAATGTGGATTCAAAACCTTGAAAGAGACAGGCTTGAGAGGTCGATGGAAGCATTTACAAAGCTTCTTAAATCAAAGAGCATGAAAGCCCTTAAACCTTTTGTAGAGTACGTTCTAGACTTCTACTACAGCGGTGTAGGTACGTATGGCAATCAGATAGAAGGAAGCAAAGAGTCTTTCGAGAAAAGATGGCATAAAGCCAGAGAAATCTTACTAACAAGTAAATAGGTTTATTGACCTCTAACCTTTACTAATGATATAAATATTAGTACATTTGTACTAACTAATCATGGAGGACTGGCAGGAATGGGAATACTTCGATTATCACGGAGAGCTGAAAAGCAAACGAACAAAGATTTGCATTACTTGCACTCACTTTCGCTACAGCACGACAGATCAATGTGTAACTATCTTGACTTGTCCCTTTCACCAGAGGCTTATTCCTCAAGGAGATCATTTAGTTAAGGGATGTAGCTGTTGGAGGAAAGATAATCGAATATTTGCTCCAGAAGCAGCCTGAGGATCTGGTACGTAGTTCTAGTAAGACAATACAAAATACAGTAATAGCCTCAATCAAATACTCATGTGTGAACAGATAAGCAAATCTGTGTGAACAGCAAGGTTAAGAATGAAGCTATAACTAGTTTTTTAAAATTTATAAATTTTAATGATCGCCACAAGTTGAGCATTCTGCGCAATCTTTACACTCACAAGGACAAGTGCATCCACATCCAGGACATACTTCCTCTTTATTAGAAATAGATATCTTATTGATAAGAATATTTTTTAATAAGGCAGTAATCATAATTAATTAGATATTCGAATTAATTATAAAGAATACAAGACTAAAAAGCAATCACACACTGACTATGACGCTTTCATTAATAGCAAATAATGAAAATGATAATCATATTAAAAAATAAATATGCAACCCTTAATTAGAATTCGAAAACTTTAGAAAGTAAAAATTATACAGACTTATTGTTAATTGTTTTTTAGTCATTAAACTGAAAATTAAATATTATTTTCACAGATGTCAGATAATAGCGTATTAAAGTGGCAACCAACTAAAGACCAGCTAGACAACATGATCTTGCCTGCCTATACAGATATGGCAAAACAAAGTGTTGCTTATGTTAATAAATTTGGGTGCCCTCCTGAATATGTTGCAGATATGCTGAGAGATATTGCAGATGCACTAACTTCTATTCATCCCGAATCTGAATCTGATATCGGTTGCTCTTGTTGTTAAATAATATAGTGGAGAATAATGTCTAAGAATTATCATTAAGACCTTCTTTTATTAGATTTAAATTATGGTTTAGCATATTTAGATAAGTACTTGCTGGACCATCCTCTTGTGATAAAGAATCAACATAAAGATTGCCACCAAACTTAGCACCAGTTTCATCAGTGACAACTAATTGAGATTCATTACTTACAGTACTCTCGCAAAAAACTGCAGGAATTTTGTTCTCCTTTACTGTATTTATTACTCTTACCATTCTTTTAGGTGTTACTCCGCTTTCAGCATTAACCGGCCATAAGTATCCTTCTTTTAAACCATAATCCTTAGCTAGATAAGAGAAGGCACCCTCGCAAGTTATTAGGAACTTTTTGTTTTCTTCAAGTGAATTGATAACAAGAGTAAATTCTTTTTCTATCTTATTTATTTTATTTTTATAAATTGCAGCATTTTTTTTAAAATACTCTTTTCTCTCTGGTTTTATATCCGATAATGCATCAAAAATTATATCTACATATTGTCCTCCTCTCTTGGGAGAAATCCAGGCATGAGGATTAGGCTTTCCTTTGTAAGCATCTTCACTAATAAGTATGGGGGTAATCTTATCAGCAATTGTTATTCTTTTAATATCTAGATTTGTAAGAAATTTTTCTGCCCATAATTCAAAACCAAATCCATTATCAATAAAAATAGTAGCTTTAGATCCTCTAATCAGATCACCGGGCGTTGTTTGATAACCGTGCACTTCCATTCCGATTTTAGTTATTGATTCAACTTTAAATTCATCTCCGGCTACATTCTTTATCATGTCAGCCAAAACAGTGAAGCTTGTTAAAATAACTTGATCATTCTCCTTGGTTATTTTATTGCTTGGTTTACTACATCCCGATATGTTTATAAATAAAAACACGCTTAGAAAAAAATAAAATAAGTTTCTTTTTTTCATTCTTAATAAATATTATAAATGTATTTTATATTAGAATTTTCTATTTTTATCAAATAATATTATTTCTTCTAAATTGAATATTTGCTGATATTTTTTCTGCCAAAGTTGGAAGATTTGGTGGCTCAAGCATAAGATAAACTCTTCCTGATTTTTCAGAATGAACATAGTCTTCTAATACATCTCTATTAAGTAATCTATATAAAGTTTTGGTGCTTTTGTAGCCTAATTTTTTAGCTGTTTGACTGATTGTATATGCCTCAAAATGGAAAGATTTTGGTTTCATCTTACATTATTTACATTAGGTGAGATTGACTGCTATACCTTTATTCTAGCTAATTATCTGATCAAGAAATTGTAAAAGTGTGTCTAATTATGCAGCCTTTTACCTAGAAGGAATTTGGGGTCCGAAATCACCCACACCTGGACAACCCGAAAGAACCTATTTTTCAAATTAATGTTGTCTTATGTCTTATGTCTTATGTCTTTCCTAATAACTTCTATGCATCACAAATTCAAAGATAATTATTTTTAATGTAAATAGATAAGACTTAAGACAATCTCTTAAATCCAAATAGCTTCAATTATTTTAGTGTCTTAGATAAAAATTATTCTGCCAAGACAAATAAGGCACTAAATTTCATAATGTCCTTTATCAGGCAACTTTATGATTCTTGGCTCCTTTTTCTTTTGTTCAATAGTCCATTCTGGATGAAACCAATAATAAGGCTTTCTCCCACAAAATCTATATTGCTTCTTTTCATGGCCTAATTTTCTCAGGCAATCTGCGGCTTCCTTTACATCTTTATCTGTTACATGTTCATCATTTCTACACCCGCTATTAACCAAAGCTTGAACAGTCGTAAATCTATATTTATTGTGCTCTTTATTGGTCCATTCTTCTATACGTGAATAGAAAGGGCGCTCTGCTTCAAAATTTAAATTTCTTATATTTATTTCCTCTTTATATTCATCATCCAAATCCAATATCATGCCTTCTTTATAGGCCAACAAAGCAGCTTTCCAGATTCGATCTTTATCGTTTAAAACCTTTTTATTATTAATTAATTTTCCTTCTAGATTTATAACCCAATACCTTCTGGAACCTGTTGGATCATTTAGAAAATCAGTTCTATTACAACTTGAAACCATTATTGAGGGTCTTGGTTAAGAACCAATACTTCTTCCATAAGGTCTTCTAAATGTATCAATCGGACTTGATAAAAGAGCTTTTAATGTCGCTGCTTTTTCTGAATTTGGTGAGATCCTATCAAGCTCAGCAATTTCAAAAATCCAACATCTTTGCAGCATTATTGCCAGGTCTTGAGGCTTTGGTTGCCATGTATCAGCAAAGAAAGCATCAGAAGCTAAATATCTCCAAAAAGTAGATTTTCCTGTTCCTTGCTTACCAACTAATACACAACAATTATCAAATTTACAACCACGATTTTTGACCCTTCAACTGCTGCAATAAGGGTCATTTTTAGCATCTGGTCATATAGCTTAGAGTTAGTTCCTAGAAACTCATTCGCAACATTTTCTAAGTTAATTGGCTTTATAGAATCATCTTTCGCAATTCTTTCTAGATATGAATTAACTGGGTGATAGGTATGTTGTCTGGCTGCTGTTAATAGACCATTAAAAGCTGAATCTCTTCCTATGTTGTAACCATACATATTGAGATAAGTTGAAAAATCCTCGACCATATCTAAAGGAATAGATAAATTATCAAACTCAGGTTCTAAAGTTAGAAGATTATAGGTCAATCTAGAAGAACAATTATCAATTAAAAGTTCTACCAAATCACCAGAATCAATTTTCTTTTTTCTGTCACCATCAAAACCTTTTGGAAGTTTTATCTGATTAAGAAAACCAGATCTAATAATTTGATTTTTGCGTGTAATAGCATCAGTAACAAAATTCTCTCCTTATTCTTTTTTCCTTTTTTCTTTTAGGTGTACTTGGTGTATGTCCGTAAGTTACTTTGTTTGGGTCTCTTACTATTATTCTTATTTTTGGTTCTTTACTTTTAACGTAAGCTTTCTCATTTTCTATTATTCTTTGTCTTCTTTCATCTTTGTTATCATCCCATGCGTGCCTAGTTCCACACCAGTCATGCCATAAGTTACCAATTTTATCTAGAAGATAAAGTTGCTCTTCATATTGCTTTTTATATAAAGGAGTAATTGGGCTAAGAAAGCCAAAAGAATATTTAACTTTCGTCCAATTAACTACTTGATCGTTAAAAGCATTTTCATATCTAATAGCGTGTTCTTCCTTCCACTTTCTCAACCTTTCATCAGAACCTTTCTCCCATTCCAACCATTCCTGATGATTCCTAAATTTACTTGGAGTCATTGCCAGCATCTCCAACCTTGGATCTTTTTAAATTTGTCCTCAGTTCCGCCCTCTAACTCATTGCACCAATGCAATATTAAATCTTGTTCAAATTCACTTTGATTAAATGGTAAATTTAAAGCATTAAAGTCTTGATGGGATTCAGGGCTTTTTTTATTGTTCATTACTTAACCTCCTTTGCAAAGAGGTCTTTCATCATCTCTTTTTTATATTGTCTCCCCTTTGGCTTCTTTGTTTCTACGGAATGTTTTAGTAGTGCTTTTCTGCACTGCTCTAGACCATAAACACATTTTCCTTTTTCTTTTCCTTCTCCTACTCGGTAGAAGTGTTCTCCCGCTATAAATACATTTGCTTTTTTTAACTTATAAACAGTTCTCTCGGAACAATATAGAGATTCAACTAGTCTTGGAAGTTCTATCCAGTTTTGAGAAGTCATCTAACTTAGATGGATTTTTCTTAAACTCTGAATATGCTGATAAAACGCATGGTTCAAGGTTTTCTGGAACTCCATTAACCTTGCCACTAGAATTTTTCTCAAAGTGAATTAAGTCTCTAGCAATAGCCATTGAGTCATAGCGACTCATATGAACACCACCATCTTCGAGATAGCTAATAAGGCTTTTCCCTTTGATTTTATTTGGTGGCATTCTGCGTTTTCTCAATATATATAGAAGAGTTTAAAGGTAATAAATCCAAGCAGTACTACTTTCGACTTTTGAGACTGCAGTTAGTTGAATCGTTGTCAGTTTCATGGATTGAGTTAAACGGCGCAACAACTAATACTTTTATTATTGCCGAAATCTGAACTAATTCAACCTAAGAATGCACACGTAGCAATGAAGTTCCGTGGCTTTTTTATTACAAATCCAATATATTCCACGGAAAAGCTACGGATACTTTTGAGACTCTATTTTGGTATATCTGAGATCTACTGCTATGAATATCGGGGCGACAGGATTCGAACCTGCGACCTAGTGCTCCCAAAGCACCCAGTACGCAATTTGCGACAGTACCCATGAGAAACAAGTGAGGCTATAGCTAGTTAATTGGTAATACTTAAGTTTATTTGAGTCTCATAATGCAGCAAAGCTATGCAAAGGTATGCATTTAATCGCTAAATAATCGCTAAAAGAGTTACTAGTTTCTTGAGGAACACAAAATATAATTGATAGAAAGTCAATCTAAAATTGGATATATTAAATTGTCTAACTTAGGGGGTAAATTATTAATATCTTTATTAGCTTTTATTGCATTCCTGAGATTCTAATTAAGAAATCTCAAATGATATTCGTAAACAATGCAAAAATTAAGATAACTAATAAAATATTTTTATATTTTTATAAAATTATATGAAAAGATTATTTCTTATTTCTATCCCCCTAATGATGGCTGGATGCGGTTTTAATTCTTTTTATGAGGCAAATTTAAGCTGCGAAGAATGGAAGTTAGAGGGTGGTTCTTATAGTGCAACTGTTGAGGCTATTAAGAAAAATGAAAAGAACAAGAATCAACCTCAATTTTTATTTAATGATACAAAAAATACTTTTCCAATTAGAAAATGCCAATTTGATAAAGAAACTAATCAAATAATTGGATTAGAGGTATTAAATAGGGAAAAAAATAAGAATTACTATTTTTCCCAATCTCAAAGGCTTAAAAATTCTCCTAATAATTTATTAGATATCGATTTAAAGTGGCAAATCTCAAAAAGGTTTCGTTATTAGTTGATTATCGATAAAAATTATTCATATTAACTTTATTTAAGAGTTTGTTGGCTTTCTAAATAAGTTTTGTTAAACAAAAAATAATATCGTGGTGAAAAATTTGAAGTGTATCTGAAAAATTATCACAAAAGGCGATTTGCTATTACAGCTTTTTCTTTCCTAAGCTCTTCCTTTTTACCTTTTTCTCACAACGCAATATTTGCGAATGAAATTCCTCAAGCAGCCTCTGAGGCAGGCACTGTGGGAACTGTTAGTGGAACTAATAGTATGGCTCTTGGAGATGCAGCTTCTGCAACAGGAAATAATTCCATAGCTATAGGTACATCAACATCTGCTTCTGCTACTTCAGGGATTGCAATTGGTAATGGAGCTAGAGCAAATCAAAGCTCCACATCTAACAATAGTGACCAAAATCATGGTATCGCAATAGGTCAATCATCAACAGCAACAGGAGCTAGTTCAGTCGCGGTAGGTACTGGTTCCTCCGCTACAGAAGTTTCTTCAGTAGCATTAGGGGAAAGTGCTGAGTCGACTGGAGTCTGGGGTACGGCCGTTGGTACAAGTGCAAAAGCTAATGGTATGGGATCAGCTTCGCTAGGTGGACATGCTGATGCTTTGGGCTCTTTCTCGACATCAATTGGTTATGACTCAGAAGCTAGTGGTGGATACTCCATCGCTATAGGTTTTGAGTCCGAAATAGCTTCCGGGCATGAAAATTCAATTGCTATTGGTAAGAGTGCAACTACCACTGCTAGTAATCAAATAATTTTGGGTACTGGTCAAACAACTGTTTTAGCAGGAGCATTAGATGCTAATGGTGGAGCAAGTATCGATAATATTCAAATTGGTGTTAGTGGAGATAATGAAATTGATACCGCTTCAGGTAATTTAACTATTGATTCTGCTAGTGGTACAACAACTATTGATGATGCCTTGGCTGTGAGTGGAGCAACAGGAATTGATGGAGATTTTGATGTAAATACGAATAAATTTACGGTTGAATCTTCTACAGGTAATACAACCGTTGCCGGAACATTAGGAGTAACAGGAGCATCCACATTAACTGGAGCATTAACAGCTAATGGAGGAACAACTACTACAGATTTAACAGCGACAGGAACTTCTACATTATCAACAGTTGATATAAACGGAGGAGCTATAGATGGCACAGCAATTGGTGCGAACTCAGCATCTACTGGTGCCTTTACGACCTTAAGTGCGTCAGGCAACTCAACCGTTGGAGGAACATTAGGAGTTACGGGTGCAACGACATTAAGTAATTCCTTAGATGTAAGTGGAGCAACAGGAATTGATGGAGATTTTGATGTAAATACGAATAAATTTACGGTTGAATCTTCTACAGGTAATACAACCGTTGCCGGAACATTAGGAGTAACAGGAGCATCCACATTAACTGGAGCATTAACAGCTAATGGAGGAACAACTACTACAGATTTAACAGCGACAGGAACTTCTACATTATCAACAGTTGATATAAACGGAGGAGCTATAGATGGCACAGCAATTGGTGCGAACTCAGCATCTACTGGTGCCTTTACGACCTTAAGTGCGTCTGAGAATGCAACTATTGCAGGTAATTTATCTGTAGCAAATGGAGCTGTAACTATAAATTCATCGGGTTTATCAGTAAATGGTGCAAGTATGATTAAACGAGAAGCGAATGGAGCTGTTCATATTGGAGAAAATTCACTAATTACTAATGAGGTTAATGGACGTCAACAACTTTATTCTCAAGATGCAAGTGGTTCCGCAATTCCTATAGATATTACTAATGGATCTAAATTACTCATTAATGGAAGAGATGTTGAACAATCAATTGATAATGTCGGTGCTTTAAGTGCTGCCTTAACTGGGTTGCCAACTGTTCCAACAGATTCTCCTATTGCATGTGGTTTAGGTACTGGAACTCATGCGGGGAATTATGCATTCTCTGGAGGTTGTGCATCTAGAGTTAATGAGAAATTAGCTTTTAATGCTGCGGCATCATTTGTTCCAAGTCAGGATTATCAAGGAAAAGATAATGGGTTTTCTGCTCGAGCTGGTTTTGTTTTCAAGTTGGGAAAACTCGAGAAAAGTAAAGAAAAAATTGAGCAAATTAAAATCTCTAATTCAAAGATAAAAGAGGATATTTTAAAACTCAGTAAGCACAAGATAAAAAATGCAAAAGATATAGAAGTTCTCAATAAACTATTAAAAAATCAAACAAAATTGTTAGTTTCGCTGGAAAAAGATAATCAAATTTTAAAAGAGAATAATAAATTAATACTTTTAGAAAATGAGCAACTTATTTCAAGATTGAAAGAATTAATTTCTAGACTAGAAAAAATAGATAAATTAGCTCCAGCAAATTTTGATATTTCAAGAAAAATAATCAATTGAACTCTAGTAATATTGCAGCAAGGTATTGCAGATAATCGCTATATAATCGCTAAGTCTCATGTTTCTTATCTTCAAGCAATAAAAAAGACAGGCTGGGAAACCTGTCTATAAATTGGATTCTAAGAGTCGGGGCGACAGGATTCGAACCTGCGACCTAGTGCTCCCAAAGCACCCGCGCTACCAAGCTGCGCCACGCCCCGTTTATAAGATCTTAGTTCATAACAGTCATCTATAAAAGACCAAATTGCTAAATATTTTATAAAAAATCACTTTTGAGGCTAAGAAATGATCTTTGTCGCTATTTTGTCGCTTGAATAAAATAAATATCTTTAGCAAATCTCTAAATGAAAGAGTTCAATATAGTTTTAGTTCGCAGCTAATAAGTGCATAAATTTGC
The DNA here is from genome assembly GCA_003283415.1 of Prochlorococcus sp. AG-321-E21. GTDB lineage: Bacteria > Cyanobacteriota > Cyanobacteriia > PCC-6307 > Cyanobiaceae > Prochlorococcus_A. The sequence continues at coordinate 1,372 of QBXH01000016.1, read as the reverse complement.
TTTTTCTATTAGTTAACTTAATTTATAGCTATGTAATTGCTTTTTTTAATGATTAAAAGAATTTTAAAACCACTAGAGATATATATCCTAACGGTAGCTTTCTTTTTCTCAGTCTCTTTTGACAGAAATTTAAACCTTGATGATGTTGAAGACTCCCCAGTTAAAAACCTTTTGGAAAATATTCATCTAATTTTGGATTCATTTACTAACTATGAACATCCACTAGGAGCTATATTTTTGTTTTTTGTTATTGGGTTAACAATTTGGGGACTTTTAGGTAAGGAATCAAGACTGGCTAGTGATATCTATGGCATAATTTTGAGCTTTGCATGGTTTTTGGAACTTGTATCGATGAATTTGCTTTTAGTTTCTCCTCTAAAAGACCCCGTTTTACTTTTAGTTGAATTAGTTTTATTTGTCCCAATAGTATTGATAGGATTTTCATGGTGGTATTGGAGAATTAATCATTTATCAAGAATAGGCAAAGGTAAAGAAGAGATTACTTTTGATAAAAAGCCAACTCCATTTAGTTATTTTGCAAAAACCGCATCTGTTGTCGTGAGCGATACGACAGAGCATGGTGTTTGTGAAACAGACATCGCGCGAATGATTCGAATACTTAACGGTTTTGTAGTTTTAGATATTTTTGGATTAACTCTTTCTAGAGCAGTAGGACTCGTTCTGAACTAGAAATGAATTTCTCTCAAAGGCACCCGCGCTATTAAGCTGCGGCACGCCACGCTCTTAGTTCATAACAGTCAACAACAAAAGACTGAATTGGAAAATTTTTATAAAAATATTTTTTAAGACAGAAATATGGTTTTATTACTTATTTCTCACGTGAAAAATTTTTTATAGCCTTAAACTACATATTTTATGATTAGATTTTTTTATAGATAATTTAAATGGATTTTAAAACTAACCTTGGAAATTAGAGAATGAAAAAACTTCAAGAATTTATTACCACATATCGTGATTATCCCCAAAAAGGTATTGAGTTCAAGGATGTTCTCGGTATCATTCAAGAACCAAAAATTTTTCAAGAATTAATTTCGAAGATGTCTTCTAGTCAAATAATAAAAAATGCAGAAGCTATAATTTCAATAGATGCTAGAGGTTTTATTTTTGGAACTGCAATATCTTTGCAAGCTTCAAAACCTATGATTGTAGCAAGAAAACCAGGAAAACTTCCGGGAGAACTTTTTAAAAAAAATTATAAATTAGAGTATGGAGAAAATTCACTTTCTATCAATAAAAAATCTCTCCAAAAATTCAACTCTTATGCCATTGTTGATGATTTATTAGCAACTGGTGGAACAGTTAATTGCGTATCTAGTTTACTTGAAGAAAATAACAAAGAAGTTAAGGGACT
>QBXH01000015.1 GCA_003283415.1 Prochlorococcus sp. AG-321-E21 | reverse complement strand
ATAGATAAAGGTTTGAAAATTGGTTTTTAGTATCCACAATTGCGGTACTTGTTGAGATTAATTCCCACCCTTCAGAATTCCTTTTATTGATTATTGCTGCAATTTCACTTTCTTGTCTTTGAGTATTCGCATTGCCTACTGCGTAATAAATATCAAGATCATTTTCTACCTTTGCCATATTTTTAAATATTTTGTTTTATTCAAAGTTAATATTACTCAATCTTTCATCGATACTTGAGTAGATCAGATAGGGTAAGTTGAAATATATCCTCTATGGTTTTACCTTCCCCTCAAATTGTGATTGGATTATTGCTTATAAGTTTAGGAATAGTGGTTACTTTTAATATCAAAGTGGATTTATTTAAAGGTAAAGAGTAAAAGATTTCTAATGCTTTGATGGAAAAGGAACGCAATTTCGATAATGATAGATTAGATCCATCCGAAGAATATTTTAAAAATAAGGAACAAGATAATGATAATAATCCCTATTTCCCTCCAGCAGAATCAGAACCAACACATTATTAGTTACCAATTTGTCTAACCAAATCTTTCTTTTGCATCAAGAATTTTCATAAAAACTAAACTATCACTTTAATATGAATCAATGAGTACCTCATGGGAACACTACAAAAGGGAATCTGATAAAACTCTATGGGTTCATATTTGTGGCAATCCAAAGAGTCATATTGCTATTGCAGTCAATAAGTGGTGGCATACACGTTACCCCACTTACAAGATGAGGATATGTAATAAGGAAACCTTTGATTCAATCAAAAAGAAAAATTATCCTTGATATTTAATGTTGCGACTTCTTCCTTTACCGATTTTTATTGGCATTTATCTATTCTCTTACTGGAGATGTAGCAAAAATATTGCTGCTAGTGATAAGCAGCTAAAACCATGCATTGATTGGGCATATTTAAAAAATTTACCTCTTCCTGCAAAACCTTCGTTCATCGAGTTTTATATTGTTTATGTTTCTTCTTTTTTTAAATTTCCCTTTGGGATAATTATTCAACAACTACCTTTCTCAAAGAAAGTAAGATCCTACGAAAGACAAATGAAATTAATATTTGATAAATGCAATTTAGAAAAAATTAAAAAAATAAAAAACTAATTTATTAAAGTTATCGAAATAACTATTAGAAAATTAATTGACAAGTTCTTTAAAATGATAAAAATAGTTTAGGAAATCCAAAAAATTATTATGGATACTGCTGATAAACTGTCAATTCTTCAAGAGAGCATAAACGCTTTCTTCATAAAATTTTTTGATGGGATGTATCCAGAAAAAGTAGATAGAGATCCTGATTTAGTTAAGTTAAAACGCATTGGTACTATCAACCAATTCATTGGAATTGATAAGGATTACTCTGATGTTGATATTAAAATGGATATCACAAAAGCATTCACTCATATTATTGAACACGGTGATGGAATTGAAATGCTCAAGGAAGAAAATGTTCCATTTGAAGATAGTATTGAAAGATTAGTTTTGGAAGAACTTACAAATACTGAGAATGGATATGGATATGATTTCAATGATGATGTGGAATAGTAGATCAATGGTTCAAAGAATTGTTAGACAAGAGGTGGCAGTATGAAGAAAGAGAATAATTATGCAGGGGGACTATCTAATTACATCGTTTTGAAGGAAGAAAAAGAAGTGATATTTTATTTGCATAATCCCTATCCAGATTGCTTAGAAATCCCAGATATAATGAAGCAAAGGTTTCCTAGTGATTACAAGAGCATAGTTGTAAATTCTTTGGATGAATTCAAAAAGTATGGAGGGAAAGTATGAGCAATAAATGGGATGACAATTCTTGGAAGAAAGACTTCTTGAACATGAAATCTCATTCGCCTTCAGATGCAAAACTCCTAATGGGGGGCGTAAAAGGATTGAAAGGTGCTTGGCGTTTAGGTGTTCTGCATGTGGAATACGAAAAATTGAAGAAAAGACAAGAGGAGCAGCAACAGCAATGAAAGAAGAAATAGATTGGAAAAAAGAAATTATTGAGAGTAAAAGATTCAACAGCAAGTTTGAAAAGAACCTTTTAGAGAATGGAGCAAAGAACTTTATGCAGGGAATCTATCTGGGATATATGTATTCGAGATGGAGAAATTTGAAAGGTTTGAACCTTAATGATCCAAAGGAGAATTCAGGACAGATGCAATCATCATTCAAAGAGTTTGAGCAAAAAATCAAGAAAGATTGATTATCAAAATGGAGTTTCGTAATTGACTTATAACTTTGTGTAAACCCTTATTCATTTTTGGTATAAAACTCTTATAGATACTCTGTATCCATTCATCCAACGGGTTTAGGTTATAAGGTCTTTAAGGTTACTTTGAAGGGATAATTTAAGGAATCTTATATTTTAAATATATAAATAAATGTAGGAGAGCAATGCAGTTCAAGACCGTAATACATCAGTAAAACAAGTCCACACCATTACAAACCGAATAAAGATGCAAGAAGTCTTATACACCAGAGATACCAGTTGGCAGTCCAATGAGGGGCAATTGCATAAAGGTATTCGTAAGAATGTCTCATACAACAAGTATGAGGATCATATTCAAAGAATTGAAAAAGACCTGATGAAGAAACACCGATTAGGATATTCTGCCTTAGTTAAGTTTCTGATATTAAAAGAGGGTCAACAACAGTTTGGAATTCGATTTACGTAGTTATGAATATTCAGATCAAACTTGATTCTGTTCAACAAGCAGAACTAAAAGAAGTAATGAAGAAAGATAGGAGAACCTATAAACAGCAAGAAATAAAGAAGTTATTCACAGATATGCTTCATAAGCAATATTTGATGGGTTGATTTCGTGGAAATTATTGGATGATGCGATTCAGAAAACTCACAGAGTCCAACCTACAGAGGTGACAGAAAGCGAGATCAATATTCCATTCTCATATAAAAAATTTTCAGTATATTTTTTTGATGAGATAGGTTAATAATAATAAGAATTAAATCATATTTGATGGTAATAAGTATTAAAAATAATCTATAATTAGAAGATATAAAGTAATAAGAATAGACATCATAGTGAGTATCTTAAAAGTGGGTAAATCTATTGCTATCATTAAATATATTGTGTTAATTTCCTAACATATAGTTGATTAACGCAATCACCTCTGTTATACTTAATTCATCGGAAGGCAAGAGTGAGCAACTACGCCAAAAGTGTTCTAAGTGAGACAGAAGTTAAGCCCCCTAAATTAAGACAATTGAGAACTCATAGAAGAGAGAAAGATATAAACAAATACCCTTAACAACCCAATTTATTAAACACTTATTAGAGGAATTCTAATGACAAACTAAACCATAACAAAATCAGGATTCTACGGAACTCCCGAGCATCAAGATCTAGTAATGAAAGTGATGGGTAGTTCTCACACTTGTTATTACGAGAAGTGGAATTGCTATATGTCTCTATTCTTTACTTGCGGAAAGTATTGGCAAAACTTTAAAAGGATAGAAGATGCAGACCTAGAAGTATTCACAGAAAAAGTAAGGATAGACGCCGCAAAATATCTAGAACTTGCTCATATGAAGGAGGAAAATTAATAGATGAAGATCTAAAAAATACCTGAATATCAAGGGAATTTTATAAATTAAAGTTCCATACCTTCACTATTTGAATTTTTTCTACCCCTACTCTGAACCAGTTAGGGTCTTTTTTTGCCTAATTTTTCTTCCCAACATCAAAAATATACTTTTCCCAACATATTCCCAACATCAAAATTGTGAATCTGCATTATCCTGAAAGCATCTGAATTTCTGTTTTTCTTCAGAAGACAGTCACAGCATTAAAAAAGACCTCAAGTGGAATAACCTGAAGTCTCTTGTCTTTGAAATTGAACTCCCCGGGCGAAAGTCGGGTTGATATGACCTGAAAGTTTATGACTGAATAAGAAATAAAAATTGCTGTAGTAGGAAAGAAAACTTCCTTAACTCTTGGCGAGTTAGGAATTGAGGCTGATTTCGTGCCCCCAGAATTTGTAGCGGAGAGTCTAATTGAAAATTTCCCGATATCAGGATATGGACTCAAAGTCTTTTTGCCAAGAGTACAAACAGGAGGAAGGGATTTAATTGCTAACGAATTTAGGAATTCTGGTGCACGTGTTGTGGAGGTTCCTGCTTATGAAACAAGATGTCCCGATTCAATACCTTTAGAAACAATAAATGCCATCACTAAAAGACAAGTTAATGCAATGGTTTTTTCAAGTGGCAAAACAGTTTTAAATTCTTCATTTCTGTTAGAAAAAGAATTTGGAGAAGAATGGTTAACATTTCTTGATGAGATAAAATTATTATCTATTGGTCCACAAACTTCAAAAACATGTGTAAATATTTTTGGCAGAGTAGATAGGGAAGCTACTAATTATACTTTTGAAGGATTATTAGAAGCTGCTATTGATATTTTTAATTAGAAAGTTCATTAGTGTAATTTTTTTCAACTAGATCTCGAAATCTATCAATATTTGCTTGTAATTCATTAGTAACCATTTTGCCCAGAATTTTTTCTTCCATAAATCTGGCAATCATTTTGGGCAATTCATAGGTAACAGCTAAATTTACGGATGTTAATTGGTCACCTTTTGATTCAAAAATAACAGATCCTTGCGTTGGCAATCCTCCTATAGATTCCCATTTTAATTTATTTTTCTCAATCCTTTCTGTTATTTGTGCTTTCCATTTAAATTTGAATCCATTAGCAGCTAAAGTCCATTCAGTTAAGTCAGGTAGAGTAGATGTTTCTTGATCAACTGTTTTCACAGATTCAATCCAGCTCATCCACAGAGACATCGAGTCCAAATCACTCCACGTATTCCAAACATTATCTAATGGCGCATTTACAAACGTAATTACGTCATGTTTAAGCCAAGTACCCATGGTTAACTAACTGCAAGATTTTTTGCTAATTTGACTTTCTTATCTAGGATTGCTGCTGCTGCTAAATGACCACTCATAGTAGCTCCTTCCATTGAATCTATATAGTCCTGCTTTGTATAACTACCTGCCATAAAAAAATTTGAGATTGAAGTTCTCTGATCGGGTCTATATGGGTCCATACCTGGAGATTCTCTATAAAGTGATTGTGGAACTTGTACTACATTACTCCAAAGTAGTTTAAGATTTTTTGAGGAAGGAAAGAGACGACGCACCTCAGAGTCAATCTCATGAGTGACTTTTTCTGTTGATCTACCCATCCAACGATCTCCAGGAGTCAAAACACATTGAAGTAAAGATCCCATACCTTCTTTTCTATAGTCTACGGGACTTGCTAAAGCCAAATCTGCAAAACAACTGAAAGATGCGTCTGCGGAATATAAAAGATTATCTAAACCTGTAGGGCGCTGGCTTTTGTTATCATTCTTAAGTTCAGTAACCCATCCATCATATCTTAGTTGTATAGTTGCCACTGCAACTGCTCTCAATTTTTTCAAACCTTCGAACTCTTTAAATTGATACCATTCTTTAGGAACTATTCTTTTAATTCCAGGAACATCACAAGCAGCGAGAAATGTATCAGCAAAGATAGTCTTTACTCCTTTAGGACTCGATATTTTAAGTTGTGTGACCGAGTAGGAGGAAGATTCTTTTTCAAAAATAATTTCTTCAACTTTATGATTTAAGTGGATTTTGCATCCTTTTTTTGTGATGTAATCAACGATAGGTTGTGTTAACCATTTATGAGGCGATCCTTTTAGAAGATTAAGTTTAGAGGCTTCGGTCTTAGATGCAAACATCATAAAAATAGTTAACATGCACCTTGCCGAAATATCTTGACAATTTATAAAACCTAAAGCGTATGCAATTGGATCCCACATCCTTTCTAGACTTCTTATGCTACCTCCATGATTTAAAAACCATTCTTTAAAGCTTATTTTATCTAAGTCCCTAATAATCTTCATTGCACCCTCATAATCTACTAATCCTCTTACTATCGGGCTGGTCCCTAAGGCTAATGCATTTCTAAACTTATCTACTAAAGTAAGTTGTTCCGTCGTAAAAAAGGCCTTCAGCCCGTTAAAAGGAGCTCCTAAAGCAAATCTAAAATCCAAAGATTTTAAATTACCACCATTATTTATAAATAAATGAGTATGTTCTTTAGGAAGCAAATTACCTAATGCTCCAACTTTTTTCATGAGTTTAAAAAGATTTGCATAGTTATAGAAAAATACATGTAATCCCATTTCTATATGATTACCATCTTTGTCTTCCCAACTTCCAACTTTACCTCCCCAAAATGATCTGCTTTCGTAAATATCTACTTCATGACCTTCATCAACTAAATTAACAGCAGCTGTTAAACCAGCTAATCCCGAACCTATTATTGCAATTTTCACTTTTTTACGTAATTATAACAAATCAACTCTGTATATCGTTTGATATGTGCATGATGTGTCTGAATTTTTTATAGTATTAATATACGATCAGAAGCATTTATGGAAAATGTAAAAATAGAAGAAAAAATTAAGACCTCAGATGACGGTAAGGGTATTTTAATAACAAATGATGCAATAGAACAAATATCTTCTTTATTGAATAATCAAACTGATAAAAAAGCACTGAGAGTGGGTGTAAGGTCTGGGGGTTGCAGTGGTATGAGTTATACGATGGATTTTATTGGTGGAGATGAAATCAATTCAGATGATAAAGTATATGATTATTCCTTGAGTTCTGAGCAAACTTTTAAAGTAGTATGCGACCCGAAAAGTCTTTTATATATTTATGGAATGCAATTAGACTTTAGTAAGGATTTAATTGGAGGTGGATTTAATTTCGTTAATCCGAATGCTTCTCAAACTTGCGGTTGCGGTAGCTCTTTCGCAGTTTAGGAAAATATATGACAGATGACATTAACCCAATTGAATCCGATTTCAATGCAGCCTTATCAAGATATAAAGATGGTCAAGAGTTAACACCAATTGTTCAAGATTTTCAAAAAATTATTCAACAAATACCTAATCACTTTGCTGCTTGGACTTGTCTATCATGGCTGCACCTTCTATTGAAGAATAATGAAGAAGCATTAGCAGCAGCTAGACAGGCGGTTCGCTTAAATCAGCAAGATCCGCAAGCAAGAATGAATTTATCGTTAGCTCTTTTGGCTACAAATAATAAAGGAGTTAGAGAGCATGTTGAATTAATTAAAAAAATGGCAATGATGATGCCTGATGTAAAGACTGAGTTAAAAGAGACTGTTGAAGATGGCTTTAATAGATATTCAAACTGGCCAGAATTAACCAAAATAAATAAATGGTTGGAATTGTAAATTGTCCAGAATTTTACTTTTAAGTAATGGACATGGAGAAGATTTATCTGGTAGTTTACTTGCAAAATATTTTGTAAAAAATGGCGATCATGTAGATGCTCTCCCGATAGTAGGTAATGGCGATAATTATAAAAAAGTAAATATAAGAATTATTGGAAAAACTAAACAGTTTAGTACAGGCGGTGTTGGTTATAATTCTTTTAAAGGAAGAATATTAGAAATATTTGGAGGCCAAATAATTTACTTTTTAAAAAAATTATATTTGTCTTATCAATTAAGAAATAAATATGATTTTTATTTAGTTATTGGAGATATAGTGCCTGTTTTTTTTGCATGGTTTTCAAAAAAAAATTTTTTTACATATTTAGTCGCATATTCCAGTCATTATGAAGGTAAATTGAATCTACCTTGGCCCTGTAAATTTTTTTTACTCTCAAAATATGCAAAAAAAATATATGCTAGGGATCTTTTAACATCAAATGATTTAACTCAACAATTAGGAAAAAAAGTATCTTTTTTAGGTAATCCATTTATGGATAAATTTTCTTTTTTTGAAAATCAATCAAATTCCCTCCCTTTTAATATTGGATTATTTCCAGGCAGTAGATCTCCTGAATTTTTAGAAAATTTGCAATTAATTTTAGAAGTTTTAGAAACAATGGCTGAACTCAAATATTTTAAGGAAGTTGTATTTAAGTTTGCCATTGTAAAAGCTCTTTCTAAAGAAAAAATTTGTCAGATACTATTCCAAAGAAAATGGATTTCTTTAGAAAAAAAAGAACAAAAAGAAAAAAATGACGGATTAGAATTTAAATATGGATTTATAACTATTAACTTTAACTGGAATTTGTTTGAAGAAATATTATTTAAAAGTAAGTTTGTTATAAGTATGGCGGGAACGGCATCAGAGCAAGCAATCGGTTTAGGAAAACCTGTTATTCAAATTGAAGGTAAAGGTCCGCAGTTTACTAAATCTTTTGCAGATGCTCAAAGAAGATTACTTGGGAGATATGTTTTTTGTTCTACTAATTACAAAAATAAAAGAGATCAAATAAATCAGACAATAAATCTAATCATTAAAGTTATTTATCTGATAAAGCTAGATAAAAAGTTTTTAACTTCTTGTCTTGATAACGCAAAGTTACGAATCGGCCAGAATAATTCATGCATTAAGATAATTAATGATATAAATATGTCATGAAAAATGACTGAGTATAAATCTCAAATAAGGCTGAAAGAGATTGTTGATAATTTATTATTAGTAAATTTGTTTGCTGTTATTTTTTTTGCACTATTTTTTATTTTTGCAGTAATTATGCAAATAAATGGAATATATATTTTCCTTAATTTTATTCAAAATATTTGGAATCCTCTTATAGTCCCTCTCATAACAATATTAATTGTCAGTTCGTTAGTTAATGGGATTAATTCTTGGTGGAGGCGTAAATGGCTTTCTCAAGAAGAGGATATTTAAATTTATATATTTTATCTTGCAATTTTATACTGATTACTTTTTGTCCTTCTAATACTAATTTGGCCCCATCTCCTAATAATAATTTCAGTATTCTTCCTGGTACTGGGACTAAATCTGGTCTATTGAGACATTTTCCTAAAGTCTTAGAGAAATCTTTCATTAATACTGGCTCCGGTGCAACAGCATTAAACACTCCAGAAAATTGTTTATCAACTAATGCTTTAATAATTAATCCACATAAGTCACTTCTATGAATCCAACTCATCCATTGATTCCCATCTCCGATGGGACCTCCTAATCCAATTTTAAAAACAGGAAGCATTTTCCCTAATGCTCCTCCTTCTGATTCCAAGACTATTCCAATTCTAAAAATGACTAATCTTGAGAAAAAGGGTTTTCTATTAGCAACATCCTCCCATTTATTACAAAGATTTGCTAGAAAATCATTACCATTTTTACTATTTTCATTAAATTCTTTATTTAAACTTGTTCCATAGAAACCTATCGCTGAACCGTTTATTATGACTTTTGGGTTATTTCTGGTTTCTTTCAGCGTTTCCATCAAAAACTTAGTTGTATTAATCCTGCTGTTCTCCATCTCTTCTTTTTGACTTTCAGTCCATTTTTTATCTGCTATTGGTTCACCGATTAAATTAACTATCCCATCACAATCTTTTAAATGACTTAATAGATTTTCATTTCTCCAATTTTGTTTTTTCGACAAATCGATTTTAAGAAATTTAAATTTATCTAGTGGAATATTTATCTTCAAGTTATTAATATTTTTTCTACTGATAATACAAAGATCGTGGCCTTCTTTGAGCAAAGTTGGAGCTAATTCTTTCCCCACAAATCCTGTACATCCAAGGAGTAAAAGACGCATATTTTTAATTATGTAATCATTTAACAATATTAAATTTTTGTGTTAATTGTAATTATTATGATGTAATCAATTTAAAAAATTAATGCAAAAATTTTTTGTATGATAAATTTTGAATTTCATTAAACAATTCTCATCATGACTGAGTCAATACCCAAGAAACCTCTTAAGAAAGGTAGCTTAGTTTTTGTTGAGAAAAGTATTTATGATAAAAGTGTCGAATCATTAGCTAGTGATGAAGATTTGCCAAGTTATGTTTTTGAAGGCCCAGGAGAAATTTTGAGTATTAAAGAAGAATATGCTCAAGTAAGATGGCGTCGACCTGTTCCGGATGTCTGGTTTAAACTAGACCAACTGAAAGAATATATATTCGCAGAATGACCATTCAGGAAATTATAGATTTTTTATCATAAGCCATTTTCGATTGGATTCTCTTTGCCTCTTTCATCATTTCTTTGCCATCAAATAAATAATCATCTACATATCCTTGTGTGTACTTATCCAATTCTGACAAAGCATCTTTAACTTGAGAAAAACAATGGTATAGATCTAAACCTAAAGAAGATATTGAACGAGGAACAGAAATTGACTTGTAAAGTTTATCAACCTTTTCAATTTTTTTTTGTGAAAGAGCAATGTACTTGCAAAAATTATCCATCAATTCTTCATCATATGGATCAGCAGATAGTTCTTTTATTTCTTGACTCAAAGGTTTGATTATTTGGCTAATAAATCTATTGATAGGATTATAAATATTTTTAATCCAATTTTTAACTTCATTATCTTTTACTTTGGAACTATATTTTTTTGTATTAACGTTATCTTCCCAATTTTCATCTCTGAAGTTCGATGATTGTTGTAATGAAAAGAGGTTTTTATCATATTGTTCTTTTTTAAAAGGGTCATTGAGAGTTTCCCATGCATCTTGTATTGCAAGAAATCTGTCTTTTTGACCTCCTGCATCGGGGTGATGTTGTTTAACTAAGCGACGATAAGAAGATTTAATTTCACTTTGAGTTGCATTTTCTTTTAAGCCTAATTCTTTATAAAGATTGTTGATCATATCTTAATCCCGTTATCTATAAATAACCGTCTTGCCTGGCTTTAATTGCAGTATTAGATTCAAACATTGCTGTAGATAAATATCTTTCACCAAAACTTGGAAGAATCACTATTAGTCTTTGATTAATAAGTTCTTTACGTTGAGCAATTTTGATTGTTGCTGCCAAAGCAGCCCCGCTACTAATTCCAGATAAAAGACCCTCTAATCGAGCTAATAATCTTCCATAATAAAATGCCTCCTCATCATCTATCTTGATAATTTCGTCAATTAATTGGGTATTAAGTACTTTCGGGACGAAGCCTGCTCCAATCCCCTGAATAGAGTGAGATCCTGCTTTTTCTCCTGAAATAACAGCACTTTTTTTGGGTTCAACAGCATATATTTTACAACTTGGATTAACTTTTTTTAGAAATCGAGCGCAGCCTGTAACTGTTCCTCCAGTCCCAACTCCGGTAACTAATCCATCAATATTTTTATTAGATTGATTCCAAATTTCTTTAGCGGTTGTCCTTTCATGAATATCTGGATTCGCAAGATTTTCAAACTGGTTAAATTGAAAGCTCTTTGGAATACTTAAAGATAGTTCATTTGCTAAATCTAAGGCCCCTTTCATTCCTTCCTGGCCAGGAGTTAGCTGTAATTCTGCTCCATATGCCCGAAGCATTGCCCTTCTCTCAATACTCATAGTATCTGGCATAGTTAATATCAATTTATAGCCTTTTGCTGCAGCAACCATTGCTAAAGCAATTCCAGTATTTCCGCTGGTTGCTTCAATAAGAGTTGTTTCCCCTGGAAATATTAGACCATCTTTTTCGGCTGAATTTAACATCGAATAAGCTATACGATCTTTGACAGATGCTGATGGATTGAAACTTTCAAGTTTAGCGATTATTTCAGGGTGGCAATTACAGTATTTTCTAATGCGATCTAGCTTTACTAGTGGGGTATTTCCAACTAAAGAAGTTATATCACTTGCGATTTTCATGGATAAAAGTCTACAAATTTTAATCTGTTAATCTATATCATAAATGCATTTATAGATCTTTAAAAAAAAATACTTTAATTGAACTTAATTTCAAAACAACTTCTTAGAAAAGTTTGTTCTATAGTTTGTTTATAATTTAAGTATTAATTATTCTCTTATGTATTCTCTTGAAATAAGTCTCAGATATTCCCCCTTTCCTCTTTCTATTCAAAAGAAAAATTATGAGGATGTTAAAAGAATCTATGATGAAATTAAGGATTTCATGACTGGGGATAACCAAAATTCGACTCTAATTGAATTAAGGTGTGAAAAGGTTCAAGATAAATTGATAACTGTTCTAGCTAAAGAAGTTATTTCTGTTCAGATATATGAAAAGTCTTCAGTTGCTGGTGGTTCAAAAAGACCAGGATTTTCTTTAGATACTTAAGATGATCGAGATCGAGGATATTTTACAGAATGAAGTACCTAAAATAAATTTTAATAATGTTAGTTTTTCATGGCCGGGAAATATTGCGAAGTTAATCAGTAATTGTAGTTTTTCCATTAATAAACAAGGATTATGGATGATTGTCGGTAAAAATGGAAGCGGAAAGAGTACCTTGCTAAAGTTGATTGCTGGACTCCTTAAACCAAGTAAGGGAGTTATAAATAATCAAGCGAATGTTGGGATGGTTTTTCAAAATCCTGATCATCAAATTTTAATGCCAAACTGTAGGAGCGAACTTCTTCTAAATATTAATCAAAAATCAGGTAGAAAAGATGTTACCAATAAAATTAATATTGCTTTAAAAAAGGTTGGATTAACTGGATTTGATAAAAGACCCATTCATACATTAAGTGGTGGCCAAAAACAACGATTAACTATTGCCTCATCCTTGATAAGTGATAAGAATTTTATTCTTATGGACGAACCAACAGCTCTATTGGATAGTTCTAGTCAAATAGAAGTTTTAGAAATCATTAAGGATCTTACAAAGAATAAAAGAAATCCATTTACTGTTTTATGGATTACTCATCGTTTAGAGGAACTTACCTACGCAGACGCAGTTGCAGAGATGAAGAATGGAAATTTATCAGATTGGCAGAAACCATTAAACTTTAAATATAATTAAGATATACCCCTTGTCATAGGGTACATATAAGAGTTAAATTTTTATATATTCCTCGGTAGCTCAGCGGTAGAGCGATCGACTGTTAATCGATTGGTCGCAGGTTCGAATCCCGCCCGGGGAGTTTATTAACTAATTCAGAAGACTTCAGGTTATTTCACTTGAGGTCTTTTTTAGTGCTGACCTTCCTTTTCAAAAAGAAACTGCAATTAGATAGTATCAGGATATCCCATATCTACCATTTGTCTGGTGGGGATATGGTGGGGAAGATAGATTTTCATGGTGGGGAAATATTTTTAATTGTGGGGCGAGATCTAATCAGAACAGTTTTTGAAACAGTTATTGGAACAAGGTGAGCAAAAACATGTATAGTTTTGATAGTTTGTAGTTTTGGATTATATAAAGTAATTTGGTAAAAAAGAAAAATAAAGATGTTTGTCAGTATTGATTTATGCTTAGTCCCTATTGGAGTAGGAACCTCTCTATCTCCTTATATAAAAGAATGTATTGAGATAATAAAAAATGAAGGACTTATCTATGAATTAGGAGCAAATGGAACTGCTATAGAGGGTGATTGGGATGAAGTATTTGAATGTGTTAGAAAGTGCCACGAAAAAATTCACGAAAAAGGTGCTCCGAGAATTTATACAACGATGAAAGTAAATACAAGAACTGATAAAGAACAAAAATTCTCAGATAAAGTAAAAAGTGTATTAGAGAAGTAATGGAAAGAGAAAGTGATTACGATAATGATGGATTAGATCCATCCGAAGAGTATTTCAGGAAGAAGAAAAAAGTTAATGATGAGGATACCTACTTCCCTCCAGAAGAATCAGAACCTCCTCACTACTAATTACTAATTTCAGAAATTGACACCCAAACTAAAATTAGAAAAAAAACTCTTTAACGATGGCGAGTAAATGGCAAATTGATAAAGAAACTTCAAATGCAAAACCTAATGAGACAGTATTTGAAAAAGTAGAAAGATTGAGAAAAAGAGTTTCTTGGAATTTAGATATAAATCAAGATGATAAAAATTTCTTAGAACAGCACGAATCAAATCAACCTGAAAATACTTTTGATTCTTTTACCGATAATGCTGAAAGAGTATGGGAAGAAGCAGTAAAACTTGGAAAAGAGCAAAAAGAATATAGAAGCACAATATTTAATTCATATAAGGATATCTTTCAAAAAGAAGATGATGAGATTCTTAGATATTTTGAAGAAATTTCTTTGCCTCTTAAGGAAATGAAAATTGAGTTAGAGGAAAAATTAAAGACCTCTAAAACAGAATGGATGTCAGATGAGGAAAAATTGGATTTAAATATTTGCTTAGATAGCGTGAAACGAATATTTAAAGGGATGGAACCAGAAGATTTAAAAGAACTTATAAATGGAACATTAAGTTATGAAGATAGTGATGAGGATTCTGAATATGAATTTACGGATTGTTTCCCAATCTTTGAAAGTTTTCAATCTTGGCGGGACGAAAACACTTTAAGCAATAAAGAATTATATGAAAAATATATTAAAGTTCAATTTGAAATGAATAAGGCATTTGTTGGTTATCTTTGGAACTCTTTTGGAATTGATGAAAGTCCTTTGGAAGTAATGAAATTTTATGAGGAGAACATCAGTTACTCATACGAAGAAAAACCTAATAAAGAAAGTCAAGAACTATGGAACTCATATTTAAAATCGTTTTTTTATAACAAAGAGCAAGTAAATAGTGCAGCAAAATTACTATTGAAATTTTATTCTGAGCGTTCTAAATCCTTAAATGGAGAAGACGAAAATACAATTACTGAAGTTAATAATTCTCTAAGAGAAGGATTTGTTTATTTGATTAGAAATCAAGATATCTTCAAAATTGGTATTACAGAAAATCTTTTAAACCGAATGTCTCAACTGGAACCTGATGAGATTATAGATGTAATTAAGTGCTCAAATTTTAGAGAACTTGAAAAGGATTTGCACAGAGATTATAAAAATTGCAGAATTCCTCAGACTGAGTATTTCCGTTTAGATGAGATGCAACTTCTTGAGGTTTCTAAAAAGTTCAAATTATGGGCAAAATAAAAATATGAGAAATACAAATAACAGGATTGAAAAATTAAAACAAAAAGCACTAAATGATCCAAACAGTAAGATCTATAAAAATTATCTGAAAAAAGTTGAAGAGGATAAGAAATTAAGAGAAAGAAATATAAAGAAATCTATGAAAGAAAATACTCTTGTGGAATTTAAAAGATGGATGAGAATAATTGGAAAGGATAATAATCAAACAGAAAACGAATGGATAAAAGAAAAGGAAGGATTATTAGAACAATGGAAAAGTCTTGAAGGGCAGAGAGAGAAAGTAGAGGAACAGAAAAAGAAGAAGATTGAAAATGCTTTAAAAAAAGAAAGAGCAAAGTTAGGTATAGGGGAAGATGCAGATATTGAACTCGTGAGGAATTTGGTTGATCGTACCAAAAAATATATTAGTGAAAACGAAGCATACTTATATTTCAAATGTTGGAGTTTGAAAGATGGAACTAAATGGTACAAACTTGGAGTCACTGTTGACTTGGAAAGAAGAGAAAGAGAGCAAAATGTTTTACCTGTTCCTTCTCAAACACTGGAACGAGTTTCTTTTGACAGTCAAGATGCAGCATATGCTGCTGAGAAAGCATTTCTTCAAGTTTTAGAGGAATTTAAAATTAAAGATGCAAATAATAGAGAACTGATGGAGTTAAATCCAATTCAAGTAAAATCAGTAATAAGTGGTATGCAATTTTTTAAAGATAAAGAATTCAAAAATAAGTCTTCTAAAAGTTCAGTGAAAAATAATAGTAAAAATGACTCCTCTTTTTTGAATAATCAAATCAAATTTAGAGCAAATTGAATCAACCTTGAAATCTCTTAGTTACGAAGAAAAAAGAATTAAAGAAACCATCAATTTTCTTTTTGATGATATGAAAAATGAAGATTTACCAAGGCAAGTAGCATTGAAAAAATATAATTTAGAAAATTTATTAATGAAAGCAATTGATTATTTAATAAAATAAACTCACGAAAATTGTTCGTGATTTATGGTTTCATAATCTACAAATTGTGATACCCCCTGTCCTGGTATGCAAATACTGGGTTCTTGGGGTGTCATATATTAGTATCAAAATGTTATGATACTAATAGCAGTTTTAATAAAGAGAATGAATACGATCTATGGATATTGGAGGTGTAGTACAGATGCACAAGACCAAGAAAGGCAGATTCGTTCATTAACAGATGCAGGGTGTGAAGTGGTTGTAGGAGATTTCATAACAGGCACTTCAAATTATGGAGAGAGACAAGAATTATCAAAATTATTAGAAAATATTCAAGATAATGATCTTTTGATTCTGGATGAACTTTCAAGACTTGGAAGAACAATGGTAACTATGTTGGTTGAAGTGAATAAGTTATTGGAAAAAGGAGTCAAGATAAGAACATTAGATGGCAGATTAGACACCACAACAATGAATAAAGAAATTATCAATCTAATAGTTGGAGTTATGGGATATTCTGCGGAAATGGAATTGAACAATATAAGAAGAAGAACAGCAGAAGGAAGAGCAGTTGCCATTTCAAGAGGTGTGAAGATGGGTAGAAAGAGAAGTTTCAGTCAGCATCAAGAAGAAGAAATCAAGCATATGAGAAAAGCACAGAGAGGATATGGTTCCATAGCAAAATCATTAGGAATGAGTAAATCAACTGTTCAAAGATTTTGTGTAGGTGAAGGGATATGAAGCAGGAAATTGATTGGAAGAAAGAAATTCTTGAAAGTGGACGATTCAACAGCAAGTTTGAAAAGAACCTTTTAGAGAATGGGGCAAAAGGGTATATGCAAGGAATCTATCTTGGGTATATGTATTCCAGATGGAGAAAGATCAGAGGTTTAGACAAAAATGACCCGAAAGAAAATAAAGGTCAAATGCAATCGTCATTAGGAAAATTTTTTAGAGGTATCAAAAAAATGAAATGGTCTGTGAAACTGTTTATTAGCGGAACAGTCGTAGAGGATATTGTTGTTGCACCGAATATGGATAGTGCAAGAGAGACGGTAAAACGACGAAATGCAGCAGAAGCAAGAGTTATTAGCGTAAATGCCAAGATTTAGTAGATTTACTCCACCCAGAATCGCCTGTAGTGGTATTGAATTTATCTTTACTTGTATTAATACCCTTTAAAATAGGGTTTATTCAGTAAGCATATAGTATATTGTAGGTTAATTGTTTATAATTAGTATGGATATATTATGGTCTTGAACATCATATTAAATGTCATTGAATCCTAATGCTTACCTGCTTTTAGTAACTTTTCTTTACAATTATTCAGAATTTAGAGAAAAGTTGTATAAATCGCTTTGTGAGGGTTGATAAGGGAAACAAGGTTTTATTAAGTCTTTAAGAGTTCATAAGGATACTTTAAAGGGATTATTTAAGGAAATTTATATTTTAAATACCTTTTTAAATATGGTTGAGCAATGTAGTTCAAGTACGTAATACATAAGAAAAACAAGTTCAAACAGTTACAAACCGAATAAAGATGCAACAAGTTTTATACAACAGAAATGCCGTAAGGCAAACCACCGAAGGTGGTTTCAATAGAAGTATTCGTAAGAATGTTTCTTATAACAAGCACGAAGACCATATCCAGAAACTTGAAAGAGAGTTGATGAAGAAACATAGATTAGGTTATTCAGCATTGCATAAGTTCCTAATACTCAAAGAAGGTCAACAGCAGTTCAGTATTCCTTTTTCTGGATAATTATGAATATAAATTTAAAACTATCCAAAATAGATGAGTTAAAACTCCGTGAAGTAATGAAGAAACACCGAAGACCATTCACTACAAAAGATGCTCAAAAGTTCTTCTTAGATCAACTTAATAGGACTTTTATCAGTTGATTCAATTCTTGTTATAACTTATATCCACCACATTCTTGATAGGCATATGGAAGTCTTGTTCTTAAACTTCTTTCTCTAAAAACTTGTGTTCCAGATTCATTATTATACATTTTCACTAAAACTTTTCTTTCCCAACCATCCTCTGGATATTTGTTCCAGATACAAGAACATAAATTTTTTATTTGTCTTTTAGATGGATTTGCATTTTTAGAAAGACTCATTTCAGGTATTGGTTCCTTGCAATAGACAGTATTAGATGTTTTATCAAAATAAGAATCTTCTCTGTATGGAATATTTTCTATTTTTGTATCTTCTTCTGTCATCCAACCTTCTACTGAAAGCATCGCATAAAAATTAGCAGCATCATCTTCATTTAATGTTTTAAAGATCCAACCAATTATTACCGCTTTACACCCTCCTTGATCTTGAATAAATTTTTCCTGTTTTTGAAATTCTGCTTCAGTTGCACCTGTTTTATATTTGTCTTCAAGTAATTGTCCAAATTCAGGATCAATCTTCTTCTCTTGTTGAACATAATTATTTAAATCGCCTAATGTCGCAAATCCCTCTTTCCAAAGACATCTATATTCAGCATTTTTAACTTCTATCAAATCATATTCTTTCCCTTGAACTTTATATTTATATTTTTCTGGAGTAGATCCGTCCCAAATACCTTCTGGGTTTATTGGCGATGTGGTGAAAACATCTACTTTTCTATCTTCTCTGTAGTTATAAAATTGTTTGATATCTCTTTTACTTCTTGCCGCTATACAACTCCATTTACCGCCCCAACTATATTGAGATCCTCTTTTATCAAAATAATCTTTCTCCATATAATCACACAGGATAACGCCAACCATAAAACTACTGGTTTTATCTTTCCCATCAGAACCTTTAATAATATCTCCAATTCTTACTTTTTTTAAGGGTTCAACTGGAGACCAAGTTGAATGACCACCAAAAAAACCTGCCTTCGGTAAATAAGTTTGTCTGGAACCTTCTGGAATAGTAATTTGTTTTACCCACTTACTTTCTTTCTCTTCAACTTTTTCAGCATGTAAAGGAATAGTAAAACCAAATAATATTAAAGGTATAAAAATAAATTTTTTAACTTTTTTATTTATAAATTCCATCAATTATTTATTGTTCAAAGACTCGTATCTAACCATATTAACCTATCTTTTTTGAGCATCATTTCGCAATATGGATAGTGCATCCCATACTTATTCCAAGTACATTCAGTTTGATAGTAAGTCTTGAATGCTTTTTGACTTCTTTCCAATTGACAAGCGTGAGATTCAAAACCTTCTGTTTCGCAATCACCTTTAGAAGATACTTGCTTTTGAATCAAAGAATCAAGTTCTTTTGATGCTTTGACTGAACATTCCCAAACTAATCCATTATTAAGTGTTCTTGGTAAAGCATCATCTAAACATTTGGCATAAAAAGAATACTTTGGATATTCCTTTTCTTTTTTGGTTTCACTTTTAAGAGGAGAAATTAAACCTAAAAACAATATTGGCAAGAAAAATACTATCTTCATCAATCCCATCCATAAGCAAAAAACTTTCTACATCCACCTGAATTCACAAAGAAACCTTCTGATGCATCAAGAATAGTCTTCATTTTTTTTGATAATTTCTGCCTTCCGTATTGTCCCTTTTCTGTAAAAGGAATTGAGTAATAATAATCTTTTGCAAGTGTTGGCATAAGTGCTCTTAATTTTCCTGATTTTCGTTCTTCTTTTGATGTAACTCGTCCTAACTGATTACCAACAAAATTCATAAATCTTCCAGAACTAATCTTTTCAGTATTATTTGTCCTTTCCACATAAGTTTTTCCTTCTACTAATGATTCAGGTGAAAATGATCTTGCCTCATAATATTGACCTCCATATCCATTTAGAATTCCAACTTGAAAATAAAATGCTGGTTTATTTTTATAATTTAGAGTTCCCCGTCCTCCTCCCATACCTAAAACATAATTCATAGTAATGGTCACATCTGGTTCTTCTTCACTGATAAGAGTGCATAGTGAATCTGCTTTAACTGGAGGAATCAAACCTATTAATAGTGATAAAAGAAGTAAGCGTTTCATCTATATCTACCGTCTCTATAAAGCAATTTGGAGGTCTTTTTGCAAATATCAACTTCAATCCATTCCATATTTACAACGTGAGTTGACATATCTTCCTTTGCACCGACTTCATATTTACATTCTCTACTATCTTTATAAACAAAATACCAAGGATACTTATAGTGTTTATTTTCCTTAATCCTGTCAGAAAGCATCTTCCAATATTTGTCATTTACTAATTTAACTACCGCTTTCTCCTCCTCATTACATTCACCACCTGTTTTTGGGCAGGTATATTTGTGAATTGGATATTGTTCAGCATTCACAGGAGTATAAAAACCGAAAATAAAACCTAGAAATAGAATTTTTTTAACCAAAAATGTCATATTAAATCAAGGTTTAATCCAAATAATTGTCGCAATAACCAATAAAAATGTTGCCAAATAAGATAGTCTTCTTGCTCCTCTTGTTCTCACATCTGAAAATTCATCATCTGTAAGTTTCTCAAAAGGAAATTTTTTTATGCCAAATAATGCTTTTGCTGCTCCATATTTTGGATGAGCATAGACAAAACCTTTCGCCCAAGTATTTTGTATCCCGTGACCAGCGACTCCTAAACCTGACCAACTAACTATGAATAAGGCAATCGCACTTGTCCAAGCAATATCATTCTGAACAAGTTCAAATACCAAAAATAGATACAACCAAAAAGGACTGCATATTGTAAAAACCGTTAATAATCTTTCAAAGTCTTTTTCTTTTAATTTTGTATTTAAATAACCAACAAGTAATGATGCAAATATTGCAGGAAATACGGGTCTTATTTCTTTTAAGAATATTGTTGAAAGAATATAACCAATCCAAAACGCCTTAATCGGACTTTGATACCAAATTTCTATATATGCTTTTTGAGTATTTGTTAGATATTCATTATTCATAGAATAGGAATTAGATTCCTTGACCGCTGCTGCTTGTCTTTGAGCAAACTCCTTACTGTAATCATTTTTTTTATTTTTAGAGTCGCTCATTAGTTAGAGGTTTTTATCCTTTGTTTAATTTTAAGTAATCTGTCAAATCTCATTCTTTATTTTTTTCATCCTCTTGTCTCTTAATATCATCCATTCTTTCACTAATTAAAGTGCTTTTTGGCATTGCGAAAGCAGTGATTATTCCTCCAATAAAAAAGTTAAATTGAATTGCTTCTGCGTTAGCAAATTTTAAGATTATAAAGATTAAACTTGCTGAAATAAAATTTGCAATTAATCCCTCTCTAAATTCTTTTTTTGTCCAGTACTTACGGGTTCTTAATACATTAATAATTCCAGGAATTCCAGTGAAATAACAAAAAACAAACCAAAGTGGTATTAAAAGTAATGCCCAGAACCCAAAAAGATTAAACCCCTTAAAAATAGAATAAAACCCATAGATCCAACTAATGAAAAGCATAGAAACGATTTATCTTTAATAACATCCTAAATTAGGCGTCAATATCAGTTATAGAATGACTAACTTCCCTAACCTAAAAAGTGTTACCCAAGAGTGAAAAATTTTTACTGAGAAAAATTTTTGTCTTAAAAGGTTTAAGAAATTTGGGTTGACTTAATGATTAGATTTTTAAACCTTGTTCAACAAGATTTTGATTCCACCAATACATAAATTCTTTTCTTCTTTCTAAAAGTGTTGAGCGGTCATAATGACCCCTTGTTCCTTGAAGATGACCTAATCTTCCTAATTGCCTATCAATAATTTCATAATCAAAGTTTGATTTTTCAACTCCTGATGTTGTAACTACACTTCGCCATTGATGTGCAGATTGTTTATCTTTCCAACCAAGATTTTTGAAGTGGTCATTAATCGTCTCTTCTCCAATATGGTCAAAGTTTTTACCACCTAATGAATAAAAACAATATTTTTGCCAACCTGAAATTTTCCTAACTTTTTTCATAAGTTGATTGATTTCAGGAGTTGAAGGAATTTTGTGGTCGCTATCAAAATCAAATTTTTTTCGCTTCAATCCAGAAGTTTGAGATGGGATAGTCCAAGTATCTTCTTCTTCTGAATACCAACTCCATTCCAACCGAGTAATTACCCCAGTTCTAATGCACATTAATAAATGTGCCTTTGTTGCCAAGTCAGTTAATTCATTTCCTTTGCAAGCATTTTCGCTAACCGATTTAAGAAATTCTGGTAATAATCCCCAAGAATTTTTGGTTATTGTTTTTGCAAAAGTTTTCTTTGATATTGTTTTTTTGTTTCCAGTTTCCCATTGAAATTTCTTGAATACTGGATTTTGATTTGGTCTTATGAAAGTTTCATCTTCTGCGTAACTAAAAATCCAATTTAGAAGTTGTCTGCATCTTGTTAATTGAATAGGTGCGTTTGAAAAAAGACTTTTCAACATTTTTGAGCAGTATTGCCTTCCACCTTTGTCTATTTCTAAATCGCTAATCAGAATTTCATCTCCAATAAATTTGAGCATCTGGTTTACTTTGTTAGATCGGTCGTTAAAAACATCCTTTTTAACTTTGTTTTTATAAACCCCTTCAAGATATTCAAGAGCAACATCTTTGAATGTTTTTTGGTTTACTTTTTCTTCTTCTTTTTGACCAAA
This sequence comes from Prochlorococcus sp. AG-321-E21, assembly GCA_003283415.1. GTDB lineage: Bacteria > Cyanobacteriota > Cyanobacteriia > PCC-6307 > Cyanobiaceae > Prochlorococcus_A. Next base: position 4,643 of record QBXH01000015.1, on the reverse strand, counting down.
TAATCTTGGATTTTTATTGTTAGTTTTGCTCCATAATTTCATTTCGTGCCATTTATCCATAGCATCTTCAACCAGTATTTCTTTTTCAAAAACCCCTATTGGAATAGAAATCTTTTTCCCAGAAGCATTAAAAGGAAATCTAATTCTTCCTTCAAAATATTTTGATGCTCCCCTTTTGATTAAATACAAACCACTCTTACTTTGAACTGGATAAATTGCATCTTCTTTTAATTTTCTAATTTTTGGATTTGTGTCAAAAAAGTAAGTTGATGTCATTGTGCCCATCCTCCTCTTGCTCCTTGTAACCATTCCTCAACTTGATAAACGAGAAAACCAATTCTCTTTTCAGATAGTTTTACTTTTGGAGGAAATGTTTTTCCTTGCTCTCTATTAATGGTTGAAGTAGAAATTCCACATTCAGCACAAGCACCAGAAATGGATAAATGATGACGACCCAAATCGCCTTCCACATTGAAGTTATTCATAATTAATTTTTTACTTAAATCGGTAAATATATTCGTTCTAAATTTGGACGTATCTGCCCGCCTTTATACTTTAATATTATAGCACTAAATAACAGTTGTGTCAACGACTTACAAGGAATTTTGGGTCTAAAATCTACTCCAAAATAGGGTAGTTTTTCAGAACATAAGAATTGCATTTTGATGGTGGGGATATGGTGGGGAAATATATCAAATTGCAGATTTTTTATTTCTTATTCAGTCATAAACTTTCAGGTCATATCAACCCGACTTTCGCCCGGGGAGTTCAATTTCAAAGACAAGAGACTTCAGGTTATTCCACTTGAGGTCTTTTTTAATGCTGTGACTGTCTTCTGAAGAAAAACAGAAATTCAGATGCTTTCAGGATAATGCAGATTCACAATTTTGATGTTGGGAATATGTTGGGAAAAGTATATTTTTGATGTTGGGAAGAAAAATTAGGCAAAAAAAGACCCTAACTGGTTCAGAGTAGGGGTAGAAAAAATTCAAATAGTGAAGGTATGGAACTTTAATTTATAAAATTCCCTTGATATTCAGGTATTTTTTAGATCTTCATCTATTAATTTTCCTCCTTCATATGAGCAAGTTCTAGATATTTTGCGGCGTCTATCCTTACTTTTTCTGTGAATACTTCTAGGTCTGCATCTTCTATCCTTTTAAAGTTTTGCCAATACTTTCCGCAAGTAAAGAATAGAGACATATAGCAATTCCACTTCTCGTAATAACAAGTGTGAGAACTACCCATCACTTTCATTACTAGATCTTGATGCTCGGGAGTTCCGTAGAATCCTGATTTTGTTATGGTTTAGTTTGTCATTAGAATTCCTCTAATAAGTGTTTAATAAATTGGGTTGTTAAGGGTATTTGTTTATATCTTTCTCTCTTCTATGAGTTCTCAATTGTCTTAATTTAGGGGGCTTAACTTCTGTCTCACTTAGAACACTTTTGGCGTAGTTGCTCACTCTTGCCTTCCGATGAATTAAGTATAACAGAGGTGATTGCGTTAATCAACTATATGTTAGGAAATTAACACAATATATTTAATGATAGCAATAGATTTACCCACTTTTAAGATACTCACTATGATGTCTATTCTTATTACTTTATATCTTCTAATTATAGATTATTTTTAATACTTATTACCATCAAATATGATTTAATTCTTATTATTATTAACCTATCTCATCAAAAAAATATACTGAAAATTTTTTATATGAGAATGGAATATTGATCTCGCTTTCTGTCACCTCTGTAGGTTGGACTCTGTGAGTTTTCTGAATCGCATCATCCAATAATTTCCACGAAATCAACCCATCAAATATTGCTTATGAAGCATATCTGTGAATAACTTCTTTATTTCTTGCTGTTTATAGGTTCTCCTATCTTTCTTCATTACTTCTTTTAGTTCTGCTTGTTGAACAGAATCAAGTTTGATCTGAATATTCATAACTACGTAAATCGAATTCCAAACTGTTGTTGACCCTCTTTTAATATCAGAAACTTAACTAAGGCAGAATATCCTAATCGGTGTTTCTTCATCAGGTCTTTTTCAATTCTTTGAATATGATCCTCATACTTGTTGTATGAGACATTCTTACGAATACCTTTATGCAATTGCCCCTCATTGGACTGCCAACTGGTATCTCTGGTGTATAAGACTTCTTGCATCTTTATTCGGTTTGTAATGGTGTGGACTTGTTTTACTGATGTATTACGGTCTTGAACTGCATTGCTCTCCTACATTTATTTATATATTTAAAATATAAGATTCCTTAAATTATCCCTTCAAAGTAACCTTAAAGACCTTATAACCTAAACCCGTTGGATGAATGGATACAGAGTATCTATAAGAGTTTTATACCAAAAATGAATAAGGGTTTACACAAAGTTATAAGTCAATTACGAAACTCCATTTTGATAATCAATCTTTCTTGATTTTTTGCTCAAACTCTTTGAATGATGATTGCATCTGTCCTGAATTCTCCTTTGGATCATTAAGGTTCAAACCTTTCAAATTTCTCCATCTCGAATACATATATCCCAGATAGATTCCCTGCATAAAGTTCTTTGCTCCATTCTCTAAAAGGTTCTTTTCAAACTTGCTGTTGAATCTTTTACTCTCAATAATTTCTTTTTTCCAATCTATTTCTTCTTTCATTGCTGTTGCTGCTCCTCTTGTCTTTTCTTCAATTTTTCGTATTCCACATGCAGAACACCTAAACGCCAAGCACCTTTCAATCCTTTTACGCCCCCCATTAGGAGTTTTGCATCTGAAGGCGAATGAGATTTCATGTTCAAGAAGTCTTTCTTCCAAGAATTGTCATCCCATTTATTGCTCATACTTTCCCTCCATACTTTTTGAATTCATCCAAAGAATTTACAACTATGCTCTTGTAATCACTAGGAAACCTTTGCTTCATTATATCTGGGATTTCTAAGCAATCTGGATAGGGATTATGCAAATAAAATATCACTTCTTTTTCTTCCTTCAAAACGATGTAATTAGATAGTCCCCCTGCATAATTATTCTCTTTCTTCATACTGCCACCTCTTGTCTAACAATTCTTTGAACCATTGATCTACTATTCCACATCATCATTGAAATCATATCCATATCCATTCTCAGTATTTGTAAGTTCTTCCAAAACTAATCTTTCAATACTATCTTCAAATGGAACATTTTCTTCCTTGAGCATTTCAATTCCATCACCGTGTTCAATAATATGAGTGAATGCTTTTGTGATATCCATTTTAATATCAACATCAGAGTAATCCTTATCAATTCCAATGAATTGGTTGATAGTACCAATGCGTTTTAACTTAACTAAATCAGGATCTCTATCTACTTTTTCTGGATACATCCCATCAAAAAATTTTATGAAGAAAGCGTTTATGCTCTCTTGAAGAATTGACAGTTTATCAGCAGTATCCATAATAATTTTTTGGATTTCCTAAACTATTTTTATCATTTTAAAGAACTTGTCAATTAATTTTCTAATAGTTATTTCGATAACTTTAATAAATTAGTTTTTTATTTTTTTAATTTTTTCTAAATTGCATTTATCAAATATTAATTTCATTTGTCTTTCGTAGGATCTTACTTTCTTTGAGAAAGGTAGTTGTTGAATAATTATCCCAAAGGGAAATTTAAAAAAAGAAGAAACATAAACAATATAAAACTCGATGAACGAAGGTTTTGCAGGAAGAGGTAAATTTTTTAAATATGCCCAATCAATGCATGGTTTTAGCTGCTTATCACTAGCAGCAATATTTTTGCTACATCTCCAGTAAGAGAATAGATAAATGCCAATAAAAATCGGTAAAGGAAGAAGTCGCAACATTAAATATCAAGGATAATTTTTCTTTTTGATTGAATCAAAGGTTTCCTTATTACATATCCTCATCTTGTAAGTGGGGTAACGTGTATGCCACCACTTATTGACTGCAATAGCAATATGACTCTTTGGATTGCCACAAATATGAACCCATAGAGTTTTATCAGATTCCCTTTTGTAGTGTTCCCATGAGGTACTCATTGATTCATATTAAAGTGATAGTTTAGTTTTTATGAAAATTCTTGATGCAAAAGAAAGATTTGGTTAGACAAATTGGTAACTAATAATGTGTTGGTTCTGATTCTGCTGGAGGGAAATAGGGATTATTATCATTATCTTGTTCCTTATTTTTAAAATATTCTTCGGATGGATCTAATCTATCATTATCGAAATTGCGTTCCTTTTCCATCAAAGCATTAGAAATCTTTTACTCTTTACCTTTAAATAAATCCACTTTGATATTAAAAGTAACCACTATTCCTAAACTTATAAGCAATAATCCAATCACAATTTGAGGGGAAGGTAAAACCATAGAGGATATATTTCAACTTACCCTATCTGATCTACTCAAGTATCGATGAAAGATTGAGTAATATTAACTTTGAATAAAACAAAATATTTAAAAATATGGCAAAGGTAGAAAATGATCTTGATATTTATTACGCAGTAGGCAATGCGAATACTCAAAGACAAGAAAGTGAAATTGCAGCAATAATCAATAAAAGGAATTCTGAAGGGTGGGAATTAATCTCAACAAGTACCGCAATTGTGGATACTAAAAACCAATTTTCAAACCTTTATCTAT
>QBXH01000014.1 GCA_003283415.1 Prochlorococcus sp. AG-321-E21 | reverse complement strand
TATTTTGAATGGAATTTACCCGAAAATATTTAAGATATTAATAAATTAAATTTAACTGAAATTAAATAAAAAACTTTATTGAAAATTAAACAAAAAAAGTGTAGAGAATAACGCTTTTTTCGATTTCTCTGTAGAGACGTACTTTTTGCTTCGCGTGAAACTCACGTGAAACCTATTTTTTTAGACTATAACTAGGTTTATAACTTATTTTCATTCCCACTCAATAGTACCTGAGAAAATCATAGTAAACAACGTAGATATTGCAACGGATTTGAGCGTATTATAACATCTATTTTCCCACGGGAAACCTTTTTTTTAAATCTATAACTAGGTTTTTAGATCGACCTTGAGATAGCAATCAAATAAAAAAAATTGCCCAGTAAAAAATAGGGTAGGGGTTTTTATACCCCTACTTCTAAATCAGATAAGAAGAGTTCTATTTTTCTAGATTTATTTCTAGAAGATATGATGTTCAGAATATTGGAATATATTGCTAAACAAAATCACAAATCTCTACCTAAGTTTCATACTGAATGGTCGTTTCAAGAGTATCAAGAACACGAGAAGAAACCATTCCATAGAAACCTAAAAAAGTAGGATGAGCAGATATAAAAACCAAGGTACTCAAAACTTGAAAAGCGATATATAAAATGTTTGTGAAATTTGAGGATACGCCATAAACTAATAATTATTAGTTAGTAATTTTTGATGTCAATAGATATCGAAGAAAATAAATTATCCATAAAAAGTCGATATCGTCCAGAGATTGATGGTCTAAGAGCATTTGCCGTAGTCGCTGTCATTATCAATCACTTCAATAAAGAAATACTGCCAAATGGATACCTTGGAGTTGATATCTTTTTTGTAATTTCAGGATTTGTCATAACATCATCTCTTTATCAAAGACCAAGTAAAAACTTCAAGGATTTCATTAGTGGATTTTATGAACGCAGGATCAAAAGATTAGTTCCTGCACTTTCAGTATTTGTGCTGATTACGAGTATTGCGATTTGCTTATTCAATCCACACCCTGGTCTTTCTTTACAAACAGCTTTGACTTCTTTATTTGGATTATCAAACCTATACCTACTCAAACAATCAACTAACTACTTTGCTCAAACAACAGAACTAAATACATTCACTCACACTTGGTCTCTTGGAGTTGAAGAGCAGTTCTATATCCTCTTTCCCTTCCTGATTTGGTTTTCTGGATTTGGACGCCAAACCAAAAATGGTGCTCGCAACCTTTTTCTAATAGTTGGGACACTAACAATTGCCTCGTTGATTGGATTTCTATATCTCTATCCAATCAACCAATCAGAAGCATATTTTTTGATGCCGACAAGATTCTGGGAAATGGCATCAGGTTGTTTGATATTTATTGGATTTCAAAAAAGAAAATCTATAGAACAGTTCCTTGAAAAGATACCACCGCTTTTAGTGCTGTTATTGATTATTGGGGTAATGTATTTGCCGATGAATTTGGCGATAGCATCGACTATTTCAGTAGTCATCTTGTCATCTGTTCTTATCGCTTCTTTGAAAAGGGGAACAAGAGTGTTTGCATTTTTTACAAATCCCAAAGTTGTTTATATAGGTCTCATTTCTTATTCCCTTTACCTATGGCACTGGGGTATCCTTTCGATAAGTCGTTGGACTATCGGTATTCATTGGTGGTCAGTGCCTTTCCAAGTTGCTCTTATGTTTGGTCTTGCATTTGCTTCATATCGATATATAGAAACTCCTCTTCGTAAAGGTAACTGGTTTGGGAAACGATGGAAGACAATTGTAGTTGGAGGAGGCGTGATAGTTACACTTTCGGGTGGTCTTATCGCTCTTGGGAAACCGCTCAAAGGAAAACTCTATAGTGGTAAGGATTTCACTAACTCCATCACAAAACCAATTGAGTTCAAAGGAGATATTACTGGGCGCATTGCAAAAGACTGCCATAGTTCCAACGACAAAACAATTGATGCCTTGGTAGGTGCAAATCAGATCACAAATCAATTCATTGATAACTGTTTGTCAGCAAAAAGTGAAAGACCGCTAGTTGCCTTTAGCGGAGACAGTCATTCGCTCGCGATCTTTCCCATTAGCGAGGTAATCGCATCTACATCGCAATATGATGTTTTTTCTCATAGCAGAGATGGATGTGCATTCCCTGCCCAAGGCGAGATCACTAGAAGGCATTGTGATGAGGTTCAGTCGTCTGTCGCTAAAGTGATGATCAAAGAGATGAGTAATAGAAAGAATGGATCATTTTTTGTCGCCACATCATACCTAAACTCACATTTTGGATACACGGGTGTACATCGCAGGCAATTCAAAAAGCATTCCGATGGCTCTAGAAGTTCTGTTGACAAGAATCTAGTAAGATTTATTGATGCATCCAAGAAACTTGCTGAAAAACTCAGAAATATAAATGCATCTTTGATTTTAGTTGCTCCATTACCGCAACATCCAGGTTTTATTCCTGAAATTTGTTCACGACAGTGGTTTAGACCTTCACCAGCAGGCACCTGCCAAAAAACCGAGCGGAATTTTCTCGAAAGACAGCGAAAGCACATTCTTGAAGCGATAAATGCACTAACAATGGAAGTCAATAACATTTATATTTTCGATCCGTTTGATAAATTCTGCGACAAGAAAAACTGCTATTCAACAAGAGATAATACTTATTTATTCAGTGATGATGACCACCTAAGCAAAGAGGGCGCGATTATGATTTCAAATGACCTTCTTTCTATGATAAATCAAATAAACGCTCAAAAAAGTAATACCAATAATTAGTAAAAATAGAAATCAATCTACTTAGAAGATATGACATACAGAATGTTGGAATAAATTGCTAAACGTCATAACAAATCACTTCCTAAGTTTCTAACTGAATGATCACTTCAAGAATATCAAGAACACAAGAAGAAACCCTTCCATAGAAACCTAAAAAAGTAGGATGGCAAGATATAAAAAGGAAGATACTATCAACCTATAAACCTTTGAAATCTACCTTGAGATAGCAATCAAATAAAGAAAATTGCCCAGTAAAAAAATAGGATAGGGGGTTTTATACCCCTACTTCAAACGAGATAAACTAAGACCCAATTTTCTAGATTTTTGACTAGAAGATGGATCTTTTTGTTTCATAGTTCCAGTAAAGAAAGCATATTGACCAATACCAAAAGTTCTCATTTGTTTTATAGGAACTTGACTTCCTTTTTTACTGAATAATCTCTTAGTTCGTACCCTCAAAAAACAATGTTTATATGATCTATTCAATCTGGTTTTAGTTATCCCCATATTGTCAGCAATAATATCTTCAGGAACCTCATTGTATATGGATTGAGAAGCATAAAAATGCCTCAAAGAATAAGGAACTAATTCTTTTCCTGTCAATTTATATTGATTAGTAAATTCTATAAGTCCATTACAATTACCTTCTCCATTGAATATGTCGCTGAACCAATCAGGTTCTAATCTATTGCCTTCTAAATCAGTAAATATCCAATCATTTTTACTTTTGAACTTTGTCTTTTCATAGATGTTTCGGAACCAGATACCACCAGTACAATATGCTTCTCTTTGTCCAGTTTTAGTTGATGGATGAGTAATTATTTCAATCGCCAACTTATCTTCTTCATCAATAGAATCTTCATTTGGATAATCTTTTACATCTTTCCACTTCAATAAAGACCATTCTTTAGGTCTAAGTCCAGAGCAAGCACAAATACGAATGAGTTGATGAGCGACAAATGATTCCCAAACACGATCTTGATCTTCAGAGTTTTGTTCTAAGGCATACCAATCACTTTCTCTGTCTAGGAACTCCTTCCATTCATTCAGTTCCCAAGTATCCCTTTTTACTTTTTCATCTTCAATGAAATTATGATCATCAAACGGGACATCTAATGATGATCTGATGAATCCTTTCTTGACTCCCCATCTCCAAACCTCACGAAACAAAGTAATCTCATCACCAATAGTTGATTGACAAGGTGCTTTTTTCTTTTTGCCTACACCTGCCCAGTTTTCTTCTTGCCTTCTCCAATATTCCCATTCCTCAAACTCCTTAGGTTTTAGATTAGTAGCAATAGTATTAGCACCAACAAAAGGAATAAAGTAATTTTTCAGTTTTCCTTTTATATTGTCATACCTATCTTTAGTAATACTTTTACAACCACCTTCCTTTTTACCCATCATTTCAAGACGTACATTGATGAATTTCTTGGAAAGGAACTCATCAATCATTACTTGAACCTTACTTCCACATACATCAACACCTTGATCTAGGTCAGACATAATATTCACTACTTTTTGGAGTGCTTTTTTCTTCGCATTAGATAAATCGGAAGTACGAAGAGATAATCTTTTTCCATTACCTTTGTTTGGAATGGGGATACCTACATACCAAGTCCTTTCACTAACTAGTTTATTAGTTTCGCTGTCTAATCTTTTATAGATGTAAGCATTAGGTGAGTCATCATTCACAGCAATATCTAATTCAACGTACTCAGCGAAGGTACGCTCATTGTTTCCACGGAAACCCATAATTCTTCATTTTGTAAGTTTATAAAATATCGAATGTGCCAATCTAAGATTTCTCTGTGGAGATGCTTCTAACTTCTATGTGTGATGGAAGTGAAATGGTCATCTCAGAACCCTTGAAAAATGGGTTTATATTATCTTGTGTGTGACCTATGTGTGATCATTCCGATCACCCAATATCCCTTATTATAACAGGGATTACAGGAAAAATCAACCCCTAGAAACTACTCCCACTCAATTGTGCCTGGAGGCTTACTAGTAATATCGAAAACAACTCTATTTACCTGAGGTACTTCATTAACGATTCTATTAGAAATTCTCTCTAAAGTTTCGTAAGGAATTCTTGACCAATCTGCAGTCATACCATCTTCGCTTGATACGCATCGCAAAACTATCGGCCAAGCATAAGTTCTTTTGTCTCCCATGACCCCTACAGTCTTGACAGGAAGAAGAACAGCAAATGCTTGCCAAATATCATTATAAAGACCTGCTTTTTTTATTTCATCTCTTACTATCCAATCTGCATCTCTCAAACAATTTAGTTTTTCATTAGAAACTTCACCCAAAATTCTTATCGCCAAACCTGGACCTGGGAACGGATGTCTTTTAATAATTTCATCTGGCAAACCAAGAGCCTTTCCAAGTTTTCTAACTTCATCTTTAAAAAGTTTTCTTAATGGTTCAACTAATTTAAATTGCAAATCTTTTGGCAAACCGCCAACATTATGATGACTTTTTATTTTTACTGCAATCCGTTCACCTGTCTTCGGATCTAAATTCGTTCCAGCACTTTCAATAACATCTGGATAGAGAGTTCCTTGAGCCAAATATTGGAAAGGACCTAGTCTATTACTCTCTTCTTCAAAAACTTTGATAAATTCTCCACCAATAATCTTGCGTTTTTCTTCTGGATCAGTTATTCCATATAATTTTTGAGTGAATCTTTCCCTAGCATTAATATATTCAACTTTTATATGAAATTTTTTATCGAAAAATTCCATTAAAAATTCAGGTTCACCTTTTCTCATAAAGCCTTGGTCTATAAACATACATGTAAGCTGATTGCCAATAGCTTTATTAAGAAGGAAAGCAAGAGTTGATGAATCTACTCCACCAGAAAGAGCTAATAAGACTTTCTTATCACCTACTTGTTCTTTAATTCTTGGAATTGTTTCCTCTAAAAAGGTTTCCGTAGTCCAATCGGCTTTACATTGAGAAATAGAATAAACAAAATTTTTAATTACCGTCATACCAAATTCTGAATGAATAACTTCAGGATGAAATTGAACACCAAATAATTTCTTTTTTTTATTTGATATTGCAGCATGCATTGTATTTTCTGTATGAGAAATTTGAATAAATCCTTCAGGTAAGTTATTTATAGAATCTCCATGACTCATCCACATAATCGATTTGTCTTTTACATTAAAGAGCAAATCACTTTCGCAGTTAATATTTATTGGAGCCCTACCATATTCAGCTTTATTGATTGCTGGGGTTACTGTACCTCCTAATTCTTTAACCATTAATTGCATTCCATAACATATACCCAAGACTGGAATCCCTAAATTAAAAATCTTTGCATCACATTTAGGTGCATTATCTTCATATACAGAATTTGGGCCGCCACTTAAAATAATTCCCTTAGGATTTATATCCTGAATCTCATTGATAGAAATAAAGTTACTAACTACAAGAGAAAATACATCTGCTTCTCTTATTCTCCTCGCAATTAATTCAGAATATTGAGATCCAAAATCTAGTATTAATATTGAAGGATCTCTCTCTTTTTTTAGTAATTTTTTACTCATGTATAAAAGTTACCTCAATTTATTTACAAAAACATGAACCACTTAAAATTAGAAACCTTTGAAAGCAGAAATATAATCTTTACTATTGTTACCTGACCAACGAATTATTCTCTTTCTATCAAAAATAATTGCTGCAACTTTCATATCGGTTGTTGTATATCTATTTACATATTCTATAGAGCGCTTTTCAACAGTATCTGATAATTTATTCCATAGTTTGTCAGCCATAGAAAAACTAAAACTTTCAAGAAGTAACAAGGCATCTTCAACTGTCTTTGCTTGTGATAATTTTTTAATTATTTCAATTGGAACCTCTGATTCTACTGCTAAATAAACAAGAATTTCAATTCTTGCATCAGCTAAATGATTATGAGTATGAAAAATTCCTCCAGCTAATTTAACTAATTTGCCATGATAGCCAAAAAGAATTACTGTTTTGATATTTTGTAGTGCAGCATCAACTATTAATGGTCCTATCCAATTACCTACTTTAATAATAGGAAATTTTGTGTTGAGACTTTTTGCTAAATGTAAACCATTTTCACCAATAACAAAAATAATTGTGTCACAAAATTCATTAGCAATAATTTGTTTTAGCTGAGCTTTTGCATTTTTCAATTGGTCAGGTGAAGCACTTGAAAAAGTTTCAGCACTAGTACCTATAATTGATAGCCCTTCAACGATTCCAAATGATTTATTACTTGTTCTTTCAGCCAAAAATTTTCCATTTGGAAATATAATTTCTAAATGCAGTTTGTATCCTTCAGGAATAATATCTAGTAAATTTTCAGCTAATACTTCTTTCGCAAAATTAGAAATACAGATCTTAAACGTCTTTTGATCAATACCAACACCCTGACCAGGAATAATATTGATTCGATCTAGTGGCTTATTACTTGCCTTATGAGCTTTTTCTAAAGAAGCGATTGTCCATATTTCTAAGTTTTGCGTTAGGTCAAGATCAAGTCCAGAATCTACAAAAGAAATTCCAAGGGAATGAGACCCTCCATTAATTAGTGCAGAAGAATGAACCTTAATTTTTATAAGGTTATTATCTTTAGGAATTTTAATTAATTCATAATCTTTAAATGGTAATCCTATTAATTTTTTTATTGCTGACATGGCAGCTCCAGTTAACCATAAAGGTAAAGAAAATCCTTTTTTCAAATCAAGTAATTGAAAAATATTTTATGACTACTAATCTTAGAATGACTTATTAATAAAAAAGTGGCCATACAACAAAAATTATCATTGATGATACCTGGTCCCACACCAGTTCCAGAAAAAGTTTTACAAGCATTAGGAAGGCATCCTATAGGTCATAGAAGTAAAGATTTTCAAGACCTTATTGAGAAAACTACTAAAAATCTACAATGGCTACATCAAACAAAAAATGATATTTTAACAATTACAGGTAGTGGAACCGCTGCCATGGAAGCAGGCATAATAAGTACATTAAGCAAAGGAGACAAAGTTATTTGTGGTGAAAATGGGAAGTTTGGCCAAAGATGGGTAAAAGTTGCAAAAGAATTCGGACTCGAAGTAATTGAAATTAATGCGGAATGGGGGGCACCACTTGATCCGGAAATTTTTAAAACAATTTTAGAAAAAGATGATAAAAAAGAAATAAAAGCAGTTATTCTTACACATTCAGAAACCTCAACAGGAGTAATTAATGATTTAAAAACAATAAGTTCTTATATTCGTAATCATAAAAAAGCTTTATCAATTATTGACTGCGTAACAAGTATTGGAGCTTGTAATGTACCGGTAGATGATTGGGAGCTAGATATTGTTGCTTCTGGATCTCAAAAAGGATACATGATACCTCCAGGATTAAGCTTTGTGTCTATGAGCGAGAAAGCATGGCAAGCTTCAGAAAATTCTAATTTACCTAAATTTTATTTAAATTTAAAATCATATAAAAAGAGTCTTTCAAGCAATAGCAATCCTTATACTCCAGCAGTAAACTTAGTTTTTGCTTTGGATGAATCTTTGAGAATGATGAAAGATGAAGGACTAGATAAAATTTTTAAAAGACATGAAAAACACAAAGTAGCAGTCAGTGAAGCAATAAAAACACTTAATCTCAAATTATTTGCTGATGAAAAACATTTAAGTCCCGCAGTTACTGCAATTCAAATTGAAAATATAGATGCAGAACATTTTAGAAAAACTATAAAAAATAAATATGATATTTTGTTGGCTGGAGGACAAGATCATTTAAAAGGAAAAATATTTAGAGTTGGTCACTTAGGCTACATAAATAATAAGGATATAATTGCAGTGATAGCAGCTATAGGAAATACATTAGTCGAACAAAATATAATTTCTACTGAAAAAGCAGGAGAGGCTTTAAAAATAGCATCATGCAACCTCTAAGAAAATAATCTAAGTTCCAGGTTCTTCCACATTTCCGCCTAATTCAACTATTTTTTTTCTTAAAACTAACGATTTTTCTTCGTCACCTTTGGTTTGAGCAACAGCAAGAGCGAATTCTAATTTCTCGAGTTGATGACCACCTTCAAAAAAGGATAATTTTTTTGTAATTGGGTTTTTATTACCTCTATAAGAAATTTGCGGTGACATAAAAATAATACTTTTTAACATTATGGCAACTCAAAGGCCCATTATGCAGAAAAAATCAAACTAATTTTTAATATTGAATTTTTAATTCAAATATAATAAGCATTTTTAAACTTGAAAATAAGCTTAAAGCCTAAATATTGAGCTCATTAATTTTTGTTTATCGCAAATAAAAAATATTAAATTTCATAAGGAATTTTTTAAATAAGTAAAAAACAACATGTTTTTAAAAATCCTAGCCTTTAAATTTATTTCTAATATTTAGTAAATACAGTTTATTTTCTAAATGTCAAATATAAATCTTATTTATTATTTAATTGCTGGTTCAGCTTTTGGGGCATTGGCTTTAAAAACAGGCATCCCCGCAACTCCACTTACAGGTGCTTTAATAAGTGCAAGTATTTTAAGCATCAGCGGGAAAGTTGATTCTGCCTCGTGGCCAAATTGCATAAGAACTATATTGAAAATAGGCATTGGAACCGTAATTAGAACTAGCTTAATTAAGAGCTCATTAGTTGAATTACAAAGTTTGTTGAAACTTTCAATTTTAATAACATTTTACACTAATAATTACAGGACTAGCAATTGGTTTATGGACTAACAGATTACTTAATGTAGATATAATAACCACAATTCTAGATGCAGCTCCAGGAGGAATAAGCGGTATGAGTTTAGTTGGTTCTGAATATGGTGTAGGACCTGCGGTTGCAACCTTACACGCAGTTAGATTAGTTACCATTTTTTTAATTCTGCCATTAATTGTTAAAAAGTTGACTCCATTTGGAATAATAAAATCTTAAAATTATCTAGACATAATCAAAATAAAAGATATTTTTTAAGTAGACAGTCAAGAAACACATGAAATGGAACAAAGATCCAAAGTTAATTTTTACCTTAATTGTAACGTGTTTGCCAACTTTATTATTTATCCCTAAGGCAAGTGCAGGTTCATTTGGCGCAGAAATTTTTTGTACAATGCGGGATGGTGGGAATAATCATGAAAGCAGTTGGCAAGCAGCTTATAGTTACATTAAAAAACAAAAAGGAGGATTATTTAAGACCTCTCCAAAGCAGGCCGCCGGACAAATTATTGAAACAGTTGTAAGAGAAAGAGATAAGTTTTCTTATTGCGTTGAATATTTAGATCAACTTCATCCTGATAGAAAACTGCAATTAGAAAATAATAGAAAAGAAAAAAAGCGGAAACAAGAAAAACTTTTACAGGAAAAAGAAAATAACAATTACACTGAAGAAACCATTGATAGGTATAGCTACTAAGTTTTTAAGTATAATTAACTACATTAAAGTTATAAATTAAATATTATTTATTAGGTATAATTATATACATTAAATATATTTAATTTTAGAAATATAATCCATAAAATAATAAAAAAATATTGACTTCTATCATAAATCTGCCAAAATTATGCCTAACTAAAGAATCTGAATGCATATTAATGATGCTGTCTTTTTAGAAGATTTATGCCCTAAAATCAGATTCAGGCAATGGCGAAAATCAATTCATAGGTTTACAGGGAAAAGTTGCATTTACTGTGGGAAACCTTCAGAATCAATTGATCACATACTTCCAAGAAGTCAGGGAGGATCAAGTACGACCGAAAATTGCGTCCCAGCATGCTTATCATGTAATGGGGACAAATCAGATAATAATGCTTTGTATTGGTATCGAAAACAAAAATTCTATGATCCTAGAAGAGCTATGGCTATAAGAGCATGGTTAGATGGTGATTTAAGATTAGCTATAAGATTATTACAATGGGCAAACCCTAGTTTTAATAAAAAGAATGAAAATTATGAATTTGATGACAATCAATATAATGCTGCTTAATTACCAAACATTACAAGCCTCAGCAGAATTATACTTATTACATAACAATTCTGAATCTTGAGGGGATTCAGGAAATATTAAAAATACACACGATGTGAAAAGTATTACAAATAATTTTTGATAGAATTTAAGATCTATGCCAAATTTTGAATTATTTAATTTTTCTTTAGTTTGATAAGTTGAACGATCAAAACTAGCTATCTTTTGTTTCAACTCAGGCTGAATTAAAGTCTGCATTTTTTAATAATACATTTGTACTATTTATAATACTACATGATCGATTCAGCAAGTCACCTTACAATAAAAAATAAATTTCTAATCTTTGGAGGAGGTTTTAGCGGAGACTATTTTGCAAAAGCTATTAGAAAACTAGGCTGTGTCGCGTTAACAAGTTCTCGGTCTATACGTAATGACCGCAATAGTTTTATTTTTAATAGCGAAAATGATTCAATACCTGAAGATTCAATCTTTGAAGGAGTCACTCATATTCTTAGTTGCATACCTCCTGATAAAAACGGTAACGACCCAGTATTAAAAAGACTTCGCAACAAAATTAAAAATTTATCTCTCAAATGGGTTGGATATCTATCCACTACTGGTGTTTATGGAAACACTTATGGTGATTGGGTTTCTGAAAAAGATCAACCCAATCCTTTTCAAGAAAGAAGTCAAAGAAGATTAAATTGTGAGAAAGAATGGATTAATTCCAATTTGCCAATACAAATTTTTAGATTACCGGGAATTTATGGTCCAGGAAGATCAACTCTAGAAGCTATTAAAACACGAAAAATCAAAGTGATAGATAAAGAAAATCAAGTTTTCTCAAGAATTCATGTTGCTGATATTACAAATGCAATTATTTATTTAATACAAAATAAAAATAATTTGGATTTTCATCCAATAATTAATATCGCAGATGATGAGCCTTGCTCACAAATTGAAGTTATAAAATATGGCTATAAATTACTTGGATTAAAAATGCCTAAAAAAATATTATTCGAAGATGCTAAAAAAGATTTATCTCCAATAGCCCAATCATTTTGGATAGAAAATAGAAGGGTTTCCAACAAATTATTGTGTAACAAGTTAGGTTATAAACTTATTTATAAAAACTACCAAGTAGGTTTAAATAACTGCCTTACTAATATAAATAAGTAATGATTCTAAATATTTTTCGTTTTGGATTTAATAGATTTAATTTAAAGCTAATTTTAAAAGCAAATCAAAGTTCTGATTTTTCATATTTTAATGATTGATTATGAATAATCAAAGCAATAATATTGAAGATAAAATTAAAATAATTATTAGCGTTGGAGACGAATCAGGTGTCGGACCAGAAATAATTTTAAAAGCTCTTTTTTCAAAAGAAATTCCAAAAAATCTTGATTTTATTATTGTTGGATCAGAAATTCACTTAAAAAATACTTATAAAAATCTTAAATCTATAGGAATCAAAAATATTGCAGATCCTAATAATTATCAAATATACGACATTAAAGTTCCTTGTGAAATAAATAAACAAAAAGAAAGAGATGGGAATGCAAGTTTTTTATACTTAAAAAAAGCTATTGAAATTGTCAAAAAGTATCCAAATGCAGCACTAGTTACTGGACCTATTTGTAAAAAGTCATGGGCTTTAGCAGGCCATAATTATTCTGGTCAAACAGAATTATTAGCCGAATCTTGTCAAGCTAATAATGTTGGCATGTTATTTACAGCTAAATCCCCAATAACTGGTTGGAGATTTAACACCTTATTAGCAACTACACACATACCTCTATGCGAAGTACCAAAACAATTATCTACAAAATTAATTCATAAAAAATTAGATTTATTTTCTAACTTTTGCAAAACTTACGTTAAAAAACCCATTCTAAAAGTTGCCGGATTAAACCCACATGCTGGGGAAGAAGGAATATTAGGAAGCGAAGAAAACGATTGGATAAACAATGCAGTAATTAGCTGGAGAAAACAAAATAATGGAGTTCAATTATCAGGTCCTATTTCGCCTGATACTTGCTGGAATTCATCTGCAAAAGCTTGGAGAGATAAAACAGCTCCAACTCATGATGGAATTCTTGCTATGTATCATGATCAGGGATTAATTCCAATAAAAGTTATAGCTCTTAATTACTCAGTTAATACAACTATTGGTTTACCATTTATTAGAACATCTCCCGATCATGGAACTGGTTTTGATATTGCAGGCAAGGGAGTAGCACAATCTCAAAGTATGGTTGAAGCAATAAAAACAGCTTTTAATTTGACTAAACATTCAAGACTGTTTAACACGCATTAATATTTGTCCAAACTCTACGGGTGTTCCATTTTCAACAAGGATTTCTACGATTTCAGCATTAAACTCTGATTCAATTTCATTCATTAACTTCATAGCTTCAAGTATACAAATCGTTTGCCCGATACTAATTTTACTTCCTAAGTCAACAAATGGAGCGTCTCCAGGAGCTGCAGCTCTATAAAATGTTCCAACCATAGGAGAAGTAATATCTACAAGATCTGAGCGTCCTGGAGGAGCCACCTGAGAGACTTCAGTATTAGTTGTAAGATTGATATTATCAGTTGGAGCTGATTGAGAGGCAATGATTTGGCTCTCAGAAGAATTGTTTACAAGTGAATTATTAGTTGAATAATTTTGACCAAACAAATTTCTTTTTATTTCAAGTTTAAAATCTTCTCCTTCAAGAGAAAATTCTTGAATATCGCTTGTAGAAATTTTTTCTATCAAGCGATCTAAGTCATCATGATCTAATTTCATAGCCATTAGTTTTCACGTCCAAGATAACTATCATTACGGGTATCGACCTTTATCATTTCTCCTACGGAAATAAACAAAGGGACCATAACTTGAGCACCTGTTTCTAGGATAGCTGGTTTAGTACCCCCACTTGCAGTATCTCCTTTAACTCCAGGGTCTGTTTCTGTAACTTTTAAAGTTATAGAGATTGGAAGTTCAACTTCTAAAACTTTATCTTTATAAAAAATCACATTAACCTCCATACCTTCTTTTAAATATTTTGAACCTCTACCGATTTGATCAGAGGAGAGTCTTGTTTCTTCAAAACTTTTCATATCCATAAAAACGTAATCACCTGACTCCACATAAGTATGTTGCAGGTTAGACTTTTCAAGAACAGCTTGTTGTACTGATTCTCCAGCGCGAAAAGTTTTTTCGACTACATTGCCGTTTCGAACTGATTTTAATTTGGTTCGCACAAAAGCAGAGCCTTTACCAGGCTTGACATGTAGGAATTCTACTACGCGCCATACTTGTCCATCTATCTCGATGGTGGTACCTGTGCGAAAATCGTTACTGGAAATCATTCCTGTATTACATACCCAAGGATCATAAACCTGTAAGAGTGCTATGCAAAACTTCTTATCAAATCAGAACAAACATTACTTGATTGTAATTTTAATTTTAATACAATTTTGCTTCTTAAAACCGACACAAGTATTAGCTGATTTACCTACTGGAAACGCCGTAAAAGATCCCAATGCAATACTTAGAAATGCACTCCCCATCAAACAAGTTGAGCTACAAGAAATTCAACATAAGTTAGAGGATACAAGTGATCTTGTAAGAGGAGGAAGATGGCCAGCTCTTTCAAAAACTGTTACAAAATGTCAATCTTTACTAAAAAAATATAAGAGTCGAATCATAGAGGAATTACCAATTGAAAAACAAAAAATTGCAGAAAAAACATTTTTAAATCTTAAAAATGATTTTGATAATCTTCAAGATGAAGCTAAATCTAAAGATAAATATTCATTCATAACAACAAGAAGAGAAGCACTTAATAAAATAGGGGGAATAGAGGAATATTTTTTACCAAATGAATTTCCTTATTCTATTCCAAGAGAATTTGATGATCTTCCTAGATTACTTGGTAGAGCAAAAGTCAATATAAAAACTTCTAAAGGCGATATGCAAGCAATAATAGATGGTTTTAATGCACCTCTTACTGCTGGTGCATTTATAGATTTATCTTCAAAAAATTTTTACAGCAATTTACCTATTAATAGAGCAGAGGAATTTTTTGTTCTCCAAACTGGTGACCCTGTTGGTAATGAAATTGGATACATAGATCCTGAAACAAATATAGAGAGGCATGTCCCTCTGGAAATACGAATACCTAACGAAAACGAGACTTTTTATAATGAAACCTTTGAAGACTTAGGCCTTTATACAGAAACTCCAACTTTACCTTTTGCAACACTTGGAACCTTGGGGTGGTCTCATTCCAGTACAGAAGTAGATGATGGATCATCTCAATTTTTCTTCTTTTTATATGAAGCAGAACTTAATCCAGCTGGTCGCAATTTAATTGACGGAAGGAACGCCGCCTTTGGATATGTAATAGAAGGTTTTGAAGTATTAGAGGAGCTAACAAAAGATGACAAAATTATCTCAATTGATGTGTTAGACGGAATTGAGAATCTTAAATTAAATGCATAAAGAATTATTAGCGGATATTGGCGAAAAAGAATTAATAAAAAGGCTTGCTGAATATATGCCTAAAAATCAAGTGTCTGATGATTGCGCATTTGTTAAAACTAAAAATAAAAACTTACTGATTAATACTGATTCTTTAGTTGAAAATATCCATTTTAATGATGATACGATTACTGCCTTAGACATAGGTTGGAAAGCTGTAGCGTGCAATGTATCTGACTTAATCTCAAGTGGATGCAGCAAAGTTATAGGAGTTAATATTGGATTAATAGTTCCATCAAATACAGATTGGATTTGGATTAAAGATTTATATACTGGAATAAATCTAGCTTTAAAGCATTTCGGAGGCTTGATACTTGGAGGGGATTGTTCTGTGGGGAAAGAAAAAGTAATTTCTATAACTGCTCTGGGAACACAAGGAGAAATAAAATTACGAAGAAACTCATGCAAACCAAAAGAAATTATCTTAACTACAGGCATTCATGGCCTCAGCAAATTAGGATTAATGATAAAAAACAAAACAATTTTTGATAGTGATATTTCGTTAACAGATTCATTAATCAATAGTTCTTTACAACAATTTTGCAAACCAAAACTTAAACCTAAATTTCTTAAAAAAGTACTAAAAGCCCGTCCTGATAAAAATAGTAAAATAATTGGTTGTACTGATAGTAGTGATGGATTATTTCAAGCATTATTAGATTTAGCAACTGAAAGTAATTGCAAAGCAATTATTGATTATGCGAAAATTCCTAAACATAAAAATTGGCCTAAAGGAAATAAATGGGATGAATATTATTTTTTTGGAGGTGAGGATTATGAACTAGTTTTTTCTCTCCCAAGAAAATGGGCAAATAATCTTCTATCTGAAGATAAAACTATTAAGGAAATCGGATATTTTATCAAAGGAGAGGGCTCTGTCACTTTTGAAAACTGTGATAACAAAAAGTTATTTAAAAATAAGTCTTTTTCTCACTATTGATTATTCCCATTTCTTAGCTACTATCTCGGCTAAATCTACAACTCTTTGACTATATCCCCATTCGTTGTCATACCAAGCAAGAACTTTTACAAGATTATCGCCAATAGACATAGTAAGATCACTATCTACTATTGATGACTCATTAGTTCCTGCATAATCGCTTGAAACAAGTGGCTCATCACCGTATTTAATAATTCCTTTCATTGAGCCTAAAGAAGATTCTTTAAGGGCATTGTTAACTTCTTCACTAGTAACAGATTTTGAAGATTCAAAAACCAAATCTACAGCTGAAACATTGGGGGTAGGTACTCTCATTGCAATACCAGTAAGTTTACCTGTCATCTCGGGGTAAACCAAAGCAACTGCTTTAGCCGCTCCTGTTGAAGTAGGAACAATATTTGTAGCTGCTGCTCTAGCCCTTCTTAAATCCCTATGACTATTATCTAAAATACGTTGATCACCAGTATAACTATGAATTGTTGTCATCAATCCTTTATTAATTCCAAACGTTTGATCAAGAACTTTTACTACTGGAGCTAAACAGTTTGTAGTACAACTCGCATTGCTCAAAATATCATAATCACTATGTTTATATTGATCGGCATTCACCCCTACTACATAAGTACCAACACCTGCACCTTTACCTGGAGCAGTAAGAATTACTTTCTTAGCACCAACCTCGAGGTGCTTACTCGCGCCAACATCAGAATTAAAAACTCCAGTTGATTCTATAACTAAATCAACTCCCCAATCTTTCCAAGGTAAATTCATTGGGTTTCTATCAGAGAAACATTTTATCGTTTTGTTATTAATTACAAAAGTATCGTCAGTATATTGGATGTCTACACCATCTAATTTTCCTAATACAGAATCATATTTAAGCAGGTGAGCATTAGTTTTAGGATCTGAAGTTACATTTATACCAACCACTTCGATGTTAGTGTAAGCTCCTCTACTTAACCAACAACGCATAAAGTTTCGCCCAATTCTGCCAAACCCATTAATCGCAACACGCAAAGTCATAACTAAAAATTTTCTAATGATTAACCTAAGTTGCTGATCATACAGAATTTTGTGCAATAACGTAAGTATTTTTTGATTTTATTAAGCAAATAACTCTATTTTTGTATTAATTCATAAAAAAAGCCAACATTTTTTGTAAAAATTAAATACCAAAATAATCACATAGAAGTTATGTTGATTTAAGTATAAAAATAATAATTGAATATAAAATTACCAGTCAAAAAACATTTTCATTTTATTGGCATTGGTGGTATTGGAATGTCTGCAATCGCTATGGCATTAATAAAAAAAGGGTACTCAATTTCGGGCTCTGATTTAGTTAAAAATAAAGAAACAAGAAAATTAGAAGCATTAGGAGCAATAATTTTTGATTCTCAAACAAAATGTAATATTAATTTTGTGATTTCACAATTTAAAAATCAGACAATCAATTTTGTCATAAGCTCGGCAATTAAAGATGAAAACGAGGAATTATACTTTTGCAGAAAAAGTAATCTAATAATAAAACATCGTTCAGAAATCCTTGCAATGATAATGAAATCCTATTTTTCATTATCGATAGCAGGTAGCCATGGGAAAACATCTACTAGTACTTTCCTTTCTACATTATTGGAGTTATGTACTCATAATTCTTCTTCAATAACTGGTGGAATAATACCAATTTATGAATCTAATGCTCATGTAGAAGATACAAAATACTTAGTAACAGAAATTGATGAATCTGATGGAACAATAAATAATTATATTTCTAATATTGGAATAATTAATAATATTGATTTCGATCATTGTGACCATTACAAAAATATCGAGGAAATAATATCTCGTTTTAAAAAATTTGCTTCTAACTCCAAAAAATTATTAATTAACTACGATTGCGCTATTTCACGAAAAAACTTTAATTCGAGTAATCAATGGTCTATTAAAGAAATAAATAATATTGCTTATTCAATTATTCCAAATATTGTAAATAAAAATAAAACAATTGGTAAATATTATGAGCAAGGAAATTTCATTGATACAATAAGTATCCCAGTTCCTGGATTGCATAATCTTTCTAATATTACTGCTGCCATAGCAGCATGTAGAATGATTGGCGTAAGTTTTAAAGAAATTAAGAAGAATATCAAATCGTTGGAATTGCCAAAAAAAAGGTTTGAATTTAGAGGTGAACTAGAGCAGAGAATTATTTATGATGACTATGCACATCATCCTAATGAAATTAAAGCGACGATAAATTTAGCGAGATTATTCATTAAGAATCAAAATAATACTAACAAAGATCAAAATAGAAGATTAATTGCTATTTTTCAACCTCATAGATTTACTAGAGTAAAACAATTTATTCATGAATTTGTTCAAGAACTGTCAAAAGCAGATGTTATCTATCTAACAAATATTTTTGGGGCTGGAGAAAGAAATATACATAATATTAACTCGCAACTATTAGCTAAACTTATTTATAAAAAAAATAAGAATGTTTCATGTTTAAAAGACAATTATGAAATTAAAGATAAATTCTTTAATTTGACTAAAAAGAATGATTTTATTTTAAATATGGGAGCTGGAGATTGTCATAACCTATGGTCAATCTTAGATGAAGAAAATACATTAGATGATTAAATAATTGATGAAAAATATTAATTTTGAAGAGAATATAAACCTTTCTAACTATACGACTATAAGAGTTGGCGGATTTGCAGAATATTTTTCAAAGCCAAATAATGCTTATGAATTTATCAATTTAATAAAGTGGTCACATTTAAAAAATCAAAAATGTCGAATAATAGGAGCTGGCTCAAATTTATTAATAAATAATATTTTATTAAAAGGCTTAACTATATGTACCAAAAAAATGCGCTCTATCAAAATTGAATCGCATTCAGGGATAGTTTTAGCAGAAGCTGGTGTAATGCTGCCAACGATGTCAAATATGCTTGCAAAAAAGGGATTGCAAGGGGGTGAATGGACTGTAGGAATTCCAGGTACAGTGGGAGGTGCTATTTGTATGAATGCAGGCTCAAAAAAATTGTCACTAGCAAATAATCTTCTATCAGTTCAAGTTATTGATACTAAAACTCTTAAAATATTTGAAATTGAAAAACAAGATATCAATTTTCAATACAGATACAGTCCTTTTCAGGAAAATAATCTCCAAATAATAAGAGCAAAACTACGATTTGAGCCAAAAGGAAATATTGAACAACTATTAGAAAATACTAAAAAAAATCTTAAAGAAAAGACCGATACTCAACCATACAATTTACCTAGCTTTGGAAGCGTTTTTAAAAATCCAACTAATACTTATGCTGCTAAATTAATTGAAGAATTAGGATTAAAAGGTTTTCAAATAGGCGGCGCAGAAATATCAACTATGCATGGAAATTTTATAGTTAATAATTCTTGTGCTGATTCAAAAGATATTTTAGATTTAATAACAGTAATTCAACAAAAAGTACTACAAAAGAAAGGAATTTATCTTCAACCGGAAGTAAGAATGATCGGATTTGACTATCCTTAATTAAAGAAACTTTTTTATCAAATGGCAGGTTTTGGACTTCCAAATTTTGGACAACTAACAGAAGCTTTTAAAAAAGCTAAAGAAATTCAACAAAATGCGCAGAAATTACAGGATGAACTTGAAAGCATGGAAATTGAAGGTAAAAGTGATGATGAAATGATTAAAGTATGGATTAGCGGGAATCAACTCCCTCTAAGAGTTGAAGTAAATGAAAAAATTTCAACTGCTAATAAGGAAAAAATAGAACAAAATATATTAGAAGCAATTAAAAAGGCTCATGAAAGTTCAACTACAACAATGAAGGAAAGAATGAATGACTTAACTGGTGGACTAAATCTTAATCTCCCTGGTTTAGATAATAGTGACTCTTAAATGATTCAATCATTTCTTTATAAAAAATATACCTTTCAAAATTTTTATTTAACTTACAACCCTGATCATTAATATGTTGGCAATTACGAAATTTACAATTTATGCCAAAAGTGACTACTTGTTTATAAATTTCTGGATATAAATTGGGTAATTCGCGAATATCTATTTCAAGCGTTTGCATATTAAATCCAGGAGTATCAACTATATAACTTTTACTTGATAAAGAAAATAGCTCAACATTTCGTGTAGTATTTTTTCCACGTTTTATTTTGCTTGAGACTGCTGCAGTAGTATTATCAAGCCCTGGAATTATCATATTTAAAAGAGTAGTTTTACCAACACCAGATGGTCCCATAAATATTGAGCATTTTTTTTTCTTTAACTCAATCATTAAATTTTTAAAATTATTTGGATTATTTAAATTTAAAGTAATAACTTGATATCCCCACTTCTGAAATTTATCAATTAAAAAAAGTCTTTTTTGTTCTGCTATTAAATCACATTTTGTTAATACCAATGAAACCTCAACCCCAAGTTGCTCAGCAGAAATTAAAAACCTATTAACTTGAGATAAATTTAATTTTGGTTCTGCTACAGAGAAAATTACATATATATTTGAAATGTTGGCAACAGATGGTCTTTCCAAAAGATTCTTCCTTTGGACTAAACTTTCAATTGTTGCTCGTTTACTTTTTAAATCAATTTGAGAAATAATAACTTCATCTCCAACAAAAACAAGTTGATTTTTAAAATTTACAGACTTTCTAATTTTGCATAAAAATTTTTTATTACTATCAAAATTTTCTTTTAAATTTAATTCGACACGAAAAAATTCATTAAATTTTTTTGTAACAAGACCTTTATATTCTTTAGCAACCTTCATGCACAATTTTGAACTTTATTGTTTTTTGATCTTCTTCAATTGTTTTAAAAAAGTAATTCATTTTTCTTAAAGCTTTTTTAACCATCTCTTCAGGTTCTCCCTTATCTAGATGAACTATTAAAGTTTCATTTACCGAAAGTTTCTCTAACGCTAATTTACATTTAACTACATTCAAAGGACATGGAATCGACTCTAAATCCAAAACCTTTGGAACTTCATTCAAGATTCTTTACCAAACAACTTACTGAATAATCCACTATTAGAGCTAGAGTTTTGATCAGAATATTTAGACGCTAAATTCTCAAGAAGTATTCGCTCATCTTCTGATATTCGAGTTGGAAGTTTAACCTTTACTGAAACCTGATGATTACCTCTAGCAACTGGATTACCTAATCGAGGAACCCCTTTGTTCTCTAAAGAAAGAATACTATTTGGCTGAGTACCGCTTGGAATTTTCAAACTAACTTTCCCATCAACTGTGATGATTTCAACAGTATCTCCCAGGATAGCTTGAAGATAACTAACTGATATTTCAGAGTAAATATTAATACCATCTCTTTTTAAGTTTAGGTCATTTTTGACTTTTATAAAAACATACAGATCTCCAGGTGGACCTCCTTTTAAACCTACATTTCCCTCTCCAGAAACTCTCAATTTAGTGCCTGTATCAACTCCTGCCGGAATATTAATGCGTAATTTTTTTCTAACTTGTTTAACACCATTTCCACCACAACTTACACATGGATTTGCAATTAATTGTCCAACTCCATTACAAGACGGGCATTCTGCTACTTGAGTAAAGTTCCCAAAAGGGGTTCTTGTAGCTCTTCTAACCTGTCCACTCCCTCCACATGTTGTACAGTTTGTTGGGCCTGTACCTTGTTTTGCTCCAGAACCTTTACATACTTCACAAGTTTCTAAATGAGGAATCTTTATTTCTCTTTGTTGTCCAAAAATAGCATCTTTAAAATCAATATTTAAGTCATAACGTAAATCATCTCCCTGTTGAGGGCCTCTTCTTTGTGATCTACCACCTTGTGATGATTGTCCTCCAAAACCATTAAAAAAAGTTTCAAACAAGTCTCCAAAACCACCCATATCACCCATGTCTGGCATCCCAGCCGCTCCTCCTATTCCAGCTTCACCAAACTGATCATATCTAGCTCTAGTTTCAGGATTTGCTAGCGCCTCGTAAGCTCTACCTATTTCTTTAAATTTATCTTCAGCACCAGGATCTTTATTAACGTCAGGGTGAAATTGTCTAGCTAACTTTCTATAAGCGCTTTTTAAAGTATCTGCATCAGCATCCCTTGAAACACCGAGTATTTGATAAAAATCAGCCATTAGTTAATATTCAAATCTTGATTAAGGGATTTAATTGTCTTCAGAAATAGTGTTCTCTGAATCAATATCTTCTATAACTTTATCTTTTTCTTCTGGTTCTTGCGAATTTTGTTGACTAAATCCAATTGAAACTTTAACTAATGCATGTCTTAAAACCTTCCCTTCTAAATGATATCCACGCTGTAATTCTTCTGTAATAATATCTTCATTAAACTCTTCGCTTGGTTCTCTTAAAACCGCTTCATGTAAATTAGGGTCAAACTGCTGCCCAACTACTCTCATTGGAGCAACTCCTTGCTGTTTTAAGACTTCAACTAACTGCTTATAAAGTCCTTGATAGCTTCTATGTAATGTTTGAGCCTCTTCACTTTCAGGTTTGAGCTGTTGTCTGGCTCTTTCAAAATTATCCACAATGGGCAAAATTGCAGTTAAAGCTTTTGAAACAAGTTGAATTTTTAAATCGTCTTGATCCCGAGATTGTCTTTTTCTAAAGTTATCAAAATCAGCAGCAATTCTTACATACTGACTTTTTAACGTTTCATGCTCTTTTTCTAGTTGCTCTAATCTTGCATCATTATTACTTAAAGTATTTTTTAAATCTTCTGAGTTAATTTTTAAATTATCTTCTTCTGAGAAATCTTTATCTTCATTGTTTTGATCTTCCATTACAGATGTATTTTCAGAAAGGATTTCCTCTTCAGAAATATTCTCATCTTTATTCTCAACATTATCTGATTCTTTTTCAATCATTTAAAAAAAAAACTACTTTAACTATTTTGAATGAAATTGACGCACAAAACAAGTTGCGGAAGGCCGCACTAATTACTCATTCAGGAATAAACTTCAAAGCAAGACCATTATTACAATATCTTTTACCTGTTGGCAAAGGACCATCATTAAAGACATGACCTTGATGACCTTCACATCTAGAACAATGATATTCCGTTCTAGGAACAATTAATTTAAAATCGACCTTGGTTTCTACGGAAGCTTGAATAGGATCCCAAAAGCTAGGCCATCCTGTGCCACTATCAAATTTAGTATCAGAAGTGAATAAAGCCTGATTACAACCTGCACAATAATAAATCCCTTTTCTCTTCTCGTTATTTAACTGACTGCTGAATGCTCTTTCAGTACCCTCTTCGCGTAAAATATAATATGACTCTGGACTAAGTTTATTTTTCCACTCTTTTTTTGAAAAATTCCAATCGTCCTCAGAATCTACAATTGAAGCTAATACTTTCTTGGGTTTAAGAATAAATTTCATAAATGACATGGTAGGAATTAACATAAAGGATCTTCTAGATAAAAATTGATTCATATCTTCAAATATTTTGAATAGAATTTAATGAAAAGTTATCCAATCAATTCTATAAATAATTTACATAAAATAAGTGTTGCACCAATGATGGATTGTACAGACAAACACTTTAGGATGATAATGAGAAAAATAAGCTCTAAAGCTCTTTTATACACTGAAATGATCGTAGCCCAGAGTTTAATTTATACAGAAAAAAAAGAGAAATTTTTAGACTTCAATCCAGAAGAACACCCATTATCAATTCAATTTGGTGGAGATAATCCAAAAATACTTCAAGAGGCAGCAAAAATGGCTCAGGATTGGGGATACGATGAAATTAATTTTAATGTAGGATGTCCAAGCCCAAGAGTATGTTCTGGAAATTTTGGTGCTTCTCTTATGAAAGAACCTACTAGAGTAGCAAGATGTATAGAGTCTTTAAAGAAAAACTGTAATTTACCCGTTACCATCAAGCATAGAATTGGTGTTGATGACGAGGATAGTTTTGAAAAATTAGATAGTTTTGTAAAGGAAGTGGCAAGTGCTGGAGCAGACAGATTTACAGTTCATGCAAGAAAAGCATTTTTAAAAGGCCTAAATCCCAAACAAAATAGAAGAATACCGCCATTAAAATATGATGTGGTTCAACAATTAAAAAAAATCAATCCCAAAATACTTATAGAAATCAATGGTGGTTTTACAAATATTGATCAATGCATAAAGGCATTAAATGATTTAGATGGTGTAATGATAGGCAGATCAGCTTATAAATATCCCTTAAGATGGTCTGAAATTGATCAAAAAATTTATGGTAAAAATATATCCAGCAAAAAAGCTTCCGAAATTATCTTTTCATTAGTTCCTTACATTGAAAAACATTTGAAAAATGGAGGGAAAACTTGGGATATCTGTAAACATCTTATAAATCTTGTCGAAGGTATCCCTAAAGCAAAAATCTGGCGAAATACAATTTCTACCAGATCATTAAAACAAGACTTAAGTATGGAATACTTGATCAAACTTACTACAGAACTTCAAAAAGAAGGATACTAATTAGCTTCTTGAGAGATTTCAGAATTACCTGATACACTTCTTTTTCTTCTACTTCTGCCATTTTCGAAGTCAGAACTTTCGGAAGAGTTTCCATAACTTCTATCTTCCCACCCTTCTGCTCCAGAGGATTTATTAGCGTAAGAGGAAGCAGGTTCGGAATAACCACCACCATTACCGCCGCCGCCGTAACCGCCACCATTACCGCCACCGCCGTAACCGCCTCTACCGCCGCCGCCGCCTCTACGAGAGCCGCCGCCTCCTCCTCTCGGCTCAGCCTTATTAATTCTTAAAGGTCTTCCCATAAGCTCAGTACCTTGAAGACCATCAATAGCTGATGTCTCAAGTGCTTCATCTGCCATTTCGACAAAAGCGAAACCTCTTTTTCTACCTGTATCTCTTTCTAAGGGAAGAGAACAATTCATAACTTCACCATATGGTGTAAATAATTCTAAGATGTCCTCTCGCTCTGCGCGGAAAGGCAAATTACCAACAAAAATACTCACTAGAAACTCAACTTTAAATGATAACCAAGATAAAAACTACTTATTAGGTAGCTCATATACATTACTATAATACCCTACTTCAATTCATACCTTTTTGTAGAAAATTACTTGAGATTTAAGTGTTTAATTTTTTCTTCCAATTATTTACTTCAATTTTTACTTGATCAAATCCTGTACCACCTACACTATTTCTTGACTTGACTACGTTCATAGGATTGAGATTTTCAAAAATATCTTCTTTAAATTCGTTATGAAATGTTTGAAATTCTTCTAATTTCAGATCTTTTAATAAAATTTCTTTTGTTAAACAATACTTCACAATGTCTCCAACTACTTGATACGCCTCTCTAAAAGGTACGTTTTTAGTTACTAAATAATCTGCCAAATCAGTTGCATTAGAAAAATCACTATGTACTGAATCCATTAACTTTTCAACATTAAATTCTATCCCCTCATTAAATAAAATTGTCATAGCTTTTAAACAATCAGAAATAGTATCTACTATGTCAAAAATTGGCTCTTTATCCTCTTGAAAGTCCTTATTAT
This sequence comes from Prochlorococcus sp. AG-321-E21, assembly GCA_003283415.1. Classification (GTDB taxonomy): domain Bacteria; phylum Cyanobacteriota; class Cyanobacteriia; order PCC-6307; family Cyanobiaceae; genus Prochlorococcus_A. Next base: position 8,522 of record QBXH01000014.1, on the reverse strand, counting down.
AAGAGAGAGGTACTCCTTTTATCATTGTCAATAGAGATTGAACATGTCCATAAACTCGTCCCGTTTTTCCCCTTATTAATTCTGGAACATCTGGATTCTTTTTCTGAGGCATCAAACTACTCCCAGTTGCACATTTATCAGTTAGTTTTGCAAAAGAAAACTCATCGGTTACCCACAAAATTATTTCTTCTGAAATTCTACTTAAATGAGACATTATCAAAGCAGAACATGAGGCAAATTCAATACAAAAATCTCTATCACTTACAGCATCAATACTATTTTTATAAATATTTTCAAATCCTAATTCCTCAGCTGTAAAGTATCTATCTATTTTAATTTTAGTGCCCGCTAAAGCCGCTGAGCCTAAAGGCGATATATTAACTCTAGACCTAACTTCTTTAAGCCTTTCACGATCTCTTTGAAACATTTCAAGATAAGCCAAAAGGTGGTGAGCAAAAGACAAAGGTTGAGCTCTTTGCATGTGCGTATAACCAGGAATTAAAGTATAAATATTTGATTCTGCAATTGATAATAGAGAGCTTTGTAGTTCCAATAATAGAATATCAATATTATCAATTTTTTTTCTAAGCCATAATCTAATATCTGTTCCGACTTGGTCATTTCTACTTCTACCAGTATGTAATTTTTTTCCAGTTTCGCCTATTATATCAATGAGTTTTTCTTCGATACAGTAATGAATATCCTCAGATGGAGCTTCAGGAGAAAATTTACCTGCAATAAAATCTTGTTTTATACTTTCTAAACCTTCAATAATCTTTAATGATTCATTAGAAGTCAAAACTTTTGTTTTGCCTAACATTTTTGCGTGAGCAATAGAACACTCTATATCTTCAAAAATTAGTGTCTTATCAAAACTAATTGAAGCATTAAACTCTTCAATAAAAGGATTCAGACTACTATCAAACCTATTACTCCAAACTTTAGACATATGAATCAAAACTTTAGTTACTTCTAATAAAGCATTTTTTTATATATGTGACAAAAAATCTAATCTAGCTTAAAGACTACCATTGAAGCATCATCTTCTAATTGTCTATGCTTCCCAGTAAACTCATCTAAAGTTTTAAAAATATTATTTAAGATTTCTTTGGATTTCAGTGATTGCTGACATAATTTTGAAAATGATTTAATTAAACGTTCTTCATCAAATCTTTCCCCTAATGAATTAGAAGAATCTGTTACTCCATCTGTGTAATAAAGAATAGTATCATTCTCATTAAGTTGTATTTGGCCACATTGATATTCAGAATCATTTTGCAAACCAAGAACAAAACCTTCTGTATCTAACTTAATAATCTTTTGCTCAGAACTTTTCCAAAGCAAAGGGGGGTTATGAGCAGCATTTGCAAATCTTAATTTTTTTGTTCTAGGGTCATAATCCGAATAAAATAAAGTAATAAATCTATGCGATTGGTCCAAGTCATAAATAGCTAACTGATTTAAATCATGCAATATTCTATCTGGAGGCAAACCAGTCAAGACCTCTGCTCTTAGCATTCCTCTTAACATCGTCATTAATAGACCAGCAGGAATACCCTTCCCCATAACATCTCCAATAACTAAAGCCCACCTTGCCTTTTCCCTTCTCCTTTCAGAGATATTTGTTTTCAAAGACATAAAGTCATAATAATCTCCTCCTAATTGAAGGGCTGGTCTACAATGGGCTGCTAAATCGACGCCAAAAATAATTGGACAATAATCGGGTAAAAGTTGTGATTGAATTTCTGCACCAATAGAAATTTCTCTATCAACGTTTTCGTGCTTCTTTTTTATTTTAATTAACCAATAATTTTCTAAACCAACCGCTAAACAACTAATAATAAAATTTAAATTACGCTCATTGTATACATACTCATTTGAAGTATTTTGTTTAAAGGTATAAACAAATCCTCTACACTTTCCTCGTGACAAAACTTTATAAGACTTGATTACGTATTCTTTAAATTTATTATTTAAAAGTTTTTCAAAAGAATTTATTTCTTTTAATTTAAAATTTTTAGAAAAATCAAAATTACTTAAGTAACTTTTAATTTCACTATCCATTTTTAAATTTTTTGTAACCCCAGCAAACGTAATATTTTCTTTCCATATTTCTCCCTTTTCGTTTAAAGGAATAACAATACTTAATTGTTGATTAAAAGTATGTTTAAAAATTAAAGAAATATAATCCAAAAGTCTTTTTATATTCGAAAAAGATTTTAAATAATAAGCTAATGAAGATGCTATTTCAATAAATTTATCTTTCTCCCTAAGAGAAGAACTATCATCCTTTTCTAAAAAATTTTGATTAATGTCGTTAGAAAATAATTTTCCTTTTTGGTTATTAGACAAAACAAATAAAGTCCATAGATATGTTTTAACACTAAAAATACATTTTTAAATAAAATTAATTTTATTTTTATCTATCAGCAAGCAAAGCTTCTACAAACTCAAAGCTATTAAAAGGTCTTAAATCTTTAATCCCCTCACCAGCGCCGATAAATCTTATTGGTAAATTAACTTCTGCAGAAACAGCTAGAGAGACACCACCTCTGGAAGTACCATCTAATTTAGTAATAATTGCACCACTTAAATTTGCAGATTTTGCAAAACTTTTTGCTTGCTTTAATCCATTTTGTCCTTGACTAGCATCTAAAACTAATAATGATTCAATAATTGCATCAGGTACTTTTTTATCAATAATTTTTTTTATTTTTGATAATTCATCCATAAGATTATTTTTGTTCTGAAGTCTTCCAGCAGTATCTACGAGTAATAAATCACTTTTACGTTTATGAGCTGCATTAATAGCATCAAAAACTACTGCTGCGGGATCTGCATTCTTTGATTGATTTGAAATAACATCAACTTTACTTCTATCCCCCCATACCTTTAATTGTTCTACAGCTGCTGCTCTGAAAGTGTCTGCTGCAGCTATTAAAGTTTGATAATTACTTTTTGATGACAAATACGCAAGTTTACCCAATGTTGTAGTTTTACCTACTCCATTTACTCCAACTATTAACCAAACATTTAACTTTCCTTTCTGTGGAACAAGAATATTTGTACCCGAATTTATTATTGGTTTTTCAATGATCGCTCGTAATTCATTTTTTAAAAATCTTATTCCTTCTTCTCCTCCAACAACCTCTTCATTTAATTTTTTTCTAAGCGAATTAATCACCTTATCTGTTGAGTCAATACCAACGTCAGCTCTTATTAATAAAGTTTCTAAATCATCTAAAGATTCTGGTGTAAGTGGATCATCTCCTAATTTGTCTAATAATTCTGAAACAAAACCTTTTCTTGTTTCTTCTAAACCTCTACGTAATTTACTCAACCAATCTATTTCATCAATTGATATTTCATTTACTTTTTTTCCTTGAGCAGCCAACACCATAGCTGACCAAGTAAAATCATCATCAAACTCTCCTAATTTAACTTCAGGACCATCCTGGAAATCAGAAAAATCTTGTTTATCAAATATTTGTTTTGACTGATTTTCTTTAAGTTTCTCTTTTTTTATCTGATCTTCTTTAAGTTTCTCTTCTTTTAATTGTGCTTCTTGTTTTTTTAATTCTTGTTTTTGTTTTAATAAAGCATAAGCTTGAGAAGCCCATTCACGAGAACTATCAGATTCATTAGTAATCATAAATATTTTTAAATCATATTTAATTAAATTATAAAATCTTATTGATTTATATCAAATAATTACTTCACCTTAACTTTTTGCAATCTCCTTAAAACCCCATTAATCATTTTTCTACCTTGTGTGTCACAATATTTGTTTGCTAAATTGACAGCTTCATCACAGGCAACTGCAACAGGAGTATTAAGAAAATGCATATCTACATAAGCTAAGCGTAAAATATCACGATCAACCCTAGGCAATCTTTTTAATCTCCATCCATCCATTACTTCATCAATTTCAAAATCTATAGATTGTAAATTATTAATTATGCTAGAAATTCTATGATTTACATCTTCTCTCATATCATTTTGATTACTTGAAACAACCAATTTTGGAAAATCTAAAGTAACTGAAAGTGAATTCATTACAGATTCAATTTTATGAAAAGCTTTTTTGAGTTCATCTCGAACATTTCCAAAAGAAGAATTACTGCCTTCCTTTAATTCACTATCTAAAAGATGTTGCGATACATTTTCTAAATCTGCTTCACAGTCATCTAACTCATCTCTACAGTGATTTATTAAAGAATCTAAAGCTGATTCAAAGATTTCATCAATTTGAATTTTGTTTAATTCTAAATCTCCTGTATCTTTAATAAGACCTAATGTTATTAATGATAATTCTCTTGATAACGATCTGTTATGCATCAATTAAGTAGATGAAGTATTTGTAGAAGCTCTAAGCTGAGAAAATAATTTCGAAAAAGTGGGATTTGAAGAGTTATCTTTTTCGTCTGGATTAACAATACCAACCGAAATAATTGTTCTAAATGCATCTTCTACTGAAATAGCAAGATCTTTGACAGAGGATTCAGGAACTAAGGTATACCACCCCGTCGTTGGGTTAGGGGCCGTGGGTATAAAAACACTCAACAATTTCTCATCCAATTCTGATTGAAGCGATGAGCCAACATCCCCAGTTACAAAGCCAATACTAAATAAACCCTCCCGTGGATACTCTACTAAAACAACCCTTCTAAACCTATTGGACTTATTACTTAAAAAAGTTTCAAGTAATTGTTTAAGAGTTTTATAAACAGCTCCTGCAACTGGAATCTTTGATAAAGTACCTTCTCCAAATTCTAACAACCACCTCCCAACAAAATTTCTTGCCATCAACCCAATTAACAAAATTGCCAATAAGGGTACTGTTAAACCTAATGTAAGATTAATTAAATCTTGTAATAAAGGATTTAATGTTATGAATGGATTTAATTGTTTAGGGACTGAGGTAACTAATGTGAGAACAAATTTACTAACAATAGAAGATAACCAAATAGTGGTTGCTAATGGAATAACAACTAACAATCCTGCTATCAAATCATTTTTTAAATCTTGTTGGAGCCTAGTACCTAGGTTCGAATCTTGACTTTGAGTAGATTCAACCAAAATTAAACTTCCTAATTTTATTCATTTTACTAATAATTTAGCTAGTTTTCTTTGATAGGGATATATTTATTTTTAATAAATTAAAATTATTTATTAGTTTCTTAGTTTAATAACACCTTTTTTTTCATTGTAATTCATAATATAAGTATGAGAAATATGATTCAAAATAAAGAAGAACTCAGTGATAAGCTAAAAAAAAGAGCTCTATTCGAAGGCTTTGCTGTGTCTGGAATAGCATCAATTCCAGGAAGTTCTCGCCTAAAGCTAAGAACTAAAGCATTAGAAAGATGGCTAGCAAATAATTATCATTCTGAAATGAAATGGATGGAAGCTGAAAGAAGAAAAAGTATAGAATCTCTCTTAAATGGAGCGAAAAGTGTTTTAACTGTTGGATTTAATTATTTAAGTGAAAAACACAGAGAAAAAACGAAATTTAAAATTGGAAAATTTGGACAAGGAGATGATTATCACAAAGTCATTAACAAAAAATTAAAAAAAATAGGTAAATGGATTAATACTGAAGTTCCAGATTGCAAGTGGAGAATTTGCGTTGACACATCTCCTCTTCTAGAAAAAGCATGGGCAGAAGAAGCAGGTCTAGGTTGGATTGGCAAAAATAGTAATCTTATCAATAAAAAATATGGCTCGTGGCTTACATTAGGTTTTATGATTCTTTCAGAAGATTTTACACCTGATAAAGGTTCCCAATCTCTATGTGGGGGGTGTGAAAAATGTATTGAAAGATGCCCAACGCATGCAATAACAGAACCTTTCGTTATTAATTCTGAGCTATGTATTGCCTACCATACTATTGAAAATAGAGAACAAACTATTCCAAAACATATAGAAAAAAATTTAAATGGATGGATTGCTGGTTGTGATATTTGCCAAGATGTATGTCCTTGGAATAAAAAAGTTCCTTTTAATAAAAGTATTGAAGCAAATCCAAAACCATGGGTTGAAAATCTTAATATTGAATCATTAAGTTGGGATGAAAAAAGATGGGAAGAGAATCTACAAGGTACTACATTAAAAAGGATAAAACCATGGATGTGGAAAAGAAATATAAAAGCAATGCTAAAAAATTAATAAATATATGAAAAAATCTCTTTTAAAAATATTATTTTTTTTAATAATTGTTAGCCATTTTTTTATTCCTGAAACTTTAAAAGCTTTAATACCATATTATTATTTCCCGGAGACAGGAAGCTTTCAAAAAAAAGGTTTATCAATAGGTAAAAAAGCTTATCAACTTCTATATTATGGACAAATAAAAGATAGTCTAAATTTAGCAAAACTAGCTATAAACATTGATAATACAAATGAAACATTATGGACTATTCTTGCAGAAACACAAATAGCCAACAAATTATATGATGATGCATTAATTTCACTAAATAATGCTCAGAAAATAAATCCCAAATTAGGTGAAATATATTTTGCAAAAAGTACTATATACTTAAAACAATTAAAATTAAAAAAAGCAAAAGTATCCTTAGAAAAAGGCATTAAAATCCTCCCAGAAAACTTTAATGCAATATTCCAATTGGGTAATGTTTATTTAACAGAAAAGAATTTTGAAAGAGCTATAAAAGAATTTGATAATGCTATTAAAATTAAAGTAGATTTTTGGCAGGCAATTAACAATAAGGGCCTAGCATATTTTGAGCTAAATAAAATTAATCTTTCTATTTTCTCTTTCGAAAAAGCTATTAATCTAGAAGAAAGCGCTGAACCACTTTTAGCACTTGCTTCATGTCTAAAAAACAAAGACATCAATAAAGCCATATTCTTAGCAAAAAAAGCTTTAAATAAAAACCCAAATTATGTTGATTTTAATTACAGAAAAGAACAGCTTTGGGGAGAAAAATTGCAAAGTTCTACTGAAAAACTTTTTGAAAATCCTCAACTTAGAAAAGAAATATTATTTGCAAAAACAAAATTAAAATAAAATTTTCTAATAGATAAACACTGGTAAATATTTATTTACCTATTAATCTTAATTTAGTTTATGAAAGCTCACTATAGATTTCCCATTAAATGACTAAGGAAAAATTCACTTCTATATCACTACAAGAAGAAATGCAACGTTCATATTTGGAATATGCAATGAGCGTAATAGTGGGACGTGCTTTGCCTGATGCTAGAGATGGTTTAAAACCAGTCCAAAGAAGAATTCTATTCGCAATGCATGAATTAGGGCTTACTCCAGATAGACCATTCAGAAAATGTGCCAGAGTTGTTGGTGATGTACTTGGCAAATATCATCCTCATGGAGATCAAGCAGTCTATGAAGCACTGGTTAGATTAGTACAAGATTTTTCTACGAAATATCCAACTCTTGATGGTCATGGAAATTTTGGATCTGTTGATAACGATCCACCAGCTGCAATGAGATATACCGAAACACGCCTAGCTCCAATAGCTCATGAATGTTTTCTTAAAGAAATTGGATCTGAAACAGTAAGTTACTCAAACAATTTTGACGGTTCCCAACAAGAACCAGATATATTGCCAGCCCAGCTACCATTTTTATTTTTAAATGGTTCCTCAGGAATTGCTGTTGGTATGGCAACAAATATTCCTCCACACAATTTAGGTGAAATAATTGATGGTTTAATTGCTTTAATCAAGGATAAAGAAATAAGTGACTTGAAATTATCAAAATTTATATTAGGACCAGACTTTCCTACTGGAGGAGAATTAATTTATAATGAGGCAATTAAAGAAGTATACCAATCAGGAAGAGGGTCTATAACAATAAGAGGAGTAATTAAAAATGAAGAAATTAATTTAGGAAAAGGGAAACATAAAAAAAATGCACTAATAATATCAGAACTTCCTTATCAAGTAAGTAAAGCCGGATGGATTGAAAAGCTTGCAGAATTAGTAAATCTCGGAAAAATTGATGGAATATCTGATATTAGGGATGAAAGTGATAGAGAGGGAATGAGAATAGTTATTGAATTAAAAAAAGATTCAAATTCTGAAATTGTAGTATCAAATTTATTCAAACGCACAGCATTACAATCGAATTTTGGTGCAATATTTTTAGCGTTAATAAACGGTAAGCCTGTACAACTAAGTTTAAAAAAATATCTAAATTATTTTTTAGAATTTAGGGAAGAAACAATAAGAAAAAGAACAAATTATTTTTTAAAAATTGCCTCGGAAAAACTTGAAATATTAGAAGGTTTTTCTATAGCAACTAACAATATAAAAATTATTATTGAAATTATTCAAAACTCTGAAAATGCAACTGAAGCCAAAACAATATTAATACCTAAACTAAATTTAAGTATTAAACAAGCAGATGCAGTTTTAAGTATGCCTCTTAAAAAATTAACAAATTTAGAAAGAAAGCATATAGAAATTGACATGAAAGAATTAATTGAAAAGAAAAAATATCTTAAAAATCTTCTACATGATAGAAAGTTATTACT
>QBXH01000013.1 GCA_003283415.1 Prochlorococcus sp. AG-321-E21 | reverse complement strand
TCATTTGGATCATTACCTGATATTTTGCTTGCTTGTGTAGGTGGAGGGTCAAATGCAATGGGTCTTTTTCATCCTTTCGTAAAAGAAAAGTCAGTTCGACTAATTGGAGTTGAAGCGGCAGGAAGCGGAGTCAATACTGAAAAACATGCCGCGACTATTACTAAAGGATCCGTAGGAATTTTACATGGATCAATGAGTCTTCTTTTACAAGATAAGGATGGTCAAGTACAAGAAGCACATTCAATAAGCGCAGGTCTTGATTATCCTGGGGTAGGTCCTGAACATAGTTATTTAAAAGATATAGGAAGAGCAGAATATGGCTCTGTAACTGATGCAGAAGCTTTAGACGCTTTGAAACTAGTGAGTGAACTAGAAGGTATTATCCCTGCACTAGAAACAGCTCATGCCTTTGCGTGGTTAGAAAAATTATGTCCTACCTTAGATAAAGATACAGAAATTGTAATTAATTGTTCTGGCAGAGGAGATAAGGATGTTAATACTGTTGCAGCATCATTGAATATTGATTAACTAATACCTAGGAATAGTTTGATCAATATACTTGCTCCATCCATCTATACCTTCTTCTAGATTCCAAATCTCATTTACGAGGTTGTTATCTAATGTCCATTGTCCAAAATTATAACTTCTGATACCGGCATGACAAAGAACAACAAACTTTTTATCTTTTGCATCACTAATTTTTGTTTTTACGTACTCGGCCGAAACTTTACTTATTGGTAAATGTACAAATTCTCTTGGGAAACAAGCAATTTCGAGTTCTGAATCCTCTCTAACATCAATAATAATAGGATTTTCATCTTCAGAATTAAACCATTCATTAAGATCAAAAGCATTTAAATTTTTCGGATAATTTGCCAATTGTTAAAATAAAATATTTGTTATTAATAATTTTATAAGTAAGGTTACAAGAATATGTTTACTGTTAAAAATAAAAATGAATATTAAATACTTAACAGTAATAACAATAATAATCTTATGCTTTATCTTTGGATTCGAAGAAATTTCTTACAGTTTAAATAAAGTAAGACAAAATGATATTTCAGAATTAAAAATTTTAAAGTACTTACCAAAAGATAATAAAACAGTCTTTATTTCAAATACTAAAACTTCAAAAATTATTGATGACATAAGAAAAAACTTTGAAACAAAGGATCAGGTTGAGCTTATTTTGATAAAAAATAGTATATTCGCTTACTTAGGATTAGATTTAGGCACAACCAAATTAGACGAAATTTACAATAATGAACTTGTAATAACTACATATGATAATAAAGAAAAAGATAAAGATGATATTTTAATAATATTCAAAATTAAGGATAAAAAAGATATAGATGATATTTTGAATCTTACTTATAAAATAGATGAGCAAAATAAATTAATAAAAATATTTAGAGAAAATAAATTAAATTATTTAAAATATATTTATCGAACTAATGATAATTATATTATTACTTCTTCTAATAAAGTCTTAATACTTGATGCAATACAATCAAACAATATTAATAAAAATAATGATAAAAGAGATATATCTTTTAAAGAAGTATTAAATAATTTCAGAAATGAACATAATATTTTTTTAACTAATAATTTTAAAACAAACGAACTATTAAATAATAAAAATTATTCTCATAAAAAAGAAGACTATTTAGTAACATTGTTTGATCTTAAAGATAAGGAAATTATATTTAAATCGTATTTAATTAATAATAACAAGAGTTCGGATATTATATCTTATAAAGACTTAGATAAAGAGAATATAATAGATAAAAGAAACTATCAAATATCCATTTTTAATAATTTATTAGAATCTAATGAATATCTTAATAATATCGAAATCAGTAGTTTTGAAAAGGATATTATTAAAGAATTAAATAATAAAATTAAGCAAGATATACTATTCTTAAATTCTGAAAATAATTGGTTTTTAATATATAATAAAAATGATTTTTCACTTGACAACATAAAATTATTGGAAGATTTTAATAAAAATACTTTAGAAAATAATAATAATATTTATACAGTATATTCAAACGAAAAACTTAAAAAAGAGGATAAAATTATAAAACAATCTAATTATAAAAAGATTTTTTCAGTTCAAACTGACCATCTAAACTTTATTTGTAACACTTTAATAAATGAAGCAGATATAGATTTAATTTCAAATGATTTTTTTGATCTTCAAGGTAAGAGTTATCCTAAATATTTTTTAAATAAAAAAATTAATTTTAAAAATCCCTATCCTATTCAGTATAAAAATCTTTCTTATTTAGAAAATATTAATTATTTTTTTAAAAATGTAATTAATACATCAATTGTAGAATTTAAGGCAATAATAAAACAATCTATTCCAGAAATAAATCCTTTTTATTATGCAGAAACTAATTTAAAAATATTTTAATAATTAAGTTTAATCGATATCTTATGGTTAACTAAAAATTATTAGACTATCTTGTACCTATAAAGGATTTATTGCATTAAAAAATTTGGATACTAACAAACTAATTTTAAAACCAGGATTAGAGGGTGTCCCAGTAACTAATTCATCAATATGTGATATTGACGGTCAAAAAGGGAAATTATTATATAGAGGATACTCTATTGAAGAATTAGCACAGAAAAGTAGTTTCTTAGAAACTGCTTTTTTATTAATTTGGGGAGAATTACCATCAGCAAAAGAATTAAGGGATTTTGAACAAGAAGTGCAAATGCATCGCAGATTAAGCTTCAGAGTAAGAGATATGATGAAATGCTTCCCTGCCACTGGCCATCCAATGGATGCCCTTCAATCCAGTGCAGCCTCTCTTGGTCTTTTCTACTCAAGAAGAGCGATAGATGATCCAAAATATATCTATAACGCCGTCATAAGGCTCATTGCAAAAATTCCAACAATGATTGCTGCATTTCAACTCATAAGAAAAGGACAAGATCCCATTCAACCTAGAGACGATTTATCTTACTCATCAAATTTTCTTTACATGTTGACTGAGAAAGAACAAGATCCTATAGCTGCAAAAGTTTTTGATAGATGCCTAATTCTTCATGCAGAGCATAGTTTAAATGCGAGTACATTTAGCGCGAGAGTTACTGCTAGCACTCTTACCGACCCATACGCGGTAATTGCATCTGCAGTAGGAACATTAGCTGGTCCACTTCATGGAGGAGCAAATGAGGATGTAATTGCAATGTTAGAAGATATCAAAAGTCCTGAAAAAGCGGCATCTTTTCTAGAGGATGCAATTCAAAACAAAAGTAAAATAATGGGTTTCGGCCATAGAGAGTACAAGGTCAAAGATCCTCGAGCAATTATCCTTCAGAAATTAGCAGATGAGCTTTTTATCAGATTTGGTGAAGATAAAATGTATGAAGTTGCTAAAAAATTAGAATTAGAGGCAATCCCAAGACTAGGAGGAAAAGGTATTTTTCCTAACGTTGATTTCTATTCTGGCCTTGTTTACAGAAAACTTGGTATTCCCCGTGACTTATTTACTCCTATTTTTGCAATATCAAGAGTCGCAGGTTGGTTAGCTCACTGGAGAGAACAATTAGGAGCTAACAGAATTTTCAGACCATCTCAAATTTATACCGGTTCGGCTCCAAGAGATTGGATCTCTTTAGAAAATAGAAAATAATATTTTCAGCTTTTCATAAACAACACACATATTGTTAAGGAAGAGTTAATCTATAAAGTAAATAACAAGAAAATTTTGAACACCGGATTAGATCTCGAATATAGTTTTAATGAAATCTTAAAAGGTTTTGGCTTATCAAGTGAACTTGCTCATATAATCTGGCTTCCTTTACCAATGTTATTAGTTTTAGTATCAGCAGTAATTGGAGTATTAGTAACGGTTTGGTTAGAAAGAAAAATATCTGCCGCTGCTCAACAAAGAATAGGACCAGAATATGCAGGGGCTCTAGGAGTACTCCAACCAATTGCAGACGGACTTAAATTACTTGTAAAGGAAGATATTATTCCAGCAAAAGCAGATTCAATTCTTTTCACTGCAGGTCCAATATTGGTATTAGTACCGGTTATTCTCTCTTGGTTAATTGTTCCTTTTGGACAGAACTTACTTATTAGTAATGTTGGCATTGGAATTTTTCTTTGGATAGCTCTAAGTAGTATTCAACCTATTGGACTTCTTATGAGTGGATACGCCTCGAATAATAAATACTCATTATTAGGCGGATTAAGAGCAGCTGCTCAATCTATAAGTTATGAAATACCTCTTGCTTTGTCCGTACTTGCTATAGTTTTGATGACAAACTCCCTTAGCACTGTTGATATTGTTAATCAACAAAGTGGAGCTGGAATATTCAGTTGGAATATATGGAGACAACCTATTGGTTTTATAATTTTTTGGATATGTGCTCTAGCTGAATGCGAAAGGTTACCATTTGACTTACCAGAAGCTGAGGAAGAATTAGTAGCAGGTTATCAAACTGAATATGCTGGAATGAAATTTGCATTGTTTTATTTAGGTAGTTATATAAATTTGATCTTATCTGCATTATTAGTATCAATACTTTATTTAGGAGGATGGGGGTTCCCTATTCCTGTTGAGATAATTGCTAAAACCCTAAATCTCCCAATTAATGCTCCTGTGATCCAAGTTTTCACAGCTTCTATTGGAATCATAATGACTGTTCTCAAAGCATATCTATTGGTTTTTATTGCTATATTATTGCGCTGGACAACACCTAGGGTGAGAATAGATCAACTTTTAGATTTAGGATGGAAATTCCTTTTACCAATATCTCTTGCTAATCTACTTGTGACAGCAGGATTAAAATTGGCTTTACCTCAATTTTTTGGTGGATAATGTTTAAGTACATATACTTAAACAGAAAAAAAATCCATTAGAATACAATGATTAAGCAAATTCTTTAAAATGAAAGACTTTCTTCAAAAAGTAAATAGCTATATTAAAGAAGCCTACACCGCTGGTAAATATCTATATGACGGTCTTTCTGTAACTTTTGATCATCTCCGAAGACGGCCAGTTACTGTTCAATACCCTTACGAGAAGTTAATTCCTTCTGAAAGATATAGAGGAAGAATCCATTATGAATTTGATAAATGTATTGCCTGTGAGGTATGCGTTCGCGTTTGTCCGATAAATCTACCAGTAGTTGACTGGGTTATGAATAAAGAAACAAAAAAGAAGGAACTTAGAAATTACTCTATAGACTTTGGAGTCTGTATCTTTTGCGGGAATTGTGTTGAATATTGTCCAACAAACTGTTTATCTATGACTGAGGAATATGAATTAGCTACATTCGATAGACATAACTTAAATTTTGACAATGTAGCCTTAGGTAGACTTCCTACAAACGTTACTACTGATCCATCTGTAAAACCTCTTAGGGAATTAGCCTATTTGCCTAAGGGCGTTATGGATCCTCATGAAGTTTCTCCTTCTGACGTTCGAGTTGGTAAATTACCAGAAGAAGTCTATGATTGGATGAAATCTGAAGTGAATGATATTAATGATACGGCTGTCAAACCAAATAAATAATTTAAAATAATACATGTCAATAGCAGTAACAACCCAAATAATTTGTTTTTCAATACTTTCTTTAGTTGTAATAGTTGGAGCCCTAGGAGTAATTCTTTTAGAGAGCATTGTTTACTCTGCATTCTTGCTTGGTGGAGTATTCATGAGTGTTGCAGGCTTATACCTTCTATTAAACGCGAGTTTTGTTGCTGCAGCTCAAGTCTTAGTTTATGTAGGTGCAGTTAATGTTCTGATAATTTTTGCAATAATGTTAGTTAATAAGAAAGAAGATTTAAAGCCTATTGAGAACATCAAGTCAAGAAAAATTATATCAACATCAATTTGTTTAACTCTTCTAAGTCTATTAATTAGAGTTGACTTATCAAATATTTGGGGGTTGTCTGATCCTAGTTCATCTATTGGTGAGGAATCTACAATAAGAATAGGGGAACATTTATTTAGTGATTACTTGCTCCCGTTTGAAGTAGCATCTGTATTACTTTTAATGGCCATGATTGGAGCTATAGTTTTAGCTAGAAGAGATGTAATGAATAAAGATATTTCAACAGGATTACCAGTAGACCAAGAGCTAATTGAGAAACCAAGTGAACCTTTGCTTATTAAAAAAAATTAATATGAATTTAGAATCCATTCCCCTACAAGCTTTTTTAATAGTTTCATCAATATTATTTTGTATTGGTATTTGGGGATTATTAAATAGTAGAAATGCAGTAAGAGTTCTAATGAGCATAGAATTAATGTTGAATGCAGTGAATATAAATTTGATGGCATTCTCTTCTTATGTAGACAACAATCTAATTCAAGGACAGGTTTTTACAATTTTTGTTATTACGGTTGCAGCAGCAGAAGCTGCGGTAGGTTTAGCTATATTGTTATCTCTTTATAGAAATAGAGTCACTGTAGATATGGAAAGTTTTAATTTATTAAAATGGTAAAAGCATCGAGTGAAACTTTCATTAGTTCTTATTATTTATCGTTCAAACAGCTCTTCTGCTGAAGAAGCATCCATATTTTGTGAAAAGGCTATCAATGATAGAAATATTAAATCAAAAAGGATAGAAAGTGATTTTAATAACAATCAACTAGAAAGCTACTTTTGTAATCTTGCTGCATTACCAGATGTAGTGATTGTTCTTGGGGGTGATGGCACGGTTCTTAAATCTGCAAATGCATTAGTTAATTATGATATTCCCTTACTTAGTTTTAATATTGGCGGTAATTTAGGATTTTTAACTCAGGAAAAAGATTTCTTATTTGACCAATCATTTATAAAAATTTTAGAAAGAGAGGAATTCATTATTGATTTAAGAAACAGGTTACATTGTAATGTTTATAGTAATGTTAAGAATATAGAAAGAAAAATACTCAAAAGTTACGACGCATTAAATGATTTCTATTTTAAATCTGTTGAAGAAGATATTTCTCCAACCAATCAAATTCAAATCGAAATAGATAATGAAAAAGTAAACGAATATAAAGGTGATGGTTTAATTATTTCTTCATCAACTGGCTCCACAGCGTACTCTATGGCAGCAGGAGGTCCAATTGTACACCCTTCAATAAATGCATTTGTAATAAATCCAATATGTCCTATGAGCTTAGCCAGCCGTCCAATTATCATTCCTGATACAAGTAAAGTAATTATCAGAGTCGTTCAAAAGAATAAAAGAGAAATTAAATTATGGAAAGATGGATATAAATGTATGACTATAAAAGAAAATGATTATTGCGAGATTAATAAAGTAACAAATCCCTGCAAAATGATTAAATTTAATAAAAGCATGTCCTACTATATTACATTAATTAAAAAGCTTGATTGGACAGGAGATTTATCATTAAAAAATAATCAAAATAATTAGATGGCATTAGAAATTGAAAGGCGATTTCTTATCAAAAATGATAAATGGAAGGAATTTATTAAACGTAAAACTTTTATAGAGCAGGGCTATCTTTCCTATGACTTAGAAGGTTGGATCATTAGAGTCAGATTCAACGGCAAAAACTTTAAAATTGCCCTTAAAAAACATATTAAAAATTTCACTAATTATGAATATGAATACTTAATACCACCAAGTGAAGGTGAAAAAATAATGGAAACTCTTGCAAATACAATTAAAAAAGAAAGATATTTTTTAGAAATTAATCAAAAAGATTGGATTATAGATTGCTTTAAAGACAAAAATTTTCCTTTAGAAATTGCCGAAATTGAGCTTACTGAAGAAAAAGAAAAAGTTATTCTTCCACCTTTTTTAGCAAAAGAAATTACAGGTCTAACAATGTATACCAATCTTAATCTGACAAAACATCCATATTCAAAATGGAACAACAACGATTTAAAAAAAATCAAAGAAATCTAGCCAAAAAGCTCTCTTTCCCTTTATATTGTTTTTATATTTAAATATCATTATTAGTAATTTTTGATATGTATGGTCTTTATGACAGGGACGGAGTATTAAGGTTTGTCAACTCAGATAGAGAAGCATGTCTTGATTATGCAGAACTTTTTGCACTAAATTCGGAAAATTATTGTTTAATGAATTTATTAGACAGTATCGACAAACAATTTAATAATATTAATCTTGATCTGAATCAGGTAGAGAACAGCAATTAAATCCATCTCTACAAATTTTTCCATGATCCATTGCCCAATTTAAAAGGGCTACTCTATTTTTGGATCCTGTTTTAGTAAACATATTACTTACATGGTTATCAACAGTTCTTTTACTAATAGTAAGCTTTACAGCAATTTCTTGATTTGTAAGCCCATCAGCTACTAAATCTATGATTTCCATCTCTCTAGATGAGAGACCCATCATATCAATGTCGTTAACACCTTCTTCAACCATTTGCATTTAAACAGTTCCTTTTATATATTAGTTGAGTTTAGCAGTATCAGTAAACTTCTTAACTAAGTAGAGTAAAAAGCAATTGAAATCGAAACTTCAGCAAACTTTAGAAAAAAATTCTAAAGTAATTACAGCAGAATTAATGCCGCCAAGAGGGGGGGACCCCATGAGATTTATTAAAATAGCACAACTTCTCAAAAATAAGGTTCATGCTGTTAATATTACTGACGGAAGTAGAGCAATAATGAGGACTTGTAGTTTAGCAATGTCTAAACTATTACTAGAAAATGGGATAGAACCGATAATGCAAATCTCTTGCCGAGATCGTAATAAAATTGCTTTACAATCAGATATTCTTGGAGCAAATGCCTTAGGTATTAAAAATATTTTATGCCTTACAGGAGATTCTGTTAAAGCTGGTGATCAGCAAGAAACAAAAGCAGTTCATGAATTTGAGGCAGTGAGATTATTAAAACAAATTCAATCATTTAATCAAGGAATTGATCCTACTTTTGGACAACTTCCAGACAAAAGAACTAATATTTTTACAGGTGCTGCAGTAGATCCAAGTTGTCAAAATCAAAGAAGTTTAAAAAGTAGAACAATCAAAAAAAAGGAAGCTGGAGCAAATTTCTTACAAACTCAAATAGTTATGGATAAAACATGTTTAAAAGATTTTTGCACCGAAATCAGTAATCCACTTGACATCCCAGTTATTGCAGGAGTATTTCTTTTAAAATCATATAAAAATGCTCTTTTTATAAATAAATTTGTACCTGGAGCGAATATTCCTGAAAATATTTTAAATCGTCTCAGGGAAGCAAAAAATCCACTTCAAGAAGGTATATTAATTGCTTCAGAGCAAGCAAAAGACTTTATTAATATTGCAGATGGAATTCACCTTATGGCAGTCAAAGCAGAACATCTTATCCCAGAGATACTTGAAAAAGCTGGGCTCAATCTGGAATATTAATCAAATCAGTACCTAATAGTTCTGCCATCGCTTTTTGCTGAGGAGATGGTTCAGTTAAATCTAATCTTCTTGAATCTGTTATTAACCAGTCTAAAGAAGCATCTTTCAAATCAAAATGGTCTCCATTTTTTCCAACACAATATCTACCAAAAACTAATTTATCGACAAGTTGAACTCCTTTCCCAATTTTTGAATAATCAAAAATTATAGAGTTATCTATAGTTGCCCCCTCACAAATACAACAACTTGGTCCAATCATGGAGGGGCCAATAATGGTTGCACCATCTTCTATTCTTGTCATTCCTCCTATATAAACGGGTCCTTTTATATTAACTTTATCCCAATTTGCAGCAACATTAAGACCTGTGAAAACTCCAGGCTTAATTTCTTTACCAGGAATATCTACTTGCCTTACTTTACCAAGTAAAACATTTCTAATAGCACTCCAGTAATCAGGAACTTTTCCAATATCTACCCACTCAAAATCCATTGGCAAAGCAAAAAATGGCAAATCCATTTCAACAAGTTTAGGAAATAGATCAGCTCCGATATCAAATTTATCTCCTGACGGAATATAGTTAAAAATCTCAGGCTCAAAAAGATAAATACCAGTATTGATTGAATCACTCAAAGCATCATCTATATCTGGTTTTTCTTGAAAAGCTTTGATTCTTCCATTTTTATCAGAGACTACAACTCCATAACTGGATACCTGTTCTCTTGTTACCTTCTTTGTTATTAGACTTGCCACTGCCCCTTTTTGCTTATGATTTTTAACGGCTTCAGTTAAATCCAAATCGACTAATGCATCACCGCACAATACGACGAAAGTTTCATCAAAAAAGTTTTGAAAATCTTGAATTTTTTTTAATCCTCCAGCCGAACCTAAAGCATCACCAATCATTTCTCCATCTTCAATTCTTCCTTCAAAACTGTAAGCTATCTCCACACCAAATCTTTGTCCGTCCCTAAAATAATTTTCAATTTCCTCAGCAAGATGAGAAACGTTAACCATTATCTCTTTAAAACCATGCTCTTTTAAAAGTTCCAACAGAAATTCCATCACAGGCTTTTGTAAAATAGGAATCATTGGTTTAGGAATAATATGCGTTATGGGCTGAACGCGTGTTCCTTTGCCTGCCGCAAGTATCATTGCCTTCATCTGCTCTATATACCTCTTTTAAAAGATTATACTTTATTACTCTTTTAACACTATGCAGCATTAGGAGACATTCCTGAAACATCAATGTTTTCAATAGGTAATTGAGCTAATCCTCCATTTGGAATAATCCTTTTTATTTGTATTGGGCCATAAAGAGAAGTTTGTTGTTTTAATTCAATTTTGTTTTCCGATGATAAAAATAATAAAGCCCAAAATACACCCAATCTGTCTTTATCCAAATCACTTTTTACTACAGTCTGCCATTTATTAACTAAATATTCAAAATCAATCCATTGTAGTGCCTTTTCCCAACCATCAATAAACTTGCCAAGTGCTTTCGTCGTTTCAGGAAGCTTTTCACGATGTGCTAAAGATTGAACTTTAGAGATCAAGATCTTATTAGAGTATTTTTTATTTCTTTTCCTCTTCATAAGCAAAAGATCTTGGGTTTCAATTATTTCTGCAATTGACTCTAGTTGACTAACAAGTTCTCCTAATGTTGATGAACGTTTAATAATGGGTTGAGCAACAGATCTTCTTCTTAAATATTTTTCAGGATATTTTGGCAAATCAAATCCTTCATTAATCCATTCTTGAGTATCCAAACCAATTTCTTCGTCAAAACCTAATGTTTCTCCTTGAAATACATCAGATTCTAAAACTTGAGCTTTTAAATTAACTAATACAGAGGCAGAAAAAAACGCTTCGCTTGTCTCAGACAAGTCTTTTTGATATGAAATTTGATCAGTGGGTGAAATTTGTAAATTATGATTAAACTGCTCTAAAAAGCTATCGATAACACTTATAACATCAATATCCCATGGATCAAGATCTCCCCTTCCAGCTGCATCTTGAAGAAATTTTATGAGTAATCTAGGTCCTAGCTGTGACCTATCAATAGATTTTGAGTTTGTTACTTGAATTATTTTAAATCTTTTTCAAGATATCTTTATATCAATTACCATGCCAAAAGAAATTGTATATATTAAGAAAATTATATAGTTGGTGCTTTTAATAATTGATTTGTTTTATTTCCCGCAAAAATATTTGTCTTGGGGATACTTTTCACCGCATTTAAATCCCTATCAACAAGGTTATTTACTGTAGCCAAATAACTTTCTGTAACTAACCTTGGATATAAACCTATCCCTATT
Organism: Prochlorococcus sp. AG-321-E21; assembly: GCA_003283415.1. Taxonomy (GTDB): domain Bacteria; phylum Cyanobacteriota; class Cyanobacteriia; order PCC-6307; family Cyanobiaceae; genus Prochlorococcus_A. Next base: position 24,655 of record QBXH01000013.1, on the reverse strand, counting down.
ATTGGTAAGAGTAAACACGCTATAATATACACCTCTCTTGGCTCTGCATCAATTAAATTCCTATCTTCAGTTAACTTTGGATTTTCTTTACCAAAGAAAATCTCACGTAACATTGACAGCAAATAAATTGGGGTAAGTATCACGCCTATTGCTGCTAAAGAGGCCATTACTACTCTAAAAGGCAAAGTATAAACTTCGTCAGTAACAAATCCAGTAAATACCATCAATTCAGAAACAAATCCGCTCATACCTGGTAAGGCAAGAGAAGCGAGAGAGCAGGCCGTCCACAAAGCAAACATAATTCGCATTTTTTGTCCCACCCCACCCATTTCATCGAGTTTAAGAGTCTTTGTTCTATCATAGGTTGCTCCAACAAGAAAAAATAAACTTGCTCCAATTAATCCATGACTAACCATTTGTAACATCGCTCCACTTGTCCCAAGACTACTAAAACTTCCTATTCCAATTAAGACAAAACCCATATGACTAATTGAACTATATGCAATTTTTCTCTTAAGATTTCTTTGTGCAAATGAAGTTAATGCAGCGTAAATTATATTCACTACTCCAAGAACTATTAATAGTGGAGCAAATTGAGCATGAGCAACAGGTAATAATTGCGCATTAAATCTTAAAAGAGCATATCCGCCCATCTTCAATAAAATACCTGCCAATAACATATGAACAGGCGCGGTAGCCTCCCCATGAGCATCAGGGAGCCAAGTATGCAAAGGAACAATCGGGAGTTTAACACCAAAAGCAATTAGTAGACCAATGTAACAAAGGATTTGGAAGTTTTGACTAAAATCTTGACTAGCTAAATGAGAAAACTCAAAATTTGGAAGTTCAGTCCCATAAAAACCCATTGCCAATGCAGCTAAAAGAATAAATATGGAACTACCAGCTGTATAGATAATGAATTTTGTAGCGGCATATTGTCTATTTTTCCCTCCCCAGATAGCCAAAAGTAAATATACTGGCAAAAGTTCCAGTTCCCAACTCAAAAAAAACAGGAGCATGTCTTGTACGGCAAAAACAGCTATTTGCCCTCCATCCATTATGAGTATTAAAAAGAAAAATAATTTTGGTTTAAACTTTACTGGCCATGCAGCTAAAACAGCTAGAGCTGTTATAAAACTAGTTAATAAGATAAGAGGCATTGAAATTCCATCAGCCCCTAATGACCAAGTAAGTCCAAGCTTTGGAAGCCAATTTATACTTTCTTTAAGTTGAACATTTTCATTATTGATATCAAAACCGTTTATGTAGGATCCTACAGTTACCAGAAAAGTAATTAAAGCAACACTTAAAGCAAACCATCTTACTTCTTTACCCTCTCCTTTATCAGGGAAAAAAGGTATCAAAAATGCACTTCCAATTGGAAAAAGAATAGATACTGAAAGCCAATGGAAATCCGATAAACCTCCACCTAGTGTTCCTATTGTATTTAGTGCAAAAAGTGTCAAAAAATGAGTGCTCAAATGAATAAGAAATTGATCTTAAACTGAGTCTAGAAATTATCTAGATTTTTTCATCCCATGAACAGTGAAGACACACATTTGTTATTAAGTTACTTGGGGTGATTGGAAACCAAATATTGCTACCAACAAAATAACTCCTCCAAAAACTATCAGAGCATAGAATTGAGCTCTACCGGTTTCAAAATACTTTAAACCCTCTCCACTACCCAATGTTACAAGTCCTGTAAGATTTACCACTCCATCAACAACTTTGGAATCAACCTCCAAAACTTCTTTTGCGAGTTTTCTACTACCTTTCACAAAAAGTTTTTCATTAATATCATCTAGATACCATTTATTTGATAAAAACTTATTAACAGATGGAAATCTTTGTGCAAATAAAATTGATAAGTTAATTTTCTTAGCAAAATAAGCTTGATAAGCAATAGTTATACCTACTGAGGCAATAAGAACAGATGCAATTGCTAGAGGTAAGAATTCTTTTAATTCAAAGGACTCAATAGCGATCAATGCTTCTTCAGGATCTAATAAGTTTGCAAATTTACTATCCCAAGGAACTCCCATAAACCCAACAATTATTGAAGGGAAGGCTAGAAAAACCAGGGGGAATGTCATAGACCAAGGGGACTCATGGAGTGATCCATGTTCTACTTCATGTTCTTCATCTTCTATATGAATTTTAGAAGCTAATAAAAGCTCTTTTTGTAATGCCTTATTTTCCCCTCTGAAATCTCCTTCAAAAGTTAAAAAATAAAGTCTAAACATATAAAAAGCGGTCATTCCAGCTGTTAAAAATCCTACGAACCAGAAAGCTGGAAACGAGATAAAGGCATTTCCCAATATTTCATCTTTGCTCCAAAATCCAGCTAATGGAGGAATACCACTTATTGCTATACAACCTATTAAGAAAGTTGTAGAAGTAAAGGGCATTTTCTTTCTTAAACCTCCCATCAATCTCATATCTTGTGCAAGTACAGGTTGATGACCAACCACTTCTTCCATCGCATGAATTACTGAGCCAGACCCCAAAAATAACATTGCTTTGAAGCAAGCATGTGTTATTAAGTGAAAAATTCCTGCTACCGGAGCGCCACACCCCATTGCAAGCATCATATACCCGAGCTGAGAGACAGTACTATATGCCAAACCTTTTTTAAGATCCATCTGGGTTAAAGCAATCGATGCTCCTAAGAAACATGTAATGGTACCAACTAAAGCAATAATGAATTGAATTGAAGGGAATAATGAATAGAGAGGTTGGAGCCTTGCTACTAAGAATATTCCAGCAGCAACCATCGTAGCAGCATGTATAAGAGCCGAAATAGGCGTAGGACCTTCCATAGCGTCTGGGAGCCAAACATGAAGAGGGAATTGAGCAGATTTTGCCATAGGTCCTAAGAAGACTAAAAAACAAAGTAATAATGCAGCCCAGACTGGCAATGAATTGTCGGCAACTGATTGTGATACTCCTAAAGCAATTTCATTGAAGTCAAAGCTTTTTGTAGCCCAAAATAGACCCAAAATTCCAAGCAATAATCCAAAGTCTCCAACTCTATTTACGACAAATGCTTTTTGAGCAGCATTAGCTGCACCATCTCTGTCGTACCAGAAACCAACTAATAAATATGAACACATTCCTACTAATTCCCAAAAAACGTATATTTCTAGTAAATTTGGGCTAATAATTAAACCCATCATCGAACTACTAAAGAGAGCTAAATATGTAAAAAATCTTACATAACCTTTATCATGAGCCATATAGCCATGAGAGTAAATCATGACTAATAACGTGATAGTAGTTACCAATGTAAGCATTACGCTGCCTAATGGGTCGAGAACAAATCCCATGGGTATTGTGAAATCTCCTGCACTTGCCCAAACAAATAATTTTTCTACTGATTGGTAACCATTTATTTGTTCAAATAATGTCTTATAACTAATTACTGCAGAAACACCCACGAATGACAACAGACTGATAGAAACAATTTCTCTAGAATTATTGATTTTTTTGTTCGCACATATTAAGCCCAATCCAGAAAGTACCGCTCCAATTAGTGGGAATACAGGAATTAGCCATGCAATATCTGAAGCTAGAGGCATTTGTAATAGCATTTATTTACTAATATTAGACTGCTAATTAAATATTTTAGATATAAAAGATGAATTAAATGTTGTAACAGCAATATTTATATATTTATGAGACCACCAGATTAAGGAAATGGCTATTAATATTCCAAGTTGAGAAAATTTCAAAAATTCTTTTAGTTTAATTTGCTGTCTCCCATCAAATATCGCGACGAATGGAATTATTGAAGTACTTTTCTTGTACTTATAAAATTCGTCACCAAATTTTATTTCTAATCTTTTATCACCATGCCAAATTGCAAATAGATGATGGGAAATTAGCCCTAAGGAAGTTATAAATGTAAACGATGTTCCAATCCATAACGTATGAGCTAAACACCAAATAATTTGACCGATTGCTTGCGGATGTCTCGTGATTCTCATTATTCCAGTACCATAAATTCTTACTTGAGGTTTTAAAACTGAAGGAATTTCTAATAAATTGTACGTTGCTGGATACAGAAACAAGAAACTAATAGCAGTTAAAATCCAAACCAACAAAAATACATAATTGTTACCCTGAACATTCCATAATCTAATTCCATCATATCTATGCGCTAAAAAGTAACTAATTAATACCACTGCAGATGGCAAACTTAGAGAAACAAAGCATAATCTCCATAATCTTGGACCCATAATTGATTCTGCTCTGCTCCTTAAAGCAGCACCTCCACTATGAATAACCGCGAAGATCAATATTAATCCCAAAATTAGTAAAGAAGTTTTGTGAGTCTCCATATAATTTCAAAATACAAGTTATTTATTAGTAAAAATAATACCTTAGGTATTATAATTACTAATAAATAGTAGGCATAAATATAATGCCCGAATTACCTTTTACTCTTGATCAATTAAGAATTTTAAAAGCTATAGCAGCTCAAGGAAGTTTTAAGAAAGCTGCAGATTTATTGTATGTGACACAACCAGCTGTAAGTTTACAAATTCAGAATTTAGAAAAACAACTAGAAATAACAATTTTTGATAGAGGTGGTAGAAAAGCACTTCTAACTGAAGGAGGTAAGTTATTACTCGAATATTGCGAGAGGATCCTAAATCAATGTGATGAGGCTTGCAAAGCTATTGAAGACTTAAATAGTTTAAGAGGTGGAACACTCATAATTGGAGCTAGTCAGACTACAGGTACTTACTTAATGCCAAGAATGATAGGACTTTTTCGTCAAAAATATCCTGATGTATCTGTCCAACTACAGGTGCACAGTACCAGAAGAACGGGATGGAGCGTTGCAAATGGTCAAATTGACTTAGCTATCATTGGAGGTCAATTGCCAAACGATTTAGAAAACTTGTTACAGGTAATTCCATATGCAACTGATGAATTAGCTCTTGTATTACCAATTAAGCACCCACTTGCTAAAAAGAAAGAACTAATGAAAGAAGATTTATACAAACTAAATTTCGTTACATTAGATTCTCAATCAACAACAAGAAAAGTTGTTGATAAACTTTTAAAGGATTCTGGTCTTGATATTCAAAGATTAAAAATTGAAATGGAGTTAAATTCTCTTGAAGCAATTAAAAACGCAGTTCAATCTGGGCTTGGAGCCTCTTTTTTACCTGTTGTTTCAATTGAAAGAGAATTAAAAGGTGGGTCAATCTACAAACCCTCAATAGCTGATTTAGAGGTTAAAAGAGAATTGAAGTTAATTACCAATCCATCAAGATATACATCAAGAGCTTCAGAAGCTTTTAAAAAAGATATTTTACCTCAATTTTCCAGTTTTGAGAGTCCATTAAGGCAAATTAACTTAATTTAAAACTGAATTGCTTCCTTATTAATCCCTACTCCTCCATCTTCAGCTTGTCCATCTCCCTTGATAATAAATTTATTCTCATTTACATCAGTCTGATAGACGCATTTAACAATAGGCTTATCTCTGATTGAACCTATGTAGGCAAAAGTATTCATTCTTTGTTTACATTCTCTAACATCTTCATTACTTATGGCTCCTTGTTTTTGTAAAACTGTCCAATTCTCTCTTCGAATAACACAACCAGGTTGGAGTGCAGGTTGTGTTACAAAACTAGTCGAAGGATTAAGTGTTGTATACATCTCAACATCAATTACAAAAGCACTAGCGCCCCATTGCCTACAAAATTCAGGATCTGGAACAGCCATATCTAATTGCTGTTGACTAGCGATATTACCTTGTCCTCCGTCTGTTGTACTAGTAATAGCGCTTCCAATACCTACTCCTAAAATTAAAACCCCAGCAAGTACAGCAATTGTTCCAGTGCTAAAATTTATTTTTGGTTCAGAATTAGAGGGAGATATTCTTCTCTGTGTGTAATTTTCTCCATCTCTTGAATTTGGGGAGTAGGAATTTCTGCTAGGGCCTCTTCTTGAACCCCTATTGGGATATTTATTCACAGTACCTCTTTGGTCTTGGGTAAACCCATTGAATAGTTCATGACTCTACAATCTGGGTTGTAACTTAGTAAACCATTTTGAAGTAAATATTTTATTAATCCTTCTATTTCGGATCCTATTTTACGAAGTTCATAATCATCCAAATTTTTTCCAGCTCTTTCTTCAACAAGTACAGTAAATTTACGATTTACTTTTTTTAAGGAGTCTTCATTCCAAATGAATTCATTATCAGGATCTAAGTCAAGAGTTAATTTTTTCGGATGAAATTGTAAATCATTATTAACCACATCAGCAGTAAATATTCTCACATGCCTAGTAGTTGATTTTAAAAGCATTTTTTCCATAATTTAAAAATAATCAACAAAAAAAACTATAATGTTCTAACTTTAGGATAGCTTCTTAGTAAGTGTTAACTTATTTTTGGATTTTATAATGCGTGTTGTAATTGCTGGTGCAGGTTTAGCAGGTCTTTCTTGCGCTAAATATCTTGTTGATAATGGTCACATACCCATAGTTTTAGAAGCAAGAGATGTCCTTGGTGGAAAAGTTGCTGCTTGGAAAGACGAAGATGGTGATTGGTATGAAACTGGCTTACATATATTTTTCGGTGCTTATCCCAATATGCTTCAACTTTTCAAAGAATTAGATATAGAAGACAGATTACAGTGGAAAAGTCATTCAATGATTTTTAATCAACCTTCTGAACCTGGTACTTACAGTAGATTTGATTTTCCCGACATACCTGCTCCTGCGAACGGAGTTACAGCAATTCTAAGTAACAATGATATGCTTTCATGGAATGAAAAAATTTTATTTGGATTAGGACTAGTTCCTGCAATGCTAAGAGGACAGAAGTATCTTGATAAATGCGATTCAAAATCATGGACAGAATGGTTAAAAGAACACAATATTCCTGAGAGAGTTAATGATGAAGTATTTATTGCAATGAGCAAAGCGCTTAATTTTATTGGACCTGATGAAATCTCATCAACTGTTTTATTAACAGCACTTAATAGATTTTTGCAAGAAAAAAACGGTTCAAAAATGGCTTTTCTTGATGGAGCCCCACCTGAAAGACTTTGCCAACCAATGGTAGATTATATAACTGATAGAGGGGGCGAGGTTCATATGAATAGTCCTCTAAGAAAAATAGACCTTAACGAGGATAGTACTGTAAAAAGTTTTACAATTGCTCCTTTAAACACAGATGAGAAGAAAAAGGTGATCACAGCAGATGCCTACGTCAGTGCAATGCCTGTCGATCTTTTCAAACTAATGATTCCTGATCAATGGAAAGGTATAAATGCATTTTCAAAACTAGATGGTTTAATTGGAGTACCTGTAATCAATATCCATTTATGGTTTGATAAAAAATTAACAGATATTGATCACTTGCTATTTAGTAGATCTCCACTTCTAAGTGTTTATGCAGATATGAGTATAACATGTAAAGAATATGAGGACCCAAATAGATCAATGCTTGAATTGGTTTTTGCTCCTGCAAAAGATTGGATTAACAGAAGTGATCAAGATATAGTCGATGCAACAATGGAAGAACTCAAAAAGTTATTTCCAACTCATTTTATTGGAGATGAAAAAACTCAATTAAGAAAATATAAAGTGGTAAAAACTCCAAGATCTGTATATAAAGCGGTCCCTGGATGTCAAGAATTCAGACCTAGTCAAAGATCTCCAATTAAAAACTTTTTCTTAGCAGGTGATTATACGATGCAAAAATATCTTGCCTCTATGGAAGGAGCCGTTTTAAGTGGTAAGTTATGCGCAGAAACTATTAACAAAGAATATTCCAAAACATCAAATAATGTTTCCAAGAAAACATCTAAAATAAACTAAAACCTCCAGATAACAATCCTTTTTGAAAAATTCATTATCTCAACTTAATAAAGCATATGAAATATGTCGAAAAGAAACTCAGCAATGGGCTAAAACTTTTTATTTAGGAACTCTCTTATTACCTCTAGAAAAAAGAAAAGCGATTTGGGCTATTTACGTTTGGTGTAGGCGAACAGATGAGATAATGGATAGCATTGAAGCTTCAACCAAGTCCACAGATGAACTATCCGATAACTTAAATGAATGGGAAGCTAACACAAAGAATATATTCAAAGGGCAAATAAGATCAGACTTAGATGCTGTTCTCTTCGATACGATAGAAAAATTTCCTCAGGATATAAATCCATATTTAGATATGATTGAAGGTCAAAGAATGGATCTTAAAAAATTTAGATATGAAAATTTTTCTGAATTAAAGCTTTACTGTTATAGAGTCGCAGGGACAGTTGGATTAATGACCCAGAGTGTAATGGGTATAGATAGTGCCTATACATCAGCCCCTTGGAGCGAAATTCCTGACACCTCAGAAGCAGCAATAGCACTAGGGATAGCTAATCAACTTACTAATATTTTAAGAGATGTTGGAGAAGATAGACAAAGAGGTCGGATTTATTTACCCCAAGATGACATCATAAAATTTAATTATTCTGAAGAAGAGTTATTAAAAGGGACAATAAATAATCAGTGGAAAATGCTCATGAATTTTCAATTAACAAGAGCTCGAGATTGGTTTAAAAAATCTGAAGATGGTATTAAGTGGTTATCTGCAGACGCAAGATGGCCTGTATGGACATCATTACGACTTTATAGAGGAATATTAGATTCTATTGAAAGATTAGATTATGACGTATTTAATAATAGAGCTTTCGTAAAGAATTCAGTAAAAGCATTTGAAATACCTATATCTTTTCTTATCTCAAGGTTTAAATAGCTAAGCAGGAGCTTTCTGATTCGCTAACAAATCTTTTAGTTTTGAAAGTTCTCCAGCCCATCTTGGATCGGGAGCTTCAAGATTAGGTGCATCACTATGGACAATCTTCTTAAAATCTTTTCTCTTTTTATTTTTATTAGAACTTAAACTATTTCTTTTGTGTGAGGAAGAATCTTTCTTTTCTGAAAGTTCGACTCGCAATTTAGAGCCATTAAATTCAAAACCATTAAGCTTTTCGATAATTAAATTTGCATTTTGTTCATTATTTGTTGTGGCAAAACCAAATCCTCTACACTCTTTTGTTTCTTTATCTAAAACAGCTTTAAATCTTATGGAATCCGTTACTGATTTTAAAATACTATCAAACTCTTTTGGATTAAATCCTTGTGGCAAATTACCAATGTAAATACGAATACTCATAAATTTTTAAAAAATAAATTAAAGTCTAAACTTTTGAACAAAACTAAGCTATGTGTATTTAATCACATTTTGGCGCATTTTGTTGAATCCATTGCTTTCCTTTATAAATAGCTTCATCAAAATTATCCAATCTATTAAAAGCAAGTTCTCTAGAAAGATAATTTATGAGCTTTCCTAAAAGAGGTCCTTCCTGAATTTTCAAATATTTTTTCGCGAAATCCCCATTTATTAAATTCGACGGATGAAATAATTTATCATCTTTATCTCGCCATCTAGTGAGCCATTCTTTAAAGAATATTTTTGGCAAGAAAAGAATAAAAGAAGGAAGAATAGTCTCTAATTCTTGATGTAAATCAAATCTTTCTTTCTCATTTAATTCATAAATAGTTTTTATTTTTAATAAGAAAATCCATTTTCTTAATACCCGTATTTTTGAGATTTCAGATTTCATAAATTTTAAATTTTTTAAAGAAACTTCGTCTAATATTTGAACCAGAAAGAATAAAGGCAAAAATTTTTCCCTTTCATATTTATTAAATTCTTCAAAATTTATTTTTTCTAAATCAATCAGTATCAAATCTTTCTCTAACTGTATATGATCAAACACTTTTAATTTATTGATTAATTTAATTGCTTGAGATGCATTTCCCCCACTAATTATTCGCTTTATTTCAAAATTGATTCTTTCATTGGCAATTAAACTTAATTGATTTTTATAGATTTTAATAAAATTTATTAAATTTACATCAACCTTAAAATTCAATTCAGAAACAAAACGAAAGCATCTTAAAATTCTTAAAGGATCATCCAATAAGTTTTGTTTTGAATAAGTTCTCAATAAAGAAAGTTGAAGATCTTTTATTCCATTTGATGGATCAATTAAAAATTTTTTTTCAAAAGAAAAAGCAATCGCATTGATAGAAAAATCTCGACTAAATAAATCAGTTGTAATAGAAGTAGAAATTTGAGAAGCAATATCAATTGAAATATGTTTTAAAATAATTCTTATTACCTCTCTTTCATAATCAAGAATAATAAATTTACCTTGAAATTTGTCTGCAATTTTTTTTCCAACTTTAATAGCATTTTTCGGTACTATGATATCAACATCAATTACTGAGTTTAATCTCCCTAATATTAAATCTCTTATATACCCACCTACCAAATAAGATCCAGAAGGTAAAGATGATAAAATAAAATCCCAATTATAAAATTTTATACTTTTTTCTATTTCATTAATTATTAATGTATGATCAGTATGAATATTATTTTTTATTCTTTTTTTCTTGATTATGTGCATTTGCATTAACTGTAAATTAGTTGATAGATGTATTACCTATCATGATGTTGAAAAAAATCATGGTGTTCAGCACATTTGCGATGTCCCAAATTTTAATCCAAAAAAACCTTACATTCATGTAAGTATAAGTCAGGATTTAAATGGAGATTATAAAACAGATTGGGATGTTCAATCTTGCTCAAATTTTTTGGAAGAAACTGGGAAGTGGGCAAAGTGTAATCCTGGTTTAGAAGTGCCTGTTTAAAGGTAAATGGCTCACGATTTTAAAAGTTATGGTAGATTAACTTTAGCAATTCATAGTACTGATAATTCTTTTGGCTTCGCTTATAGGGAAAATAACAGCAGTTTGCCTGATAAATTTTTTACAAAAAAATTTCAGAAAGATTTATGTAATAATTTAATAGTTGATTTTACTAATTTTATTACAAAAGAAAATTTAAAAAGAATTGATAAAATATCTGTCAGTATAGGGCCTTCAAACTTTAATGCCTCTAGACAAATAGTTGTATTAGCGAGAACTCTAGCTCAGCAAATAAATTGCTCATTAGATAATTTTAGTTCTTTTGAATTGATGGCAAAAAGAATTGCTCTTAAAAATAATATCTATTCCAATAAAAGTTCATTTTGGATTTTCAAAAAATTAAAAAGAAGAGGATTTATTGCAGGAAAATATGAAATATGCATTTCTGAAAACCCAAAAAGAAATATTATAATCAAAGAAAAAATTCTTCCGAAAATTTTTGAAGAATTAGCAAATGTAGAGTCTTCCTATCTAGCTGAATATTCTGATATGGAGGATTTAAAAGAGCTATTAAACTTATCTAATAAAAATTCCAAAAATTCAATTTCACATAATTGGGAAAAGGTACTTCCACTATATCCAATATCCCCGTTTAACTGATCATTCACTAAAGCATATTATTTATGGTTTCCTGCAAATAATTTGTTAATAAAGCTAAATCATTTTTTGATGCACTTTTAGGAGGATTAATCGGTTTACCAACTTTAATAACTATTTTGGTAAAAAAAGGAATAAAAAACTTTAATCTAACTAATCTATGTGAATTAATAATTGCAACTGGTAATAACAATTTTTGATTTTTAAAAGACAGAAGAGCGGCACCTTGTTTTGGCTTGTTTACAAGACCATCTTTTTGGCGAGTCCCGTCAATAAAAATACCAATACTATTATTGTTTGATAATTTTTCACATGCAATTTTAATAGTTGTTTTATCTACTATGCCTCTCTTGACAGGATAAGCTCCACAAGATTTTATTATAAAACCAAGAAAGGGAATTCTAAAAAGTTCTGACTTAGCCATGAAAGATATATTTCGACCAATAGCATGACCTAGTAAAGGAGGATCAAGTAGAGAACCGTGATTAGATACCAATATAAAAGAACCTTTCTGAGGGATGTTTTCTCTCCCAATTAAATTACCTCTAAATATAAATTTATAAATAGGAAAAATAATTACTTGACTTACTAATTGATAAATTAATTTTTGATAAAAATGACTTTTCATAAAATCAGTACTTAATTTGATCGGCAAAAGAAACTTGAGAAATCTTTACATCCTTTAAATGCCTCTTCGCTAGACCACCTAAGATATTAGATGGGCCAATTTCTACCATTTGGAGAATACTATTTTCTTTCATTAAATCCATCGTTTCACGCCATCTAACACCATTGCACATTTGATTTTTCAATCTAACCTTAAGCTCATCGGGATCATTACATAGTGATGGATTAGAGTTGCTGATAACAGGTAAAGAAGGCTGGTTAAATTCAAGAGTGTCTAAATATTTTGAGAATTGAAATGATGGTTCTTTCATAAATGGTGAATGAAAAGCACCCGAAACATTTAATTTAAGGAATCTTTTTGCCGTAATTCGTTTTGAAAGATTATCTAAAGCTTTCTCGCTTCCTGATAAAACAACTTGAGAAGCGCTATTGTCATTTGCTATTACAAGATCATCAATCTCCTCTACTAGTAAATCCAATTGATCTCTATCGAAACTAATTAATGCTGCCATAGATCCTTTAGCAGCATTTGCCATTAATCCAGATCTAACTTTTATAAGTGATACACAATCTTCAAAAGACAAAACATCTGCACAATATAAAGCAGTAATTTCACCTAAACTATGGCCAGCAATAAAGTTTGGTTTAAAACCATTTTGTTTTAAAGAGTCTAGTAAGACTGATTCCACCAAAAAAAGACAAATTTGAGTATTCTTCGTATTATTTAATTCATCAGAATTACTTTCGCAAATTTCAAATAAATTTCTCTCGAATACTTCTGATGCATAATTAAACCTAGATTTTACATTAGGCAAATCTATGATTTTATTTGCCATTCCAATTTTTTGCGAACCCTGACCAGGGAATACCCAAGCGACTGTCATAATAAACCTTTTTTATTTTTAACCCCATCGAATCAGGGCTGCACCCCAACTTAACCCAGCACCAAAACCACTAGTCGCAATAATATCATTTTCTTTAATTTTCTTATTTTTTATGGCCTCATCTAACATTAAAGGAATTGTTGCCGCAGAAGTATTTCCATAGTTACTTAAATTACTGAGAATCTTTTCTGATGAAACATTTAGTCTTTCTCCAACAGAATCTAGTATTCTTTGATTTGCTTGATGTAATAAAAGCCAATTAATTTTCTCAGAATTAAAATTTGTTTTTTTAAATAAATTATCAATAATTAATGGGACTTCTCTAACTGCAAATTTATATACTTCTTGTCCATTCATCTGAATCGTAGAAAACCCCCCACTTGAAAAATTAATCTCATCATTAATTAAATCTTGATTATTTTGAGATGGAAGATTTAAAAAAGAACCTCTTTTACCGTCTGTCCTCATACTAAAACCAATTAAATTATCAAATTCATTTGTTGCTTCGATTGCTATCGCACCCGCTCCATCTCCAAATAAGATACAACTTCTCCTATCATTCCAATTTACATAACTTGAAAGTTGATCTGAGCCTATGACTATAGCCCTTTTATAACTTCCTGCTTTTAAAAATTGGGTAGCTGTTATTACAGCAAATAAAAAGCCACTACAAGCAGCTGTCAAATCAAATGACACAGCATTAATCGTACCTAGTTTTGATTGAATTTCAGGAGCAGAACCAAATAGATCATTTGGAGTTGATGTAGCTAAAATTATTAGATCAATTGTTTCAAGATCCCATTTAGCCATCTCAATTGCTTCCAATGCTGCTCTATAACCCATCTCACTAACATTTTCTGATAATCCAGAAATTCTTCTCTGAGAGATACCTGTTCTAGATTTTATCCATTCATCACTAGTATCTACCTTCTTACTAATTTCCTGATTCGTCAGAATTTGATTCGGTACGTAACTTCCACTACCTTTAAATGAGACGCCGATTTGATTTAAATTTATACCTTCCAAAAGAGTTATCTAATTACTTATATAAGTCAAACATAAATCTAACAAAATATGTTTTAAGAATTTAAAACTTGAAGTTTTTGAAGTTCATTTAAATTTTCCATGACATTATGATTTACAGCTGAATGAGCCAAACGCAAAGCACTTACTACAGATAAAGACTTACTACTACCGTGGCCAATTACGCAAATACCATTTACCCCAAGCAATAGTGCGCCTCCATGTTCAGCATGATCTAACCTTTTCTTAATTCTTAGCAAATTACTTTTTAAAAAAGCAGAACCAACTTTACCCCTTCTTCCTCTAGGGAGTTCAGATCTTAAAATATCTAATAAAACTCCTCCAACCGACTCAAGAAATTTAAGTAATATATTGCCTGTAAAGCCATCACAAACGACTACATCAAAATCCCCAGATAAAACATCTCTTCCTTCACAATTACCCCCGAAATCAAAACTTTTTTCATGGGATAATAATTCAAATGTTTTTAAAGATAAATCATTCCCTTTACATTCTTCTTCTCCAATATTTAATAAACCAATTCGAGGTTTATGTATTTGTAAAACATCTTTTGCATAAACATTACCCAAAAGTGCAAATTGATGTAGATAAGAGGGCTTACAATCAGTATTTGCTCCGACATCAAGAACTAATACAGGTCGAGTTTGATCTCTAGTTGGAAATAATGCTCCTATTGCAGGGCGTTCGATACCTTTCAATCTCCCTATCCTAAATATTGCAGAGGCCATAAGAGCACCTGAGTTACCTGCCGAATAAACAGCTTTTGCCTTATTAGTTTTAACCAAATCCATAGCAATATTTATACTCGCATCTTTTCTTTTTCTTACTGCTGTTGCTTCTTCATTCATACCTATTGGATCTCCACTATCTATTAATTCAAGACGATTATTATCAATCTCTTTGTCTAATGAATCTATTAGACCAACTTTTTCCGCTTCATATCTAACTTTCTCAATTTTACCTACAAACTTAATATTTATTGGAAATCTATTAATAGCATCGAGACATCCCTCCAAAATAGGTACAGGTGCATAATCTCCTCCCATACCATCAACTGCGATCCAAATCCTCTCAGAAGTTGATATATCTTCTCGAACTATCACATTATCACTATTTTGTAATCTTTTTAACGGGTCAAAAACTAATGGTTGCAATGTATTTTTTGCAATTGAACTAGCACTTGAAACTACACTAGTAGCAGTATTAACAACTGATTCAGCACTAGAGACCACATTGCCCGCAACATTACCTGCAACATTACTTGCAGTACTTACAACCGAACCAGCGCCAGAAACCACATTACCCGCGACATTGCTTGCGGTTACAGCAGAATTAGCCGCAGTATCAACTATTGAAGTCACAGCAGAATTTCTTTTATACCAAATCACTAATCTTCTTATAGCTCTAGACTTTTTATTAGAAGAATCTTTTTCCATCTATTTACCGTCAAATGGAGATATATCAACTATTCTCTGAAAGAGATATCCTGTACCTCTTGCTGTAAGAATTAATTCAGGATTTGCAGGGTCAGCTTCTAATTTTGATCTTAATCTAGATATATGAACATCCACTACTCTTGTATCTACATGTCTTTCAGGTGTATACCCCCAAACTTCTTTCAAAATCTCTCCTCGACTAAATGGCTCTCCTGATCGACTGACTAAAAGCTCCAACAGACTAAATTCCATTCCAGTTAATCTGATTCTTTGATCACTTTTAAAAACTTGTCTTCGATTTGTATCAATTTTTATATCTGTAACCAAAATCAAACCTGAATTTGGCATCCCAGGAAGTTGCTCTTTATCTATTCGTCTTAATACGCATCTAATCCTGGCTTCTAATTCTTTTGGACTAAATGGTTTAACAACATAATCATCAGCGCCTAATTCTAATCCTGTAATTCTATCTGCAACATCTCCTAATGCTGTCAACATTACTATAGGGACATCAGAATCTTTTCTTAATTCTTGACAAACGCCATATCCATCTAATTTTGGCATCATTACATCAAGTACAACCAAATCAGGATCGGAATCTTTAAATAATTTTAATGCTTCTTTCCCATCACAAGCAGTTACCACTTTGTAACCAATCATTGAGAGACGAGTCTCGAGAATTCTTCTAATGCTTGCCTCGTCATCAGCGACAAGGATTGTTTCTTTTGTTTGACTAGATACAGCCATTTGTTTTTATTAGCTAATCAGTAAGAGAATTTATCTTTTACCTAATCTAACTTGTAGAGGGGCAAAATCCCAAATATCTCGGTTCTTCAATCTAATCAAAAATCAAATGTCTAGTAAATTTTCGACTTTCATTTGTCAAAATTGCGGATCTGAAACTTCTCAATACTTTGGCAGATGCCTTAATTGTAATGAATGGAATACTATCGTTGAAGAAAGAAAAAAAGCTAGATCTAAAACAACTAATATAAAAAAAAGTAAAAAATCTAAGCTGTTTAATGAAATAGAAATAGATACTATATCAAGATTTACAAGCGGTTTTAAAGAGTTTGACAGAGTTCTGGGGGGTGGAATAGTTCCTGGATCTATAGTTTTGCTTGGAGGAGAGCCGGGAATTGGTAAAAGTACAATAGTGCTTCAATCTGCAGGCAAGATATCCCTTAATGAAAAAGTTTTATACATCACTGCAGAAGAATCTTTAGAACAAGTAAAAATCAGGTGGGAAAGATTAAATCAAAACAGCCTCGATTTAAAAATTTATGCCGAAACTAATTTATCTTTAATTATCGAAGAGATTCAATATATAAAACCTGGGTTCGCAATTATTGATAGTATCCAAGCTATTAATAATGATGAAATGGAAAGTTCTCCAGGATCTGTTTCCCAAGTTAGGACTTGTTCATCTGAACTTCAGAATCTTGCGAAGGAAAATAATATAGCGCTTTTGATAATAGGCCACGTTACCAAAGATGGAGCTCTTGCAGGTCCAAAAACTTTAGAACATTTAGTCGATGTTGTACTCAACTTTGAGGGAGACAATATTGCCTCTCATAGATTACTAAGAAGTGTAAAAAATAGATTTGGATCAACATTTGAAATAGGAATTTTCGAAATGTTAGAAAATGGTTTACAAGAAGTTAGTAATCCTAGTTCAATTTTCACAAATAAAGAAAATATTTCCGGTGTCACAACCACAATAACTAATGAAGGATCGAGACCATTTGCAGTAGATATTCAAGCATTAGTAAATAGAACTTTCTACAATAATCCAAGACGAACGACAACTGGAATCAGTGTAAATAGATTGCACCAGATTTTAGCAGTTATTGAAAAACATGTTGGGATTAAATTATCAGAATATGACTGTTATATTGCTACAGGAGGTGGTTTTGAAATAAATGACCCCTCTTCAGATTTAGGGGTTGCGATATCAATATTATCAAGCTTAAAGAATATTCCTCCCTTAATAAATAGTGCTTTTATTGGAGAATTAGGTTTAAGCGGTCAGGTAAGACAGGCAAGTAATCTCAGAGCAAAAATTGATGAGGCTATTAGACTAGGTATTAAAAATATTTTGGTTCCTAAAACTACTAGTGAAATTAAAGATAGTTTTCAAAAACTAATACTGCTTAAAGAAATTTCAACTATCAATGAAGCTATGAATTATGCCTTGAAAGAGTGAGTTAATCAAAATCTAAAGATAAATATCAATTGAACTCCTTCCAGAAGTTTTTAACCAATTTTCAATATCTAAGTATCCACCAGGATAAAGTCTCACGGCTTTAGTCCATACTTGTGCAGCCTTGTCGAACCACATGTCTCTTTGATCTAAATCACCATTCTGCTCAGCACACCTTCCCCTTTTTTCATAAATTAGACCTATATTTTTAAGACAAGAAGGCTGTTTTGGATTCTCAACCAAGGCCTTTTCATAAGTTTCAATCGATAAATCTTCCTCTCCATTACTCATGTAAATTATTGCCATGTTTTTTAAAGTTTCTCCTCTATCAATTTTATTTTCTTCAAGTAATAAACTTTCGTTATAGTAATCAAGTGCTTCTGAATAATCGCCATTATTTTGTGCAGCTAACCCATCTCTGTAATATATGTAAGCTTTTTTTTCTTTATCAGCGATTGGCATTATCTTAACAATAGATTCAGCAATTACAGTAAAAGCTTTATCAATAAAATTGTCTCTGTTTTGATTATTAGGCACGTTTTTTGTGTAATAAAATTAAATTAGTCAATTAAAGACCGACTATTTTAAAAGTCTACAATATTTATTATTATACTTATTAATAAAATAAGCATTAATTTGCTTTCATCTCAATCAGTATGAATAGCATTCAATTAAATATAAGCGGGATGAAATGTGGGGGTTGTGTTAACACTGTAGAAAACATTTTAAAAAATTCTGATGGCGTCGAAAATGTTTCTGTTAACCTTCTTACTGAAAGTGCCTATTTTGAAATTAATAAAACTGTTCCAAACATTGATCAGGTATTAGAAAATCTTAAACAAAGCGGTTTCCCTTCAAAGATTTACGTAAATGATTTTACAAAAAAAGTAAATAAAGTTCAATTAGAAAAAAAAAAGAAATGGATTAATCAATGGAAAAAACTAAATTTTGCACTTTTACTTTTATTATTTTCTGGTTTAGGGCATTTAGCAGAGGGAGGTTATCTAAATTTACCAATATTAGGAAATATATTCTTTCATGCTGTATTGGCAACAATAGCTTTATTCTTTCCCGGGAGAGAAATCGTAATTAAAGGATTTAAATCATTTATAAAGAATCGACCCGATATGGATTCTTTAGTAGCTCTTGGAGTCGTAAGTGCTTACATAACAAGTCTTTTATCATTAATATTTCCTTCTACTGGTTTTCCTTGTTTTTTTAATGAACCAGTAATGTTATTAGGGTTTATCCTAATTGGACGTTTTTTAGAGGAAAGAGCAAAGTATCAAACTGGTTCTTCAATCGGAGAATTATTAGATCTCCAACCAGAAATGGCAAACATTTTTATAGATGCAAATAAAGTCAAATCAGTCAGAGTACATACTTTAAGAACAGGAGATGAAATTCAATTATTAGCTGGAGATCGTGTACCTGCTGACTGCATTGTTATTAATGGAAATTCATCTGTAGATGTTTCTCATATAACAGGTGAATCTAAACCTATCAATGTTCACTCAGGAGAACATTTACTTAATGGCTCTTTAAATTTAAATTCCACTTTAAGACTAAAGGTATTAAAAGTAGGAGAAGAAACTTCTTTAGCAAAACTGGTTAATCTTATTGAGTCCGTTCAATCTAAAAAACCTCCTATTCAGAGAATTGCTGATCAAATTGCAGGGAAATTCACCTACTTCGTACTCTTTATTTCAACTTCAAGCTTCTTTTTTTGGTGGAAGGGTGCAAAGCAAATTTGGCCAGATTTATTAATAAATGACCATCGTGGATTGATAACCACTTCCAACCATACTTTACATAATTCATTAGGTAGTAATGCTGAAAATTTTTTAAGTTTAGCTATTCAACTATCAATTGCTGTTTTGGTTATAGCCTGTCCTTGCGCTTTAGGTCTTGCTACACCAACGGTCGTAACTGTTGCATCGGGTAAAGCGGCAAAAAAAGGCATTCTATTTAAAGGTGGAGATAAAATAGAGATGGCTTCAAAAATTAATCATATTATTTTTGATAAAACAGGGACATTGACGAAAGGGGAACCCTTCATAATTGATTACCTTAATAAAGGTGATACTTCATTTCTGTTAAAGATATCTGCAAGTTTAGAAAGTCAAAGCCGACATCCTATTGCTAGTGCATTAGTTAACGAAGCCAAAAAACAAAATCTTAGCTTGCTGCCAATCAAAAAAATCAATACAGAATCTGGTAGAGGTATTTCAGGAGAGCTTGAGTCAATTGAAGGGATAATCAACATTGGAAGCGTTGAATGGTTGAATAGCAAAGGAGTAAACATTGATAGTGAATCAATAGAAAAATTAGAAGCTGAAGAAAACAAATCCCATTCTGTTATTGGAGTAAGTATCAAAAATGAGTTGCTTGGATTTATTTTATTAGGAGACTTATTAAGAGAAGATTCGATTAGTTCTGTTCAAAAATTAAGAGACAATAACTATAATATTAAAATTTTAAGCGGAGATAGAAAAGAAACTGTAGTTGAGTTGGCAAAAAAATTAAATAGTCCAGAAGCTGAAATAAAATGGGAACTTCTTCCAGAAATGAAATTAAAAATAATTGAAAATTTAAAGAAGAATAATAAAGTGGCAATGATTGGAGATGGGATAAATGATGCACCTGCTTTGGCCGCGTCAAATTTAGGAATAGCAGTTGGATCAGGAACCCAAATTGCGAAAGCAAATGCAGATGTTGTTTTAATGGGAGATCAGTTATCTGGATTACCTTATGCACTTAGTCTTTCAAAAAGAACAATAAGAAAAATTAAACAAAATCTATTATGGGCTTTTGGCTATAACTTAATTGCAATTCCGATAGCTGCAGGCATTCTATACCCTAAATATGGCATTCTTCTTACACCATCAATAGCAGCATTATTGATGGCAACTAGTTCGATAACAGTTGTAATAAATGCTTTATCTTTAGATTAAATGAGGGGTAAATTTATTGTTTTTGAAGGTATTGATGGTTGCGGCAAGACAACTCAAATTGAAGAAATTTCTAAATGGATACCAACTAGTGGTCTTTTGAGGGGGGATTCAAAATTAGTAAAAACTAGGGAACCTGGAGGAAGCTCATTAGGTAAAAAACTAAGAAATTTAATACTAGATAATAATAAAGATAATAAACCTTCTTCACTGGCTGAATTATTACTTTATTCGGCTGATAGAGCAGAACATATTTCGAAAATCATATCCCCTGCTTTAGACAAGCAAGACTGGGTTCTTAGCGATAGATTTTGTGACTCTACACTTGCTTATCAAGGATATGGTAGAAATATAAACATAGATATTATTAAAAATATCGAATCTATTGTTTGTCAAGGAGAATACCCAGACCTGACTATTTTTCTAGAAATTTCAGCTGAAGAGAGTTTTTTAAGAAGGAAAAACTTTATTCCAGACAGGATGGAATCTGAAGGAATAAAATTTCTAGAAAAAGTTAATGAAGGTTTTAAGTTGATCGCTAAAGAAAAAAATTGGACAATAATATCTGCTGCTCAAGATAGTAGTACTATTTCAAATGAAATAAAAAAAACATTATATAAAAACTTTTCTCAAGAAATTAATGATTAATATTAAATCTGATAATCTCTTAATTAATAAAGAAGTTAATGAAAATCTAGAAAGCATACTTAAGACAAAAGCATTTTCTAATGCTTATGTCTTTTATGGTCCTGAAGGTATAGGAAAAAAACAAACCGCTTTAAAATTCATTAAAGAAATTTTCAACAAATATTCGTCTGATTTAAATATTGAAGAAAAAATCATAGCTAATAACCACCCTGATTTTTTATTAATTGAACCCACCTATTATTTAAAAGGAAATCTTATAAATCGCTCAGAAGCTGAAGCATCGAAAAATAATAAACAAACAATAAAAATAGAGCAAATTCGAAATGTAAAAACTTTTCTAGGTCAAAAATCTATTGAATCAGGAAGGAAAATCGTATTAATTGATGATGCTCATCTTTTGAATGAAGCAGCATCTAATTGTCTTTTAAAAACACTAGAGGAGCCTGCTAACGGTATATTTATTATTTTAACTTCTAGGTTAAATTTACTATTGGATACTATTATCTCGAGATGTCAACTTATAAGATTTAAATCTTTTTCAGACAAACAGCTTGAGATTTTCATAAGAAATAATTTAGATTCTTCATTATCAAATATTTATGAACAATTAAATTTAAAAGATTTAATTAATTTAGCAAATGGCTCTCCAGGTAAAATGCTAAATGATATAAAAACTTGGAACGAATTACCAAATGAAATTAAAGAAAATTTAGAATTTCCATTGAGTGATAATTTAGAAATATTAAGAATTTCAAAAATAATATCTGAAGAACTAGACATTAATCAACAGATCTTTTTTATAAATTTTATACAACAAAAATGTTGGGTAAAAACTAAGAGAAAAAGTATTGTTAAAAAGCTAGAAAATTTGAAATCACATCTTAAAAATTTTATACAACCCCGATTGGCTTGGGAAGTAACTTTATTAAAAATAGCTATTGAGGATTTATAAAGTTACTTAACTACTATTTTGATTATGGTTTAATTTCTAGATTCTGCAAACTCTTGCAATCCATTATCAACCTGAGTACCCACAGGCAATTCAAGACAGTAACCGGCACCATAAACAGTTTTTATATATTTTGGCTTACGGGGATCAGGTTCTAATTTTGTTCTTAAGTGTCTAACATGAACCCTAATTGTCTCAATATCATCATCAGGTTCATAACCCCAAACTTCCTTTAGAATCAATGCTGGAGACACTGTTTGTCCATGTCTTTGTAGCAAACAGTGAAGTAGTTCAAACTCTAAATGAGTAAGCCTTATTGCCGATTCGAACCAAATAGCTTCAAATCTCTCTGGAACAAGTGTAAGAGGTCCATAATTCAAAATTTCCTGTTGATTAGTTGAATTTAATTGTGCTCTATTAGTTCTTCTCAATAAAGCTTTAATTCGAACATATAGTTCTTCTAAATCAAATGGTTTTGTGATGTAATCATCAGCGCCTGAATTGAATCCAGTCACTTTATCTTTAAGTCCACCCAAAGCTGTGATCATTAAAATGGGTATATTTGAAGTCCTTTCGTCTCTTCTAAGTCTTTGACATAATGTTAAACCGTCAACACTAGGTAACATTAAATCTAAAAGAATTAAGTCAGGAGAATATTGTAGTGCTAAAGCTTGGCCTTTGATTCCATCTTCTGCTTTTTGAACATCAAAACCAGAATGCTCGAGATGTCCAGATACCAATTCACGCATATCACGATCATCTTCGATCAAAAGAATTGAAATTTTCATGTCTAACCGATTATTAAATTTAAATTAAGATTTTGTATTATGATTCTCTCAACAATTTGAGTGTACTGCAGACTTATTCTGAAAACTTATATAGGCTGTCATAATAAAAAAACTAATGACTTCAGAGGATTATAGGAAAATATTAGCTTAAAAGAAAATATAAATTTTATAAATTCTTTCGATTTGTTTAACATTTGCTTAATAATTCAATAAAAAAACGCGGATAACAGCAAAATCTCTTTAATTAAGATTTGAAAAATTAGTTATGAGAAAAGATTAAATTAAAGTAATTATTAAGTTACTTATTAAAATCTTTCTTTTGATATTATTTTTTTGGAATAATATGAAACAAATTTTGTGGCTTAGAATATTTTTTTAAGTTGCATATGATTAACTTTGTTATGAAAACAAACTGAATATCAATGAAAAAAAAATCTATTACGTATACCGATTTATCTAAAAAGCAATTACAATTTCTCAAAGAACTTTATATTCAAAAAAAAGTTGAATGTATGAGTCATAAAGAGTTAAAAGAATTTGTTTTAGAAATAATTAGTCATCAGATTAATGATACGATTGGAAAAGAAGAGGAAATGGAAGCGTGGATGGAAATGTCTAATTTTTATGGAGATCAATTTGAGATTATAATTTTAGAAACTCAACAAAAATTTGATAACAACGAAAACTTGCAAAATTTTGAAGAAGATTCAAAAGAGCACAGATTAAATTTGCTTGAGAAAAACAATATCGAACAAAACAAACAAGATATGTGGGATGATTAATTATTTTTGATATTTAAATCAAGTATTTCCTGATTCTGTAGAACCAAAAAGACCCCTCTCAGGATCTTTTTAATGTTTTGAGTTTATATCCCTTTAATTTTCCAAATATCACAAGATATATTTCTTTGATATAAAACAGACTAATTTCTTAAAAATCTAAAATATTTAAATTAGATTTATCTAAACAACTGAATATTATGGAACAAATCACGCCTCAACTTACGATTGGATTATTGCTAATAAGTATCGGTGTAGTTACTAAATTTGATAGCAAATTTGATATTAAATTTGATTTCTTGAAAGATAAAGAGTAAAAAAACAAAAGATAAAAATCTACCAAAAGAACGTTTTTATATAGTTATTCAAAAGATAATTTGCAATCTTTTTAAGATTTTATATTTCTTAGATATTTGAAAATAATTAAGTTATGAAAATCAACTTTTATAAAACTCTTTTAACTTATCTTCCTTGGTTAACTTTTATCTTTGGAGTATTTCAATTAATAGGAGATTTAGGTAGGCAAAGGGGGTATGGGCAACTTTGGAATATCGGTTTATTGATAGCACTCTTATCGCAACAATATTGCCAAAGAAAAGGAGCATTAAAATTTCATTTTTTATTAAGTAGTTATAATTTCAATTTCAACATTATTTGGATATTTTCTAGGATTTCTATTATGGGGTGCAAGTTCTCAATGTCTCTTTGAAGATATACTTTTTAAATATAGAAAATTGATTCCATCATTCATACAAACTTTTCTATATTTAATAGGAAGTTTCATTTGCTGTATTGGTTCTTTTTTCCCCTTTTATGAAAATAACAAAAGGTTAGGTCAATAAATTAATAAATTTTGCAATGAGAACTAGTGGGATGATCTATACATTCTTTTTTCCATTACTCTTGCTTTTCTTCTTTCGGCAATTTGTAATTAAAATCATGCATTCTC
>QBXH01000012.1 GCA_003283415.1 Prochlorococcus sp. AG-321-E21 | reverse complement strand
GTGCAAAATATGATATCGATATTATTCTAAATGAACCACTTGGTGATGTAATTATAGCCGGAGGAATAATATCTCATCAGGATGAAACTTATTTAAAACAAGAAATCAATATTGAGCCTTTGGTATCTGGAGGCATTTTCAAAACGACTAGAGCTTCTTCCAAACCAACTAGACAAATATGGTCGGGTATTATCGCTCATCCAAAAGGAACAGTTTCTTTCACCAAAAGCGTTGAAATTGTCGAAAAAATGTAATTTAAGCGTCTTTTAAAGCAGCTACTCCAGGCAAAGTTTTACCTTCTAAAAGTTCTAAACTAGCACCTCCACCAGTAGAAATATGTGACATTTTTTCAGCCAAGCCAGCTTTCTCAACTGCGGCTACAGAATCTCCTCCACCAATAATTGTACAAACCTCAGAGAAAGAACTTAAATCTGCCAAGGTTGTTGCTATTGCATTTGTACCTTCAGCAAATTTATCAAATTCAAAAACACCCATTGGACCATTCCAAATAATTGTTTTGCACTCGGCAAGAGCATTTTGGAAGACTTTGATTGATTGTGGCCCAATGTCTAGACCCATCCAATCACCACTTATTGAATCTATTTGAGAAACTTTACTTTCGGCAGTGGGAGAAAACTCATTTGCAAGTAATACATCAGATGGTAAAAGAAGTTCAACTCCTTTAGTTTTTGCTTTTGCCTCTAAATTTCTTGCTAGTTCAAGTTTATCTTCCTCAACAAGACTCTTCCCAACATCTAACCCTCTTGCCTTATAAAAAGTAAAAATCATATAATTATGTTCAAAAGAAATTTACTAATCAAATTGCATCTTTGATGCAAAACTGTGATCTCGTAATATCAAGATCTGGAGCAGGAACAATAAATGAACTTATACAAACTGAAAAACCATCAATTTTAATTCCATACCCTAATTCTAAAAATAATCATCAAGAAAAAAATGCAATGATTCTTTCTTCAATTGGCGGTTCAATTTTAATGAATCAAAATCAAATATCAAACTTATTTTTTGAAGAAACTTTGAAAAGGATTTTTAAATCTAAACTAAATAAAGGAAGATATAAATATGAAAATTTAGATTTAATGAAAAAAAATATTAAAAATCTAAAGTCCTTTAAATCGATAAATGAGATTAAAAAATTAATAAACTATTTTTTGAAGGAATTTTGAATTTCTTTACATAAAATTTTGTTATTTTTTCTCGTCTGCAAACTTATTCTTGCCCAGTTTTCATTAAGAAATCTAAAAGATTTGCATTCTCTAATTAAGATTCCTTTGTTTTCTAAATAATCAATATTAGAAGACAAGGAGAATTTACTTTCTATTAAAAAAAAGTTAGTTGAAGAGTTATGTACTTTAAGATTATTTATTTTCGATAATTCATTAGAAACCCAATTTTTCTCAATATTTACCCAGTCATGAATCTTTTTTGTCCATTCCTTATAAAAAATTTTATTACTTAATATTTCTATTCCAGCCCTAATAGCAAATGAATTTAATGGCCAAGGATCTCTTTTAATATTCCATTTTTTAAGTTTTTCAGATGAGCCAACAATATAACCTAATCTCAAACCTGCAATGTTAAAGAGTTTGGTCAAACTCCGAATAACTAATAAATTATCATAAGTTTTAGTGAGTGGAATTAAAGATTCTTTCTCACCATTAGGTGTGATGGTTAAGAAAGCTTCATCACAAATAACAAGTTTATATTTTTTTAGAATTATTTCTAAAGATTGTTTATCCCATAATTGACCCGTGGGGTTATGTGGATTGGTTATCCAAAGAACATCACAAATTGGTATAAGTGGAAAGGCTTGGGGAAAACTACTACTCCATTTTTTTGGTAATTCTGAATATTCGAAGCTAGCATTCCAGCAATTTAGTGATCTTTCATAATCTACGAAGCCTGGACTTGGTATACAACTTGCTCCAAATTTGGAAGCTTCATAACCTGCCCAAGTTATTAATTCAGAAGCTCCATTACCTGGCAATATATTATCAGGATTTACTTGATGAAATTCTCCAATGATTTTTTTTAAACTATTTAGATTTCTTTCAGGATAATATCGAAATCCTAATGTTTTAATTTCTGAAAATAAAACATCTAATATTAGCTTTGGGGGCTCAAAAGGTACTAGTGAGGCACTTGAATCAATTATTTTAGATGGTAATAAATTTAATTTTTTTGCTTTAGTCAATATATTGCCTCCATGTCTGAAGTTTAATTCTTTCGTGCCTTGAGTATTAAAATTATTGGTATTCAATTTATCCATAAATTATATTAAGTTTTATTCAATCCATTCTAAGTTTGATCCAATAGCTTCTCTTACATTTGATAATTGGTGCGTATTAATTTGTTTTATGATCCCGTTAAGAATATTTGGGACTAATTGCGGACCCTGATATATCCATCCAGTGTATATTTGAACTAAAGATGCTCCAGAACATATTCTTTCCCAAGCAGATTCTGGACTGTCAATTCCACCTACTCCAATTAAATTAATATTATTATCAATATTATGAATATGTTTAATTATTTGATTCGCTTTTCGTTGAAGTGGTTTGCCACTTAACCCACCATTCTCATCAGAGAGTAATAGCCCTGTTTGCTTTATCTTTCTTTGTTCAAAACCTAATCTATCTAGACTCGTATTTGTAGCAATTATTCCATCAATATTCTCATCAATTATTAATTGGCATATATCTTCAATATCTTTATAACTTAAATCTGGTGCAATTTTCACAAATAAAGGTGGGCATTTATCTAAATTTTTAACTTCTCTAAGTAGTTCTTTAAGAAGAATAGGATCTTGGAGCTTTCTAAGTCCTTCAGTATTAGGCGAACTTACATTTATAACTGCGTAATCACAATAAGGAATCAAAAGTTTTAAAGAAGTTAAATAATCTCCTGTAGCCTTGGATAAGCTTGTAATTTTAGATTTCCCGAAATTTATACCCAAACAATTATTTTTTCTATTTTTTGTTAAATCAATATTTTGTTTTGAAAAGTTTTTAACAAGATTTTCGGCACCATTATTATTAAATCCCATCCTATTTAATGCTGCCTCCTCCTTAGCTAATCTAAATAATCTTGGTTTAGGATTCCCAGGTTGAGCAAATTTAGTAACTGTTCCAATTTCAGCAAAACCAAATCCAAAATCCCTCCAAATATTTGCAGCATTACCATTTTTATCAAAACCAGCTGCTAAACCCACAGGATTACAAAAATCGATCCCGCATATGTTTTGATGTAATCTTTTATCAACCACACAAAATTCTTGATTTAATTTTTTTATTACTCTTGAAATTAAAGGCCAATTTCTATTATTTGAACTAAAAGTGAGAAGACTTAAGGATAAATTTGTAAGGTACTCTGCATCTATCCCCCTATCTTTTTTAAGGATTGGACTAACCAAGTTCTTATAAATTTTATTAAACATCCCTTTCTGTTCAATCATAAAAATATTAAGGATTAAGTATTAATATTTTCTATTATCCAATATTTTTTATTTTTAGGAATTAATCTCCAATTACGCCATTCAAATAATTCATATTTTTGGATGAAAATATAACTTTCTTCTCCAAGTAATTCATTAATTTCACTAGAATTTAAAAAATATTTTTTTTGAGCAAATTGTTCAAGTAATTCGTTTTTTGAAAATAATTTTTGAACTTTAGTAGGTTCTGTTTCATTTGAAAAGTTCCTTGCTTCAGGCGATTTTTTAACTCCACCAATTAATGGTATTCCTTTACTATAACTTGTAGCGATTAAATCAACTCTCTCATTTTGTTTATCACCACTATGACCTTTTACGAATTCCATGACAAGGCCTTTTATTCTTAAATTATCTATTCTTTGCCATAAATCTAAATTCTGAACAGATTTTCCTGAGCTTGTTTTCCATCCATTTCTCTTCCAATTAATGATCCATTTTGTATAGCCTTCAATAACATATTTACTATCTGTTCTCAATTTAAAGTTTTCTTTTAATTGGAAATTTTTTAACTTTTCGAGAGTTTTTATCGCTGCAGTAAGCTCCATTCTATTGTTAGTGGTATTTTCCTCTGAACCACCTATTTCTATTTGAGTATTATCATTAAAGATTATTAAACCTCCCCATCCCCCTGGACCAGGATTTCCGCTGCATGCACCATCAGTTGCAGCTTCAACTGCTATATTTTCTTTACTATTCATGATTTCAAAGCCGATATCAAATATATCGGCTAGAAAAATTGTTGTTCTATTTTAGTGTAACTTTACCACCAGCTTCTTCAATCTCTTTCTTTAAAGTTTCAGCATCTGCTTTCGCAATACCTTCTTTAACTGTCTTTGGTGCTGATTCTACAAGTGCTTTTGCATCACCAAGACCAAGCCCAGTTGCATTTCTGACAACTTTGAGAACTTTGATTTTAGCAGCTGCATCAAAGCTTTCTAAAATCACATCGAATTCAGTTTTCTCTTCTGCAGCTCCGGCATCTCCATCGCCACCACCAGCTCCTGGAGCTGCCATTACTACACCAGCAGATGCGGCTGCAGAAACACCAAATGCCTCTTCAATTTGTTTAACAAGCTCAGATGCTTCTAAAAGTGAGAGGGATTTTAATGATTCAAGAATTTCTTCAGTTTTTGCAGTCATTGTCTTAATAGATAGTTAATTGTTAAGTTTATGATTCTGATTTTTCAGAATGTTGTTTTAGTGATCTAGCAAGTCCAGAAGGTACTTCATTGATAGAAATAGCAATTTTTGTAGCAACACCATTTAATGCGCCTGCAATTTGTGCCATCAATACCTCTCTCGATGGTAGACTTGCGATTTCTTTAATTTCAGATTCGCTGAGAAGTCTACCCTCGAATAAAGCTCCTTTGGTTTCGGATTTTTTTGTATCTTTTTGAAAAGATTGGATTGCCTTTACGGCTCCTCCAACATCTTCTTTTATTAATACAAAAGCATTAGTTCCAGTGAGTAAAGATTCAAGATCAGTCCAATTACTATTACCATCAATCGCTTTACGCATTAATGAATTTTTTGTAACTTTACAAATGCCATTATTTGTTTGCAATCTAGATCGCAAATCAGACATCTCTTTGATAGTTAATCCTTTATAGTCAAGAACTACAGCCATTTCCGCATCATTTAACAGA
Source organism: Prochlorococcus sp. AG-321-E21 (assembly GCA_003283415.1). Lineage (GTDB taxonomy): Bacteria > Cyanobacteriota > Cyanobacteriia > PCC-6307 > Cyanobiaceae > Prochlorococcus_A. Next base: position 31,260 of record QBXH01000012.1, on the reverse strand, counting down.
GATTTTATCTCTGTGACGATTTTTTGCTTATTCTCTATTGTTCGGCCCATTGTTTTTGTTGGATCGTATTTTAGGAAGAGCAGGAAATGCGGCAAAGTCCATTTAAGAAAGAGGCCGCACTTATTAGATCCAAGAAGAAAATAATTAAGACGAAACCTCGGCAGGATTTAATAATTTAGTTTGAACTAAATAAACCTACTTTCTTTGGCCGTATTATTGCTATAAAATTATACTACAGAGAGTTAACTTTCAGGCTGATAATCTTGTAAGGCATTTATATCAACTTGAACAGAAGGTCCCATAGTTGAAGTTACATAAAAACTTCTCCAATACTTACCCTTTGCACCACTAGGCTTATTTTTATCAATAGATTCTTGTAATGTCTTTAAGTTTTCAAATAAGGCATTTTCGGTAAAACTAGCTTTCCCAAAGCGAACGTGCACAATGCCAGCTTTATCTGCTCTGAATTCTAGTTTACCCGCTTTAAATTCTTTTATTGCACTAGATATATCACTTGTTACAGTACCGGCTTTAGGATTTGGCATTAACCCCCTTGGCCCTAAAACTCTACCAAGTTTAGCTACTTTTGGCATCATATCAGGAGTCGCAATAAGCAAATCAAAATTCATATCGCCTTTATTAATGCTTTCTACAAGATCTTCTTCTCCAAAAAGATCTGCACCTGCAGATTTGGCTTTTGCTACATTTTCACCACTTGTTATGACAGCAATTTTAATACTTTGGCCAGTGCCATTAGGTAAAGCTACGGTTGTTCTTAGCTGCTGATCTGTATATTTTGGATCAATTCCTAAACGAATATGAGCTTCAATAGTCTCATCAAATTTAGCGTTTGCGTTTTCCTTGATAATACTTAAAGCTTCAAGGGGCGGGTATGTGCGATCTTCTATCTTTGTTGATAGAGCCGTCATTCTTTTGGATAGTTTTTTCATAATATATTTGGGTTCAAACGGTTAAATCATTAACCTCCCCTAAAAAGTGAATATTTGGGATTGAATTTATTCAGTAATTGAAACACCCATATTTCGGGCGGTTCCTTCAATCACCTTCATAGCTGATTCAATACTTGTACAGTTTAAATCAGGAAGCTTTGTTTTGGCTATCTCCTCTAATTGAGATTTACTTATATTGCCAACAGATCCTTTAGAGGACTCTCCAGCTCCTTTCTCAATTCCAGCGGCTTTAGTTATTAAGACAGAAGCAGGTGGAGTTTTGGTTATAAAGGTAAAGCTTCTATCTTCAAAAACTGAGATTTCAACTGGAATAACAAAACCGGCTTTATCTTGTGTTCTTGCATTATATTCTTTGCAAAATGCCATGATATTTACACCGTGTTGACCTAAAGCTGGACCCACGGGTGGGGCTGGGTTTGCTTTGCCAGCTTGAAGTGCTAGTTTAATAACCGCAACAATTTTTTTTGCCATTAGATTCGTGAATTTAAACGGGGGGTAAAATGATTATTTTACTCGATAAACAGAAATAATAATTAATTTTGTTTATTGATTTGGGAGAATTCTAATTCTACAGGAGTTTCGCGCCCAAATATTGAAAGTAATGCTTTTAATTTATTTCTTTCACCCGAAACTTCTATAACTTCACCTTGGAAATCTTTAAAAGGCCCACTAGTAACAATAATTCTATCTTTTTCTTCAAGATCTAATTTTATTATAGCTTTCTTCTCCGAAGCACGCTTAAATATTCTATTTACCTCTTGCCTAGATAAAGGCCGAGGTTTGATATGTCCTCGCGATCTTCCGCTGCCTCTTCCATCTTCTGCTCCCACAAAATTAATTACATTTGGAGTACTTTTTACAGCCATCATCGTATCTTCATCCAGAATCATCCGAACCAAGACGTAACCAGGAAAAACCTTCTCCTCTGTTGTTTGTCTGGAACCATCTTTTTTAAGTTTAATTCCGGGAGTTTGAGGAATCTCAATCTCAATAATTCTATTATTAACACCTAAAGTTACTGACCTTTGTTCGAGAGTAGCTTTTACTTTTTTTTCACAGCTTGATGCAACTTGAACCGCATACCATCTAGCAATACTGGTATTCGCTTTTTGGGAACTAAGATTCGTTGTCAATTCATTACTCATTTTTCTTTCTTTTGAAACTGGATAAAAAGATCTTTTTAAAATATAGGATTTATTCTATATTCAAAAAAATTTTAATTTAACGGAAGATTTGTGATGCTGCCCATCCATAAAATCTGCTTACAGATGCAATTGCTGCTGCGGAAAAGGATACCATAATAATAACAGCAACAGATTCGCTAAATAACTGTTGTTTGTTAGGCCACACAACTAGTTTAAGTTCATCAAATGTAGAAGTTAAAAAATTCTTCTTTTTCTTGGGCTCTTTTATTTCAGATTGCTCTTTATTAAGAGGTTTTTGATTGGTAGGAGTTGTCACAAAATTTTTATTTTAATTTGGACTTGAAGATACTTAACTTTATCTTAGCTCATCGATTTGCTCATCAGCTAGGTTTAAATAAAATCTCGTCTTTTTTTGAAGGATTTATCTTTACGGATATAATCTTTTTATTTTTAAAATTATCTTCTAATAGTTTTGATGCTAGTGGATTTTCTATTTGTCTTCTAAGTTCTCTTCCTAAGGGCCTAGCCCCATATTCAGGCTCATAGGAATCATTAGCAATTTTTTGTATAACTCTTTTATCAATATTAATTTTTATCCCCTGTTCAAGTAGTAATTTCTTTAAATCTTCTATTTGTAAAAGAATTATTTTTTGTAGTTGATCAATTGATAGTGGATCAAACTTCACTACTTCATCGATTCTGTTTAAAAATTCTGGTCTAAAAATAGAGGATAATGATTTATTAATAGAATCTTGTAAGGTTTTTTTTCTTAATTCGGAATTTTCCTTGTTATCTGGAATTTTTTTTGAATATTCTAATATTATCTTTCCAGCTAAATTGCTAGTCATTATTATAACTGTATTTTTGAAGTCAACTGTTCTTCCTTGAGAATCCGTTAGTCTTCCTTCATCTAAAACTTGTAGGAGGATATTGAAAACTTCTGAATGCGCTTTTTCGATCTCATCAAGGAGAATTACAGAATAAGGTTTTCTTCTAACTGCTTCAGTTAATTGCCCTCCTTCTTCATAGCCAACATAACCTGGGGGGGCTCCTAAAAGCCTTGCAACAGCATTTTTTTCCATATATTCACTCATGTCTAACCTTAATAAAGCTTCTTCTTCATCAAATAATGATGATGCCAGAGATTTCGCTAATTCTGTCTTACCAACTCCTGTCGGACCCATAAATAAGAATGATCCAATTGGTCTTTTAGGATTCTTCATCCCAACTCTCGCTCTTCTTATTGCAGAAGAAACAGCTTCTACAGCTTTTCCTTGCCCAATAACCTTTTCGCTTATTTCTAACTCTAAATTAATTAATTTTTTTCGTTCATTAGAAACAACTTTAGCGATAGGAATCCCAGTTGTTTTGGAAATAACATCAGCAATATCATCAGGTTCAACCTGATATTTAAAATTAAATTTTCTATTTCTTTTTGGTTTCTGGAAACTTATCTCAAGATTTTTTATTTCAAATTCGACTTTACTCAGTTCTTCTTCAAGATTATTTAAATCATCAAAATTATCTATTTCCTCTCTATGGAAGCTTATTTCTTCGATTTTCAAAATAAGCCTATCCTCTTCTTTTAACAAATAAGTTAATTCTTCCAATTTTTCTCGCTCTTTAATCCAATCAGTTGTAATTTCATTCAATTTCTTTATAGATAATTCTTTGGTTTCTAATAATTTTTCTCTATCTTCAATATTTTTTGGAGAAAGATTTTTTAACTTAATTTCAATTGCATCGATGTTGCTTTCTTCTTCGAAAATTATTTGGGGTTTTATATTAGATTCTATTTTTAATTGGGCTGCTGCTTCATCAATTAAATCTATTGCTTTATCTGGGAGGTACTTATCACTTATGTATCTGTCAGCAAGTCTAGCAGAACACTTAATTGCTTCTTGAGTAATTCTAATGCCATGGTGTAATTCATATTTCTTTTTTATACCTTGTAAAATTTCCGCACTTAACTCAACAGATGGCTCGTTAACTAATATTTTTTGAAAACAATTATTTAAGGCTTGATCTCTTTCAATGCTTTCGCGAAACTTCTCAGGGGTAGTTGTTCCTATGCACCTTAGGTCACCTTCGGTAAGAAGTGGTTTTAAAATATTGCTTATATCTGTGGTAGATCTATCAGAATTAATTATTGTATGAATTTCATCAATAAATAAAATAGTACCCTGATTGGAGTATTTTATTTCATTGAGTATTAAGCTTAATCTTTCCTCCAATTGACCTCTAAATTTTGTTCCAGAAACTAATGCTCCTAAGTCAAGAGAAACAATTTTTAAGTTTCTTAATGAATCAGTAACTTTGTTTTCTACTATCAATTGAGCAAGTAATTTAGCAATAGAAGTTTTGCCAACGCCAGGATAACCAATGAGAATAGGATTATTTTTGCTTCGTCTAGATAAAACTCTCATTAAGTTATTAATCTCATCTTCTCTACCAATTACCGGATCTAATAAACCTTTTTTAGCCGATTCTGTTAAATCATTTCCGTAAACAGAAAGAGCATTCTCTTCAATTTTTTGGTTTGTTTTAATTTCAAGATTTCTATTCGGTGAAGGGATGATAGCTTTTGATTTCTTTATGAAGTCAACCTTATCAACTTCATCGATTGATTTATTTAATAATTTATTATCTTTATCAGATATAGTCGTTTTATTTTCAAAGTAATTTTTACCTTGATTGATATTAGGAAAAATTTTTAATTCTGCCTCTAATTGTTCTTCTGAAAGATCCGCCTCTTGAAAAACATAATTACCTATTCTTGAATCTCTACCTAAAGCAATTAATAAATGAGGAATCTCTATTAGATTAGATCCCCATATGGTTTTAATTTGATTTGCATTATCTAATAAAATTTCTAGCTCTTCTCCAATAGTAAAAATATCTGAATCATTTGTGGAGGTTTCTTCTAAAAAATCTTCAGTTATGTCTAAAACAGTATCTTGATCTATTGATAACTTTTCTATAAATGCAGAAAAATCACTTGAGGTGAACAAAGTATGAATAATATGTTCAATATTAAATTCACTATGATCCCATTTTTTTGCAGTTTCTTCACCTAATAGAAGGAGATTCCAACTTATATCACTAAAAAGTTCTGGATTTGAGGTAAGAGTTTCTCTCATGAACTAGACACAATTTATATTGGATCATTCTATTTTTATCTTAATTAAGATAACATTTAATGATTATTTAGAATTTTAATTTAATTATAGGATGAAATTAAAAAATAATTTACAAGATTAAGGGAGGATTCTTATTCTATCAAAAAATTTTTTTTCGTAGTTTTTTACTGCTTAATGATTGAAAAACTTGTTTTGAAATCAAAAAAAATTATTTTATTATCATCTTTATATTTCAGATATTAGCAAAATACTTCAGCTATTTATAGGATTTAAATAGTATTTATTAAATCGTGAAAGAAACTATTGATTTCCTTATTGACACTGTTGAATCTAGGCAAGTACTTGATTCAAGAGGAAACCCCACTGTAGAAGCGGAAGTATTTTTGGAATGTGGTGCTATTGGCAGAGCAATAGTTCCCAGCGGAGCTAGTACTGGTGCTCATGAAGCACATGAATTAAGAGATGGTGGGACAAAATATATGGGGAAAGGTGTCTTAAATGCTGTTAATAAAATTCATGAGACGATTTCGCCTGCTTTATGTGGATTATCAGCTTTAGATCAAACAAGTATTGATAATTTAATGATTGAAATCGATGGTACACCTAATAAATCTAATTTGGGAGCTAACTCAATTCTTGCAGTGAGTCTAGCTAATGCAAGAGCTGCTTCAAATGCTTTGGATATTCCGTTTTATAGGTATCTTGGCGATCCATTATCTAATCTTCTTCCAGTACCACTAATGAATGTAATCAATGGTGGAGCTCATGCACCTAATGGACTTGATTGCCAAGAATTCATGGTTGTCCCTCATGGGGTTAAAACTTTTAGTGAATCATTAAGAATTGGCACTGAAATATTCCATTCACTCAAATCTTTGCTTGCTAAAAAAGGTCTATCTACCGCTGTTGGGGACGAAGGTGGTTTTGCACCAGAATTATCATCTAGTGAAGCAGCAGGAGATTTGCTTTTAGAGGCTATTCAAAAAGCCGGATTTATTCCTGGTGAACAAGTATCGTTAGCATTAGATGTTGCTAGCACTGAATTTTATAAAGATGGCTTTTATAAATATGAAGGCAAAAGTTTAACTAGCTCTCAAATGATTTCTTATCTTTCAAATTTAGTTTCAAATTATCCAATAGTCTCTATAGAGGATGGATTAGCAGAAGATGATTGGGAGGGTTGGTCAGCCTTAAATAAAGAGATTGGAAATAAGGTTCAGTTAGTAGGTGATGATTTGTTCGTTACTAATACTGAAAGGTTAAGAAAAGGAATATTAGAAAAATCCGCAAATTCAATATTAATAAAGGTAAATCAAATTGGGACGTTGACTGAAACTTTGGAAGCTATGGATCTAGCTAAAAGTGCAGGTTTTACTAGTGTTATAAGTCATAGAAGCGGTGAAACCGAAGATACAACTATTGCTGATTTATCTGTGGCAACAAGAGCTGGGCAAATTAAAACTGGCTCTTTGAGCAGAAGTGAAAGAATTGCAAAGTATAATAGGCTTTTAAGGATTGAGGAAGAGTTGGGGGATCAAGCTAGATTTGCTGGTGATTTAGGATTGGGTCCAAAAAATATATAGTTCTTATTGCCTAAGCTTTTCGATTCTTGAACCTTTTCTCATGCTTAATTGACACTTAATCCAGTCAATACTTATTGGTGCTGCAAAAATTAAAGGTAATACCGCAAAATTATTTTGGTTATTAGTTACTAATAAAGCTGATGCTATGGTTAAGCTTCCTATAAGAATGGAATGACCTAATGATTTTTGAGCAGTAAACATTTTCTTAAATTGTCTATCAGACTCTCCCATCCTTATTTGAAGCTGTAAATCACCCTGTTCTAATCTCTCTAAACTCTCATCAATTCTTTTGGGGATACCTACAGCCTTTGAACCTAACTCACCTACTTGCCTACCAAATTGGTTGATTAAATCATTAGGTGTTTGATTGTTAGAAGTCATTAGATCAATTAGATAAGGCTTAGTAATTGATACAAGGTTAAACCCTGGATCTAACATTCTACCAACGCCTTCAAATGTTGTTAGTGCTCTCATTACAAATATTAAATCAACTGGTAGCTGAAAAGGAGTTTCATAAACAAGTTCATATAAATCCCCAGAGAGTTTTTCTATGATATTTGGGCTGAATGGTGGAGTTAAAGCTTCTTTAAGCATTAATCTAACTAATCTTCTTACGGGTCCTACATCTATATCTTTAGAAATTAAACCCGCTTGCTGTAGTTGTGTTACTAGTGATGAGGCATCTCTTAATGCGGCAGATTGGACCATTGATCCTAAGCTTGTTTGTAGATTATTTGAAATATTGCCCATCATCCCAAAATCATAAAATATTAATTTGCCCGAATTTGAAACGGCTAAATTACCTGGATGAGGATCAGCATGAAAAAAACCAAAATTTACAAGCTGTTTTAAGTAGCTAATTGCTCCTATTTCTGCAATCTTTTGTAAGTCAATATTCTTAGATTTTAATTTTTCAACATCACTTATTTTAGTACCTTCCAAATAACTTAAACAAAGAACTTTTTCACTGCTCAAGTTCCAAATTACCTCAGGAACTTCTACATTTTCATCATCAAGAAATTGTTGCCTAAATCTTGCGGCATATTGAGCTTCACATTTAAAATCTAGTTCTTTCATAAGAACTTTTCTACACTCTTTTGCTATTGCAACCCAATTTCTTCCTCGACTCCAGTTTTTATTCTTTTGGATTATGAAAGCAATTTGTTGCATTATATTCAAATCAATCGTGAATAAATTCTTCAGATTTGGTCTTTGAACTTTAAATACAACTTCTTTGCCATTTGTTAAAGTTGCTCTATGAACCTGAGCTAATGAAGCTGATCCAATTGGAATAGAGGTAATTTGGTTTATTTCTAAGAACTTCTTTCCTAATTCTTTTTGGATAATTTCTTCAACTTTTGTATATGAAAACTGAGGAACTTGATCTTGTAACTTTGATAATTCTTGTATCCAAGTATTAGGAATTAAATCAGGTCTTGCAGATAATAGCTGACCAATTTTGATAAAAGCGGAACCAAGTTCAATTAATTTATTGGTAAACCACCGAGCTCTTTTTATTTGAACTTTATTTTTTTTATCTCTGTTAGTACGAAAAATTTTAAATATTAAATTATCTAGCCATAAATTGACCAAAAGTAGAATAAGTATTCTCCAAATAAGAAATCCTCTTTTAATTTTCTTTAGTCGATTTTTTAATTTATGATCGCTCATCAAATTGTTTTGTTCATTTTCCTATTGAATTGATCAATTTTTACTTTAATCTCCTCTATTTCTTTGAGAACTTCACTTAAGTTTCGATCTTGATTAGATTCTGAACTATAAGTATTTCTATTCTTAGTTACTTCGTTTTCTATTCTGGCAGCCTCTTCAATTATTGCATCTTTAAGCATATCGAATTCGTTCTTAATTTTTTCTGGAGCATCTTGAGCAATACTTGAAGCCTCTTCAATTTTTTCTACGACTATTTCGTTAAATTTTTCAGTTATCTTTTTAATAGCTGCTTTTAAAAGATAATCAGAATTCGTCATAAATGATATTTAAAGTCTTTAAGTAATTCACAACTTTCATTAAGTTCATAATAGATCAATTGAGAACAAATCAGGCAATTGATTTCTTTTTTAATTTATCTATTATTATTTTTCCTATGTAAGTTTGTATCTATATTCTGCTTTTTTCTTTTTTATCTCTTAACTTATATTTATGTCAAAAGGTTAGAAATTCAAGTAGGATATTTCTCTAACCAAAAACTCATCTAATTATTGATTTTAAGGAGTTTTATTAAATTGGAAATTATCGAGACAGATGTTGCTATTATTGGAGGTGGTCCAGCCGGATGCACATGCGCATTATATACATCTCGTTCCAACTTAAAGACTGTCATTATAGATAAAAATCCATCTGTAGGTGCTTTAGCAATAACTCATCAAATTGCAAATTATCCAGGAGTTCCAGTAGATATTAGTGGCGAAAAATTGCTTACATTAATGAGAGAACAAGCTGTTCAATATGGAACGGACTATAGAAGAGCTCAAGTTTTTGGTATTGATGTGGCGGAAGATTGGAAGACTATTTATACACCTGAAGGGACTTTTAAAGCTAAAGCACTTGTACTCGCAAGTGGGGCTATGGGTAGACCTGCTTCTTTTAAAGGAGAAGCTGATTTCTTGGGAAAGGGTGTAAGTTATTGTGCTACTTGTGATGGGGCTTTTTATAAAAATAGAGAAGTTGCAGTTGTTGGGGCCAATAAAGAGGCAATTGAGGAAGCTACTGTTCTTACTAAATTTGCTTCAACTGTACATTGGATTACATCGAGCGATCCAAAGCCAGATAATGAAGAAGCGATGGAATTAATGGATAGCTCTAACATTAAACATTGGAGTAGAACAAGATTATTAGAAATAATTGGAAACGATATGGGAGTAAATGGGGTTGTAGTGAAGAATAAAAAAGAAGAAGGACCTATTAATCTTGATTTAGATGGAGTCTTTGTATACATGAGTGGTTCAAAACCAATTACTGATTTTTTAGGAGATCAGATTGCTTTAAAGGAAGATGGAGGAGTAATTGTTGATGACTTTATGTCTACAAATTCTGATGGTGTCTGGGCTATTGGTGATATAAGGAACACACCTTTCAAGCAAGCTGTTGTAGCTGCATCAGATGGGTGCATCGCAGCTATGTCTATAGACCGCTATTTGAATAGTAGAAAAAATATAAGAGTAGATTGGATACACTCTTGAAGAGTTTATAAAGTAAACAATTTTATAAAGGTGTTGCGTCTGAGATGTAAGCTACACCACCGTAATAACTTAGATCAGACTTGATATTGTCACGTATTTGATCAATTAATTCTTTCTCACAGAAAACTATCACATGAGCATTTGATCCTAACCCAGTAAATTCCATATCTTCAGTTACAACTCTTTCTGGACCTCTACCAGTTGCATGTTTCATTACTGTATATCCTGGTACATTAGCTTTCTCTAATGTATTGATAATTGCATCAAGCTCTCTTTCACTAAAAATTAAATCTAATCTTTTCATTTTTTACAAAGGGGCAAGAGGAATAATTTTATTTACTAAAGTCATATAAATGGGTATTCCAAGCACTATATTGAAAGGAAAAGTTAAACCTAATGTCGTAGATATATAGTAACTTGATCGTGCTTCTGGGACCGTCATCCTCATTGCTGCAGGTACTGCTAAATATGAGGCACTTGCACATAAAACCACAAATAAAAGAGCATTTCCAGGTCCTAGAGATAAAAATCTTGCAACGAAAACACCAATTAAAGCATTAAATAATGGCATAAAGATTGCAAATCCAATTAAATATGAACCTGCATTCTTCAACCTTGGTAATCTTTGAGCTGCAACTATTCCCATGTCTAAAAGGAAAAAACATTCTGCTCCATAAAATAATTGTCCAGTAAAAGGTTCCATTTTTGAAATGGCGGAAGGATTGCTGAAAGCTGTAAGAAAACCGACAATTAAACTAGACAGTAGTAAATAAACTGATCCATTTAAAAGAGACTCATGCAATATGGAGCTAAGATGCATTTTTCTCGAATTAGGTCTATTTTTGGGAGCTGCTAATTTTACTAGCAACAAGCCTACAATGATTGCCGGAGATTCCATCAAAGCTAAAGCTCCGACCATGAATCCATCGAAGTCTATACTTTGACTCTCTAAGAAACTTTCAGCTGAGATAAAAGTTACAGCACTAATTGATCCATATGCGGCGGCTATAGCTGCCGAGTTAAAAACATCAAATTTGTACCTTAAGATAAAAAATCCAATCAGAGGAATTATTAATGACATCAGTATTGCAGCCCCTAATGTTGGTAAAACCTGATCAGTAAAACCACTTTTCTGTATTTCAATTCCTCCCTTAAAACCAATTGCCAAAAGCAAATATAAGGAAAAAAGTTTAGGTAAAGGAGCAGGTATTTCTAAGTCAGATTTAAAAAATATAGAAATAGCTCCAATTAAAAAAAACAGTACTGGTGGAGCTAATACATTTTGAAGTATGGGATTTATTTCCATAAATTATTAGGCTAATTCATTTAAAGCAACTTCTAAAGCTTCTTTCCTTGTCTCAATTATGCCATCAACTCCAAATTTAGATAATCTTTCTTTAACTTTTTCATTGGCTCCAGCTACAAATGCTTTCCTTGAGTTATTTTTAGCTTCTTGCATCATATCTTCAATGGCAAGTGTTGCTGTGACTCCAAGTCTAGGGACATCTGTGATATCTAAAATTAAAATTTTATAGTTTCTAATTAACATCATTCTCTCAGAAATACCTTTAGCTGCACCAAAACTTAGTGGGCCTTTTAGCCTAAATAACATTACTTCTCCTGAACATCTATCAAGAAGTGCTTTTTCGTCAGAAGGTAAAAGGTTTGAACTTTCCTGATCCTTATTAGATAAAGGATTATCTTGATCCATCCCTTCTAATTGAGTTTGAGTAATTGAATCGATAGTTAGCATATTTGCAATAAATACTCCAACTAATACCGCCCATATTAAATCCCAAAAAACTGTCATTAGAAGGACCCCATACATAACAACTGCTGTTTTAAGTGATAATTTGTGGGCTCTTCTCAAGAATCCCCAGTCAATAATATCCAGGCCTACTTTGATAAGAATACCTGCTAAAAGAGCAGTTGGAATTTGCTCTGCTAACGGCCCTGCGCCAACTAAAACTATTAATAGAACAATAGAGTGAACCATGCCTGAGATAGGTGTAGATCCTCCAGATTTCACATTTATAACAGTTCGCATTGTCGCTCCAGCTCCAGGTAACCCTGAAAACAGTCCAGCAATGGCATTTCCTATTCCCTGTCCAATTAATTCTCTATCAGAATTATGTTTTGTTTGTGAAATATTATCTGCAACTAAAGATGTAAGTAAAGAGTCAATGGCTCCAAGAACTGCAAGTACTAGTCCTGCTTTGAAAATAATAGGAAAGTATTTATTAAAACTTGGGAAATTTAATGATGGAACTCCTCTTGGAATCTCACCAATTCTGTCTATTGCACCATCACCAAATATTAATATTGATATAGGGGTTACTATTAATAATGCTAAAAGAGGTGAAGGTACCCATTGACTGATTTTTCGTGGGGTTAGAAAAACTATTCCTAAAGTCATTATTGCTACTCCAATAGCTGCCCCATTAGGTTGAAAATTTGAATAAACGGTTGATAAAGACTCTACTACTCCTCCTCGAGTGCTGATTCCTAATAGTGGACCAATTTGAAGAGCAATTATTATTACGCCTATCCCAGACATGAATCCTGAGACAACAGAATATGGGACAAGAGTTATATATTTACCAAGTTTCAAAATTCCAAACAAAATTTGTAATAAGCCACCAATTACAACAGCTGCCATTACGAGAGGTAAAATTTGTCCTGCGGAAAGATCTCTTGGTACACCAACAGCTGCCAAACCTGCTACAACTCCAGCAACTGTAACACTCATTGGACCAGTTGGACCGCTAACTTGTGTTGGGGTACCTCCAAATAAAGCAGCTAAAAAACCAACAACAACTGCTCCATATAAACCGTAAATTGCACCTCCAGGTCCTAAGGCTGCGTTTCCAAAAGCAAGTGCAAGAGGTAAAGCAACTACGGCAGCTGTTATTCCTCCTAAAATATCACCTCTAATATTTTTAAGATTAAATCCATTTATTATTTCCAAAGATAATCTCCTTAAATAAATACATTAACTAAAAGATAATATCTCTTTATGTCCAAAATTAGTTAAAAAATTAAGTTTGTGCAAAATATATCAATAACTTTTAAAAAAAATCCATCATATTTAGTTAATTTTCCTGAACAAAAAAGGGTTTTAATTATTTTTTATGGAAGTTAAGAGACTATCCTATTAATTAATTGTTTACAACTTCAAAATATTTAAATGAGTTTGATCATTCGCCCAAGAAGATTGAGAAAGACAAAAGCAATTAGAGAGATGGTAAGAGAAAACTATCTGCGTCCTGAAGATTTTATATATCCATTATTTATTCATGAAAAGGATTTCCAAGAAGAAATATCGGCAATGCCTGGTACTTATAGATGGGATATGTATGGATTGATAAAAGAAGTTTCCAGAGCATGGGAATTAGGTATTAGATGTATTGTACTTTTTCCAAAAATTGATGAGAGCTTAAAAACAGAAGATGGATCAGAATGTTTCAATGATGCTGGCTTAATACCGAAAGCTATTCGGATGTTAAAAAAAGAGATACCTGAAATGGCAATAATGACTGATGTTGCATTAGATCCTTACTCATGTGACGGACATGATGGCTTGGTTGATGACAATGGAAAAATATTGAATGATGAAACTATTGAGATTCTGAAGAAACAGGCTATTACTCAATCAAGAGCAGGGGCAGATTTTATTGGCCCAAGCGACATGATGGATGGGAGAGTTGGAGCTATTAGAACTGCTTTGGATATTGAGGGATATAGCGATGTGGGAATTATTAGCTATACGGCAAAATTCTCATCTGCCTATTATGGACCTTTTAGAACAGCTTTAAATTCTGCTCCGAAGGAGAATAACAAGAAAAAAATTCCAAATAATAAATCAACCTATCAAATGGATCCTGCTAATTCCAAGGAGGCTTTAATTGAGTCGGCATTAGATCAATATGAGGGAGCTGATATTTTAATGGTTAAACCAGGTGTTTCCTATTTAGATATTATTTATAGGTTAAGTAATTTTTCAAATAAACCAATAGCTGCTTATAACGTCAGTGGAGAATATTCAATGGTAAAAGCTGCTGCCATGAAAAATTGGATTAATGAAAAAGACATTGTTTTAGAAACATTGCTTAGTTTCAAAAGAGCAGGGGCTAAATTAATACTTACCTATCATGCTTGTGATGCATCAAAATGGTTGCAGGAGAATTAAAAACTCATTAAAGTCAAAAATTTTGTTTATTCTTATATAAAATTCATTTATTATTTTGCTTTTACAAGAGTCAAAAGGTGTTCAAAGAATTGGACATATTGCACTTAGAGTAGAGAATCTCGATAGAGCTAAGTCTTTTTACCTGAACTTAGGAATGCAACTTATTTGGGATGATAAAGATTGGTGCTATCTTGAGGCTGGTAAAGGAAAAGATGGACTTGCTTTATTGGGACCTAGTTATAAAGCAGCTGGCCCACATTTTGCTTTTCATTTTGATGAAAAAAAGGAAGTTGAAAATATTTATTCAGATTTAAAAAAATCTGGCGTTAAAGTTGCACCAATTCATGAACATCGTGATGGAACAGCCTCTTTTTATATGCAAGACACTGAAGGTAACTGGCTTGAAATGCTCTATGTACCTGCCGGTGGGATTAAATCAAATATTTGATTAGTTCAATTAAATGATAGATAAAAATCATTATAAAAATTCATTTGAACATAGATCAATCTTAGAAGAATCTATAAGTCTTTTAGAATGGGATAATTTAAAAACTCAGCTTTCCTCTTTTGCTTCTACAAAATTGGGTAAAAATGCAATTTTAGAGTTTGATATTCCTACTGAATACGAAATTTCTAGGAGATTATTACAAGAAACTATCGAAATAAATGAGTTAGAAAAGAATTTAGATAAATCGATTAGTTTTTCGGGTGTTTTTGATATTAGTAAAAATATTGAGATTTGTTCAAAAGGAGGAGTAATTAATTCTTCTGATTTATTAGAAATAGCTGAAACAATTGCTACTTCAAAAGAATTAAAAAAAATACTTTTAGATTTTGAGCAAAGGCCTTATATTTCATCTTTTATAAATCGTTTAATTGATCATAATCAGATTGAAAAAATTTTAAAAACGGGTATCGAATCCAACGGTAGAATTTCTGATCGGGCCAGTCAGAGATTAGCAAAACTTAGGCAAGAATTATTATCTAAGAAATCAGAAAGAAGGTTATTAGTAGATAAATTCATTCAAAAAAACATGAATTATATTCAAGATAATATTATTGGAGATAGATATGGGAGACCTGTTTTAGCTATAAAAGTGCAATATGCAGAGAAATTCAAAGGTATAATTCATGATTCTTCTGCCTCAGGGAATACAGTATATTTGGAGCCAGAATCTGTAGTATCAAAAGGAAATAAAATTGCTTCTATGGAGGCAAGTATAGCAGGAGAAGAATTTAAATTATTAAAAGAGTGGTCACAAATAATTCGTGATAATGACAAAAGTCTACTTGATATGTCAGATATTCTTTTAAGAGCTGAACATTCCCTAACTCGTTCAAGATATTCAAATTGGATTGGAGGTAAATCTCCAATCATCGATAATAATCCAGTAGTTTCTTTAATGGGTTTTTCACATCCTCTATTGATTTGGGAACATAAAAAAAAAGAAGCACCTAAACCAGTTTCTATAGACTTTCATATAGCTAGAAATACCAAAGTAGTAGCTATCACAGGACCGAATACTGGAGGTAAAACTGCTGCTTTAAAAGGTCTCGGAATAGCATTATTAATGGCTAGATCAGGATTATTTATTCCCTCAATAAAAAATCCGATTATCCCTTTTTGTCCTAATATATTTGTTGATATTGGGGATGATCAATCCTTAGAAGGGAATTTATCTACTTTCAGTGGACATATTTTGCGTATTAAAAATATTTTGGAATCTTTAGAAAATAAAATTGGATTATCAGTTGTTTTATTAGATGAAATCGGTTCTGGGACAGATCCATCTGAAGGAACTGCTCTTGCAATTTCTTTACTGAAAGAATTTGCAACTCTATCTGATATTACTCTGGCTACAACTCATTATGGAGATATTAAAGCTTTAAAATATACAGATGATAGATTTGAAAACGTGTCAGTTGCGTTTGATGAAGAATCTTTTAGACCAAAGTATACTTTGAATTGGGGAATACCTGGAAGAAGTAACGCGTTAACAATTTCAAAGAGAATTGGGATTGATGAAAAAATACTTAATGAAGCTTCTAATTACTTAAAACCAAAAGAATTTGAAAATATAAATAATATTATTAAAGGATTAGAAGAAGAAAGGGTAAA
Source organism: Prochlorococcus sp. AG-321-E21 (assembly GCA_003283415.1). Taxonomy (GTDB): domain Bacteria; phylum Cyanobacteriota; class Cyanobacteriia; order PCC-6307; family Cyanobiaceae; genus Prochlorococcus_A. Next base: position 14,913 of record QBXH01000012.1, on the reverse strand, counting down.
GCAACAAAAATCTGCAGAAGAGGCAGCTGAACTTATAGCTAGAACAGAAATACTACATGATGAAATAAAGAAAAATTATGAATTTCAAAAAATTAATGCTGAAAAAATTCAGGAAAGTGAAAGACAAAAATTATCCAAATATATTAAAGCAGCTAAAAAAGAGGTAATTAATTTGATTAAAAAATTAAAAAGCCAAAGTGCAACTGGAGAAGATTCAAGATGTATTGGAATTAGGCTTAAAGAAATTGAGACGGAACATTTAATTAAAACAAAAATTAAAAAAACAATATCATGGAGTCCCAAAATAGGAGATTTGATAAAAATTAAAAGTTTAAATAGCAAAGGTCAAATAATCGCTTTAGATGAAAAAACAAGATCTTTCGAGGTTAAATGTGGATCATTTAGAAGTACATTATCAATAAATGATTTTGAAGGTCTTAATGGGGAAAAACCTAATTTTAAAAACTCTCAAATTCAAATTAATTCGGTAAGAGAAGATTTTTCTTTTTCTAAAATCAGGACAAGTAAAAACACCATAGATGTTAGGGGCATGAGAGTTCATGAAGCCGAAATAATAATTGAAGAAAAACTTAGAAAGTTTCATGGACCTCTTTGGATAATTCATGGTATTGGAACTGGAAAATTAAAAAAAGGATTGCGTTCGTGGTTATCAAGTTTGAATTATGTCGATAAAGTTGAAGATGCAGCAAGTAATGAAGGAGGCGCCGGTTGCAGTATTGCGTGGATAAAATAGAATCCAAAGGTATCTTTAAAAATCATTCATAACTTTTAAGTGCAATTTATTGATCAAGCAAACATTATTCTCAAGGCTGGTAAAGGCGGTAACGGAATAGTTTCATTTAGAAGAGAAAAATTTGTTCCAGCCGGTGGACCTTCAGGAGGTAATGGAGGTAAGGGTGGTTCGATAATCCTTAAAGCGGATAGTAATCTTCAAACACTGTTGGATTTTAAATTTAATAGAGAAATATTTGCTAAGGACGGTTTCAAAGGAGGTCCAAACAAAAGATCTGGAGCTTCAGGGGAAAATACAATCTTAAAAGTTCCTTGTGGCACAGAAATTAGAGACTTTAATACTGGTATTATTTTGGGGGATTTAACTAAAGATAAGCAAAGTTTAACTATTGCACATGGAGGAAGAGGTGGACATGGGAATGCTTATTACTTAAGTAATCAAAATAGAGCTCCGGAATCTTTTACTGAGGGAAAAGAAGGAGAGATATGGGAGGTTCAATTAGAATTAAAACTTCTTGCTGAAGTTGGCATTATTGGTCTTCCAAACGCAGGTAAGAGTACTTTAATTTCGGTGCTATCATCAGCACGTCCGAAAATTGCAAATTATCCTTTTACAACATTAATACCTAATTTAGGTGTAGTACGGAAAGCTGATGGAAATGGATGCCTTTTTGCGGATATTCCTGGTTTAATCTCTGGAGCTGCTGAAGGAGTAGGTTTGGGACATGATTTTTTAAGACATATACAAAGAACAAAAATACTTATTCATTTGATTGATTCTATTGCAGAAAATCCTATTTATGATTTCGAGATAATTGAGAAAGAATTAAAACGATATGGAAATGGCCTTTTAGACAAAGATAGAATAGTTGTACTTAATAAGATGGAACTTGTCGATGAAGTTTATTTGCAAACAATTACAAAAAAGTTAGAAAATTTATCTAGGAAAAAAGTTTTAGTTATTTCTTCATCTTTACGAAAAGGCTTATCTTCATTACTTTCTGAGGTCTGGAATCAAATTTAATTTTTTGGAAATATTATTTTATTGATTTAATTACTTGATTTAATTTAGGAAATTAGCCATAAATTAAGTATTGCGTAAAACAAACTTATGAATTTTTATAGTTGCTTTGATCAACAAGGAGAAATAATTGCCAGGTGTCAGACTATTCAGGATATTCAAGTTTTAAAGAGAATGGGAAGACCGATCGTAGAAGTAAAAGAAATGAAGAAAGAAGAATCTGTGGTCTGTTCATTAACTGGAAGTCCATCTGACTTTAATATGGAATATTAATAAAAAAAGGGCTTTAAAAGCCCTTTTTTTTATTTGAAGTTAAAAACTTAATCATCATAAACCAAGCATTCCGGTTCGTCTGGGTTTGCATCGCAGAATAATTCTAGAGCATTCGGATCATGTTTATCTTCAGGATGATGATCCTTATATTCTTCTAAATCCTTTAATTCTTCAGTTAAATGTCTGACCTTTGGAAGATTACCCTGTTCTTTAGCAGAGGCGATTTCCGATTGATCTTTTTGAATGTGTTCGTCAATGGATTTCATTTGCAGCTTTTCATACTTAAGTAGACATATATAACATAGTTAATTTTTATTGATTTTGCATTATCTATTAATAAGATTCGTGTTCATAACAACATGAAAATTGTTAGTTATTTATTATTTAATAACTAATTATAGTTATTAAGAGATTATATTATTTTCTTTAATGGAGGAAGAATAGGGACGATTTGATTCGGGTTTAAAGGAAATAATGCTTTGTAATAGTCTTTTTTCCATTCTGTGTCTAAACATGTTTCTGAAATATTCGATAATTCAAAAAACCTTAATCTCCATTTAGTAATGTTTTTAAAATCTGAAAGTTCTTGTTCAGTACATTTAAAAAGATGTCTGTAAATTAACTCCCAACGGATAACAGTAGGAAATAAATAAACATCAGCATAAGTTAAATTTTCTCCACAAATCCAATTCCCTATATTTTTATCAAAACTAATTTCTATTTTAGTTAAAGCTTTAAAAAGACTCTTACTTGCTTTTTCATAAGATTCCTGATTTCTAGCAAATCCACATTTATAAACCCCATCATTTATTTCGGAATGAATCATTTTTAACAAATCTTGATCGCAGTTATTTATCGGGAGTATTTTTTTTGAGGATGCTCCTGTGATTGAATTCATTAACCTTACTATCTCAGAACTTTCATTAGATAAAATATTAATCTGATCTTTTTTTAAATTAAAGAATAATGGTAATGTCGATCTGAAAAGATTACGTTTTTGTGCTTTTTTATAAAATTGATTAAGAGTCTTACATCCCTCAAATTTTTCACTAAAAATCCATTGCCCATTATTAAAATCTGCTTCTAAAAAAATAACTTTGACTTTCTTTGACAAGTTTTTTAGTTTGTAAACGAGTAATGTTCTATGACACCAAGGACAAGAATTCCCTACTAATAAATAAGTATTTGCATTATTTACTTTAATATCATGAGTTTTATCTATTAATATCCCTTTCGGCCTTTTATAATTTCCTTGTAAATCAGAAGGTGCGAATCCATTCATTAATTTTGTCCAAAACCAAAACCAGAATTTTTTGGCGAAGTTAATTAAGTTCTTATTTTGCATAAACTTTTAATTTTATTTTAAATGACCTTGAAAAAAATACTAATTGTTTCTGGTACTCATGGAAATGAAATAAATCCAGTTTGGGCAGTCAATCAATTTAAAAAGCAGTTAAGTACTATTGATGAAAATATAGAATATAAAACAATCATAGGAAATCCTCTTGCTTATGAGAGAGGTTGTAGATATATAGATAGTGACTTAAATAGATCGTTCAATGTTAAAAAAAATAATTTGGATAGTAAAATTTATGAGATTAATAGGGCAAATTTCTTAGTTAAAAAGTTTGGTGTTAATGGTATAGAACCTTGTCAAATTGCAATTGACTTGCATACTACTACGGCAAATATGGGAACATCTATTGTTATGTATGGAAGAAGAAGCAAAGATTTCTGTTTAGCTGCATTACTTCAACATAAATTTGGACTACCTATTTATTTACATGAAAAAGATGAAAAACAAACTGGATTCCTTGTTGAAGCATGGCCATGTGGATTAGTAATTGAAATAGGATCTGTTGCTCAAAACTATTATGATCCAAAAATTATAAATAAATTTTTAATTATTATTAGTTCTCTGAAAAATGAGATAAATAAATTAAAAAATAATCAAATAAAACTCCCCAAAGGTTTAACTGTTTATGTACATCAAGGAAGTATTGACTATCCAAGAGACAAAAATGGGAATATTAGTGCTTTAATTCATCCCAAAAGAATGAATAAAGACTGGAATCCTATAAAAAAGGGAGATCCTTTATTTATGGATGTGGCAGGTAATACTCAAATTTATACAGGGGAAGATACTATTTGGCCTGTTTTTATTGGTGAGGTAGCCTATAAAGAAAAGAATATCGCTATGAGTTATACAAAAAAAGAAGTGATAAATTTTTCAAATCAAATTTGTGATGACTTTTTTTAGTCAAAATTACTTTTTTCAATAATTTTTCTTTTTACATAAGAATATTTTATCTAAGATATAAGATTTTCTTCTACACATTATTGATGATTTTGGACTATATTCATTAAAGCGAAATTAATTTTCGTTTTTATTTACACGTCTCAATTAGAGACATACTTTACGAACTCATGACAACTATTCAGCAGCAGCGTACTTCGCTGTTAAAAGGCTGGCCTCAGTTTTGTGAGTGGGTAACATCAACTAACAACAGAATTTATGTTGGTTGGTTCGGCGTCTTAATGATTCCATGCCTACTTGCAGCCGCGGCTTGTTTCATCGTTGCTTTCATCGCAGCACCTCCAGTAGACATTGACGGAATAAGAGAACCAGTTGCTGGTTCATTCCTATACGGAAACAACATCATCTCAGGTGCAGTTGTTCCTTCTTCAAATGCTATTGGTCTACACTTCTACCCAATTTGGGAAGCAGCTACTGTAGATGAGTGGTTATACAACGGTGGTCCTTACCAGCTAGTAATATTCCACTTCCTTATTGGTATCTCAGCATACATGGGACGTCAGTGGGAGCTTTCATACCGTTTAGGTATGCGTCCTTGGATCTGTGTTGCATACTCTGCACCAGTTTCAGCAGCTTTCGCAGTATTCCTTGTATACCCATTCGGTCAAGGTTCATTCTCTGACGGAATGCCTTTAGGTATCTCTGGAACATTCAACTTCATGTTTGTTTTCCAGGCAGAGCACAACATTCTTATGCACCCATTCCACATGGCTGGTGTTGCAGGTATGTTCGGAGGATCTTTATTCTCAGCAATGCATGGTTCACTTGTTACTTCATCTCTAATCAGAGAAACAACTGAGACAGAGTCTCAGAACTATGGTTACAAGTTCGGACAAGAAGAAGAAACATATAACATCGTTGCAGCTCATGGCTACTTCGGTCGTTTGATCTTCCAATATGCTTCATTCAACAACAGCAGAAGTCTTCACTTCTTCCTAGCTGTATTCCCAGTTGTATGTGTTTGGTTAACTTCAATGGGAATCTGCACAATGGCATTCAACCTTAACGGTTTCAACTTCAACCAATCAGTTGTTGATGCAAACGGTAAGATTGTTCCTACATGGGGCGACGTTCTTAACAGAGCTAACCTAGGTATGGAAGTAATGCACGAGCGTAACGCTCACAACTTCCCACTTGATCTAGCAGCAGCTGAGTCTACAACAGTAGCTCTTACAGCTCCAGCTATCGGTTAAGCTTAAAGTTCTAAATTTAAAGCCTCCTTTTATAGGGGGCTTTTTTTTATGTCTATTTATATATTTTGATATTTTTGATATATCTTTGTAACTCAATTCTAGATCATTTTATATAAATTGTTCAGTTTTATTTTTTGATAATTCTACTAACAGTATTGTGCTTCTTCTCGATGATCTTAAATGCTCCAAAATTATGTTCTCTTATTCAAACTTTTTTAAATAATAAGCAATGAAATTGTATCCATTATTAGTAATTAAGTTCTTTATTTGAGTATGTTCCTAAATATTCAATCTATTTTTTTATATAGTCATTCTGTTTAACCTAGTGTGATTTTTATAAGTATAATTTATCTCATAGATAAGATTTTCTTATGTATTTTTTAAACTATTATTGATTTTCAATTTAGTAATTCTTTTTTAATAAATTCTCTTACTCCAATAAAGCTTTGTTCCAAAAGGCCCTATTCCCAGTCTTCTACAACTTAGTGTTCAATCAGTAAATTACTCCCTTTGGTTTATTCCATCTAATATCAACTTTATTGTTACCAAGAAATTTCCTCAATAACAGAGAATATATTAAGGCATAATGGCTAATTTCTTCACAAAATAGTGATTATAATTAGCCTTAAACAATTTTCTTCTACACATTATTGATGATTTTGGACTATATTCATTAAAGCGAAATTAATTTTCGTTTTTATTTACACGTCTCAATTAGAGACATACTTTACGAACTCATGACAACTATTCAGCAGCAGCGTACTTCGCTGTTAAAAGGCTGGCCTCAGTTTTGTGAGTGGGTAACATCAACTAACAACAGAATTTATGTTGGTTGGTTCGGCGTCTTAATGATTCCATGCCTACTTGCAGCCGCGGCTTGTTTCATCGTTGCTTTCATCGCAGCACCTCCAGTAGACATTGACGGAATAAGAGAACCAGTTGCTGGTTCATTCCTATACGGAAACAACATCATCTCAGGTGCAGTTGTTCCTTCTTCAAATGCTATTGGTCTACACTTCTACCCAATTTGGGAAGCAGCTACTGTAGATGAGTGGTTATACAACGGTGGTCCTTACCAGCTAGTAATATTCCACTTCCTTATTGGTATCTCAGCATACATGGGACGTCAGTGGGAGCTTTCATACCGTTTAGGTATGCGTCCTTGGATCTGTGTTGCATACTCTGCACCAGTTTCAGCAGCTTTCGCAGTATTCCTTGTATACCCATTCGGTCAAGGTTCATTCTCTGACGGAATGCCTTTAGGTATCTCTGGAACATTCAACTTCATGTTTGTTTTCCAGGCAGAGCACAACATTCTTATGCACCCATTCCACATGGCTGGTGTTGCAGGTATGTTCGGAGGATCTTTATTCTCAGCAATGCATGGTTCACTTGTTACTTCATCTCTAATCAGAGAAACAACTGAGACAGAGTCTCAGAACTATGGTTACAAGTTCGGACAAGAAGAAGAAACATATAACATCGTTGCAGCTCATGGCTACTTCGGTCGTTTGATCTTCCAATATGCTTCATTCAACAACAGCAGAAGTCTTCACTTCTTCCTAGCTGTATTCCCAGTTGTATGTGTTTGGTTAACTTCAATGGGAATCTGCACAATGGCATTCAACCTTAACGGTTTCAACTTCAACCAATCAGTTGTTGATGCAAACGGTAAGATTGTTCCTACATGGGGCGACGTTCTTAACAGAGCTAACCTAGGTATGGAAGTAATGCACGAGCGTAACGCTCACAACTTCCCACTTGATCTAGCAGCAGCTGAGTCTACAACAGTAGCTCTTACAGCTCCAGCTATCGGTTAAGCTTAAAGTTCTAAATTTAAAGCCTCCTTTTATAGGGGGCTTTTTTTTATGTTTAATTTTCAATTGAGTTCTTATAATAGTTTATAGAACTTTAATAATTTGATATTTCTATGGGTAGCAGTTTTGGAAAAATTTTTCGAGTAAGTACATTTGGAGAATCTCATGGAGGCGCTGTTGGAGTTATTCTTGATGGATGTCCTCCAAAGTTAAAAATAAATATTGATCTCATACAAAATGAATTAGATAGGCGGAGACCTGGTCAGAGCAAAATTACGACTCCAAGAAATGAAGAGGACAAATTAGAGATATTAAGTGGTTTAAAGGAAGGAATAACACTAGGAACACCTATTGCGATGATGGTTCGAAATAAAGATCAAAGACCAGGAGATTATAGTAATTTAGAACAAGTATTCAGGCCATCTCATGCAGATGGTACATATCATTTGAAGTATGGAATTCAGGCTGATTCTGGAGGAGGTAGAGCTTCGGCTAGAGAAACCATAGGAAGAGTTGCCGCAGGTGCTATTGCAAAACAATTATTAAAAAACTTGTTTAATACTGAAATTCTTTCTTGGGTAAAACGTATACATGATATCGACTCTCAAGTAAATAAAAATAAACTTACTCTAAGCAAAATAGATTCAAATATTGTTAGATGTCCTGATGAAAAGGTCGCTGCAAAAATGATTAAAAGAATAAAAGAATTACAGAAAGATGGTGATTCTTGTGGAGGTGTTATTGAATGTATAGTGAAAAATGTTCCATCTGGATTAGGCATGCCTGTCTTTGATAAATTGGAAGCTGATCTTGCAAAAGCTTTAATGTCTTTACCTGCTACCAAGGGGTTTGAAATAGGTTCAGGTTTCTTGGGAACTTATTTAAGAGGGAGTGAACATAATGATTCGTTTGTTGAGTCTGATGATATTAGTAAGCTTAAAACAATATCAAATAATTCAGGTGGGATACAGGGAGGTATAAGTAATGGGGAGAATATTGAGATGAAAATAGCTTTTAAACCAACAGCAACTATTGGAAAGGAGCAGAAAACTGTTGATGCTGATGGTAAAGAAGTACTATTGAAGGCCAAAGGCCGACATGATCCTTGTGTTTTACCAAGAGCAGTGCCGATGGTTGATTCAATGGTAGCTCTCGTACTAGCAGACCATTTGCTTCTCCATCATGCGCAATGCTCAATTATGAAATAAAATAATTCTTTAGTTCGATCTTCTTCTGAGCCATTCATATATCTTTGGATCTATTTTTTTATTTTTAAAACCCATATCCCCAATTACGATAGCTTTATATCCTAGTGATTTATATAGCGGTATATCAGATATGGATAGACCTCCAGCTGCAATAAAATCTATATTTTTATATTGAGATATATTTATTAATTCAACATTATCTTTCACTGGGTAAATTTTGATAATTTTACAATTCAAATCTATTGCTTGTTTAAGATCTTTTAAATGTTTGATTCCAGGAATTAATAAATGATTTTTTGAATTTGAATAATTTAAAAGGTCTTTATCCCAACCTTTCATCATTGAGTAATTTAAACCTATTTTTATAGAGTCATCTATCGATTTCTTATTTCTTACTGAAGCAGAGCCTAGATTAAGCTCTGGGAACTTTAATCTTAGATTTGATACATAATCTAGCCAGTTTTCGTTATGAGACCAACTAATTTCGATATTTATAAAACCTGCTTTTATTAACTTTTTTAGTTCTTTTTCAACTAAATCTCTATCTACAGCACTTGTATAAATATTTTCAGTTGGTTTTATTAATAAAATAAAAGATTCTGACTTAAATTTTTTAGAGAAAGAATCTTTTTTTTTTTTATTAGAGATATCAGATTTTTTCAAATCAGATATAGTTAGCAACTTTAACCTCAGAACGGTTAAGTAAATCTTGGATATCTTCAGTATCAATTGTTTCTCTCTCAATAAGCATTGTAGCCATTTCATCAAGAACGCTTCTATTTTCTGAAAGGACTTTTGTCGCTCTTTTATAGGCTGTATCAACAAGCTCTGAAACTTCTACATCAATTGTTGCTGCAGTATCTTCAGAGAAGTCTCTTGTAGCGTTCATATCTCTTCCAAGAAACATTCCTCCTTGTGATTGACCTAATGCTACAGGACCTATTTTCTCGCTCATTCCGAATTTAGTAATCATTTGTCTCGCAACATTGGCAACTTGTTGTAAATCGTTAGAAGCTCCTGTAGTAACTTCCTCTTCTCCATATACAATTTCCTCAGCAACTCTTCCACCAAGAGCTACAGCCATTTGATTTTGTAGGTACGAACGTGAGTAAAGACCGGACTCCATTCTTTCTTCACTAGGAGTAAAGAAGGTTAATCCTCCTGCTTGACCTCTAGGTATTATGGATACTTTTGCTACAGCGTCATAATCAGGCATGCAAGCGCCAACTAAAGCGTGACCAGCCTCATGATAAGCAACAAGTTCCTTCTTTCTATCACTTATAACTCGATCTTTCTTTTCGGGCCCAGCCATTACCCTTTCGATAGCATCCCCAACTTCATCATTACTAACAATATCGAGATCTTTTCTTGCTGCAAGAATAGCAGCTTCGTTTAAGAGATTGGCTAAATCAGCACCTGTAAATCCAGGTGTTCTTCTTGCAACTTTATCAAGGTCTACATCTTTTGAGAGAGTTTTATCCTTGGCATGAACATTTAAAATTTGTAATCTTCCAGCGTAATCAGGCCTATCTACAGTTACTTGTCTATCAAATCTACCTGGTCTCATTAATGCTGAGTCCAAAACGTCTGGTCTATTAGTTGCTGCAACAATAATTATGCCAGAATTACCCTCAAAACCATCCATTTCAGTTAAAAGTTGGTTTAAAGTTTGTTCTCTCTCGTCATTTCCGCCTCCCATGCCAGCACCTCTTTGTCTTCCAACGGCATCTATTTCATCAATAAAAACAATGCAAGGTGCATTTTTTTTAGCTTGCTCAAATAAATCTCTAACCCTACTTGCACCAACTCCAACAAACATTTCAACAAACTCAGATCCAGAGATCGAGAAAAATGGAACTCCTGCTTCTCCGGCTACTGCCTTAGCTAAAAGGGTTTTTCCTGTTCCAGGTGGTCCTACTAATAGAACACCTTTAGGAATTTTTGCTCCAACTGCTGTAAATCTGTCGGGACTTTTCAGAAAATCTACAACCTCTGTTAACTCTAATTTTGCTCCTTCAACACCAGCAACATCTGAAAAAGTTACTTGAGTAGAGGGTTCCATTTGAAGTCTAGCTTTGCTCTTCCCAAAACTCATCGCTGGGTTACCTCCACCACCTCCACCGCTTCCACTTTGTGATCTTCTAAATAGGAAGAATAAACCTCCTATTAATAAAACTGGGAAAATTAAACTACTTATCGCTTGCTGCCAAGGATTAGCTAATTTTGTGGGTGTAACGGCTATATCTACATCATTCTCAGTTAGGATTTTTAGTAAATCTTTATCGGGAGCTAAATTAACTTCAGATCTACTGCCATCATTTTCAACTACTTGTGCAGTTCCACTATCCGGAGATAATAAAACCCTGCTAACTTCTTTATCTTGAACAGCTTCTATAAAATCACTATATCTAAGAGTTTTGGTTGCATTCTCAGTGTTAGGTTTATCAAAAACAGAAGTTCCTATAAAAATGACTGTAATTACTGCTAGAACGTAAAGTCCTACGTTTCTCCAACGTTTGTTCACGATAAAAAATCTTTATTAAACCTATAATACTAATAATAAAACAATATTAAGACTTTCTAAGTACATCTACTACACTTTTAAATGCAAACCATTCTGGAATTGAATCTCCATTTCTCAGCTTTTTTCTAAATTCTGTACCGCTTAGTTTCATTATTTGATATTTTTTCTCTTTTGCTTCTTCGGCAGTTATGTAACCTTTTTCTATTGTGTATACCAAATTTTTTGAAGGTACAGTTTTCATCAATAACTCCTCTGCACATTCATTGGCAAAATTCTGGGCATCATAAGGTCCATAAAAGTCTTCACCAGTAGATGATGATTTACATCCAGCCATATCTCTACCAATTATAAAATGAGTACATCCATAATTCCTTCTTATAATCATGTGTTGAAGAGCTTCTCTAGGGCCTGCCATATGCATTGAGTATGGTAAAAAAGCCCATTTTATTTTCTTATTAGAAATTTCTTCTTCTAATCTTTTATAGGTCAAATATCGGACTTTCCCAGGGATATCATCCTGTTGTGTTGGCCCGCAGGTTGGATGAACCAAAACAACTGAATTTGAGGAAACATTTTCCGATTGTAAGGCGTTAGTAAATAATTCATAGTGAGCTCTATGAATTGGATTTCTACATTGAAAAGCAACTACATCAAAATTAGCAGGTAATAAATCTCTTACTTCTTTTGGGGTCTTACATGGAAAATCTCTATTTGGGAGCTCCAAGCCATAAACTTTACCACCTATGTAGTATCGGCCTCTTTCATTGAAAATCATCTTTACTGCAGGATGATCCAAGGAATTAGTCCTGTAACAAAATTCTGCTTCTTCAGATTTATCTGGCTCCCATTTTGAACTTACTTCTAAAACCGCTAATTTTTGTTTTTTGTAAGTGAGTAATATTGTTTCACCCTCCTTGATTTGTGCATTATTAGTATCGAATACAATCGGCAAACCAAAGAGTAAACCCTTTGTATCTCTATGGCTTTTAATTACAGATTTATACTCCTCTTTATCCATAAATCCTTCTAGAGGGGAAAATCCGCCAACCATTAAAAGTTCTACATCACAAGCGTTTCTATCACTACATTCGTGCTCAGAAGAAACTTTAGAAAGAAGCTTTAATTTTAGTTCTTCATCCTTAATAATTAATTCTTTTAGTTCTCCTCCATAAGCAGGTATTAAACCTTTTGAATCTCTTTTCGATTCTTGTTGTGAATTCATTTTATGATTTTTATTTATAAGATAAAAAAAAAAAGAGGGCTTGCTTAAACCCTCTTTTTTATCTTTTTTTGAGAATTAAGCTTTTCTTCCGTAAAGCTCACCAATTATTTTTACATCAAGAGGTTCTTTTGAGCCCATATCTGTATCGGAAGGTTGGATCGCTACAAATGTACCTGCAAATTCATCTGTATCAGAATCTACATTTTCAATTGATAGTGTTACTACTCCAGTTCCATTTACATCAACTTTGATATTTTCTTTAGCAAGTTCTTCATCATCTCCCCCTAGGGCAACTAAACCTTGAGCGTATTCAACTCCAGTATTTTTTGCTCTTGCTTTAGGATCTAAAAAATCGCCTGTTCTATAATTAGGTGTGAATGTAGCACCACTGACTTCTGTCCCTGGCTCGATTGATGAAGGTAGATCAGCTGTTAAATCTTTTGCAGAGAATGCGAATGGAACCTCCAAACCTCCAGGAGTTAGAACAGTAATTAATTGAAAATCAATACCACCTTTCTCAGTAAATGTTCCAGAGTCTATATCTCCATATACCTCTGTAACTGTAGTGTTATTTCTAGGGCTAATAATTTTTGTTGCTACAAATTCTGCTTCTTTGCGTTTAGAGCCTGGAACTTTTACATAAACTTCTGTTGGATGCATGCATATCCCTTTTAAGGAATCACCATTTCCTAAAGATATTGATCCGATTAGGGATGAATCTAAAGAAGGACAATCGTTAGCTTTTCCTGTGTTTACAACATCTGTAAATTGAGCATTTCCTCTCTCGGAGAAAGCATATGTTTTATCTGTGACAAAAGCAAAAGTTAAACAAAAAGAAATAACTAAAGCTAAGAAAGAACGAATTCTCATAATAAAATTTTAATAAAGTTCTGTTACTGCTGGTAAAGGATTACCTTAAAATGTTCAGTACGGATATTACAAGGTAAAGAACCACAAAAGAAAGTTTTTTTGATCCTCGAAACAACCCGTAGCTTTTTTAATTTTTAAAAACTTGAGTCATTTTAAGATATCAGACTATTTTTAATGATTAAGATTACAAAAAAATACAAATATAATTGTTATTGATTATTTATTACTTGTAATAATTTCATTTATTAAATTATTAGCTAACTCAATTTTTGATGTTTTTTCTAGATGATTTTCCATATTTTTTTTATCAATAAGCCAACCTTCATTTTGTGCTAGTGGGCCAAATCCTTGGTCTTCAATATCTATAGGATTTGCAAATAGTAAATCACAACCCTTAAGCATTATTTTCTCTTTAATAGTTTTTTTTGCACTTTTAAAAGAACCTGTAAATGCACAAAATCCAACAAAAATTTGATCTTCTTTTTTCACTTTACTTATCTCTTTTAAAATATCTGGAACATATTCGATCTTTTCATTTAAAAAATCCTCAAATTTACTTTTTGGAATTTTTTTTGAAGTATCTCCTGATATTTTGAAATCTGCTACTGCAGCATTCATGATGAAAAAATCACATTTCGAAATTTCTTTTTCAATTGCCTTAATTAAATCATTACTATTATCTATCTCATACGTATTAATTCCTTCTGTTATATCAAGTTTATTTTTTAAAGGACCATGGATATAGTTAACTTTCGCACCCCTAAATCTTGCTACTTGAGCAAGCATTAATCCCATAGTTCCCGAACTATTGTTAGTTATCTTTCTTGCGGCATCTATTCTTTCTGAAGTACAACCTCCTGTAATTAAAAACTCTTTATTTAGTAAGTCTCTGTGATAGGGCTTTTTATTTTGTATGAGTAAAAACTTTAGAGCTAGTTGTATTAAATCATTTGGGGGGATCTTACCAACTCCAATTTCGTCACAAGCTAAAATCCCCTCACTTGGATTTAGTGTCAAAACATTAGGGTAATCTTTTAAATGTATATAATTTCTCTGAACAGCTTTATTACTCCACATCTTAGAATTCATGGCAGGAGCAACAATAATAGGCTTATCATTCGCAATTAAAATACTCGAGATTAAACCATCAGCATTACCTGTAACCCACTTTGAAAGTGTTGTTGCTGTTAAAGGAGCTACTATTAAAACATCAGCCCAATCACATAAATCTATATGTAGAGGTCTTGAATGAAGATATGACCATTGGTCCTTATCTAATATGCAAGCGTTTCTACTTAAGATGGATAGTGAAATTGGTTGAATTAATTTTTCAGCATTTTCAGAAACAACGCATTTTATCTCATAATTATGCTTAATTAATTGACTAACTAGTAAAGGGATTCTTACTGCAGCAATACTTCCAGTAATTAACAAAAGGACCTTAACTTTTAACTCTTCAGATTTAGTTCTCATCAAAAGGCTCCTGGTCAAAAAGATGAATATAATCAAACGTTAATTCAGGCCTATTAATTACTAATGACCTAAGCAAATCACAATTTAGGATATTAAAGTTCTTACCATCTATTTCCACTTCTAATTTTTTAGCAAGCTCAAAAGTTTCCTCTTTATTAAAAGGACATAAGAGTTCATCATTTATTTTTTTATCGAATGTGGATTTCATTTTTGATTCTTGTCAATATAAATTTTTATAATAT
>QBXH01000011.1 GCA_003283415.1 Prochlorococcus sp. AG-321-E21 | reverse complement strand
AGGGGCTACAAAATCTGTGATTGGTAATTTGGTAGATACTTTTGTAGAAAAATATGCTTTCCCCGCTATAAGAGCCAATGCACTCTATGGGGAAAAGTATCCCTTATCAACCGCTTTGGCCAGACCTTTGATAGCTGAAAATCTTGTAACTTTGGCGAGAGAATTAAAAGCTGATGCAGTGGCACATGGTTGTACGGGTAAAGGAAATGATCAAGTAAGATTTGATTTAGCTATTCATGCTTTAGGACCCGATTTACAAATAATTACACCTGCTAGGGAATGGAAGATGAGTAGAGAAGAAGCTATTTTGTATGGAGAAAAATTTGGAATTCCTGCTCCTGTTTCTAAGAAGTCACCGTATTCGATTGACGTAAATCTTCTTGGTCGTAGTATTGAAGCTGGATTATTGGAAGATCCAATGCAAGAGCCAAATGAAGATGTTTTTGCTATGACGTCCTCTATTAATGACGCACCAAATCTCCCAAAAGATATAGAAATTGTATTTAAAAACGGATTTCCTATAGCAATAGGGAATGAATTTTTAAGTCCTCTAGAGATTATTCAAAAGGCTAACTCTTTAGCTGGGGAACATGGTTTTGGAAGAATAGATATGATTGAGGATAGAGTCGTCGGTATTAAGAGTAGAGAAATCTATGAGGCTCCTGGCCTTTTACTTCTTATAAAAGCTCACAAAGAACTTGAAAGCATAACATTAAATCCAGATGTACTAGATTTCAAAAGTTTAGTAGAAAAAAAATGGGGTCAATTAGTTTATCAGGGATTTTGGTTCGGACCTCTTAAACATGCATTAGATGGTTTTATTGATTCCACTCAAATATCAGTTAATGGTAGGGTGAAGATAAGATTACATAAAGGAAATGCAATCGTAATTGGTCGTTCTTCCGAAAATAATTCTCTTTACAGGGAAGATTTAGCAACCTATAGTAAAGATGATATTTTTAATCACAAGCAAGCAGAAGGATTTATTTATATGTGGGGGATGTCTAATAAAATATGGGCAGAATTAAATTCAAAAGAATGAATAATTAAGAATTAAGACTCTACAGGTTTTTTATCTTGAGGAGATTGAGCTTCTGATGTAACTGTTTCTTTATCATTAATTTCCTCTGATTTAGGTTCTGATTTACTGGTTGAATCAATATTCTCAATTTCTTTTTTTTCTGATTGATTAGATCCTTTATTTGAAGATCTTGGAGTTGGTAAAGGTCCTTCTTGTTTTACTGTCAAATATCTAATAACATCTTCACTCAAACGCATCATTTTTTCTATTTTGAAAATATGTTGGCCATCACCTTGATGACTTAATTGAACATAAATCCCTTCTCTATGTTTTGATATTTGATAAGCGAGTCTTCTTTTACCTCTCATTTGACTATCGAGGATCTTACCTCCTGATTCTTCAAGAAATTTATTGTATTTATCAATATGATTAGTAACTTCATCCTCCGCGATATCTGGGCGAAGAATGTACATTGTTTCGTAATAAATTTGATCAGTCATAATTTCAGACAAGGGCTTTGGCTCAGAATTTGATTAATGAGCGTCTGTTCATTACTTACGATACATTATCAAGGTCAAATTCCTTATAAATAAAAATTATTTATTTGATTTAAAGATATTTTTTTAAGGCATCATGCATAACCTCAAAAGGTACTTCTAACCCGTTTGTCCAGAATGATAATGATTTTGCTCCTTGAGCAATTAACATTTGTGTCCCATCTATAGTCATGCATCCTTTACCAGCGCAATATTTTAAAAATGGAGTAGGAGAAGGATTATAAATTAGGTCATAAATAATTGTATTTGAGTTAAGAGAATTCCAAAAACTTTGACCAAATGGGAGTAAATCATCATTTATTGTTTGGTTCATTCCTACTGGAGTTGTATTAATTATTAAATCAGTATCGTGAATTAAATTATCAATTTTAGTATTAGTACTTAGCAAACCTTCTATTTTGATGTCATTTTTAAAAGTATTAATTAATTCACTTAAAGAATTTTTATTACGTGAAATAATGGTTATTTTTGATAATTTTAAGTCTATTAAACCTTGGATTACTGATCTTGCTGCGCCGCCGGAGCCCAAAATTACTGAACTCTTCTTAATTAAATGGAGGTTTTTTAAAGGGTAGATAAATCCTTCGATATCAGTATTTGTTCCACTCCAATCATTATTTTCTTTCAATTTAAGAGTATTTATAGCTTTTACTTTTTTTGCAATTGGAGATATTTCACTACACATATCAAATACTTTTTGTTTAAAGGGAATTGTAATATTTAGGCCTTTACAATTCATTTTTTTTAGTGATTTAACAACTATTTCTAAATCTTCATTTTTACAAGGAATTGCTAGGTAAATTAAATCAAGGCCTAAATATTGTATAGCTGCATTTTGTATAATTGGTGATAAAGAATGATGGACTGGGTCTCCAATCAAAGCAAGAAATGATGTTTTACTTGTAATCATTATTAAAGGAATTTTTTGTAGAAAATTTGTTTCTGTTCGGGAACCACTCCTCGTTTCAGAGTAACAATAATGTCGTTAATGACCGATTATGGAGAATATAAAAATGAGTATCTATCCATGGGGAAGGTTGTTGGAATCGATTTAGGAACAACTAATAGTTGTGTTGCTGTGATGGAAGGTGGTAAACCTACAGTAATAGCAAATGCAGAGGGTTTCAGAACAACACCATCTGTTGTTGCATATACAAAGAATCAAGATCAGCTCGTTGGCCAAATTGCAAAACGCCAAGCTGTTATGAATCCTGAAAATACATTTTACTCGGCCAAGCGTTTTGTCGGTAGAAGAGTTGATGAGGTTAATGAAGAATCTAAAGATGTTAGTTATGGGATTGAAAAAGCTGGTTCAAATGTAAAATTAAAATGCCCCGTATTAGATAAACAGTTTTCTCCTGAAGAAGTAAGTGCTCAGGTTTTAAGAAAACTTTCAGAAGATGCTGGTAAATACTTAGGAGAAAATATTACTCAAGCTGTTATAACTGTTCCAGCTTATTTCAACGATTCTCAAAGGCAGGCTACAAAAGATGCAGGCAAAATAGCAGGACTCGAAGTTTTAAGGATAATAAATGAGCCTACTGCAGCAGCTTTAGCTTATGGATTAGATAAAAAAAGTAATGAGAGGATACTTGTTTTTGATTTAGGCGGCGGAACTTTTGATGTTTCAGTTCTAGAAGTTGGAGATGGTGTTTTCGAAGTTTTATCAACTTCTGGGGATACACATTTAGGAGGTGATGATTTTGATAGATGTATTGTTGATCATTTAGCGAGTATTTTTAAAAGTAATGAAGGAATTGATTTAAGACAGGATAAACAAGCTTTGCAACGTCTTACTGAAGCTGCTGAAAAGGCAAAAATTGAACTTTCAAATGCTACTCAAAGCGAAATTAATTTACCCTTCATAACTGCTACTCCAGAAGGTCCAAAGCATCTTGATTTAAATTTAACTAGAGCAAATTTCGAAGAGCTTGCTTCTAAATTAATTGATAGGTGCAGAGTTCCTGTAGAACAAGCTCTAAAGGATGCAAAGCTTTCTACTGGAGAAATTGACGAAATAGTCATGGTGGGTGGTTCAACTAGAATGCCTGCTGTTCAGGAGTTAGTTAAGCGAGTCACTGGTAAGGACCCTAATCAAACTGTAAATCCTGATGAAGTTGTAGCCGTTGGAGCAGCTATTCAAGGAGGTGTTTTAGCAGGTGAAGTTAAAGATATATTATTGCTTGACGTTACTCCGCTATCTCTAGGAGTAGAGACACTAGGGGGAGTAATGACAAAAATGATTACTCGAAATACAACAGTGCCAACAAAAAAATCTGAGACTTATTCAACTGCAGTCGACGGTCAAACAAATGTTGAGATTCATGTTTTGCAGGGTGAAAGAGAAATGGCTTCAGATAATAAAAGCCTTGGAACTTTCAGGCTTGATGGTATCCCTTCTGCTCCAAGAGGTGTTCCGCAAATAGAAGTAACTTTTGATATCGATGCAAATGGAATTTTAAGTGTTACTGCAAAGGATAAAGGAAGTGGAAAGGAACAATCTATTTCCATTACAGGTGCCTCAACTCTTTCAGATAATGAAGTTGATAAAATGGTTAAAGATGCGGAATCAAATGCTTCTGTTGATAAAGAGAAAAGAGAGAAAATTGATTTAAAGAATCAAGCTGAAACTCTTGTCTATCAAACAGAAAAACAGTTGGGAGAACTTGGTGATAAAGTTGATGCTTCAGCTAAAGCTAAGGTAGAAGAAAAAAGTAAAGCATTAAAAGAAGCAACTTCAAAAGAAGATTATGAATCTATGAAGAAATTATTAGAAGAACTTCAACAAGAATTGTACGCAATTGGTTCTTCTGTATATCAACAGCCTGGTAACGAACCTCCAGCGCCAGGTGGTCCAAGTTCAAATGATTCTAATGATAAAGGTAGTGATGATGATGTTATTGATGCAGATTTTACAGAGACTAAAGATTAAAGAAGATGTTTCCCGACTTCATTTGATAACCAGTTAGAACAAGCAGGGGCAAGTAATATCCCATTTTTATAAAAACCTGTACATAAAATTAACCCTTTTTCTAAACTTTTCAATATCGGTGAGGGTTCATTATCTGGGCGAGATCTTATTCCAAACCATTTATCAGTAATATTATTTTTATTAAGCCAAAGCGGTTTATTATCTAGGAAATCAGTAAGTTCCTCAAATGTATTTTTTTTTGGATTAGTCTGATATTCATCGGTAGATCCAATAATCATCCTATTTTTATTTGTTCTGAGAAAATTTTTACCATTGATGCTGAAATGTTTAGGAAGAGATAATAGATCAATTTCTCTCTTACTAAGAGATATTTCTATGGCCTGACCTAAAACTGGTTTTAACTGTATGTTGTGACAACTCAAATCGATTAATTTTATAGATTCAAGAGAGTTGCATAAAACAATTACATCACTTGCAATTTCAAGCTTATTGCTGCTCGTAGAAATCCATTGATTTTTTGTTTTTGTTATTTTTATAATCTCATCATTAATAAAATTTATTTTTTTATCTTTTA
Source organism: Prochlorococcus sp. AG-321-E21 (assembly GCA_003283415.1). Taxonomy (GTDB): domain Bacteria; phylum Cyanobacteriota; class Cyanobacteriia; order PCC-6307; family Cyanobiaceae; genus Prochlorococcus_A. The sequence goes on along the minus strand of QBXH01000011.1, from coordinate 32,568 downwards.
AGTAAATATTTAAAGTTTTTAATAATGAAATAGGATCTATTCTTCCGTCTTGATTAGAAAGGATCCCTTTCAGGTTAACTACATTAAAAATTTTACTTATGTGTTGAATAATTGTTGAATCTCTATCTAAAACTTTTAGATCACGCTCGGGATGATGAGAAACAAATTTACTAAGTTTTTCAAATTTTGCTTGATCTGTTGTTAGTTGAATTAAGGGTTTCTCTATATTCAAATTCTCATTATATTGCTGAAGGAATTTTATCCATTTTGGCCATAATTCATTGCTTTTGGTTCTAAGCTTCCAACTTCTCCCTTTACTTTTTTGATACATATTACCTATTAATAGACCTAAAGCTGCACTGCTACTATTTTTACTTTTTTGTGGATCTGCAATAGTTATTTTAAAGCCTTGTTTAGAAAGCTCTAATGCGTTAAATTTTCCTATAATTCCTGACCCTACAATTAATATATGAGCATTTTTAAAAGTCTTCTTCGATATTGTCATTATTATATTATAAGTAATTAATCAAAAGATTAAATAATTTAGATTTATCTTTGGAACAACCATCAATTATTTTTAGAACTGTCTGTCCTGATCGTCCTGGATTAGTTAGTCAATTAACTAGTTGGATATCTGATTATGGCGGCAATATAAAGCATTCAGATCATCATACAGATCAAGAAGCAGGATTATTTTTGAGTAGGATTGAATGGGATAGAAAAAATTTACTTATTAATAAATCTGAAATTTATGAGCAATTTAAAAAAATTGCAATAGATATAAATGGGAAATTTAATATTAATTATTCTGATGAGATACCAAATGTTGGAATTTTTGTAAGTAAACAAAACCACTGTTTAATAGATTTACTTTGGCGAGTCAGAAATGGCGAATTAAAAATGAATGTACCATTAATAATATCCAATCATCCTGATCTTGAAAATATTGCTAGGGATTTTAATGCTAAATTTTTCTTTATAGATACTTCCAATTGTTCTAAGCTAAGTGTAGAGAAACAGATTTTAAGTTTGTTAAAAGATTTTGATGTTGAACTAGTTGTGTTAGCTAAGTATATGCAAATATTAAGTGATTCTTTTTTGGATAATTTTTCTTCAATTATTAATATACATCATTCTTTTTTGCCTGCATTTAAAGGGGCACAACCTTATCATCGAGCATGGAAAAGAGGTGTGAAATTGATTGGTGCAACTGCACATTATGTTACGCAAGATTTAGATGAAGGGCCAATAATTGAGCAATGTACTGTCAATGTAAGTCATAGGGACGAGGTTGATGATTTAATTAGAAAAGGTCGAGATATTGAGAGGATAGCTCTTGCCAGGGCAGTTAGATTACATTTAAATCATCAGATTTTTGTATACGATAGTAAAACTGCTGTTTTTGATTAAAAATTAATTTTTTATTCTTCTAACTCAATCTGTATTTGTCTTTCATAAATAGATTTTTCATTAAACGCTCTTGCCACTAAAAAACTTGCAATACAACTTATTAGAACAGGTTTCATTATTAATAAATTTTTTGTTAGTGCAAAAGCTAAGAACATAGCGGTTATGGGTGTTCTGGAACATCCCGCCACAAATGCCCCCATCCCAGCAAAGATATATGTACTTGGAGCATGACCTGTCGCAATTTCTACCCAGCTTCCCATAATCAACCCAATGGCTCCACCTAAAGTAAGCATTGGATAAAATAATCCCCCAGGTGCTCCTGAAGCGGCAGCTAATCCAGTTGTAATAAAAAGTATAAATACAGCTAAAAGAGCTATTTCAATACTGGTATTTTGTTCAGCTATTATTGTTTGTAATTCATCTAAATTGTGAAATGAGCTGGGTAAAAAAGAATAAATACTCCCAAGTAAAAGTCCGCAAATACTCATTTTTAAAACAAATTTATTTTTGTACCATTTTTTTCCCAGTTCTTGCATAAAAAGAACATACTTGCTGTAAAATTCTGCAAATAATCCAATAATAATTCCTAGTAAAACAAGATAAATAAAATCTATAGGCAAGAAAAAGACAGAAGGATCATATTCTTTTTGGATTAAAAATCCTAGGTTGAAGTCGAAACCTCCAGCTTTTGGGTCCAAACCCAAGGCTTGAATAATATCAGCAGAAGAATCTGCAATGAAAGTTGTTATCACAACTATTAGTAAGATTACTGGTCTCGCAGAATTTAATAATTCTTCAATCGCATAAATGAATCCACCTAAAGGCGCGCTAAATACTGCAGCGATCCCAGCACCGCCTCCTGCCGCAACAAGTACCCTTCTAAAAGCTAAAGGAGCTTTCAGCCAACGTGCCATTTGCCAAGCAACTGATCCTCCCATTTGAACTGATGGACCTTCAGGGCCCAAAGGGAAGCCACTACCAATTGCAATTATTCCAGATATTAATTTAACTAATCCAACTTTTAAATTCATGGGTACTTCTTTATGTCTCAAAAATCCCATAATTTGACTTACACCAGAACCCTTTGCGGCTGGGGCAATGTTTTTAATTAAAAATCCTGCTATGGCTCCACCAATAGCACCAAATGCTGGTAAAACTGCAATGGATGGAAAATGATCTAAAAGTTCTAATCTCCAATTATTTATAAAATAAATACCAGTTTTAAAAGAAATACTAGTTATTGATGCACCTAATCCTGTAAATAGAATTGATATTACGACAACAAAAGATCTTTGTTTAATTAATTTTTTAATGCTGCGAGAGGAGTTATTACTGGTTTTTTGAATATTTTCTTTTATTAGCTTTTGCATAGTTCATTATCATTTTGACAAACTAAAATTTTCTAGTTCATCAAATTGAAGATAACGGTAAAGTTCATCAGAGTATGGATTAATTTTGTTTTTAGTAATATCTTGATACTCATTTACTGTGGGTATTTTTCCTAAAAGAGCACAAACAGCTGCTAATTCAGCACTTCCTAAAAATACCTGAGCATTTTTGCCAAGTCTATTATCAAAATTTCGCGTGCTGGTAGAGAAGACAACAGAGCCTTCATCTACTCTTGCTTGATTTCCCATACATAATGAACAACCTGGCAACTCTAATTTTGCTCCACATTTTTCAAATATTTCATAGTATCCCTCTTCTTTTAGTGTTTCTTCATCCATTTTTGTTGGAGGACAAATCCATAGTTTCGCATTTAATTTTTTTGTACCCTCAAGAACCTTAGCAGCAGCTCTGTAGTGTCCGATATTAGTCATGCAGGACCCTATAAATACTTCATCTATCTCAGTATTTTCCACATCTTTAATTTCTTTGACATTATCTGGATCATTTGGGCAAGCTACTATTGGTTCTGTAACTTTAGCCAGGTCAATTTCTATTATCTCTTCATAAGAGGCATTTTCATCTGGCTGCATTAACTCAGGTTTTGTTAGCCAAGTTTTCATATCAATAATTCTTCTTGATATCGATTTTGCATCTTCATAATTGCTTTCAATCATTTTCTCTAAGAGGCAAATGTTACTTTTTAAATATTCTTCTACAGTTTTATGTGATAAAAGTATTGTACTTCCAGCGCATGAGCGCTCAGCTGTGGCATCAGTTAATTCAAAAGCTTGTTCAAGTTTTAAATTAGGTAAACCTTCTATTTCCATAATTTTTCCATTAAATATATTTTGTTTATTTTCTTTGGCAACGGTTAATAGACCTTTTTTTATTGCAAAGAGTGGAATTGCATTTACAAGATCTCGTAGCGTTATTCCTGGGAGTAAACTTCCTGTGAATTTCACTAATACCGACTCTGGCATATTTAATGGCATTGATCCAATTGCTGCAGCAAAAGCAACAATACCTGATCCCCCAGGGAAAGAAATTCCAAGAGGGAATCTTGTATGACTATCTCCACCTGTTCCTACAGTGTCCGGAAGTAGCATTCTATTAAGCCAACTATGGATGATGCCGTCTCCGGGTTTAAGAGCTACACCACCTCTTTGTGAAATAAAATCAGGTAATTCTTTATGAGTGACTAAATCGACTGGTTTAGGATACGCAGCAGTATGACAAAAACTTTGCATTACTAAATCTGCTGTAAAACCTAAACAAGCTAGCTCTTTAAGTTCATCTCTAGTCATTGGACCAGTAGTATCTTGGCTACCAACAGTTGTCATTATTGGCTCACATGTCATACCAGGAAAAACTCCTTTTAATCCACATGCTTTCCCCACTATTTTTTGTGCTTGAGTAAATCCAGTATTAATTTGTTTTGGACTTTTTGGACGGATAAATATTTCACTAGGTTCTAATTCAAGTTTTTTTCTGATTTTATCTGTGAGAGATCTCCCAATCATAAGATTTATTCTTCCACCGGCTTGAATTTCATCAGTAAGTGTTGATGGGTTCAATTTGAAATTACTAATAACTAATTCGGTATTTGAAGTTTTATCTATTTTTTTAATTACACCTTCATAGGGCAATATTTTTAGTAAATCACCAGTTTTGATATCAGAGACATCAGTTTCAATTGGAAAGGCGCCTGAATCTTGGGCGGTATTAAAGAAAATTGGTGCTATTTTATTACCTATAATTATTCCACCAGTTTTTTTATTAGGAACAAAGGGTATATTTTCGCCTAAATGCCAAATAACAGAATTAATGGCAGATTTTCTTGAACTTCCTGTACCAACAACATCTCCAACATAAGCTATCTGTATATTTTGTTTTTTAAGATTATCAAGAATTTTTAGTCCATCTTGGTTCTTGAATTCAAGCATGGATAATGAGTGTAGTGGTATATCTGGGCGGGTTGCAGCATGAACTGCTGGAGATAAGTCATCAGTATTGGTTTCCCCATCAATTTTGAATGCTAAACATGTGATTTCTTTTGGAAGAGAATTTTTAGTCGTAAACCATTCTGCATTCGCCCAACTATTTACAACCTCTTTTGCATAGATATTATTTTTAGATAAATCAAAAATATCATTTGCTGCATCGTAAACAAGGATAATATTCTTTAAAACTTGTGCAGCTTCTTTGGCAAGTAAATTATTTTTATTTTTGAGTATCTCAATTAGCGAGTTAACGTTATATCCTCCGATCATTGTTCCAAGAATTTGTATTGCTTTTTGGGAATTAAGGAATTTGCAATGTTTTTCTCCATTCACAATCGCTGTAAGCCAGCTTGCTTTTATATATGCCGCTTCATCAACTCCTGGGGGTACTCTGTTAATAAGTAAATCCAGCAAATAGTCACTTTCGGAATGATTATCTCGTTCTAATAGTTGTGTAACACAATTTATCTGTTCTGCATTTAGAGGTAATGGAGGTATTTTTTGCGCAGCTCTTTCAGCTACGTGGTCTGCATAATCTTTGAGCAATGTTTCCAATTTATTCATTTGTGAGGTTTAATGCCTAATCTATTGTTATTTTTAATATTGATAAGGAGAGTATTCATCAATGCTTTTTTAAATATTAAAATTTTTAATTAATGACGACTTCATCAAATAATCAATCTTTAGAAAAAACATCTGATTTACATGTTGTTGAAACACGTCCATTAATTCCTCCAATCAAACTTCATAATGATATACCTTTAGATTATACCTCGGCTGAGACTGTCTCCAATACTAGAAGATCGATAAAAAATATTTTGCACAATAATGATCCCAGGCTTTTAGTCATAGTGGGACCATGTTCCATTCATGATATTGAAGCTGCTAAAGAATATGCAGAATATATTCAGGAATTTAGAAAAATCTATAATGATAAATTGGAAATTGTAATGAGAGTATATTTTGAAAAACCAAGAACCACAATTGGATGGAAAGGATTGATAAACGATCCACATCTAGATGGTTCATATGATATCAATACTGGTTTACGTAGAGCTAGAAGTTTACTCTCTTATCTTGCCTCTCGCGGAATTCCTTCAGCTACAGAGTTGCTAGATCCAATAGTTCCTCAATATATTGCTGATTTAATAAGTTGGACAGCAATTGGTGCAAGGACTACTGAAAGTCAAACTCATAGAGAAATGGCTTCAGGATTATCCATGCCTATTGGTTTTAAAAACGGTACAGATGGTTCTTTCACTACAGCTATTAATGCGATGCAGTCTGCTTCGAAATCTCATCATTTTTTAGGTGTTAATGATCAAGGTTATGCTTCTATTGTGAATACAACTGGAAATCCAGATGGACATGTAGTTTTAAGGGGGGGGTCTAAAGGAGTTAATTTTGAAAATCAACACGTAAAGGGCATTTCTTCTGAATTAAAAATAGCTAAACTCCCTTATAAAGTTATGATTGATTGTAGTCATGGAAATTCTAATAAAGATTTCAGAAAGCAATCTGATGTACTAAAAAACGTAGCGAATCAAATTAGGAATGGTGAAAAAAATATTTTAGGAATTATGCTTGAAAGTCATCTTAAGGAAGGAAATCAAAAACTTTTAAATAGTAAAGATCTTGAGTATGGAAGAAGTATTACTGATGCTTGTATAAATATAGATACGACAAAAGATTTGCTGGGGAATTTATATGATTCAATTTTGTAATTTATAAACCTGTAATAAAATAATTAAAGAAAAAAGCTGCTGAAATTGGCACAAAAAAATTATCCAAGCCAAAAATACTAAATTGTTCAATAACGGTAGAAATAAAAGCGATAAAAAAAATATTTATATTCAAAGAATATTTCTGGAAATAACTTAGACCAAAAATAACTATCAAGCTTGTAATGAACATAGTCATTGTTCCAAAAAGAGATTTTTTTTGGTTAAAAAAAAACCAACTTTTGGATTGAAAGTTCTTACCTATTAATCCTGCAAAGCCATCCCCAAATGTCATTATAAAAAAACCAGCGAAAAGTGAAGTTGGATCTTTATTCCAATAAAGATAAATTAAAATAAATAAACTGAGACAATAAAATAATGTTCCATAACTTTTTCTATCTACATCTTCAATAGTTGGGAATAATTTAGATTGGTAATTTATGAAAGTTAATAGTGAAACAATCCCCGTAAAACAAAGCGCAGAAGTTTGATCTACATCTAAAAATTTTGCGAGAGGAATTAAAGGTCCTATTCCAATATGAATAATTTTTCTAAGTGCTTCCTTATTATTTGGATTAAACCTTTTATAAATTATTGATATAAAAAAGATAATAAATATATAAATAAAAATAAAAATAAAATTCAACAACTTAGTTATGCTGCTTTTTGATGATTAGTCATAACTCTCAGTTTTAATATTGCCTTTGCTTCTAGTTGCCTAACTCTCTCTCTGGATACATTTATTTGTCTTCCTATTTCGGCTAATGTAAGAGGTTCTTCGCCGTCTAAGCCGAATCTAAGTTTCATGATTTTTTGTTCTCTTTCATTAAGTTGAGTAAGCCAAGTTCCTAAATGTTCTTTTTGGATATTTCTATCCATCCCTTCCATAGGTTCTTCGCCATTTGGATCGGGAATAAGTTCACCAAGAGTGCTACGATCTTCTTCGCCTCTTGCATGAGCATCTAGAGATGCGCATGGAGCGCTTTGAGAGATTAAGTCTTCTAAATCTTTTTGTTCAATCCCCATTGCTGTTGCCATTTCTAATCTAGTTGGCTGCCTTCCAGATTTTTGGGACAATTCTCTGGAAACCCTCCTCATTTTGGAAAGCTTTTCACTGATATGAATTGGCAATCGAATTGTTCTAGCACTATTATCAATAGCTCTTGTCATTCCTTGTCTAATCCACCAATAAGCATAAGTAGAAAATTTATATCCCATAGCGGGATCAAATTTATCGACAGCTCTTTCTAAGCCAATAGCACCTTCTTGAACCAAGTCTAATAGCTCTAATCCTTGATTTTGATATTTCTTGGCAACAGACACTACAAGTCTTAAATTGGCTGACATCATCCTATCTCTAGCTCTTTTCCCAATTTTAATTAGGCGAAGATTTTTTGATGATCTTTCTATTTCAGGAATTTCTAGCATTTTTTTCATGTTTTGAACACGATGCGCTAGCTCAATTTCCTCAGTAGCTGTAAGAAGAGGTACTCTCCCTATACTGCTTAAGTAATAACCAATAGAATCTGAAGCAAGCCTTGCAGATCTTTTTTGGCTTTGTTTAGCAGTTAAGCTCGATTTTGTTTTGCGAGTCTTGCCCGCAGTGTTTGGTAATCTAGGTTCTTCAGTTTTCTTTTTTGAAGAACTATTTCCAGATTCCAGAAGGATCCCCATCACCCTGGCCTCTTTAAATGGATTTTTTAAAAAGCTAGCACTGAAATCGAGATAAAAACTATTTTTGCGTTGAAACTTTAAAGACAAAAGAATTGATTTTTTTCAATATTCTCTCAAAGTTATTACTATGATTAGCTTTTATATAATTTTAAAATATTTAATAATATTAAGTAATTTTTTAAAATGTTATAAAAAAATAATTTTTTTAATCTTTTATCAGATCAATTTGAGAACGATTTGAATTTGAACTTTCACTTTTTTTTCGTATATTCCATCTTTATTCATGAACCAAGAGTAATAATTATCATCAATGTAAGTTTCTAAAAGACTATATAGTTGAGTTTTTAATTTTAAGTCTTCTATTGGTGTAATAGCTTCTATTCTTCTATCCAAATTTCTTCTCATCCAGTCTGCGCTGCCAATAAAAACCTCTGAATTATTGTTATTGTAAAACCAAAAAATTCTCGAATGTTCAAGAAAATGTCCAATAATACTTGTAACTGTAATGTTTTCACTCAAATTTTTTCTTTGAGGGTACAAACAACATATTCCCCTGATAATTAGATGAATTTTAACTCCTGTTTGAGAAGCTAAATAAAGTAATTGAATAATTTCTGGATCTACTAAAGAATTCATTTTTGCAATAATTTTGCCTTCCCATCCCTTTTTCACATTTTCAATTTCCCTATTTATTAAAAAGATGAATTTTTTTCTTAATGATGTTGGGGATACCAATAATTTCTGAAAAGTCTTTTGTTTTGAGAATCCTGATAAGTAATTAAAGAGTTCAATTAAATCTGATGAGATATCAGGATCCGTCGAAAGCAATCCTATATCTGTGTAAAAACGAGAAGTGTTTGAATTATAATTTCCAGTCCCGATATGAAAATAATTTCTTAATCTTCCTTTTTCTTTTCTAACTACTAAAGCAATCTTTGTATGTGTTTTAAAGCCTAGTATCCCATAAACGACATGAATCCCAGCTTGCTCAAGCTGTTTTGCCCATTGAATGTTGTTATCTTCATCAAATCTTGCTTTGAGCTCAACTAGAGTCATTACTTCTTTCCCATTTTCAGCGGCTCTCATTAAAGCTTCGATAATTGGAGAATCTTTTGAAACTCTATAAAGAGTAATTTTAATAGCTAATACAAGGGGGTCATTAGCAGCTTTATTGATAAATTCTTCTACTGAGGTTTTAAATAAGTCGTAAGGGTGATGTAGAAGAATACTTTGTTTTCTAAGAATGCTGAATATAGAGTTAAAATTTTTATTTTTAGAAGAATCTAATGATTTTAATAATGGATGTGTATCACCAATTAATAAATTTTCTTTTAAATCCTCTCGATTAATTTTTGTGAGATAATTTAAATCATCAAGGCCTAATAAGCTTTTGCAAAAGTAAATATATTCTTCTGGTATTGCAATACTCTCAATAAGTAATTTTAAAATATTTTGTGGTATGTTTTCCTCTACTTCTAATCTAACTACATCTCCCCCTAATCTTCTTTTTTGCAAGCTTTGTTCTACTGCTAGAAGTAAGTCGTCAGCTTCAAGTTCTTTTAATTCTAAATCTGCGTCTCTTGTTACTCTGAAAAAAGAATAATTTAAGCATTCCATTCCATTGAATAACGTATTGATATTGTTTCCAATTAAGTCTTCAACAGTTATAAAAAAATGATCTTTTTCTTCTTCAGTTTCAACGATTTCATTGGGAATTAGGATAAATCTGCCGATATTTTTCGTCGGGATTTTAATTCTTACAAATTGATTTTTAGATTCCTCTCCATCATTAATGAGAGCAGCTAAATTAAGACTTAGATTACTTATAAAAGGGAATGGGTGAGCAGGATCAACAACTAAAGGAGTTAATAAAGGAAAAATTGAGGATAGGAAATAATTATTACACCAATTTCTTTGATTTTCATTAAGTTCACTATACTTTTTTATGAAAATACCTTTATTTTTGAGCTCATCATTTAATTCATTATTAAGATAGTTTTCTTGAAGGGTTGTAAGTTTTTTTACTTCTTTGTTAATTTTTTTTAATTGTTCTTTAGGTGTGAGTCCATCAATACTTTTTTTTCTAATTTCGGCATCAACTTGCGCCTTTAATGATGCAACTCTAACCATAAAAAATTCATCAAGATTATTACTGAAAATTGAAAGAAATTTAATTTTATCAAGTACTTTATAGTCTTTCTCCATGCCAGTAAGAAGAACTCTTTTATTAAAGTCAATCCAACTTAATTCTCGATTAATAAAATTCTTTGCTTCGTATTTCATTGCGGTTTTATGTAAGTCAATTATAAGTAATATTTTTATTTTTTCCTTCAGCAATGAGGTAAATCATAAAAAGTAAAATTAATGCTCCTGCAATAAATGGTGCTTTCGGACCAAAATCATCATAGACTCTTCCAGCCATTCCGATACCTAAAACTCCACCAAGACTTTGTAGACCTTGTAAATTACTTAGTATTGAGCCTTGATTGTCCCCATCTAATTTTTTTGATATTAACGCTCTTAATGTAGGTGTAATTAAACCTGCGCCCACAGCTAAAAATGAAACTGCAGAGTAAATATTTACGATTGCATTTTCTTGAGGAGCAGTTATTAAAAGAAAACATGCTAAAAGAATAAAACCAGAACCAACTAAAGTTAGTTTCATTTCTCCAAATCTTTTTACTAATGGACCAATTAGTCCACCCTGAACAATTATTGCTATTACTCCTACAACTACAAGAGTTCCACTGGATGCCTTAGTTGTCCAATTAAGAGATTCTTGAAGGAAGAATATTAAAATATTTGTTAATCCAGTAAAAGCTATGAAATATATAAAAAAAGCTAGGGATAATTTCCTGATTTTTTCTTCTTTAAATACTTTAAACAATTGTTTTAGGGGGTTTTTAAAAATTTGTTTTGATTTATTCAATTCATTTTTAGGTTTTGTTTCTGGTAAATAAAAGAATACAAGTATGAAGTTAATAATTGGAATTATTGAGGCTATTATTACTGGAATTATGAAATTGTTATTTGCATTTTTAGCAAAAATTACAACAAATATATTTCCTAAGAAAAAACTTAATCCAAATGCTACCCCAATAAGTCCGAATGTTTTTGCTCTTTTTTCAGGGCTTGAAATATCTGCAAGAATAGTAGTTGCTGTTGCTGCAGTTCCACCACTTAGACCATCAATAAGTCTTGCTATAAATAATAGGAATAAGGGGATAGTAGCTATTGAAGTGGACCAATCAAATAAAACTGTAAATGATAATATTGATATTCCTACGATTGAGCCAGTTATACAGAAAAGAGTTACAGGTCTTCTTCCGTATCTATCACTCATAAGCCCAATAAAAGGAGAAGCTGTAAATTGTGCTAATTGATAAGTACAAGAGAGTAAACCGTAAGTACTAGCTTTAGAGTCAAAAAGTAAAACAAAAGAAGGTAAAATTGGCAAAAGGATACTTTCGCTTAGTCGATCATTTAACAAAGTTATAAAAGCACTAAATAAAGTGAATTGCCTGCTGGGTTTAAATAAACTTTTTTTCACGATATTTATCGACAATACAATTTTTCCTCTACTACCATACTTGTTAATGGAGACTAATGTGCCCGGTTTAGTTTATTTAGTGGGAGCAGGTCCAGGAGATCCTGAGCTGCTAACATTAAAAGCTTTGCGACTTATAAAAAGTTGTGATGCCTTAGTTCATGATGCATTGATTTCTACGGAAATAATAAAAGAAACTAACAAGAATGCTGAAATATTTAATGTAGGTAAAAGGGCTGGAAAGTGTTCAGTTCCTCAAGTTGATATAAATGTTCTTATTTTAAAATTAGCAAAAGAAGGAAAAAAAGTTGTCAGACTCAAAGGTGGAGACCCATTTGTTTTTTCTAGAGGAGGTGAAGAAGTATCCTTCTTAGAAAAAAATGGAATATCAATCGAAATCGTACCTGGGATTACTGCAGGTATAGCTGCCCCTAATTATTATGGGATTCCATTAACTCATAGAGAGGCAGGAAGCTCAATAACTTTCGTGACAGGCCATGAAGCTAATAAGGATAAAACAAATGTTAATTGGAGAGCATTAGCTAAATCATCTGATGGTTTAGTAATTTATATGGGCATTAGAAATATTGAATTTATTGTTAATGAATTAATTTCAGGTGGTTTGGATAAGCATATTAAATGTGCTGTTATTCAAGAAGCAACTTTAAATAACCAAAAATGTTTAATTTCAGAATTAAAAAACTTAGCAGAGAATATTAGGAACAAAGGTTTTACTTCACCCTCAATTGTTGTTATTGGTAAGATTGTTGATTTTAAAGTAAATAACTATATAAATAATCTATCTGATGCTTCTTTGCCAGATAAAAAATAATCTTAGTTATACAACAATTCCCAGAAATACTTTGGATCAAAAGTTGTTATAAATTCTATATCGTTAACTCTATTAATTTGCTTACAAGATAAACTATTCATTGCGATTAAAATATCATCATTATAAAATTTAGGCAAGATTAATTCTTCTTTTATTATATTTAGTTTTATAGCTTTTTTAACCATAATTCCCTGCAGACATCCACTTTCTTTTCTTGGTGTTATCCATTTGTTATTTCTTTTTAGTAATATATTAAAAGTACTGCCACAACATAATTCATTAGCTGTATTTAACATTAAACAATCATCAAATAATTTCTTATTTGCTTCTATTAATATTTGTATTGATTGATTATAAGAAAAAGTTTTACATTTATTAATTAAACTATATTGATTCCTTTTTTCTGTTTGACTAATACATGTACTTATAGAAGAAAAACTAGGTTTTATAAGATAAAATTCAATCCATAAATTATTTTTATAATCCTCTAGTTGATCATTATTAATTCTAATTGATCTGCCTATATTCAAACCTCTGCTGTAATTAATTCTAATTGATCCTAATTGATGGTTTTTAAGGGATAATTTTGTAATACCTAGATTAATAATGTCTTTTAAATGTGATTTATTAATATTAAAATTTATATTTAAAACCTTACTACTATTCTCTAGCCTTTGAATATGTTCGTCTATCAAAACAGCATTATTATTTCTTATTAAAACAGTTTCGAATATTCCATCTCCAAACTTTAGACCTCTATCATTTGCTGAGATATAAATATTTTCAATATCTAGCCATTTATCTTTATGCCAACCTATACTTTGTTTCATTTCAACGAATCTATTAAGGGCAAAAGTTTCCACTTTAGTTCTTCTGTTTCATTTCGTGGGTCAGAATCACTAACTATTCCGCAACCCGCAGATATTTTAATTTTTTTATTTTTTAAAATAAATGATCTTATCAGTATATTGCTGTCAAACTCTCCATTCCAGTCAAGTTTTATAAAGGATCCACAGTAAGGCCCTCTTCCGTATTTTTCTATTTCAAATAGCCTTTGGCATGAACGTAATTTTGGAGCTCCAGTTATTGAGCCTCCAGGCCAGCAAGCAATTAGCAAGTCAACCCAGCTTTTGTCCTTTTTAAGTTTTCCTCTAATTACAGATGTAAGATGATGAACTCTTAAGTAACTCTCAAGCTTTAATATTTCTGGAACCTCAATACTCCCTATTTCGCATACTTTGCTTAAATCATTTCTTAAGAGGTCCACAATCATAATATTTTCAGCTCTATCTTTTTCATTAGTTATCAAATCTATGGCATTTAATGCATCTTGATTTTTATCTTGGTGTCTTGATCTTGTTCCTTTGATAGGTCTTGATTCGACATATCCCTCTTTGTCTATTTTTAAAAATCTTTCAGGTGAAGTTGATAACACTGCTTCATTGATTCCTTGTGAATTATTTATTATTATCCCTCCAAAAGGTGCTTGTAATTTCCTTCTTATTTTTGAATATATACTTAAAGAACTATATGTTTCCAAAGCTGTAACCTCACATTGTGTCGTTAGATTTGCTTGAAAAATATCTCCTATAGATATTAATTTCTTAACTTTTAAAATATTGTTTTGAAATTCGTTAGTTATTTCTTTTATGTTAATTTTCGAAAAATCAAATTTTAGATTATCTTGAAAAGGATTCTTTTTTGTTTCAGTATCAATATTATAAATTATTTTTTCAAATTTATTTAATTCAGCAGAACTGGTTCCTTCAAGAATGATTTCTTTAGAAATAAGATTAAATTTAATAATTGGATCATAAGAGGCAAGCCACAAAGTCGATATTTCATTATTCTTCCATGGATTTTTTGGCTCAATGTAAGCACCCGCCTCAAAGTTTAACCATCCAATCCAAAATCCTCTATCAATTTTTTTTAATTTAAAAAATGGATTATTATCAATATCTAAATTATTAATATCTCTCGAGCAAATAATTTCTTTTGGGTTGACTCCTAAAATAGACCACTTCCCATTATCTTTCCCATCACTATCTAACCAAGCCAATCCATTGTCTCCAAATTCGAATGCAAAATGATTTGCTATCAATTCTGGATCAAGCCACTTAGATAATTTTTTTGTATTAATTCTCATTCTTTTTTATTTGCCATTTTTTGTAGGCTGTTCGTCTAATCCTGCAACTATCACATTTTCCACAGGGTTCTAAATTCCCTGAATAACAACTCCATGTCTTTTCTATAGGTACATTATTATCGAAAGCTAATTGAATAATATCTTCTTTATTTAAATGTAGTAAAGGCGTCCAAAGTTGAATCGGATCTTCTTCTCTTCCTCGTTTGTTAGCAAGATTAGCTAATTCTTGAAACTTTTTAATGTAATCAGGTCTGCAATCAGGATAACCAGAATAATCTAATGCATTAACTCCTAAGCCTATTAAATCAGCATTTATTGCCTCCGCATAACTTAACGCAACAGAAATAAAGATTGTATTTCTTCCAGGTACATAGGTGTTGGGAATTATATTTTGCTTTATACCATCAATAGGTAAATCTTTTTTTATATCTGTAAGAGAAGACCCGCCCCATAAAGATAAATCAAGCTTTACTATTTTGAATTCTTCTATTTCGAAGTGCTTGGCTATTGTTAATGCGGAATCTAATTCTTTTTTATGCCTTTGTCCGTAATCAAAAGATAAGCCAAATATTTTTGCTTTAGATGCTTTTGCTAAACCTGTAACAGTAGAAGAATCTAACCCTCCTGATAATAAAATTACTGCAGATTTATTTTTTAAATTCATATAAACTATTGAATTTTTAAAAATTTATGTGTCTGAAGACTTAAGTTCCATTCAGGATTATTTTTAACAAAATCAATTGTAAGTGACAACCCATTAACGTTTTCCCATGCGGGCTGTAAATAATATTTTTTATCTAACTTATGAGAATTGCTTTGTGATGATAAGTTCTGATATTTATTCATTATTTCTTGCTTTATATCAATTGCGAAATCAATATCTTTTTGATCATTGATAATTATTTTTAATTCATTACAATTTTTCAAAAAATAAGTTCTGGGGGGTAAATGTCTTTTTGGAGATAAAGTAATCCAATCATAATTGCCTGATATTTTGTTTACGCCACTTGTTTCAATATGAATCTTTATTGGTCTTTGATTCTCTTCAGAAGTTTCGTCATTTATAGCTTGGCATAAATTATCTAAATTATGACTTAAAGGCTCACCACCAGTGATAACTAAAAAAGATGCTCCCTTTTTTCTAGCTTTTTTAATTTCATCTATTATTTCTTTGATTGGTATTAGAGGGTATTTCTCTTTATCCCAAGAATGTTTAGTATCGCACCATGAACATCCAACATTACAGCCAGCTAGTCTTACAAAAAAAGCACTTTGGCCTGTGTGAAACCCCTCTCCTTGTAATGAATGAAATTTTTCTACTATTGGTAAGAAATTTGTCATTATTTCATTCAAAAAAAATAAATAATATTAATTTGATTGCTTTAATTTTTCCTGCGATGCTTTGATCAACCCTTTAAATAATGGATGTGGCTTACCTGGCCTTGATAAGAATTCAGGATGATATTGGCATGCCAAAAAATATGGATGATCAACTAATTCAATTAACTCTACTAATCTTCCATCTGGGGATGTCCCACTAATTTTGTATCCAGAATCTAAAAAACTTTGTTTGTAGTAATTATTAAATTCATATCTATGTCGATGTCTCTCATAAATAACATCTTCGTTATACAACTCTTTACCAGTTGTATTTTTTTGAAGTCTACAAGGATAAACTCCCAATCGCATAGTGCCTCCTAAATCAACAATATCTTCTTGTTCAGGTAATAAATGTATAACAGGGTTTGGAGAGTCTGGGTTTAATTCCGAGCTAGACGCACCAGGTAATTGAGCTAGATTCCTAGCCCATTCTATTACTGCGCATTGCATACCTAAACATAAACCTAGGAAAGGAATCTTCTTTTCTCTTGCAAATTTTATTGCTGCAATTTTTCCATTTACTCCTCTATTTCCAAATCCCCCGGGAACTACAATTGCATCAACATTATTTAAATAATCTTCGGCTGATTTTTCCTCAATCATTTCAGCACTTACCCAATACAAATCTAATAAAGCTTTTTGTTCAATGCAGGCATGCCTTAATGCCTCCACTACTGAAAGATATGCATCACCAAGTTCTATATATTTTCCAACTAAAGCAACTTTTATGGGTTTACCGGGATTTCTAAGATTATGAATTATTTTTTCCCAATTTTCTAAATCGCATTCTCTATTTTCGAGTTCTAGACATTTTAAAGTTTCTTTACATAAACCTTCATTCTTTAAAGAAAGTGGAACTGAATAAATACTATCAGCATCTAATGCTTCAATTACGCAATTAATATTAACTCCGCAGAAACCACTGAGTTTTCCTTTGAGCCCTTCATTAATTTCTTTATCACTCCTGCATACAAGTAAATCTGGTTGTATACCGATGGATCTTAACTCCTTAACAGAATGTTGAGTAGGTTTAGTTTTTATTTCACCAGAGGTTTTGATGTAAGGAAGCAAAGTTACGTGGATATAAGCGACATCATTTTTGTTAACATCATTTTTAAATTCTCTTATTGCCTCTAAAAATGGTAAAGACTCAATATCCCCTACTGTTCCACCAATCTCAGTTATAACAATATCAGCATTGCTATTAGCTGCTACTCTATGAATCCTTTCTCTTATTTCTCCTGTGATGTGAGGAATAACTTGTACTGTTCCTCCGTTGTAACTCCCTCTTCTTTCTTTATTAATGACTGCTTGGTAGATAGATCCTGTTGTGACACTATTCAAACGAGTCATTGCAGTGTCAGTAAATCTTTCGTAGTGACCTAAATCTAAATCTGTTTCAGCTCCATCTTCGGTAACAAAAACTTCACCATGTTGAAATGGGCTCATCGTACCTGGGTCAACATTTAGATAAGGATCTAGTTTAAGTATTGAAACGCTATATCCTCTTGATTTTAATAATCTTCCTAAGCTTGCGGCAACAATACCTTTACCAATGCTAGAAACAACTCCTCCAGTAACAAAAACAAATTTTGACATTAAATATTTTTAATTAAGCACTATCTCCTTATATTTTATTTAAACAAAAAATTTATTGATCATCCATAAATAGTTTATTCATCAATTGTTATTTCAATATCTAATTCTTTTAATTGGGATTTGGAGACATTTGAAGGTGCATTTGTTAGAAGACATTTTGCTTGTTGATTTTTTGGAAAAGCGATTGTTTCTCTAATTGAGTCTTCCCCCAAAATAAGCATTGTTATCCTATCTACTCCAAATGCTATTCCCCCATGAGGCGGAGCACCCATTTCGAGTGCTTCAATTAAAAAACCAAATTTTTCATCAATTTGATGATCTGTTAATCCAACTGTTCTAAGAACTTCTCTTTGCATTTCGGCTTGATGGATACGAAGAGAACCACCTCCTAACTCCAATCCATTTAGCACTAAGTCATAAGCATGTGCTAAGGAGCCCTCTATTTTTTCTTTTAACTCTTTTGAATCTTCAAGCTTAATATTTTTTGGGGAACAAAAAGGATGGTGTAAAGCTTCAAATCTTTTTTCTTCTTCATTCATTTCGAACATAGGAAAATCTGTGACCCATAAAAAGTTCCATTTATCCTTCTCTATTAGGTTTAAATCTTTTGCAATATATTGCCTGACTCTATCTAAGGATTGATTTACAATTTGAGTATTTCCAGCCCCTAAAAGAATTAAGTCCCCATCTTTTGCTTCTGTTATTTTTAAAATATTAGAGATATGATCTTTATTTAAATTATTTTTTATTGCCCCAATTGTTTCAAGTTCATCTCCTTTAACTCTTATGAATGCTAAACCTCCAGCTCCTGCATCTTGGGCAATTTTAAAAATATCTCCTCCAGGTTTGATTCGAACGTTACTAATACTTGTGTTGCCATCTTTAATAGTTATGGATTTTATTGCTCCGCCATTCTGAATTGCTTTAGTGAAAATATTAAAACCAATATTGCCAAGTATCCCCCCTAAATTTTTAAGTAACATTTCATATCTTGTATCTGGTCTGTCTGTTCCATAGTTGTCCATGGCCTCTTGCCAAGTCATTCTTGGAAACTCCTCATTGAAGTTTATATTTAGTACATTTTTCCATATATTTTTTATTAGTTTTTCATTAAAAGAAATGATTTCTTCTTCACTTATAAAACTCATTTCAATATCAAGCTGAGTAAATTCTGGTTGTCTATCAGCTCTTAGATCTTCATCACGGAAACATTTTGCTATTTGATAATACTTGTCTAAACCTCCTACCATTAAAAGTTGTTTAAATAATTGTGGAGATTGTGGTAAAGCAAAAAACTCACCGTTTGAAAGCCTAGCTGGAACTAAAAAATCTCTAGCTCCTTCTGGAGTCGATTTTGTCAGTAATGGTGTTTCGACCTCTGTAAATCCAAAATTATCAAGATATTCTCTTACCGCTTTAATAATTTTATGCCTTGTTTTTAAATTTTTGAGTAATTTTCCTCTTCTTAGATCTAAATATCTATATTTTAGTCTAAGCTCTTCTTTTGTATTTTCATAATCATGTACTGAGATAGGAAATGGTAAATTATTTTTTATTTGATTAAGAATTTGTAGATCTTTAACTTTTAGTTCTAACTCTCCAGTGAGAATATTTTTATTTACTGAATCCTTTGGCCTTTCATTAACAATTCCATTAACCATTATCACAGTTTCATTTCTTAAAATCTCAGCCTGTTTAAAAAGAGTCTCACCATCTTCAGGATTAATAGTAATTTGCATAAATCCACTATGATCACGCAAATCTATAAAAATTACTCCACCATGATCTCTTCTTCGATCAACCCATCCACATAAATTAACTACTTTCCCAATATATGACTTATTGAGTTCTTCACAAATTTTGTTTCGCATCTAGAAATGACTTATTGAGCAATAATTAACAATAATAATTCTTCAAGGGTAAATTTAGTTAAATATCTTTTTTATAAAAAGCTCTTTTCGTTATGGTCCCTTTGAATGTTTTACCTCTGATTAAAATTTCAACAACATTATTTAAAGTAGCGTAAGAATTTTGAATATAAGCAAAAGCTATTGCCTTTTGCTTAGTAGGGGACCAACTACCGCTTGTTATAGTTCCAATATTTTCTCCATCTTTAAATACTTCGCATCCTTTTCTTCCAATAGCTCTCCCTTCAATATTTAGACCAACTAACTTTTTATTAATACCAAATCTTGATTGTTTTTCAAGAAACTCTCTTCCAAAAAATTCATGATTATTTTCTAAATGTACTAGCCAACCTAATCCTGCTTCATATGGGGTAGTTGTTTCATCTAAATCTTGTCCATATAGGTGCATTCCTGCTTCAAGTCTTAAGGTATCTCTAGCACCTAAACCACAAGGCTGAATATTTTCTGAAACTAAGAAATCCCATAAATTAATTGCTGCTTTTGCGGATAATAGAATTTCCAAACCGTTTTCACCTGTATAGCCCGTTTTCGAAAAGAAAATTTTTTCTTTGGACGAAATATGTTTAAAGATTTTATATTCACAACCAAAGTAAGGGATATATGAAATCGATGATTTAATCCATTCTTCGAATAATTTAAAGGAATTTTTGCCTTGTAGTGCAAAGAGGACCTTATCTTTTTTAGCATTTGATATTGAAATATTACTGGTATTTAAATTATTTTTAATCCAAGAAAAATCAATTTGGTATCTGCTCGCATTTACTATTAAAAAAATTTCTGAGATATCCTCTTCTTGTTGACCAAGGTCATAAATTATCAGATCATCTATTATTCCTCCCTTTTCATTAAGCATTAATGTATAAAGCCCTTGCCCTTCTGAAAAGGAATATAAATTAGTAGGAAAAAATTTTTGAATATATTCTTTTGGATTAATTCCTCTAAGAGAAATTACACCCATATGAGAAATATCAAAGAATCCTGCTGATGTTCTTACTGATTCATGTTCATTTATTAAGCCCGAAAAGGATATGGGCATTTCCCAACCTGCAAAATTGACTAACTTTGCATTTGACTCAATATATTTTGAATAAAGTGGACTTTTAAGCAAATCCATGAAACATTAAATGAGTTATTTAGCTTTTCATACTCTAGTTTAGAAATTTTTTATTGCATGTTTTGTACTGACATAATTAAGCTTCTCAGTACTTTTGCGGCAACTATACTACTAACTCCACTATTATCAATTTCTGGAGATAATTCCACAATATCTGAAGCTACAATTCTAAAGTCTTTTAGAGTTTCAAGAATTACTTCAAAGTCAATCCAAAAAAAACCTCCTGGTTCTGGAGTTCCCGTACCAGGTAATAAACTTGGATCAAACCAATCCAAATCTATTGTTAAATATATTGGCGAATTAGAGTAAGGAAGAAGGGCTTTTTTAAATTCTTGAGCATTTCCTCCTGGTAAGAATTTTACTAATTGCTTTTGTTGATTCATAAATTTAAACTCTTCCTTGGTACCACTTCTTATTCCGACTTGCAAAATCTTTTTTTCAGGTAAAACATCTAAGCATCTTTGCATTGCACATGCATGACTAAGTTTATTTCCCATATATGAGGTTCTTAGATCTGCATGAGCATCTAGTTGAATTAAAATCAGATCTGGATATTTAGTTACTAACGCCTCAATAGCACCACTAGTAATAGAGTGCTCACCTCCAAGCATAATGGGAGTAAGCTTTCTACTCATAATGAAATCTGTTGCTGATTTGACTGCTTTAATGACAGACTTTGAGTCATTTTTATATATTTCTAGTGAACCAAAATCAACATAATTAAAATCTTCTAAATCTTTTCCTAATCTTGGACAAAATGTCTCTAAGCATGTACTTACTAGCCTTATGGCATTTGGACCAAATCTAGTGCCTGACTTATAAGAGCATGTACCATCATAATTGACTCCAAATATTCCAATTGAACAATCATCCGGATTTCTTTTGGCACCCATAAAAATTGTACTTTCGTTATCAAATAAATTTTTATTGATCATCTTTACGAATTGAGTTCTTTTACAATTTTATTTGGCATCATTTTGAATGCAGCATTTTGAAAATTTAAATTCCAAATATCACAACCCTTTTCTATTTTCATAACTTCTTTGTAATTGACTTTTGATAAATTTAATTCTTCTTCTGAAGCCAATGTCCAACTCCAAATCCCACTTGGATATATGGGTACAAATGAATACATAGTTTCAGAAAATTTGAATATTCTATTGAGTGATTTCAAAATATGAATATGAATATTTTTGAATGATTCAGGCGATTCACTTTGAGTCGCTAATATCCCCTTTTTTGTAAGTATTCTTTTACATTCTCCATAAAAGGAATCTGTAAATAATAAATTAGAAAATTCTGATGGATCTGAACAATCTATAAAGATAACATCATAAAAATTATCTTTAGTTTTTTCTACCCATTTAACTCCATCATCAATATGTATAGCTAATCTTTTATCACTCCACGCTTCACCTCCAATTTCTTGTAAAAATGTTTTAGATACTTTTATGACTTCTTCATCAATTTCTACTAAATCAATTTTTGCAACTTGAGAGTATTTCAAGCATTCTCTTGCAGTGCCACCATCACCCCCTCCAATAATCAGCACATGAGACTTTTTATCAATGCTACTTAACGCTGGATGAACAAGACATTCATGATAATATTTCTCATCTCTCAATGACGTCATCCAACATCCATCTAACATTAAAGCTTTACCATAAAAATCATTCTCTATAATAATAATCTCTTGATATTTAGAATTTTTTTTAAGTAATACTTTCCCATTGAGCCCAAATCTTGAGCCTATGTGGTACTCATCTATCCACGTTGGCATATCTTTCATTTTTTTTTCAATTTTTCTCTCATTAGTGTTTTTTTAGCAACTTCCCAAAGCTGCTGGAAATCTTCTGGGTTTTGTTTTTTAATATTATCTCCTACATGATCTTCAATTATTGCAAATCTGTCTAAAAATTTTTTATTAGTTTTTTGAAGAGATGAATCTGGATTTATTTTTAGAAAGTTTGAAAGACTTATCAAAGTAAAGTAAACATCTCCAAATTCATCTTTTATATCAGGTGCCTTTTTGCTTTTTATTGCCTCTTTTAATTCGCATATTTCTTCATCTAATTTATCAAAAATCTTTTTACTACTTTCCCACTTAAAACCGTATTCTTTAACAGTATTGGTAATCTGGTTTGATCCTATAGTTGCAGGTAAACTTTTTATTTTTGAATTCAATTCTCTACTAATGGATGATTTCTTGTAAAACGTCTTTTTTTCCGAAATTTTAATATTTCCCCAAATTTCTTGTGACCTTTTTAAAGATACTTTTTCTTTTTTTTTAAAAATATACGGATGTCTATTAATAATTTTTTTATTTAAATTTTCAATAACATCCTTTAATTCAAATTCTTCTTCTTCAAAGCCAATTTCCGCATGAAGCATTATTTGTAATAAGAGATCTCCTAATTCTTCACAAATATTATTCGCGTTTTTTTCATATATTGCATCAATAAATTCACTACTTTCTTCATTTAAAAATGGGATTAAGGATTTATGTGACTGCATTTTTTGCCATGGGCAGCCCCAAGTTTTATCTTTTAAATATTTAATATTTGATATTAAAATCTTGAAACTCTCTAAAGTGCTTAGATCACTATCTTTCTGATTTTTATATCCATTTTTTAAGTTCATAAAACTGTATCTTATTTATTCAATTTTGCCTAAATCATGAAATATTTAAATACTTAGTATAAAATTTTCAACATCATCTACTAGAATGAATCATTATAGGGCGATTAGCTCAGCGGTAGAGCGCCTGCCTTACAAGCAGGATGTCCCTGGTTCGAACCCTGGATCGCCCATTTTATTTCTATAACAATGACTGAGATCGTTAATCTTTCAATCAGTCAAACTGCAGCATCAGAGCTTTCAAGGCAAGCATCCTTTGGCGGATCGCCTGGTGAAATGTTTATTGATTTAATCAAAGATGATATAGGCTCAGAAGGATGGATACATATTAAATTAAAACCAGGTATGTGTAATGGATCTCCCATATCCAGAACGGAAGGCATAACTTTATATGCTGATACTAAAAAGTTTTCCTTGTTAAAAGATTTAAAACTTGATTATTACAGTGATTTAAGTGGTGGGGGTTTTCTTATCTCAACTCCTAAAAATGCCAAAAGATGTGCTTGCGGTTCTGGCTTTAAACTCTTGTAGTTTTACATATATTTTGCAAACTAATATTTTTTTAAATTATTTGCTTCTATCAATATAAAATAAGTAAAAAGCTAATGAAATAACTATTGCAAATGAATGAGTCGAATGATGAACTTACATTAAATATTTATTTGCCTTCACAGGTAGAACAAAAATGGCAAAAGCAATGGGATAGTTTAAGAGCATTTAGTCCTAATCCTAATGATAAAGGTGATCCTTTCTGTATAGTTATTCCGCCTCCAAATGTGACAGGATCTCTGCATATGGGCCATGCTTTCAATACTGCATTAATAGACGTGATTATTCGTTTTCAAAGACTTCTTGGTAAAAATGTTTTGTGCTTACCTGGCACTGATCATGCTTCAATAGCCGTTCAAACTATTCTTGAAAAACAATTAAAAACCGAGGGTAAAAATAGCGAAGATATTGGAAGAGAAGAATTTTTAAAAAGAGCCTGGATTTGGAAAGAGCAAAGTGGGGGTACAATAATATCCCAATTAAAGAGGATTGGTTATTCCGTAGACTGGGAAAGGGAACGATTTACTTTAGATGAAAAATTAAATGAAGCAGTTGTTGAAGCATTTAATATTTTGTATGAGAATAAACTGATTTATAGAGGCGAATATTTAGTTAATTGGTGTCCGGCATCTCAATCAGCAGTTAGTGATCTTGAAGTTGAAATGCAGGAGGTTAATGGATACTTATGGCATTTTAAATACCCACTAATTTCTGATCAGGGTCAAATCTTAGATGAATATTTAGAGGTCGCAACAACTAGACCTGAAACCTTATTGGGAGATACCGCTTTAGCTGTAAATCCAAACGATGAAAGATATAAAAAATATATAGATAAAAAAGTGAAAGTACCTTTTGTTGATAGAGAAATACCTGTTATTTCTGATATACATGTTGATAAGGATTTTGGTACAGGTTGTGTAAAGGTTACCCCAGCTCATGATCCTAATGATTTTGCTATTGGCAAAAGGAATAATTTAAAGCAAATCAATATAATGAATAAAGATGGAACTCTTAATATTAATGCAGGAAAGTTTCAGGATTTAGATAGATTTGATGCTAGAAAACAAATCATAAAGGAATTAGATACTTTAGGTTTATTAACTAAAATAGAAACCTATAAAAATACAGTACCTTTTTCTGATAGAGGAAAAGTGCCAATTGAGCCATTATTGTCAACCCAGTGGTTTTTGAAAATGGACAATATTTCTTCCAGTTGTCTAAAAGAACTTGATTCTAAAAAACCTACCTTTATTCCTCAGCGTTGGGAGAAAGTTTATAAAGATTGGTTAGATAATATCAATGATTGGTGTATTAGTAGACAATTATGGTGGGGACATCAAATTCCTGCATGGTATGTATTAAAACAATCAGAAGACTCAATAGATCAAAATACTCGATATGTTGTTGCCAGAAATGAGAAAGAAGCATTAAGCAAAGCTACTAAAGAATTTGGGTCTAATTTGCAACTTATTCGTGATAAGGATGTTTTAGATACCTGGTTTTCAAGTGGTTTATGGCCTTTTTCTACATTGGGGTGGCCTAATACCAATGATGTAGATTTTAAAAAATGGTATCCAAATAGTGTTTTAGTTACTGGTTTCGATATTATTTTCTTTTGGGTAGCAAGAATGACAATGATGGGGAAAACTTTTACGAATAATATTCCATTCAAAGATGTTTATATTCATGGTTTAGTTCGAGATGAAAATAATAAAAAAATGAGTAAAAGTTCAGGTAACGGAATTGATCCTTTACTTTTGATTGATAAATATGGTTCTGATGCTTTGCGATTTGCGTTACTTCGTGAAGTCGCTGGCGCTGGTCAGGATATAAGGCTTGATTTTGATAGGAAAGAAAATACTTCTTCAACAGTTGAAGCATCAAGGAATTTTGCAAATAAACTTTGGAATGCTACTAAATTTGTTTTAATAAATAAAACTTTTTCTGAAAATTATTCTTTAAATGAAGGCGATGAAAAATATTTAGAATTATCTGATAAGTGGATTTTATCAAAATTAAATCAGTTGAATACAAAAGTATCTAGTCTTTTAATTCAATATAAATTAGGCGAATCTGCAAAATTATTATATGAATTTGCATGGAACGATTTTTGTGATTGGTATGTTGAATTTGCAAAACAAAAATTTAATAATAAAGAATCCCACAACAGAAAATTATCTGAAAAAATATTAATCAAAGTACTAACTGATGTGTTGGTTATGATGCATCCCTTTATGCCACATATCACTGAAGAACTTTGGCATAAATTGCAAAAAAAACCTGAACAAATTTTGTTATCTCTTCAAAAATGGCCTGTATTAGAAAAAAAATATATCAATTCTCAAATAGATAAATCCTTTCAAGAGCTTTTTGAAATAATTAGATTGATTAGAAATCTTAGGGTTGAGTTAGGACTTAAGCCATCTCAACTGGTTCCTGTTTACTTGATTTCAGATAATGCTCAATTAACTAACTTTTTGAAAACTTTAATAGTTGATATTAAAACTTTTACTAAGTCATCTGAAGTTTTTATTTGCAAATCTAAGGATATCGATAAAAACGATTTTGCTAAGTCTTTTTCTGGAATTATTGGTGATATAGAAGTCTATTTACCCTTTAATGATTTTGTAAATCTAGAAGCTTTAAAGGATAGACTTACTAAGGACCTGCAAAAAGTAAATTCTGATATAGAGACTTTAAATAAGAGAATATCTAACAAAAACTTTATAGACAAAGCTCCTAAAGATATTGTTGAGGAATGTTTTGCCAAGTTGAAAGAAGGAAATTTGCAATCGGAAAGAATAAATAAAAAACTTAAATTATTAAAATGATATGACTTCTTTTTTTGAAAATATCTATGACATAGCCTTTTTTTTTAATACAAATATTGGGATTTTTGCGTTTATCCTTTTATATATTTTAATTGTTTTATTAATTCTTCCTGCTTCTTGGTTATCTTTATTATCAGGTTTTTTATATGGTTCTTATCTCGGTTCAATAATAGTTTTTTTTGCAGCAGCTATTGGAGCTTCATTAGCATTCTTTATTTCAAAAAGTTTTTTATCAATCAAGCTTAAAAAAATTATTAATCGTTTCCCGAGATTAAGTCTTATGGAACAAGTAGTACAGAAAGGCGGCCTCAAATTAATCCTTTTAGCGCGACTTTCTCCTCTCTTTCCTTTTAGTATTCTTAATTATTTTTATGGGTTAAATAATATTAAATTTAGAAACTTTGCTCTTGGTCTTTTCGGCATCATTCCTGGAACATTTCTTTATTGTTCTATAGGGAGCTTGGCAAAAAGTTTGCAGGATTTAAAAAATTTACAACCAACAAATAATTTATTTATAACAACTATAAGTGTGGTTTCTACTTTGTTGGTTGTTTATTTTTCAGCAAAGTATGCTAAAGAATATATTAATGAGTCAAAAGAAATTAATCTTTAATATTCCAATCTCTTATAGAAGCAATAATTACAAACCAAAAAAGTCTTAATTTTCCCAGCAAACTTTTATTAGATTGTAATTCTATATATTTTGCTTGACCGCATGGGGTTTTAATATATTTGAAAAGATTTTTGTCATCCATAAAACTAATATCTTTGGGAAGTAATTTATTAATCATTAATAGTTTATTTCATTAATCTACTTTTTTAGTTTTTCATAATTTACTCCTTCAAAATTAGATTTTTTCACCTGGTTCGAAACCTCTAAAGCACTTGAATCTTGGGAACCTAAGACTGAATGTTTCAGCATCTTGAGATTGAGTTCTTGCATCAGCTCTGATTTCTACCAATTGGCCGATTAGTTTATCTTTTCTACTCCAATATTCTTCACGTTGAGAATCACTAAATCCACTCCCGCAATTAAGACGATAATTATATTGATCATCTTTACCTTCAACCAGGATTGCTCCAAGTCTGCCTTCGTTTCTGCCTGTCCCTTCTTCAATTGCTACAACTCTTAAGGTAACTTCTATGAATGGTTTTGCTTTTAACCAATTATGTGTTCTTTTGCATTCATACCACCCATGAGGATTTTTAATCATCACTCCTTCATATCCTCCCTCTACCGCTGATTTGTTAAGTTCTACAAATCTACTTTGTCCTTCAGGAGTATCTAAATCCACATTTTCCCACTCAAGTGTTTGGACATGTTTTAAAAGAGTTGCATTTTTTGCTACCCAATCTTTTACCAACATACTTCTAGTAGTTTGATCTTTTTCCCATAAACCCTTCGTGAAATCTTTAATTGGACATAAATCAAATAAGTGTAAAACTGCATCTTTGGATTGTTTGCCATCTTTTCTATGTACTTGCTTCATTAGGTCTTGAAAATTAGCACTCATTACTTCACCGTCTAAGACTAAATCGTAGGGGGCAGGATGTTTCTCTAATACTTTTTCTATTTCTGTAATGATATGACCAAAGTTATTAAATTGTTTTCCGTTTCGAGAAAACATTTCTACTTTATTTTTTCTAATAATTGTTAATACTCTGACTCCGTCTAATTTAATCTCAATTTGTTTCTTCCCTATCATTTTCTTTTCATGGTTTGCGCTGTCATGTGCAAGAGGACATGAGAAGATAGGTATAGCATACTTAGGAAATTTTTTTGCAACTTTGTTTATTGTTTTTTCAGAAACCCCACAACGAAGATCTTTAATCAATACTCGTCTATAAAATCCGTTCCATTGTTCTTTAGTTGCAGATCTCATAACTAAATTGATCGCATCTCTAGCGGCATGCCCAGTAAGTTCTCTTTTGATTAATTGATTTGTTAATACTTTAAAAATACTCCATTTACATCCTTGACCAGATGTCTCTTCTTCTTTTTCAGGTACTTGCTTTACACCAAAAGTTACTAAAGGATCTAAGGCCATAGTTATTCCCTCAAAAAAATCATTCAGCCCATTTTCCATCGCTTCAAAAATGATTTTTTCTTTATCTAGTCTGCTTGGGTGTAATTCTAATTTTTTTATTATTTCTTCTTTCCGAAGTTCTTCATGTTTCACAAGTTTTTGAACCTTTCCTAATTTACTTTAGCTATTCTGTCTATCTTCCAATCTTTATCACTTTTTGAAAAAGTAAAATCTAAGGGAAGCTCATCTTTCTTATCCTCAGATTTTAAATTTAAAGTAATTATGATTTGATCTTCTTGAACTCTTGGTCTACCTGACTTTAAATTTCTATACTTATTTAAATTCAAGCCAGCTAAAAATTTTAAAAAGTCTTGACGTTTTACATGTGTTTTATAAGTTTTAGTAGTTAGTCCATATGCAGCGTCAATTCTACCTGCTGCTACTTGATCAAAAAATTTCCGAACTAATGGATTAATTCCTCTAGCGCTTATAACAAGCTTAACAGCATTGAAGGTCCAAAAAGAAACAAGCACTGCTCCACCAACCAATAAAGCTTTTATACCAATATCTTTAACTAGTAATGCATCCATTTTGTAATTAGTTTTCTTTAATTTTAAGAAAATAAATCGTTTTTGATGACTTTTTTTGTCAAAATAATACTAAATTTAATTGATAATGTTTCTAATTCCTCTTTTACCAGTATTTCATAAGTTTAATAGGCAATTTTTTGATCAATCTTTAACAACTAATAGAGAACCTTTAGTAAAGGTTAAATGGAGCGATAATAGATTAAAGACAACTGCAGGTTTTTATAAGCGCAAACAACTTAAAGGAGTAATTGATTCTGAAATAATTTTGTCAAAGCCAATTTTAAGTAAATTATCGTGTAATGAAATTCATAGTACTTTATGTCATGAAATGATTCATGCATGGGTAGATAGAGTTTTGAATATTAATGAGACACATGGACCAAATTTTTTGAGTAAAATGAATGAAATTAACAAAGCAGAAAATAATTTTCAGATAAGTATTAAACATAATTTTCCTGTTGAAAGAAAGGCATTAAAATATACTGGCAAATGTTTAAATTGTGGGGAGAAATATATGTATAGAAAAAGAATTAAAAATATTGCTTGTAAGAAATGTTGTAATTTGTTCTTTAATGGATCATGGAATAAAAACTGTCTAATTTTGTTTGATTGATAATTTAACAATGTGATTTTGTTTCTTTATTTAGAATTTCCTATTATGTTGTTGTAACTTGATATTTTAAACAAAGATAATTTATGAATTCTCGCAGACCTAGAAACTTTAGAAATAATTTTGATAGAACAATACTTGATAAACAAGTTGATAAAATTTTTGAAACAGGCAGACAACTTGTTGATGGTGTATCAGGTTCTAGACCCGGTAAAAAAAGAACTACTGATTTTCAAGGAATATCTCGCAGGAACGTTAAAAATGTCGGAAGATGGGTATCCGATAAAATGGATATGTTTTTTGAAGAAGAAGACGATGATTGGTCTGATCAGGAAAACAGTTATAACGAGACAGAAGATATTAAATCTTTTTCAAGAGAATCTAAATTTATTGATGTTGAGAAACCATTTTCTAAGCGTCCTTTAGAGGCAATATCTTTAAGGCAACCTAAAAGTATTCAGATGGACGAACAAAAGAAGTTGCCTTATGGAAAATCAAACTCTTTTGATGAATGGCCGAATGATTCAGATTTAAAAGTTGATAGATGGCAAAGATCTTCTGAAAAAATCAATGAGATTAATTTAAATCAAGATAATCCAAAAAGCGTTTCAAATAATGGAAGAAGTATTCCGAGGTCTAGACGAAGAAGAATATAGATTAGAGAAATTTTGAATTCCTGATGGACCTAACCAAGTTTCTAAAAGAGGATTGAAGACTTCGCGAATAATAGTTAGAGGTTTTTTATTACGAAAAAATCTGTAATTTCTTGACCAAAATGGGCCTTCAAAACAAAATTCCTCCTCTAACCAATTTGAATTAACTATTGAAATGCTGTCCACTTCTCTAAATAATTCTGATCTATCTTGAGTTAAGTTTTTCCAGATTGGTTCTTCTTTTGATTTTAAATTTTGACTGACTTGTTCTGAATTCCACCAACTTTCAGCCCAGGCAAGATTTTGGTTTTGATTTCTAATCCATACTTGCCTTCTAATTAAGGGTTCTTTTAATTGATCTATTTCTCTTGGACCTTCTTTTTCAAATAGTGGATCTATCTGCATAGATATTAATCTGATTTTTGTTTCATAATTAGTTAAAAGCTGTAAATGTCTTGTTGGACTGCCATCCCCTAGTAACATTAATTTCCATGCCCCAGATATTTTTGGTAAAGCATTTGCAACTAAAAAGGCAGTAGCTTTCTCTTCCCATAAAATTTTTGGTGAGTTGAAGAGTTTATTATTCAGTGCTGTTACCAATATCTTTTATGATGATAACTTTTTTTCAGCAAAACTAGTTTTCTTTTCTTTTTTTAGTTCCTTAATTTTGAGCCAAACTAGTAATGCTGTTAAATCAGCTTTACTTACACCGGGTATCTTGGATGCATCACCAAAATTAGTAGGTTTTATCTTATTTAAATTTTCACGGGCTTCTAAAGATAAAGTATCTATTTGGTCATAATTAATTTCTGATGAAAGTGATTTGAGACTTTGACGATTTATCTGATCTATATTATTTTTTTGTCTTTTAAGGTAGCCTTCGTATTTAATATCTATTTCAACTCCTTCAATTACTGAGATCGGGAGAGTTTTATCTACCAAATTATATCTTATAAAATCAGAATAGTGAAGATTGGGTCTTTTTAAAAGTTCTTTTAATGTTGTTGATCCTTTAATTTTTGATCCACTATCTAACTCTATTTTTTTAGCGATTTCATCAGTACATTTTAAACGTGTATTTTCTAATCTTGAATTTTCTTCTTTAAGTGATTTCATTTTTTTCTTATGAGCCAACCATCTTCTTTCATCTATTAAGCCTATCTCAAAACCTAAAGGAGTTAATCTCCTATCAGCATTATCTCCTCGTAAGGTAAGTCTGTATTCACTTCTGCTTGTAAGGACTCTATATGGTTCTTTAAGATCTCTCGTAATTAAGTCGTTTATCATGGTGCCTATATAGCTGCTCTCTCTTGAAAATATTATTGGATCTTTCATATTTAGTTTTCTAGTTGCATTAATTCCTGCAACTAATCCTTGGGCAGCAGCTTCTTCATAGCCAGTTGTTCCATTGATTTGTCCAGCACTAAATAAATTTTCTATCTCAATTGTTTCTAATGATGACTTTAGTTGTGTCGCAGGGATGTATTCATATTCAACAGCGTAAGCAGGCCTAAGCATTTTACATTTATTTAATCCTGGTAATGTTCTTAAAAGTTCTAATTGAATATTTTCAGGTAATCCAGTAGAGAATCCTTGTACGTATATTTCTGGTGTATTTATCCCTTCAGGTTCTAAGAAAATTTGATGTGAATTTTTGTCTGCAAATTTTACAATCTTGTCTTCGATTGAAGGGCAATATCTAGGTCCTTTACTATCTATAAATCCTCCATAGATTGGAGTTAAATGCAAATTATTACGAATTAATTCATGAGTTTTTAAAGTTGTTCTTGTTATGTGACAACTTACTTGCGGCATATTGTTTTTGATTTTGGGATCAAACGAAAAATATTTATCTGCAGCTGTACTTGGTTGAATATCTAATTCATCAAAAGAAATACTCTGTTTATCCACTCTTGCAGGAGTTCCAGTTT
>QBXH01000010.1 GCA_003283415.1 Prochlorococcus sp. AG-321-E21 | reverse complement strand
CAAAAAATAATTTGCGTTGTTGCAGAAACAAAAGATTTACTAGCTTTAGAACGATCAAGAGAGTTTAAAGGCACCTATCATGTTATTGGGGGGTTGATTTCTCCTATGGATTCAATTAGCCCGGAATTGTTAGAGATAAGAAGTTTAGTAGAGAGAGTAAGCAAATCAGAGATTGATGAAATAATACTGGCACTTACTCCAAGTGTTGAAGGAGATACTACAAGCCTTTATATAGGAAAATTACTAACTCCTTTTACTAAGGTTACTAGAATTGCTTATGGGCTACCTATGGGAAGTGAACTTGAATATGTTGATGAAGTTACCTTGGCAAGAGCCTTAGAGGGTAGAACTAATTTAATTTAAAATGGAACATAAAAATCAGATTAAAGTAGAAAAAATTTTAAGGCTTCCTTCCTGGATAAAATTTCCTATTAGTAAAGCGTCAGAATTTGAGAAAATGCAAAGACTCATAAAAAAGTCAAATATACATACAATTTGTGAAGAAGGGAGATGTCCAAATAGGGCCGAATGTTATGCCTCAGGAACAGCTACTTTTTTACTTGGAGGTTCAATCTGTTCTCGTGCTTGTGCGTTCTGCCAGGTAAGTAAAGGTAAACCTAGTGAAATAAATAAATATGAAAGCATTCAAGTCGCAGAAGCAGTGAAAATCCTTAAATTAAAATATGTAGTATTAACATCAGTAGCAAGAGATGATCTCCCCGATCATGGAGCTAATTTATTTGTCACCACGATTAACGAGATTAGAAAAATTGATCCAAAAATTCAAATTGAAGTTCTTACACCTGATTTATGGGGAGGTGGAAAAAATTTCGAAGATAAAGATAAACTTCAAAAAGGAAGACTTAAAAAGATCCTAGAAAAAAAGCCAATTTGTTTTAATCATAATCTTGAGACAGTGGAGAGACTTCAAAAAGAAGTTCGAAGAGGAGCAAACTATAAAAATTCAATTAGCCTTTTAGAAAAATCAAAGTCTATTGCTCCTGATATTCAAACAAAATCAGGAATAATGTTGGGTTTAGGAGAAACATTAGAAGAAATAGAAACTACGATTCTCGATCTAAAAAAAGTTGATTGTGATCAAATTACAATTGGACAATATCTAAGACCTTCATTGAAGCATTTATCCGTTCAGAAATATTGGGAACCCCGGGAGTTTGAATATTTAGAAAGTTTTTGTAAGAAATTGGGTTTTAAAAAAGTATCTTGTGGACCTTTAGTTAGAAGTAGCTATCACGCTGGTTAGACCGTTTCAATCAAAGAAAGTTTTTTTTCAATTTTGTTTAAAACATAACAACAGTCTCCTTTCATTAAAGTACCTGCACCTCCCCAAATCAATCTTAAAAAGAGATCTATGGGACTAGAACCAACTTCTTTTACAACTTTAAATCCAATAATCTTAAAGTATCTAACAAGTCTTTTACTATATCCTTCTGTATCGTAGATGGCTAATAATCTTGCTTTTTTACTAGCTTTCATTTCGAGAGCCCAAGCCATGGCTGATGCCCATATTAATTCAGAAACAAAAGGGGGAGATTTACTTAGGATCCTTAATGTATCAAGCTGAATACCCTGCTTACTAAGGTAAGTCCAACCTTTCATTTCTCCCCAAATCTTGACGATATTATC
This sequence comes from Prochlorococcus sp. AG-321-E21, assembly GCA_003283415.1. Lineage (GTDB taxonomy): Bacteria > Cyanobacteriota > Cyanobacteriia > PCC-6307 > Cyanobiaceae > Prochlorococcus_A. Next base: position 36,492 of record QBXH01000010.1, on the reverse strand, counting down.
TGTTTGTTCCGCAATAACAATTTTAAAAAAACATAATCCAAGAGTTTCGCTTACTTGTATTTTTATTACTAGGCCTAAGGACAATGCAATATTTTGTAATTCTTCTACTTTCATAATAATTATCAATTAATCCTTAGATGCTTTTTGATCTTTCTCTTTTAATTTATTTATTTGCTTTTGCCTTTCTTGAAACCTTTTTCTATCATTATCATTGAATTTGTTTACACAAAAATGACATTGAATACCTTCTCGGTATTCCTCATTCTTTTGATCTTCTATAGAAATTGGCATCCCACATGCATAACAAATTGAGTAGGAACCTTTTTTTAGTTCGTGATCTAAAGCTACTCTTTTATCAAAAACGAAACATTCCCCTTCAAACAGGCTTTCTTCCATTGAAATGTCTTCGAGGTATTTAAGTATCCCCCCTTGTAAATGGAAGATATTTTTGAAGCCTTTCTTTTTTAATAAGCTAGTAGCTTTTTCACATCTAATACCTCCAGTACAAAACATAGCTATATTTTTAGAATTTTTGTCGCCTAAATATTTTTCTAAATTATTATCTACCCACCTAGGAAACTCGCTAAAGTTTTTCGTATTTGGATTGATTGACTTATTAAAACTTCCTATAGAAACTTCATAATGATTTCTTGTGTCAATGAGAATCGTATTTTGATCTTTAATTAATTTATTCCAACGAAGTGAGTCAATATAAGTTCCAGAATCTTTTAATGGATTTATTTCAGGGACACCCATAGTTACTATTTCATCTTTAATTTTTATTTTTAATTTTTTGTAAATTTTCTTTTTTGAATAACTAACTTTTATGTTTAATTCGTTAATTTCAACAATGTTTTTGATTAGTTTAAGGATAGTGTCAATAATACTCTCTTCAGCACAAATGGTTCCATTAAGACCCTCTCTCGCAATTATTAATAAGCCTGAAAGATCATTGTTTTTCTCAATACTTAATAAGTTTTCTTTGAGTTCAATTATTGAATTTTCTTGAAATGAGAAAAAAGAATAAAGCGAAACTATCTTATAAATATTATTCATACTGTGGTAACAGTTTTATCACAATACTCAAAATCTTTATTAAATAAAACCCCTACATCCTTAAGTAGTTTTCTGTCATCTTGAAAAGATGGATTTGAGGTTGTCAGTAATTCATCTCCATAAAAAATAGAGTTTGCTCCGCATTGAAAACAAAGAATCTGAGCTTCTTTAGTTAAATTCTCCCTCCCTGCACTTAATCTTATTTTACTTTTTGGCATAAGAATTCGAGCAGTTGCTATCATTCTTATCATCTCAATAGAATCAATTTCTTTTTTCTCCTCTAAACCTGTTCCTTCTATAGCTACCAGAGCATTGATTGGAACACTTTCAGGATGAGGATTCATGTTTGAGAGGACCTCTAAAAGAGATGCTCTGTCTCCATTATTTTCTCCAAGACCTATTATTCCACCGCAACATACATTTATACCTGCATTTCTTACTCTTTTAATAGTATCTAATCTATCCTGATAAGTTCTTGTCGTAATAATATTTTTATAGTATTCAGGACTCGTATCGAGATTATGGTTGTATGCCGTTAGTCCCGCATCGGCAAGTTTCAGGGCCTGCTCATCTGTGAGCATACCAGCGGTTACGCATGCCTCCATTCCGAGTTCTTTTACTCCTTTAACCATTTCTAACATTGAGTTAAAAGGTTTGCCATCTCTAATTTCTCTCCAAGCCCAACCCATACAAAACCTATCTGCACCTTCTTTTTTTGCTTTTTTCGCTCTATTTATAACAGCTTCAACCTCAAATTGAGGGTGACTCTTTATTTGACTAGAGCTATAAATTGATTGACTACAGTAAGAACAATTCTCTTCACACCCTCCAGTTTTTACACTGAAAAGGGAGGCTAATTGAACTTTGTATTGATTAAATCTTCGATGAATAATTTGAGCTTCCCACATTAAATCTACTAATGGGTAATTTAATATTTCCAAAATCTCATTTCTTGCCCAATCAAATCTAATTTCGCTAAATTTTTGATTATCTAATTTAATCATTTTTACTTAGGGAAGAATAGCAAGAATCCTCAAAAGATTCATTTGATAATGATTCTATACCTCCAAAACGCCTATTCCTCGATTGGTAATCTATTATTGCTTTTAAAAATTCAATCTCAGTGAAATCAGGCCAAAGTACATCAGTTATATAAATTTCAGAATAAGCTAATTGCCATAAAAGAAAATTACTTATCCTTTTTTCGCCGCTAGTGCGTATTAATAATTCAGGATCCTTATACTCATGTGTTGCAAGTTCTGAAATAAATAATTGTTCATTTATTTCACTGGGTTTTAATTCTCCTGAGGAAGTTTTGATTGCTATTTTTTTCGCGGCTTTTACTATTTCTTGCCTACCACCGTAATTAATACAAATATTTAAAGTAAATTTTTTATTATCTTTTGTAAGAGCTTCTGAACTATTAATTATTGATTTTAATGCCCTAGGAAAAGGTGATAAATCTCCAATGAAATTAATTTTTATTGATTCTTGATGAATCTCAGAAATTTCTTTTTTCAAAACTTCTTCAAACAGATTTATAAGAAAATCAATCTCTTTCGACGGTCTTGTCCAATTCTCAGTTGAGAATGCATAAACAGTTAGAATTTTACAATTTATATTCTTAGATACCTTAATAATTTCCTTAAGAACACTAACACCCTTATTATGACCAAATGATCGAGGGAACCCCCTTTTACTTGCCCATCTCCCATTTCCATCCATAATTATTGCTACGTGTTCCGGAATTTTCTCCATATCTAAATCATTAAATGAATTTATATTCCTATTATTTGTATTTAGGTTATTAAATCTCATAAATTAGTCTTGGATAGTATTTTGTTTATCTAACTTATTTTTAATTGTAATATTATCATTTGTCTTTATTTTTTTGGATGGATTGATTTTGTTCGAAGATGATTTTGGAATCCCAAATGGACTTTGATTTTCCCCTAATTCTACAAGAAGCTCCTGTAATCGGCTACTTGTTATAGGCCTCTCCAGCTTTCCTTGATTAGCTAAAGATAAAGTTCCTGTTTCTTCAGACACAACAATACAGATACATCTGTCAAATCTTTCTGTAATACCCAAAGCGGCAAGATGTCTTGTCCCATATCTGCTAATACCTTGCCTTGATAGAGGTAATATTACTCCAGCTGAAATTATTTTATTACCTTTTACTAAAACTGCTCCATCATGTAAAGGGGTATCTGTTGCAAATAAATTTATTAATAGGTCTGTAGATAATTGTGCTTCAATATTAATACCTGAGTATAAAAAATCTTCTGGTCTTAAATCGCTCCCTAAATCAACAACTATTAAAGCTCCTTTTCTATTCTGTGATAGCTTTCCTGCAGCATCAACTAATTGGTTTACCGTCGTTGACCTGGCTCTAAATTCTTTGGGTTGGTTTCCGAGTAATACAGCTAGCCTTCCAGTCCCAAGTAGTTCCATTAATCGTCTAAGTTCACCCTGCCAAAGGATGGCTAAAGATAGAGAGCAAGCAAGCACTACAGCATCAATTAATTTTGAAGTTAGAGGAAGAAAGGCATATCTTTGAATAAACCAAGCAAAAGAAACTAAAAATAGATAACCTCTTAATAACCATAATGTTCTCTGTTCTTTGACTCTTGAAAATAATAAAAGCCCAAATCCAATAGCAAATAATACATCTAATAAAAACTTTAAATTTATAAACCCCCAAATATTCACATTAAAATTTAACTTTTTTTAAATGTACCTAACTTTGTTTAATAAAGCGATCAGGTAAGACATCATATCTTAGAAGATCATGTGGACTTTCCCTTCTCTGGATAATTTCTGCTTCTCCATTACAGACTAAAATAGTAGAGGGTTTTGGAATTCTATTGTAATTAGAACTCATAGAATTATTATATGCACCAGTGCCAAAAACACATATCAAATCACCTGTTTTGCAATCACCAAGCTCAAGTTCCTTAAATAATACATCTCCAGATTCACAATGTTTTCCTGCCACTGTATATTTATTTTTGGAATTATTATTTAAAGGATTATTTACTAGACAAGCGGAATAATTTGATTGATATGTAATTGGTCTGGGATTATCGCTCATTCCTCCATCTACAGATAAGTATGTCCTTATCCCTGGAATTTCCTTAAATGAACCAATTTTATATATAGTAACTCCTGCTGTTGAAACAATAGACCTTCCAGGTTCACACATAAGTATTGGCAAATTTAAATTTTTTTTATTGCAAGCTTTTACAATGGATGATGATACTGTTTTAATCCATTCTTCAATGGAAGGAGGATCATCTTCTTCCGTATATTTAATACCTAATCCACCACCAACATTTAATTCTATTATGTTGTGACCAAATTTTTCAGCTTGTGAAATAACATTTACCATTATTTCCCCTAGGTCATTATGAGGGTCTAGTTCAAATATCTGAGAACCAATGTGAGCATGTAATCCTATTAATTTAATATGTTTAGTTTTTCTTATAGCCTCGAATAGCTTACTTAAAGATTCAATTCCAAATCCAAATTTACTATCTAGTGAGCCTGTTTTGATGTATTCATGAGTATGACATTCTATTCCAGGTGTAAATCTAATCATTATTTCAATATCGCGATTAAAAGAATTAGAAATCTCTTCTAATCTTTTTAAGTCATGGTCATTATCTACAATTACTTTGATATTATTTTTTATCGCAAATTCCATTTCCTTATCAGATTTATTGTTTCCATGAAAGACAATTTTGTCATTCGGAACCCCACCTTTTAAAGCTGTCAATAATTCCCCTTCTGAAACCGCATCGAGTCCAAATCCTTCTGATGCAACTAAATTACTCATAAATATAGAACTATTTGCCTTGGATGCGTAAATAGGAAGGGATTCTCCTGGATAATATTTTACTAATGCTTTTTTATATGCTCTACAGGAATTTCTTAAAGTAATTTCGTCCAAAATATAAAGAGGTGAATCGTACTTTAAAACTAAATCTTCAATTGAACATCCCCCAATAGATAATTTATTAGCATTGTCAATCAAAGTTGTGACAGGAACAATATTTTTATTGGGACTATCTGCATCTATTCTATTTTTTAAGAACGATGTTTTTAAATTCATTGAAGTCTCTTTCATTTAGATATTCTACAACTTTCAGAACATTTATATTAAATTAAATCATAAAAACTTTTAAAGAGATAACAATTACTTCGATGCTCTCAATTAAAGAAATAGATCAAAAAGAATTTGAATTATGCTATGAATTAGATTCAGATACAATTTCTTTATGGACAAAAAAACAATGGCATAGCGAATTTAATAAAAGAGGTGTCAAAGTAGTTGGAATATTTTTAAAAAATAAAATAATTGGAACTTATGTGGTTCAAATGATAATTGACGAGGCTCAAATAAATTACTTTTCAATAAAACAAAAATTTCGTAGAAAAGCTTATGGCAGTTACCTCATGAGCTATTTGATCAAAGAATGCAAAAAACTAAATATAAAAAAACTATTATTGGAAGTTTCTGAAACTAATTCAATTGCTGATAAATTTTATAGCAAATTTAATTTTTTTACTGTTGGAAGGAGAAAAAATTATTATAAGAACGGTAGTGATGCTGTATTGAAAGAAAAAAAATTAATAAAATAATTATTATAAATTTTTTTGTGCGGATAACCAGAATCTCTGAAATCACCTTAATAACCGGCTATATCATCAATAAGTAAAATTTATATTGACTAATTTATACTTTTAGGTATTCACAAAAGCTCATTCTGAACACAAAATTGTCTTAATACTGGTAGGTTATTAGTAAGAAATTAAACCTTCAATGTTCGAAAGATTTACAGAAAAAGCCATAAAAGTCATCATGCTTGCTCAAGAGGAAGCGAGAAGACTAGGACATAATTTTGTTGGAACAGAACAAATTCTTTTGGGTTTAATAGGTGAAGGAACAGGTGTAGCAGCAAAAGTACTTAAATCACTTGGCGTGAATTTGAAAGATTCTAGAATAGAAGTTGAGAAGATAATAGGTAGAGGCTCAGGCTTTGTTGCAGTTGAAATTCCTTTTACCCCAAGAGCTAAAAGAGTTTTAGAATTATCCCTAGAAGAAGCACGTCAACTTGGTCATAACTATATAGGAACTGAACATTTACTTTTAGGTTTAATTAGAGAAGGAGAAGGAGTTGCGGCAAGAGTTTTAGAAAATCTTGGTATTGATTTAACAAAAGTTAGGACTCAAGTAATTAGGATGCTTGGAGAAACTGCTGAAGTTGGTACCGGTGGTTCTTCAAGTAAGGGGAATTTAAAGACAGCTACTCTAGACGAATTTGGTACCAATTTAACAAAACTTGCAAGTGAATCAAAACTTGATCCAGTTGTTGGTCGCCATGCCGAAATAGATAGAGTTATACAAATTTTGGGTAGAAGAACTAAAAATAATCCTGTTTTAATAGGTGAGCCTGGAGTAGGAAAAACTGCAATTGCGGAAGGTTTAGCGCAAAGAATCCAACTTGGAGAAATTCCTGATATTCTTGAGGATAAAAGAGTCTTAACTCTAGACATTGGTTTGCTTGTGGCAGGAACAAAATATAGAGGCGAATTTGAAGAAAGATTAAAAAAGATAATGGAAGAAATTAAATCTGCTGGCAACGTCATCTTAGTGATTGATGAGGTTCACACTTTAATTGGGGCAGGAGCCGCTGAAGGTGCGATTGATGCTGCTAACATATTAAAACCAGCATTAGCCAGAGGTGAGCTTCAGTGTATTGGAGCTACAACTCTTGATGAGTATAGAAAGCATATAGAAAGAGATGCGGCACTTGAAAGAAGATTTCAACCAGTAACGGTTGGTGAGCCATCTATTGAAGACACTATTGAAATTTTAAAAGGTTTAAGGGAACGCTATGAGCAACATCACCGTTTAAAGATTACAGATGAAGCTTTAGAAGCAGCTGCACATTTAGGGGATCGCTACATTTCTGATAGGTTTCTACCAGACAAAGCTATAGATCTCATAGATGAGGCTGGTAGTAGAGTAAGGTTGATTAATTCAAAACTCCCTCCCGAAGCCAAACAAATTGATAAAGAATTAAGAGAAGTTCAGAAACAAAAAGAAGTATCAGTAAGAGATCAAAACTTTAATCAAGCTGGGCAGTTAAGAGAAAAAGAAATAGAATTATCTGCAAAAATAAAAGAGCTATTAGAAAATAAAAAAGAAAGTTCAGATAAAGATGAAACAAGCAATGCTTTAGAAACTACAAAAAATAATTCAAATATTATTCAAAATCCTCTTGTAAGTGAGGAGGATGTAGCACATATAGTAGCTTCATGGACTGGTGTTCCCGTTCAGAAATTAACAGAAACTGAGTCAGTTAAACTTCTCAACATGGAAGAGACTTTACACCAAAGGTTAATAGGTCAAGATGAGGCTGTTAAAGCAGTATCAAGAGCTATTAGAAGAGCTAGAGTCGGGTTGAAAAATCCAAACAGACCTATTGCAAGTTTTATATTCTCAGGACCTACTGGCGTTGGTAAGACAGAATTAACTAAATCGTTGGCTACATATTTCTTTGGAAGTGAAGAAGCCATGATCAGATTAGATATGTCTGAATTTATGGAAAGACATACTGTCAGTAAATTAATTGGTTCTCCTCCAGGATACGTAGGTTTTAATGAAGGAGGTCAACTTACAGAGGCAGTAAGAAGAAGACCATATACTGTTGTACTTTTTGATGAGGTTGAGAAAGCTCATCCAGACGTGTTTAATTTACTATTACAATTACTTGAAGATGGAAGGCTAACAGATTCAAAAGGCAGAACAGTTGATTTTAAAAACACACTTTTAATAATGACTTCTAATATTGGTTCTAAAGTAATTGAGAAAGGTGGTGGAGGTTTAGGTTTCGAATTTTCAGGAGATTCTGTTGAAGATAGCCAGTATAATAGGATAAAATCTTTAGTCAATGAGGAATTAAAACAATACTTTAGACCAGAATTTTTAAATAGACTCGATGAAATAATTGTGTTTAGGCAACTAACAAAAAATGAAGTCAAAGATATTGCAGAAATAATGTTAAAAGAAGTTTTTTCTCGTCTAAACGAGAAGGGTATAAAATTAAATGTTACTGATGCATTCAAAGAAAGACTTGTTGAAGAAGGATATAATCCTTCTTACGGAGCAAGACCCTTAAGAAGAGCTGTCATGCGCTTATTAGAAGATAGTTTGGCTGAAGAAGTTTTATCAGGAAGAATCAAAGATGGAGACAAAGCTTTAGTTGATATTGACGAGAATAAGAAAGTTACAGTAAATATTTCATCAGAAGAATCTTCTCAAGAATTGGCAGGGGCTAATTTCTAAATTCTTGATCCTATATGCAATTAATATCTCCAGAAAAAGTATTTAGGGGAAACGAAGCATGGTTAAATGCAATACCACACATAAAAAAAATCTGTAGACGACCCTTGCTTTTAGGTAGAAGCAAATCAACTAATAAAATAAGGCAGCAAATTTATAAAGATTTATATGATAAAAATGTTTCTATACATTCTTCTAACTTGAGATTCGATTGTTGTTACGAAGATCTTGATAAGATAAAAAATATAATATCTGAAAATAATTGTGATTCTATTATTGCAATAGGCGGCGGTAAAGTTCTAGATGCAGGAAAATTTTTAGGAGATTCTCTTTCTATCCCAGTTATCACTATCCCTTTAAGTGCATCTACTTGTGCAGGTTGGACTGCTTTATCAAATATTTATTCAATTAATGGGCAATTCATTAAAGATATTGAGTTGAAGTCTTGTCCAAAAATAATGGTGCTAGATCATGGGTTTATAAAAACAGCTCCTAAGAGGACACTTGCTAGCGGAATAGCTGATGCTTTGGCAAAATGGTACGAATCTTTTTTAACTAGTTCAAAAATAGAAGATGGACTTGTTCAACAGGCAATTCAAATATCCAGAGTATTAAGAGATCAATTACTTATTGATGGAGAAAGTGCTTATATGAATCAGTCTGTTCAGAATGTTGCTTGGTGCAATGTTGTCGAGGGATGTGCGATTACTGCTGGATTGATAGGAGGTATTGGAGGACAAAAGTGTAGAACAGCCGCAGCTCATGCTCTTCATAATGCTATTACTCAATTAGTTCCAACTAATAAACCGTTACATGGTGAAATTGTTGGAGTTGGAATATTGTTGCAATTAAGATTAGAAGAAACTAAAAATGATAATAAATTAGCTAATCAAACTATAAAACAGCTTTTGTTATTAATGAAAAAATTGAATTTACCAACCACTATTTCCGAATTAGGAATCAATGTTTTTGAAAATAATAATTTACAAAAAATTGCTGAATTTGCATGCAGAGATAAATCTGAGATTCATTTTTTACCTTTTGAAATTAATCAGCAAGATATAAAGGAAACTATTATCAATTTTGAAAAACAAAATATGAAAACATTATAAATATTTTGAATAAGAACATTTATAGTGATTTTAATAAGTTGAATATTGATTACTTCGATAAAGTTAAAAGTTCTCTTAAAGATCCATTAGGATTGAACATATCTAAAGATGTTAATTGGATAAAACTTAACGAAAAATGGAATTCATGTCAATTTCCAGTTGTTATTGGAGGAACTGGTCAACCTATCCTTTTCTTACATGGATTTGATAGTAGTTTTCTTGAATTTAGGAGAATTTATCCATTTTTAAAAAATAAATTCAATCTTATAATACCTGATTTGTTAGGGTTTGGATTTACGCCAAGAATTGCTTCCAATCAATATAGTCCTAGCAAAATAGTATCTAATCTTAAGGATATTATTAATAATCTAAACTTAAAAAATAAGTTGATGATTGTAGGCGCTTCTATGGGAGGATCTGTTGCGATAAACTTAGCGAAGGAAATGCCAGATCTTATTGATAAGATAATTCTCTTATCTCCGGCAGGGTTGTTTGGAGAATCCAAAAATATTCCTTTTCCATTAAACCAGATTGGAGCATCCTTTTTAGGTCTATCTCAAGTAAGAAAGAGTCTTTGTAGGCAAGCTTTTGCTTATCCAGATAAAAGTGTTGGATTTATGGAAGAACAAATTGCCTCAATTCATTTAGGGTGTTCTGGTTGGAGAAACTCGTTGGCTTCTTTTGCAAAAAGTGGCGGATTTGCGGGGACATATAAAGACATACAAAATATTTCAATTAAAACTATTTGCGGGGAGAATGATCGTATTCTTGGTAAAAAAGAAATTAATAAAATAAAACAAATAGATCAATTAAATTTAACTGGGTTGAAAAATTGTGGTCACCTTCCACATGTAGATTTGCCATCATTATCCAGCAAGATTATTTACGATTATTTTTGTGATAAATAAAAGTATTATTAATAAATAGAATTAAAATATGATATTTTTAAAGGATATAAATAATAAAGACAAAATATATTTTTCTTCAGATAAAACATTAATTTAAATAGTTGTAGTAAAAAAAAGAATTTATAAATATAGATTTATCATCAAATTAAGACTATATAATTAATTAAAATAATTCAAAATTATAATTACATAATAGACAACTGAAGGTGTAAATATATAACTATCAATTCTATCAAGTATGCCACCATGACCAGGCAATAAGGTTCCGGAATCTTTTATTTTGGCATCCCTTTTCATCATAGATTCAATTAAATCTCCTACTAATGCCATAAGAGAAACTAATATTCCATATAAAATGCCAATTAAGAATGGATTCTGCCAATTTAGTAAAAAACCAAAAAAGGTTGCTACTGAAATTGAGCTTATTATTCCTCCTATCAAACCTTCGATAGTTTTACTTGGAGATATAGGGGAAAGAGCGCTTCTACCAAATGACTTTCCAATAAAATAGGAGCCAATATCACTTGCAACAATTAATAAACAAGAAATTAATGTTAAATAAAGACCTGAAGAATTAGAGAAGTTTTCAAATGATAATATTCCCTCGGATGAGTTATTTATAGACGATTGAATTGCTCTTAATTTAATCCAATAACTAGGTAAAAAACCTAGATAAAATAATCCGAAAATTGATGCTGCAATATCAGAAATAGTGCCTGACTTAGGCTGCAGCAATAACCACGTACATATTCCTACTGAGGATATTGGTAATATTGCATGATATATTTCTCTATCAATAAATCCAATGGCTTCAAGATATGTAGAAACTGTAATTATGAAACATGAAAATAATGTAGTTTTGGTTGCTGGTCTAATTCCAGTGAATTCTGCCATTCTAAAAAATTCGAGAAGTGCAATATAGGTAAGTAATAAAATAGCTATTGTGAAATACCAACCCCCTAACAAAACAACAACTAACCCAAATAATCCGATTAGTAACCCACTTCGCAATCTCATATTTTATTTTTAGTTATGTAGGACTCTTATATAAGAATTTAACAGATCTACGTTATACAAACTTTGAGCTTTTATCCAATCTATTCTTTCTTTTTCTATTCTCTCTCCAGGAACTATTAAAGGTATTCCAGGAGGATAAGGACAAATAATATCCCCAGAAATTTTTCCTAAGGACTTAGCAAGAGGAATACTATAAGTCTTACTTTTCCAGGCAACTCCTATGGGTATTTCTGGTGATTGAACTAATCTAAAAGGTGGCTTTAAAGGTCTCAAATTATAAGATTTATTAGTATGCATTAGTAACTTTTTCCATAATTTTTGAAATAAGAAAATAAAATCCTTTTGATTTGAAAATCCTAGACAAAAAGTAAGTGTCATCATTTCAGGTAGTTCGGCAATTAGTCCGTTATTGTAAAAAAATCTATCTGCAGTGAAACCATCAATTCCAACTTCAGAGGTATTTAATATTATTTTTAGTGGGTCTTGAGTTTCAATAAGAGGAATCTTTTTTTTTCTTAACTCTTTAAAAATTAATTTAGCTTCTAAAATTCTTGTCTTATACTTATTTAGATTATCTTTATTAAGCCAGTCTTTAATGGACTCCTCACAAGATGAAAGTAAAAGAGAATTAGGACTAGTAGTTTGAAGTAAATTTAGGCTTTTGATTAATTTATTTTCTTCTACTAGATCTCCATTATGCCAAATTACTGCTGTTTGAGTAAGTCCATTAAGTGACTTATGTAATGAATGTACTACTAAATCCGCTTTTGATCTTAAGGCTGATTTCGGTAAATTATAGTTTTCACAGAAGAGAAAATAAGATCCATGCGCTTCATCAACTAAAACAGGTAAATCATGTTGATGGCAAATTTCAATTAAAGGTTCAAGATCCGTTGCATAACCTTGATAGTAAGGACTAACCAGTATTACTCCAACAATTTTTTTTCTATCAAAATCTATATTATTGAATATATTTATAAACCACTTTTTAGTGATTGGCATGTAATGCCCAGTTTCTGTAGAAAACTCTATGTCAAAGAATATTGGAATAATATTCTGCAAAGCACAAGCTTTAATAACACTAATATGAACATTCCTTGGCATAAGAATATATTCACCAGGATTAGCCATCGCTATTACTCCTGATTGAATTAAACCAGACGCTCCGTTAACTCCAAAAAAACAATTTCTTGAATTTACTTTTTTTGAAATTGAGATTTGTGCATCATGTATTAATCCACTGTTGGATAATGGAGAACCTATTTCAGGAAGTTCTGGTAAATCCCAAAAACCGGGCTGTTTTTTTAATAATCTAATCAAGCCTTTTGGTAAGGCTTTTCCTCTATTATGGGCAGGGAAAAAAAGTGACTTTAAAAACTTTTTAGTTAGAAAAGAAGAAATACTCATAAAGTATTATTGGCACATATAGAATGGATTGAAAAGAAAATCTTCTTTAATATTTTAAATTTAAATGACAACTTCTTATTCAAAATATTCACCTAAAGGAGATATGATTTGGTTGATCTTAAGACCATGGATATTATTACCAAGAGTTTTATATATACTTTTAACTTTAATTTTTCTTTTATTAAGAATACTCTTTCAAGGTAACAGTAATAGTAAGAATGTACAGAAAAATCTCTCAAAATATCTTTTTGATGTTATTACAGATTTGGGACCATGTTTTATTAAATTAGGACAAGCACTTTCCACAAGACCGGATCTTGTCAGTCAGGATTGGTTAACAGAACTTACTAATTTACAGGATAATCTCCCACCTTTTGAGCATAAAATAGCGTTAAAAACAATAGAAGAAGAACTTGGACTTCCTGCTAATCAATTATTTGATGATTTTCCAAAGGAACCTATTGCATCAGCAAGCTTAGGAATAGTTTATAAAGCAAAAACAAAAAAAAATAATTTTTGTGCTGTAAAAGTTCAAAGACCTAATTTATATTTTCTTATTAGAAGAGATATTGTAATTCTAAAAATTTTAGCAACTACTTTCGGATCATTTTTACCTCTTAATATAGGTGTTGGTATTGGAGAAATAATAGATGAATTTGGTAAAGCTCTTTTTGAAGAAATTGATTACGAACAAGAAGGGAAAAATGCACTAAAGTTTGCTGATTTTTTTAAATCTAATCCTAATGTTTTTATACCAAAATTAGAAAAAGATTTCTCCTCAAAAAGGGTTATTACAACATCTTGGATTGATGGAGTTAAATTAAGGGACAGAGAAATTTTAGAGCGAAATAATCTGATACCTTCTTCTTATGTTAGAACATGCGTAATAAGTGGATTACAGCAATTATTTGAGTACGGCTATTTTCATGCAGATCCTCATCCTGGAAACATGTTTGCTCTTAAAGGTGGAAGTGAAAATTCTGGAAACTTAGCATACGTTGATTTTGGCATGATGGATACTATTACAAATTCAGATAGGCTTACACTCATCAAGGCTATTGTCCATTTAATAAATCAAGAGTATCTACTTATGGCTAAAGATTTCCAGAAATTAGGTTTCTTAACCAAAGAACAAGATCTTGAGCAACTTGTAGAACCACTGAAAGAAGTCCTTGGAGGATCTTTTGGGGCTGAGGTGGGTAATTTTAATTTAAAAAATGTGACTGATAAATTCTCAAAACTTATGTATGATTATCCCTTTAGAGTTCCAAGTAGGTTCGCATTAATAATTAGAGCTGTTGTAAGTCAAGAAGGTTTAGCTTTGAGACTTGATCCTCAATTTAAGATTTTAAATATTGCATATCCATATATTGCAAAAAAACTTTTAACAGATGATTCGGATGAAATTGTAGATATTCTTCTTGAAGTTGTATTTGATAATGAAGGTAGGATTCAAATAGATAAGCTTGAAAGTTTATTAAATACTTTATTTAAGGATACCGAAAATATTAATTCAGATCTCATACCAGTTGCGAATGCAGGTTTGAAACTATTTGTAAGTGAAAAGGGATCTGAAGTAAGAAAAAACCTTTTATTAAGCCTTGTTAAGGATGACAGGTTAGAATTTAAAGACGCTGAAAAACTCTTAATTTTACTAAGAGATACTTTTAGTCCTTTAAAATTGGCGAGAAGTGTTGTTCAAAACATTATATCTCCAGTTTAGTTTTTGATTTTATATCAACTATTAAAATATAATTTTTGAAGTGATTAAAATTAAATAATCCTCTAGATATATAAATTGAATAGTAAAAGAAAAAAACTAATGAGAATTTTCAATATTAATTTTCCCAAAAATAAAAAAAAGATATTAGAGGAACAAAACTTTAGTAAAAATTATGATCAATATTTCGAAATTGGTAAATTAGTAAAAGAAGCAAGGATTCAAAATAATCTTTCTGTTAAAGAATTATCAAATATCTCTAAAATTCCAGAATCTTCTATAAATTCAATTGAGAATAATATTAAAGACCTTAGACCAAAAGATCCTTTCCTAAGGTCAATATTATTTAAGTTAGAAAAATGTTTATCTTTGAGAAATAATACCTTGGTTGGGTTAAAACTTAATGAAATAAATAATTTCGAAAAAAATAAAAAGAAATATATTATAAGAAAGTTTGATTTTCTAGATTCGTGGAAGGGAAGTATTTTTTATTTTTTATTTTTAATTTTGATACTATTTTGCCTTAATAGATACTTTATTACAAATTTTAATATTATTGAAATTCAAATTATCGAGGAAAAGGAAAAATAAAATATATTTGGTGATCTAATTAATTATTCTTCCATAATAATTTCCAAGATCACTATATTTTTGTAAATTCATATCTACTTCATCAAGGGGTTGATTTAATTTCCATCTCCAATTGTTAGTAATTGTACCAGGAGTATTTAATCTACTTGAGTCATCCAAAGATAAAATATCTTGAATTGGAGAGATGAATAGGTTTGCTTTTGTTTTCATGCCAATTTCTATTAAATTCCAAGCGGGATTATTTGAGTATTTGTAGTTATTTTTAATATGATTTTTGATATTATTATCTAAATTTTCCCACCATGAAGTGGAAGTAGCATTATCGTGAGTTCCTGTATAAACAACCCAATTCTCTTTTTCGATATTTTTAGGTAGATAAGGATTATTTTCATTACCGTCGAATGCGAATTGCAAAATTTTCATCCCAGGTAAATTATAATTTTCCCTTAAAAGTTCTACATCTTTAGTTATTACTCCTAAGTCCTCAGCAATGATAGGTAAATTATCAGTTTTTAAATCTTTTTTTAAAATGTTTAATAGCTCTTTACCAGGGGAATTAATCCAAGTCCCATTAATAGCATTTTTGGCCTTGCCATCAACTCTCCAATATCCAGCCAACGCCCTGAAATGATCAAGTCTTAAAATGTCTACAAGTTCAAATTGCCTTTTAAATCTTTTTCTCCACCACTCAAAATTTGTTCTTTTGTGTTTGGCCCAATAGTAAGTGGGCGTACCCCATAATTGTCCTGTAGATGAGAAATAATCAGGAGGTACTCCACTTTGAAATAGTAACTCTCCATTTTGAGATATTGAAAAAAGTGATTTATTACTCCATACATCGGCACTGTCTCTTGAGACATAAAAAGGTAAATCACCTATAAGTATAATTCCTCTTTTTTTCGCAAAGACTTTGATTTCCATCCACTGTTTATCAAGATGCCATTGTATTAATTTTGTTTTAAGCAGTTCATTTTTTTTGTCTTTTATCCATGTTTTTAGAAATTCATTTTTCTTTTGTTTGAACTCCAATGGCCACTCCCACCAAGGCAACATATTGAATTCCTTTCTTATGACCATAAATATTGAATAATCTTCAACCCAAGTATTCTTTTTATTCCATATATAAAAATCAGTTTTCCTTTCTTTAGATTGAGATTCCCAATCAAATAAAAGATATTCCCCTAACTTTCTCGATAAATTATTTGCGTAATCAAAATCAAAATGATCTAAGTTATGATTAGGTGTTTTTAAATCCTGTTCATTAGATGAAATGATAAATTGACTTTCAATTAATTTATTGATATCAAGAAACCATGGATTCAATGCAAAACTAGATGGTGAACTATATGGAGATCCGATTGAATCTGTTGGATTAAGAGGCAAGAATTGCCAGTATTTAATCTTATGCTTACAAAGCTTCTTAATCCAGTTTTTAGCACCTTCTCCAAAGGTCCCGCAGTAACTACCCCCCGGTAGGCTCGAAGGATGAACAAGTATACCCAAAGATTTTTTTTTAAGAACTGATCTTAAGCTCATTTAATATTAAGAAAAATTTTTAATTTTGTAGAACGTTTATCAAAATTAAATAAAACTAACAATAGTTAAATATAGATCATTTAACAAATAAATTTTTGAAGTTTCTTATATTTGTCTTTTAATTTTTAATTATAAATTTGATCAGTATTTATTATCAAACTTATTACTTAGAACTATTAAAAATAAATAAGTTAATTAATTTCTGCGAAATTAATATTAGGCACTACGATACTATTAGAATTTTTAAAAGCTAATTTCGTGACTAGTTTTATCACGGCAGTAGAGAATGAAGAACCAACTTTCAATCTTACTAATAGTCGACTAAGGCTAGTGAGCGGCACCTCTAATCCTAAATTAGCAGAAGAAATCGCATCCTATTTAGGTATTGAAAACGTCCCGTTAGTTTCTAAAAGGTTTGCTGATGGTGAACTTTATGTTCAGATACAACAATCTATAAGAGGATGTGACGTATTTCTTATTCAGCCTACATGCGCACCTGTCAACGATAGTTTAATGGAACTAATGATAATGGTGGATGCTTGTAAAAGAGCTTCAGCTAGACAAATTACAGCTGTTATCCCTTATTTTGGATATGCAAGGGCGGACAGGAAAACTTCAGGAAGGGAGTCAATTACAGCGAAGCTTACCGCAAATTTACTTGAAAAATCGGGGGTAGACAGAGTTCTTGCTATGGATTTACATTCAGCTCAAATACAAGGATATTTTGATATACCTTGTGATCATATATATGGATCTCCAGTCTTAATTGATTATCTTGAAACTTTAAAGTTAAAAGAAGTTGTAGTTGTATCTCCCGATGTTGGCGGAGTAGCCAGAGCAAGAGCATTTGCTAAATTAATGAATGATGCTCCATTAGCGATTATTGACAAGAGAAGATCTGCTCATAATATTGCAGAGAGTTTGACAGTTATTGGAGAAGTTAAGGGGAAAACCGCTATTCTTATAGATGACATGATTGATACAGGGGGAACTATTTGCTCTGGTGCAAATTTATTAAAAAAAGAAGGTGCAAAGAGGATTTTTGCATGTGCCTCTCATGCGGTTTTCTCTCCGCCTTCTTATGAAAGATTAAGTGCGAAAGATTTATTTGAACAAGTTATAGTTACTAATAGTATTCCAGTCATTGACAATGGGAATTTCTCACAATTAAAAGTACTTTCTGTCGCAAATATGTTAGGAGAGGCTATATGGAGAATTCATGAAGAAAGCTCGGTTAGCTCTATGTTTAGATAATAAATTTATTATTTATTTTCTTTTAATATTTTCTCAACTTTTTTATTCACCTCTTTTGGAACGCTATCCGGACAATATTGAATTGCTGTAGTAACTATTTGAAATTCTGCTCCAGCAAATAATTTATCTCGTTCTAATTTTGTATCCCCTAATTCTTTAACTATCCCTCCATGTTTGCCTTCAATTACTTGTACATATGTAGCAGTAGCAACTCCTAAAGCTTTTGGAAATTCTATTCCGGCTTTTGACGCTATACAAAGATAAGAAGCTCCCATACCTTTATATAAATATAAGTCTTCTTCTGTAGCAGCTTCTAAGTTCTTGTCGGCTTTAATTTCTCTATTTAAAATTGTTATGTCAAAAATAATTAAATATAAAAATATAGGGAGGCTTAAAATTTTAAAAAATTTTTTTGGAGACAAATTTATAAACATTAGTTTTAATTATTTACTTTTTTAAAGATAACATTTTTTATTTTTAAACTTAATTAGCCAATAGAATTTATGTAATAATTTTTATTTCATGATGATTCTCTACTATTTTAAGTTTATCTTTATTCCATGAATATATTACCCTATATCTATAATTATCTTCGTCAATAAGTCTTGTGTGCTCAAGGATGTACCAGTCTTCATAGGAGGATTCGAAAATCATCTCATGTTCATCAACTTGTTTAATATTAGATATTCCATCAATATCACTTAAATAAAAATTTTCTCTTATTAATTGATGATCTTTTATAAATGCTTGCATTTCGCCTTTTTCTTTATACCTCGGATGCTCATCAAAAAAACTATATTTCTTTTCTGGATACCAAGTAAATTTATAATGAGGTTCCCAATCTTTTTTATTCTCAATAGATTCAATATTTATATACATGCATAAGTTATAAGTTTTCTTTTTTTCTTTTTCTTCAAGAAAATATGTCCTGTTGGATTTCCAAAGCCCAAGGTTACGAGAAAACCATCTTTTTAAATTACTGTTTATGCTAACTTCAGAAAAATTATATTCCTCGCAATTCAAGTTATTGTTTTGATTAATATCAACCATTTATAAATTTCATCTATTTAACTCATAGCTTATCTGTAAAATAAATATAATTACCTTAATGTGTTTATAAGCAAAAACAACTTTTCAAAACTTTAGGTCAAATGATTTGAATGAAAAAAAAGAATTAAAACTAATATTGGTAGCTGCCAGAAATCATCTTTCTAGATGTGACCTTAAATCATTATTATCTTATTTAGAGTCTGACGAATGTGAGTTTGAGATTTCTCTTCAGATTTCTGAGCCAACCGAACAACCTGAATTACTTGAGTTGCATCGTTTAGTGGCTATCCCAGCTCTAATTAAAGTTTCACCAGCGCCAAAGCAAATATTTGCAGGAAGTAATATTTTTGTTCAGCTGCAGACTTGGCTGCCCAGATGGAAACAGGAAGGGGTCACAAAAAATTTAGGTATTAATCTTCAGCCTTCTAAAATAGATTCAATTAGAACACAAAAAGAGTTTCTTCTTGAGGATGAATTATTGGTCCTTAGACAAGAAAATGAAACACTTACAAAAAGAATCGAATCTCAAGAAAGACTATTAAGAATGGTTGCACATGAATTAAGAACCCCACTAACGGCAGCTACTCTTGCCATTCAAAGTCAAAAATTAGGACAAATTGATATAAAAAAATTACAAGACGTTATCAAACGACGTTTAGAAGAAATTGAACTTTTATCTCAAGATCTTCTTGAAGTTGGAACAACTAAATGGGAAGCACTTTTTAATCCTCAAAAAATTGACTTAGGAAATATAAGTGCTGAAGCCATTCTTGAATTAGAAAAGTTTTGGAGATTAAGGAAAATAGAAATTGATACTGATATACCTTCAGATCTCCCAAACGTATTTGCAGATCAAAGAAGAATGAGACAAGTTTTTTTAAATTTAATTGAAAACGCCCTTAAATTTTCAGAAGATTCTGGATCAATAAAAATTACAATGATACATAAAACAAATCAATGGGTAGAGATAACGATTTGTGACAAAGGTACTGGAATACCTTTAAGTGAACAAAAAAGAATATTTCTTGATAGGGTTAGGCTGCCACAGACATCTGAGGGAACATCAGGATTTGGTATTGGACTTTCTGTTTGTAGAAGAATTGTTGAAGTCCATGGAGGAAGAATATGGGTTGTATCAGAAGTTGGTGAAGGTTCATGCTTTCATTTTACCGTTCCAGTGTGGCAAGGCCAAAACAAAGATCATCAACACTTGACGAAAGGATAGCTTTACTCCTAATTTTTTATAAGCTACATGCTATTTCCTTGGCCCCATCGTCTAGAGGCCTAGGACACCTCCCTTTCACGGAGGCGACAGGGGTTCGAATCCCCTTGGGGCTATCAATTAATTTTAAAAAATTTAATTAATTAATTATTGAAATTTTCGCTTGTTTATCTACTGCGATCAAATTTTCAGAAAGGTCTTTTTTTAACCTTTTTTCTATCATTCCAATTGGCATCCATTGACAACCTTGCACAGTGAGATCATATATTAATGAGTTTTTTGAAGTGTCTCTAATTTTTTTAATTTTCCAGCTTCCTTCAAACCTTCTAAAATCTCCCTTAATTAAACTAAATTTTAATAAACCAAGTTCTTTCTCTTCGAATAAATCAATAGTTACTTCAGCTGAAAATTTCATTCCAAGGAAATCTTGTGCTCCAACTTGTCTTAAGTGAACATTATTATTATTTTTATAAATCTTTTTACTTGATAAAAGATTTGGTATATAGAGATTTAGGCGGTCATAATCAGTTAGAACATTCCATAAAGAGTTGAAGGTGGCTGAAGTTGTTAACTGAGCGGCAAGCCTTCTTGTTCCTCCAGAAAGCTTTTCCATAGTCTGCTCAATTGTTCTATAATCGTTATTTTGAAAATGTGTTACTGATCCTTGAGAATTATTCATAGATGAATTTTTTATTAAATAAAAAATTATTCCTGTGTAACTATACCGATAAAACTAAAAAAAAAAAAATAAAAAAACAAATTTATATGTATATATTCCGATCTCAAAACGTAACCATTTTTATAAAACGAGTACAAATTAGGATACAAATTGATAATCTCTTAGTAAAGAAATTTACAAAATGGTTTACTCCCAAGCAAAAGTTATCGCAGGTGGATTAGCTCATATCCCAATTGTGATAGGTATTTTTTATTTTATTATGACCTTTTTTAATAAAAGAGCTATAGATTATGCTGAAGCTAATAAACCTAAAAAAGTTGAAAAAAAGGTGGTTGGTAAAAACGTGACTGAAAAAAAGGTAGTTGAAAGTAAAATTGAAGTTAAAAAATCTTCTTCAGTAAATACAGAAATAAAAACAGAAGCCCCATTAAAAGTAGAAAATACTAACATTGAAACAAACTCTAATATTGTTAAAAAACCTATGAAGAAAAAGCATGCTGATGTACCAGTAAATATATATAGACCAAAAACTCCATTTGAAGGAACAGTTACAGGTAATTATAGTCTCTTGAAAGATGGTGCTATTGGAAGAGTAAATCACATAACATTCGACCTTAAAGATAGCGATCCTTTCTTAAATTATGTTGAGGGACAAAGTATTGGTATTATGCCTGCCGGTGTAGATGCTAATGGCAAGCCACATAAGCTAAGACTTTATTCAATAGCAAGTACTAGGCATGGGGATGATTTTGCAGGTAATACAGTTTCTCTTTGTGTTAGACAGCTTCAGTATGAAAAAGATGGTGCAACTATTAATGGTGTTTGCTCAAGCTACCTATGTGATATAAAGCCAGGAGATAAAGTCAAGATTACAGGACCTGTAGGTAAAGAAATGCTTCTTCCTGATGAAGAGGATGCAAATATAGTAATGTTGGCTACTGGTACTGGAATAGCACCTATGAGGGCTTATCTAAGAAGAATGTTTGAAGCTACTGAAAAGGAAAAAAATAATTGGAATTTTAAAGGTAAAGCATGGTTATTTATGGGGGCTCCTAAATCGGCTAACCTTTTATACGAGGAAGATTTACAAAGATATCTTGAAAAGTATCCAGAAAATTTTAAATATACGAAAGCTATTAGTCGTGAGCAACAAAATACAAAAGGTGGAAGAATGTATATTCAAGATAGAGTTTTAGAATCGGCGAATGAGATTTTTAATATGATCGAGGATGAGAAAACTCATATTTATCTTTGTGGTTTAAAGGGAATGGAACCAGGCATAGATGAAGCCATGACAAAAGCCGCAGAAGAGAAGGGTTTAAATTGGTCAGAGTTGAGACCCCAACTTAAAAAAGCTGGTAGATGGCATGTAGAGACTTATTAATATTTGTTATGTATTTTGCTTTAAATAAGCTTTATACTTTTTTGATTTAGACACAAAATGTAGCTAATTAACTAAAAAACAACGATTTTATTTATATAAGATCATTAAAAAATATGCCCTCAACTTTAAGTAATCCCCTTAGATTGGGTTTGCGACAAGAGAGAGTTATTTCTCCACAATGCCTAATAATCTTTGGTGCTAGCGGAGATCTTACTCATCGAAAACTTATACCCGCCTTATTTGAACTCTTTTTACAAAGAAGAATTCCTAGTGAATTTGCAATTATTGGATGTGCTAGAAGACCTTGGAGTGATCAAGAGTTTAAGGAAAAAATGAAAGCTAAATTATCAGGTCAAATTTTAGGTAATGAAAAAGAGTGGGATCAGTTTTCTAATTATCTTTTTTATGAGCCAGTTGACTTACAACAAAGTGAGCATGTTGTAAGACTCTCTAAAAGATTAAATGAAATTGACAAATCACAAGCTACTCATGGAAATAAGACTTTCTATTTATCAGTATCTCCCAATTTCTATGGAAGTGGATGTAAAGCTCTTAAAGCTGCTGGGTTAATAGATGATCCTAAGAAAAGTCGAATTGTTATTGAAAAACCATTTGGAAGAGATTATTCAAGTGCAAAAAAATTGAATAGGATAGTTCAAAGTTGTGCAGATGAAAGTCAGATATATCGTATAGATCATTATTTAGGTAAAGAGACTGTTCAGAACATACTTGTGATGAGGTTTGCTAATACTATTTTTGAACCTATTTGGAACAGAAATTATATTTCAAGTGTACAAATTACATCTTCCGAAACAGTGGGGGTCGAAGAAAGAGCGGGATATTATGAAAGTTCTGGAGCCTTAAGAGATATGTTACAAAATCATTTAACTCAAATGCTTGCTGTCACGGCAATGGAGCCACCTGGCAAATTTGAACCTGAGGCAATAAGAAATGAAAAAGCGAAAGTTCTTCAAGCTTCAAAACTTGCGGATGAGAACCAACCCTGGAATTGCTGTATTAGAGGGCAGTATGCAAAAGGAGGGAATAGCCAAAAAAGACTTAAAGATTATAGAGAAGAAGTTGGAGTGCATTTGAACAGTACTACAGAAACCTACATAGCTGCAAAAGTTTTTATAGATAATTGGCGATGGCAAGGAGTTCCTTTCTACTTAAGAACAGGCAAAAGACTACCTAAAAGACTTGGCGAAATTGTATTGACATTTAAAGATGTCCCAGTACATTTGTTTGAATCAACAATAATTAATCCCGCACCAAATCAGCTTATTCTTAGGATTCAACCTAATGAGGGAGCTACTTTTAAATTTGAAGTCAAATCACCTGGTTCTGGTATGAAATCAAGACCAGTTGAGATGGAATTTTCCTATGATGAATCTTTTGGAGAACCTTCTGATGAAGGTTATGTAAGGTTATTGGCTGATGCTATGCTTTCTGATCCTACCTTGTTTACAAGAAGTGATGAGGTTGAGGCAGCTTGGAAACTTTATACACCACTAATAGAATTAATGGAAAATGCTCCTTGGAAGTTACCTATTTATAGATACGAATCAATGACTTGGGGACCTCCTGAATCAGATCAATTACTTTCAAAAGACAATATTTTTTGGCGCAGACCTTAACTTTATAATGAAACCTCAATTAACACTTCAAACTCCATTAGAACTTCCACATCAAGAAATATCTAATTACCTAAATCAATTATGGATTTCTGAAGATGAAGATAGCGCTGGAGCAAATACTTTTACTTTGATGGTCTGGCAGCCTGCGTGGCTTGAACAATGTTTAGTTCAATCAGGCTTAATAAATGGACCAATTACTGGAACTTTAAGTCCAGAGATAATAAAAGTTGCTAAAAAATTAATTATAGATAAAGGTCTCTCACATACTACTTCTATAAATAGTGAA
Organism: Prochlorococcus sp. AG-321-E21; assembly: GCA_003283415.1. Lineage (GTDB taxonomy): Bacteria > Cyanobacteriota > Cyanobacteriia > PCC-6307 > Cyanobiaceae > Prochlorococcus_A. Next base: position 12,282 of record QBXH01000010.1, on the reverse strand, counting down.
GAATTATTGACTTTATTGAAGGAAAATTTATCAAATAAAGGTTATGAAGACTTAAGAGGGCAATTCTTTGAATCTTCAATAAGTACTTTAAACCCTAGAAGATTGATTACTTTAGCACCAACTTTAAATAAAGAATCAGAGATAAAAACGTTTGTATCTGCTTATTGCCCATTAAGCGATAACACGATATCCCAAACTATATGTGGTGACTTAGTTGTGATAAGAGGGGACTCTAATTCTATTAAAAAGAATGGATTGAAAATTATTGATGACCTATCTTTAAAAGATTTACCTACATGGTTATGGTGGAATGGAAGCCTTGATGAATCAATAGATATTTTTAATTATTTTACCGATCGTGGTATCAGATTAATCATTGACACTGCAAATGGATCGCCCAAAAGATCCTTGAAGATTCTTTATCAATCAATAAGATCAAATAAAGCTATTAATGATTTAAATTGGATAAGACTTAAAAGTTGGCGTGAATCATTAGCAATGATTTTTGATCCTCCATCCAGGAGACCAATTTTAGACCATATCACAGATATAGATATAGACATAGCAGAAGGTAATTTTCTTCAGGCGTTACTTTTAATATCGTGGATTAGTGACAAACTAGAATGGGTATTTTCAAAAATAGATAACCATGGAGAATTAATAAAAATAGAATTCAAAAGAAATAATAGAGAGAAGATTTCAACATTTATAAACCATGTTCCTTTGGGTAATCCAAGTATTCATTCAGGCCAAGTTATTGGATTAAGATTAATTTCCAAAATTAGTGAGGTTCGTAAAAACAATACTTGTGTAATTCTTGGATGTGAATCTGTTGAATGTATGAGACTTGAAGCTGGAGGTATGGCTGATATGCAATTAATAGAGCAAGTTGTTCCAAATGCTTTTTCTTCGTCAGAATCTGATGTAAGTAAGTTATTGGGAAGTAGTAGAGGAAATACTAGCCCACTTTTTGAGAGTGCTATTAAAGTTGCAGTAAAAATATTCAATGATTTTAATAAATAAAAGTAACTAAATGCCTTGTACAATATCCTCTCCTTCAACTGATAGTGGGAAAACTACTTTATCTCTTTTGATATCTTGTTGGGCTTTTTCAAAAGGTATAAAAATACAAACTTTCAAGGTCGGACCAGATTACCTTGATCAGCAACAACTTAGTTCAATCGGTCAACCTATTTGTAGAAATTTAGATATTTTTTTAAGTGGTGAAGAATGGGTTAAAAAAAATTTTTTAAAAAATTCTTTGAAATATGAATTCTCATTAATTGAAGGTGCTATGGGTCTTTTTGATGGATTAGGTGCAACTGCTTATTCAAGTACCGCAAATATTGCCAAACTTCTCGATACTCCAATAATATTTATTATTAATGCTAGAGGCCAAGTGGCCTCTCTTCTGCCAACTTTTAGAGGCTTTAGAGCTTTTGATAATGGATTATCAATAAAAGGAATTATATTTAATAACGTCAATTCAGATAGACATAAAAGATTAATTAGAGAAGTTTTTAAAAATGAAGAAATCGAAATCCTTGGATTTTTACCCTCTGATTCAAAAATAAATGTTAATAAAGCTAATTTAGGTTTAATTTCACCATTTGATAGTGAAAGAAAAATTGATGTTGACTATTTTGCAAGTTTTGCTGAAAAAAATCTTGATGTAATTTCTCTAAGCAATTTACTGAAATCTCCTCAAAAAAAAATTATATTAAATAACTCTAATAGTAAAGATTTTAAAATAGATAAAAGTAAGCCTATCGCAATTGCAGAAGATAAAATCTTTCACTTTCAATACCCTGAAACGAAAGAGTTTCTGCATGAAATAGGAATACCACTAATTTCATGGAGTATTTTTGATAATGAAGAAATTCCAAATGAGGCTTCATCTTTACTTATTCCAGGAGGTTTTCCTGAAAAATATGCTAGTCATATAAGTGATTCATATAAAAGCTTAATGTCCTTAAGGGAATTCCGTAAAAAAGGGTTTATTTATGCAGAGTGTGGTGGGATGATGATCTTAGGAGACATAATAAAAGATGAAAATGGTAACAATCACAAAATGAGTGGAATATTACCTTTTAAATCAAAAAAAAGTAATTTGTCGGTAGGTTATAGATATATAAAGGGTTTAAAAGATACTCCAATAATTAAACAAAATCAATCTATTAGAGGACATGAATTTCATTATTGGGAAGTTGAACGTTCTTCATCAGAATTTGATTTAAAAAAAAATGAGTCTCAAAAACAATTATCTTCACCATGGGAAATTAAATCATGGGGTACTGAATATAAAAAGGAAGGTTGGTCGGATCAAAAATTACATGCAAGTTGGGTACACTTACATTTGCCAAGTTGCCCAGAAGTTGCAAAAAACTTTGTTGATGCCATACAAAATAATCATTCTCATGATTCCTAATTTATTATCAAATCAAAGATTTTAAGAGGAGAACCTATAAAAACCATTCCTGGTAAAGTAATTAGTGGGCCTAAAAGACTACCTACAATAACCTCAAATTTGGTATGACCAAGAGTTTCTTTCAGAGCTACTTGAGATATAGGATCTACTTTTTTTGAAAGTTTATTAATTTCTGCAGCCTGAATACCTGCTGATTTTCTAACCCCACTTGCGTCGTACATAACAATTAATGAAACTGCAAACGCTAATGCAAATATTGGGTTATCAAATCCTAACTGTATGCCTATTCCTGATGTAGTACCTGTTATCAGAGCGGAATGACTTGAAGGCATGCCTCCTGTTTCGAACATAATTCCAAATCTAATCGTTCCTGTTTTAAAGAAATTAAATATAATTTTTAAAAATTGAGCTAGTAAACAAGATAATAAACTCCAGAAAAGAACTGAATTATCGAAGAAAGCTGAAAATTCTGACATAAGTTTAATACTCTTTACCTATCTCTACTTGTAATAAAATCAGCTAAGGAGATTAAATATTTTGCATTTAAACCCCAAGGCTCAATAGCTTTTTTCGCTTTACCTACTAAATCGAAAGCTCTTTTCTTTGATTCTTCCATTCCTAGTAATTTAGGATAAGTAGTTTTATCTGCCAAAAGATCTTTACCGGCTGTTTTACCAAGTTTCTCACTGCTTGAAGTTAAATCAAGAATGTCATCTATAATTTGAAATGCCAAACCAATTCCCTCCGCATATGTGGTTAGGGCTTTTAATAATTCCTCATTGGCTCCTGCAATCATCGCACCAGTTCTTACACAAGCTTTTAGTAGGGCACCAGTCTTATGAAGATGAATATACTCAAGAGTTTCGAGGTCAACTTCTTTTCCTTCACATTCCAAATCAACAACTTGACCACCAACTAGTCCAGGTGCTCCCGCTACTAGGGAAAGTTCTCCAACCACATTTAATAATCTATTTGGATCTACACCAGGACTTCTTAATGCGATCATTTCAAAGGCTCTTGTTAACAATGCATCGCCAGCCAGAATAGCTAATGCATCTCCATAAACTTTATGATTAGTAGGTCTACCTCTCCTTAAGTCGTCATTGTCCATAGCAGGTAAATCATCATGTATTAATGACATGGTATGAATCATCTCTATGGCAACTGCCGTAGGAACAGCTAAAGAGGGTTCACCTCCTGCTAGTGAACATGATGCTAAACATAAAATTGGACGTATCCTTTTACCTCCAGCCAGGAGAGAATATCTCATTGATTCTCTAAGTATTTCTGGATTCTCAGGACCTAATGAGAAATCAAGAGCTTCTTCGACTACTTTTTTTGTATCTTTTAGATATTTTTCAAAATCTGAAATATTATCTATAACTTCTGTCATTTTTTACTTTGAATAAATTTTTTCTGCATCTTTAGTTTTATGGCAGCAGGTCATTAAGAGTTGATGATAAACCAAATTGTTTTTGCCAGCTGTAAATAGTATTTACTAGTAACATTGTTACTGTCATTGGACCGACACCTCCAGGGACGGGCGTATAAGCAAATACTTTGGGAATAACATCTTCTAATAATACATCTCCACATAATCTAACTTTTCTTTTATCGGAACTTGTTAATCGATGTATTCCTACATCAATAATTACAGCACCTTCTTTAACAAAACTTGCGTCTATGAGGTTAGGTTTTCCTGCCGCCGCAATTAATATATCCGCTTCTCTGCATATTTTGTTTAAATTTTTAGTTTTTGAATGAGTCATTGTCACCGTCCCATTAAGATTTAATAACATAAGAGATATGGGTTTACCAACCAACAGACTTCTTCCTATGACTACAATTTTCTTTCCTTCAATTGTAATATTTTGGGATCTTAGTAAATTAACAATCCCCGCGGGTGTGCAAGATCTCATTGCAGGCTCATTCTTTACTAACTTGCCAATATTTTGCTCATTTAATCCATCGACATCTTTTTTTGGATTGATATAACTTATTAATCTTTGCTCATCAAATTTCTTTGGTATGGGAAGTTGTAATAAAATACCATCAATATCATTGTCAAGATTTAATTTATTTAATAATTCTTCAACTTCTTTTTGCTCTACTGTATCTTTTAGATGAAAAATAAAACTCTTTATCCCAACTCTAGAGCAAGCTTTTTCTTTGTTTTTAACATAAACCCCGCTAGCTGGATCTTCGCCAATTCTTATAACAGCCAATCCAGGATTTCTTTTTACAATTGTTTTATTAATATAGATATAATTTTTTAATTTTTCTTCGATTTCTAAAGATAATTTTTTACCATCTAATTTTAATGACATTTAGAAAAACTTCTCCTTTTTACTACTAGCATGCCTATAATTTTAAATTAGACAATTAGATTTAATTATATTCTGTGCAAAAACCTATAAGAATTTTAAAAAAAATAAATTATTTTTGGAAAAGAAGTCAAGTCCCTGCAAAAGGTCTTGTAAAGATTTCAACAATAGATAAATTAATTATTTTCTTAATATGTATTGTTATTTCGATAATATCTTCTTATAAAATACTGCTTGTTCAAACTTTAGAAGTTTCTGATGTTTTTTCTTGGGGCTTTACTTTTGCTGAGGTTTTATTTTCTTGTGGACTTTTAATACTAATATCTAGAAAAGAAAATCCAAACATTAATGCTAGACAAATACTCTTAATTATTTCGCTTCTGTTAATAGTTCAAATGATAAAAAACATATATGGATCTAGCCTAAGTCCTTTATCTATTATAGTTCCTCCTGCTTTAATTATTTCTCAAGGGATGGGAACCATAACTGCTTTAGCTTGGATATCAATAGCAAGCTTAAGCTGGCCTGAATCTATTACGAATATTAATAATAATTTGCTTTTCATAACCCTGATTTGCGCATGTGTCGTTTCTGTCCTTGGAGGAAAAATAAGAAGTCGAGCTCAGTTACTTCAATTATCAATATTTGTTCCAATTGGGGCTTTGATTTCCCAATGGATACTAATTGGAAATGAGGAATATTCCTTAATAGATAATCAAGCATTATTTGAATTAAATGGCAAAATATTTTCTGATTCTCTACTGTTGGCAATAATAATGCTCATAATTATATTATTTATTCCCATTTTTGAGTCAATATTTGGATTATTAACGAAGGCAAGATTAATGGAATTGGCTGATAAAGAAAAACCTCTTATTAGAAGACTCTCTATTGAAGCTCCTGGTACTTTTGAACATACTTTATTGATATGTGGACTAGCTGAAGAGGCGACAAGAATGATTGGAGGAGATATCGATCTTATTAAAACTGGTTCTCTCTATCATGATGTTGGCAAATTACATGCTCCAAATTGGTTTATTGAGAATCAAGATGGAGCAAAAAATCCGCATGACGAGATAGATGATCCTTTAAAAAGCGCTGAGATTTTACAAGCCCACGTTGATCAAGGCCTAAAGTTTGCAAGAAAAAATAGATTGCCAAAACCAATAGCTAATTTCATTCCAGAACATCAAGGAACTCTAAAAATGGGATATTTTCTTAATAAAGCTGAAGAGAAAAAATTAAAATTTAATGAGAGCGATTTTAGATATAAAGGTCCTATCCCTCAATCTAAGGAAACAGCTATCTTGATGCTTGCAGATGGATGTGAAGCTGCTTTAAGGGCAATGGATATAAATGCTTCCGATTATGAAGCCCTAGAAACACTATCCAAAATTTTTGATTCAAGGCAAGTTGATGGCCAATTAAATGATAGTAATCTTTCCAAGGGAGAAATTTTTCTGATAAAAAAATCATTCTTAAATGTTTGGAAAAGAATTAGACATAGACGAATTCAATATCCCACAACAAAAAATAACACTTTTTCTTAATTCAATAATTTTATAATCTGATATTCCTTCGATGTTTTGGATTACACCAATATATTATTGCCAAGATGCTAAATAAAGCAGATAAAAGTGTAAAACCACCAATACCAAAAATATCTTTCAAAATTGCTAATCGAAAAATAGAATATGGAGCTGTCCCCGAAATTATCATTGAAAGAGATACCAGGGTTAAGGTAACCCCCCATTTCTTCTCCGCTAAAAGAGCAGAAGAAGAAACTATTCCAACTATTGCTGAAGGCCATCCAAGGCTTATAGCTAGAGTAATATTAGCCACTTTTAATGGGGGCCCATAACTTACTATTAAGGCGATTATAGGTAAAGCAATGATATTACTTATCAAACCAACCCATGCAAGAGTCCAATATCCTGATACCCTTTCTCTCATTACTTTATCTGTTTAAATTTTAAATTAAAGCTTTAATCTACATTATTTCGTTACAAGTTATTAGGTAAACTTAATAATCACAAAATAAACTTAACTTTTTGGATTTGATAATAAATTTTTTTTTGGATTTTCTAAATTATCAAATTGGGGGTGAATAGAGTTTTTCTTCTCTGAAAATACAAGCCTGTTTAAAGCATTTACAAAAGCATTCGCTGCCGCAACAACTACGTCTGTATCAGCTGAATGTCCAGAATAAATTTTATCCTCGTTCCTTATTCTTATAGTAACTTCACCTAATGCATCTATACCTTCTGTTACAGACTTCACTGAAAACTCTATAAGTTCATTAGGAACTTTAGCTAATGCATTGAGGGCTTCGCAAACCGCATCTACAGGACCAGTACCTATAGCAACAGAGGTATTTTCAGTATCATCTTCGGTATTTATAAGAGTTACTGTAGCAGTAGGTTTGGATGTATTTCCACAACTAACTTGAACATGACTTAGTTGAAATTTAGATTCTGGAAGTTGAACTTGCTCACTGACTATAGCTTCTAAATCTCTATCAGTAATTTCTCGTTTTCTATCAGCTAGATCTTTAAAACGAGCAAAAGCATCATTCAAGTCTTCCCTACTTAAATCGTATCCCATCTCTTCCAATCTTGCTCTTACTGCACTTCTCCCGCTAAGTTTACCTAATGAAATTTTATTATCATTCAACCCAACAGTTTTTGCATCAATAATTTCATATGTAAGTCTATTTTTTAGTACTCCATCCTGATGGATTCCTGACTCGTGAGCAAAAGCATTTGCGCCAACAATTGCCTTATTGGGCTGAACATTCATTCCAGTTAAGTTTGATACTAATCGCGAAGTTTTTGTTATTTCTTCTGTTCTTATAGCAGTTAGTGGTGTAGGTGAATCTGATCTTCTTCCAAAGAAACTATTAAAAAAACTTTTCCTCACATGTAATGCCATTACTAATTCTTCTAGGGAGGCATTCCCTGCTCTTTCACCTATTCCATTTATTGTGCATTCTAATTGCCTTGCTCCATTCTTTGCTGCTTCAAGAAAATTAGCAACGGCTAAACCTAAATCATTATGACCATGAACTGAAATAATAGCTTCATCTATATTTGGTACATTTTTATTAATATCAAATATAAGCTTTCCAAATTCACTTGGAGTTGTGAACCCAACAGTATCTGGAATATTTATTGTTGTAGCCCCTGATGTTATTGCTTGTTGAATTACTTCATAGAGAAATTCAGGATCACTCCTCGAGGCATCTTCACAAGAGAATTCAATATCTTCGACTAATGATTTTGCATAACTAACCATTTCTGGAACTATACAAAGTACCTCTTTTCTTGTTTTTCTAAGTTTATGTTTTAGATGGATATCGCTAGTAGCTATAAAAGTATGTATCCTTTTTTTTGGTGCGGGTCTTATAGCTTCGTAACAAGCTTTTATATCATTTTTAGATGCCCTTGCTAAACCACAAATTATTGGACCATTTTCTCCTCCAACTACCTCCGCGATTTTATTTACTGCTTTAAAATCTCCTGGGCTAGCAAAAGGAAATCCTGCTTCAATAACATCTACTCCTAATCTTGCAAGTTGATGAGCAATTGCAAGCTTCTCCTCAAGATTTAAACTTGCACCAGGAGATTGTTCACCATCTCTTAGTGTTGTATCAAAGATCAATATCCTGCCTGGATCTTTTGACATTTGTTGAGTATGACTATTTATATAGTAAGCTAATTAAAATAAAATTACTAGGCATGGATTATTTAAACTGACTTTTTTGGAGGTAATCTTTAATTGTTTTGGTTAAATTATTATAAATAAAAATTACTTATATTCAATTAATAAAGTATTGTTTATAAAATAAAAATTTTTTATATTTCTCTAAAAGTAAACTTTGATTCTTTCAAATCACTTTAAACATAAATTTTAAGAATTATGAATGGGCCTATCCCTAATAAAAAATTCTTAGGCAAATTGGCAATAGTTCTACATGCTCATCTCCCATATGTTCGAAAACATGAAAAAAATTCATTAGAAGAAGATTGGTTATTCCAAGCAATACTAGAATGTTATATTCCTTTACTTCAAGTAATGGAATCAAGCAAAAAAAAAGATATTAGGAATACAAAGTTAACTCTTAGTTTATCTCCAACCTTATTATCTCTTCTCAAAAATAAACAAATTCAAAAGAAATATTCAACTTGGATTAAAACAAGAATAGAATTTTTGAGTGATTTACCTCAAAAAGAATTAGCTGCCGCTGAATTTCTTTTGAGAAATATTAAAAATAATTTTTCATATTGGGAAAAATGTTCTGGTGATTTAATAGAGAGATTTAAAAAATTAAATTTGACTGGAAATTTAGATATTCTTACTTGTGCGGCAACACATGGATATTTGCCAATTCTTAGAGAAAACCCTGAAACAGTTTTAGGGCAAATAAATACAGCGATAAGAAGTCATGAAATTTTTTTAGGAACAAGACCCTTAGGCATATGGTTGCCTGAGTGCGCTTATTACGAAAATTTAGATGAAATATTAGTGAATTGTGGAATTAGATATGCTGTTTTGGATGGTCATGGGATTTTGAATGGATCACCAAGGCCAAAGTATGGAGTTTATGCACCTATTTGCTCAAAGAGAGGTGTGGCTTTTTTTGGGAGAGATAGTGAATCAACTTTGCCCGTTTGGTCCTCAAGAGAAGGATATCCAGGAAATCCATTTTATAGAGAATTTCATAAAGACTTAGGGTGGGAATTATCTTCCTCAGAACTACAAAAAAAAGGAATTCCAACAAGCAGGCCTTTAGGATTAAAATTTCATAGAATTACAAATAATAAAGGTTCATTAGGCAAAAAAGAATTTTACCTACAAGATGAAGCTATAAAAAAAGTTGAAGAACATGCTGAAAATTATCTTTTATCAAGATCTAAACAATTAAAGAACCTTTCTTTGTCATCATCATTCGAACCTTTGTTAATTGCTCCATTTGATGCTGAATTATTTGGACATTGGTGGTATGAAGGACCAAAATTTATTGAAAATATACTTAAAAAATCTAAAAAATATTCAATTAAGCTCACAAATCTAAAAGAAATTCTCCTCCATAAACCTAACCTCCAAATTTGTGATCCTTCTCCTTCAAGTTGGGGACAAGGGGGCTTTCATAATTACTGGCTAAATGATAAGAATGCCTGGATAGTTCCAAAAATTACAAAAGCGGGGTCGGTTTTTGTTGAATTATCAAGTAGGAAATTTAATGATAATTTTTCTATAAGATTATTAAAGCAAGCGGCAAGAGAATTACTTCTTTCTGAATCCTCTGATTGGAGTTTCATTTTAAAAGCGGGAACTACAACTGAACTTGCCAAAGAAAGGATTGATAGACACCTATTTAGATTCTGGAAATTAATTGAGATGTTAGAAGATAAATCTATTATTGATTATAAATTTCTTAAAGATATTGAAGAAGAAGATAATATATTCCCACACATAAGAATTCAAGATTGGCAATTCTAAACTCTCATAACGTAATTAGCCTATTTATACCTAACAACGTATTCCATAAGATCGTAGTGATTGCAATAAGTTTCAAGCAAGCGAAAATATAAAAGTAGTTTAATTTAATTAATTTTATGTTGATTGATGTTAAGGAAAGATCACGAAAAGTTGATGCTACTCCAACTATTCAATGTCGTGTAACTGATTCCATTTTTAAAAAATTTAGTAAGTTAGCTGAACACTATAACTGTTCTAATGCCGAGCTACTAAGAGCCTTAATAGATAACGGTCTGAAAAGGCATAAGGAGGTCATTTAAAAATGAATCAAAAAAAAACCTCCTTTGACAGAGAACCTACAAACAAAAGAGTTAATACTCATATTGTAGATGAGTTTCAGGAGATAGAAAATATCAATGAGTTAGAAAGCTATCAATCAAAAGATAGGTTGAAAGAAATTGCTTTAATTATTGCCTGTAAAAAAGTAGCAGAACAAAACTACTTATCCCTGGATGAACAAATGAATATTTGGATTCCTAAAGCATGGAGGGAAAATTGAAAAATTCACAGAAATTCCCTCAAGAATGGGAAGCTTTTCAAAGATGTGGTTCTTCCAGATTTTTATCTGTTGAAGAACAATTTGATGCTCATTTAGCTGTTATAGGGCGTTATTCACAGCTACTAAAAAACAAGCATAAAGAAATAGTTCTTGATCCTGAATCTATTGGTTTTACCAGTAATCAAAGAACCTCCAATATTTCTTATAATTCTCAAAAAACAAATATCCAAAAAAGTAATGATATTGTTTTTCTAGAAAGTTTAGCCAATATTAGAGGAGGCAAAGTAACTAAAGGATATAAACCAAGTACATCTAAAAAAAAGAAAAAAAGAATAAGGAGAGAATTTTGTGACTGATACTTTTACAAATAAAAACCAAATTATTAGAACTGGATTTCTTAATAAGATAAAACTCCCAAAAGGTTATGAGGGGGATAAAAAAAAGAAAATTGATTCTGGTGATCTTGTAGAACTTTTAGTTGATAATTGTTCTTCACGGTTAACATTCAATCTTCTAACTTTAGAACCTGAATTTGATAAATTGCCTATTCCTTTAGATATGATCGAGGATTTTTCAACTTATCTAAATATGTATGGTTATAACATTAGAAAAGACGCAGCTTTTGATGGTTTATTAACAGCAGCTCGTCAAAATACATATCATCCAGTCAATTCATATCTAGAAAGGATTACATCAGATAAATCAATTAAACCAATTGACATAGAAACAATTGCAAGCGACTACTTAGGAACTGAATCTAAGTTATTCAACCAGATGCTAAAAATGACTCTTATTGCAGCCGTTGCAAGGGTCAAAAATCGTGGTGTTAAATTTGATAATTGTTGTGTATTAGTTGGTAAGCAAGGAACAGGAAAATCTACTTTCTGGAGATATTTAGCTTCTGACGATTTCTTTGCAGATACATGGCAACCAAAGTATCAAGACCTAGCAATGACACTTCAAAGATGTTGGATTTTTGAAATTGCTGAACTTGATAGGATCTCACCAAATTCTGAAAAAGCGGCATCATTAAAAGCTCTTTTATCAAGTCCTATCGATACATTTAGAAGACCTTATGGAAGGAGTATTGGGGCTTATCCAAGACCTTCAATAATGGTTTCAAGTTGTAATAGGACTGATTTTCTAAATGATCCAACTGGCTCTAGAAGGTTTTGGGTAATCAATCTAGAAGGTAAATTAATTAATAATAATAAGGTTTTAAAAGATAGAGATCGAATCTGGAAAGCTGCTCTTTTGGCTTATAAAGAAGGCATGATATTAGATTTAAAGGATGAATTTAAAAAGGAAATTAACATCAGAAATTTAAATTTTGAAGCAGAGCATCCCTTCTTTTCGCGAATAGAAGAATGGACTAATAAAGAGCATAATAAATATAGATTTACGACTGTTCAAGCTTTGGTTAATAGTGGTTGTAGAAATGATGAGCAAGTAAGAGATAAAGATGTAAAAGAGGTCGCAGATTGCTTGAG
>QBXH01000009.1 GCA_003283415.1 Prochlorococcus sp. AG-321-E21 | reverse complement strand
GTAATAACACTTGTTGGTCTAGGAAGAGGTGCTCAAACTCTTGCAAAAAATCAATTAAGTAATTTAGGGGCAAATGTATTATTTATTGTTCCAGGAAATAACGATACCAGAAGAAGAGGGATATCATTTCCAAAAAATCTAGTTTTAGAAGATTCAATTGCAATTAATAATCAAGTTCCTAGTGTTAAAAAAGTTGCCCCACAAATCTCTGCTAATGAAATAGTTCAATCAAATTCAAAAAGTTTAAATATTTCAATAGCTGGAGTTACCCCTGAATTTCTTGATGTAAGAAGTTTTGAAGTAGAAGAAGGAAGATTCATAACCCAAAGTGACGTAAATTCAGCTAGAAGTTTTGTTGTTATTGGTCCTGATCTAAAAGAAGATTTTTTTAAGGGTAATTCTGTAATTGGAGAAAAAATAAGAATAAAAGATCATACCTATGAAATAATTGGAATGCTCAAGCCAAAGGGAGCTGTTTTTGGAAGCAATCAAGATAAAAATGCATATATCCCACTAACTACAATGGTTAACAGAATAAGTGGGAAAGATCCTACCTATGGAGTAAGTTTAAGTTTTATAAGTGTTGAAGCTATTAATAAAAACAAAACTAGTGCTGCAAAGTTTCAAATTACAAATTTATTACGTCAAAGACATAACATCATTAGAGATGATGATTTCGCAGTTAGATCTCAAGAAGATGCCCTAAATATCGTAACGAATATCACAAGTGGTCTTACATTTCTATTAGCAGGTATAGGTGCTGTATCTCTTATTGTTGGAGGTATAGGAATAATGAATATAATGCTCGTATCTGTTAGCGAAAGGACAGAGGAGATTGGACTAAGGAAGGCAATAGGAGCAAAGCAATCAGATATTCTAATACAATTTTTATTCGAGGCTTTAATTTTATCTACAATTGGAGGTTTAGTGGGAACTACAACTGGTCTCACAGGGGTATTGCTTCTAGGAGTAATAACTCCTTTACCTGCATCGGTGGGACTAACTACAACATTATCCACAATGATTATTTCAGGTTCAATAGGATTAATCTTTGGAGTTTTACCAGCCAAAAGAGCCTCACAATTAGATCCAATTGTTGCTTTAAGAAGTTTGTAAATCTTTATTGGTTTATGCTTATTATTAATAAGATTATTAAAATAGTTATTAGTCTTCAAATAATAATAATTTCAACATTTATACCTGTTTTTTTCTCAATCCCATTTACTAATAAACTTTTTGGAACTTTAGAGATTCCAATAACTTGGCAATTACCTTCTATTATAATAATTACTTTAATATTTAAAAGTAAGATAGTCATAAAAGCATTTAGTTTCTATTTAATAATTGGTTTATTTTTTATTCCAGTATTTTATGAGGGAGGATCCTTGGGATATTTATTAACTCCAAATTTTGGTTATTTGCTAGGAATGTATCCATTAATTAAAATAATTGATAACTTAAATAAAAGGAACCAAAAGATAGATTATTTCGAATTTTTAAAGTACGGAATATTAGGAGTAAGTAGTATGCATTTAATCGGGATAATTTACAACTGCATTCAAATATATTATTTTAAACAACCAGAAACAATATTATATGTTGTCTCAAAATATTCATTAGGAAAATTTGGATATCATTTATTAATGCTCACACCAATAACTTTATTGATTAGAATTATCAATAAAAATAGATATCAAAGTTAATGTTAACTATTAAAAATAAAAGATTTTATTTTATATTATTATCTTTATTAATTATCTTATCTGATCAATTTACTAAAAATATAATAAGTAGATATCATAAAGAATTACTAAATAATGATCTTATATTATTTAGTATTGATTATGTAAAAAACTACGGAGCAGCATTCAATTTATTAAATGGTAACAGAATCTTTTTGTCGATAGTGAGTCTAATTGTTTCCGTAATTCTAATATATTTTATATTAATAAAAAAAAATATAACTAATTTAGATTTGCTTAGTTATAGTTTTATTCTTGGAGGTACAGTCGGGAACGGAATTGATAGATTAACCAAAGGTTATGTTTTAGATTTTATTAATTTAAACTTTATAAATTTTCCTGTATTTAATATTGCAGATATTTCTATAAACATAGGTCTTATATTTATTATATATAGCCTTATAAAATATAAACAATAAAAATGTATCCTTTTCTTTTTAAAAACTATAGATATTTATTAATTTTATTTTTTATATATCTACTAACATTATTTAGTAATATTTTAAATATTTATTCTTTTTTTATTATTCTTGTTATTCTTTCATTAATTTATACTAAAAATAAAAAATTATTTAAAAAAGTTGCATATAAGATAATTTTCAAGAAGCAAAATACTCTATCTTTTAAAAGTAAGTACCTAGCTGCAAAAAATAGTCTTGAAGCTATAGATGAAATTAATAAAAATATATCTAATAAAATAGATGGAGAATTATTGAAATATGAAAAAATCAACTTAGAAAAACAGTTTAAGTTCGGAGATTATAACGTTACATTATTTGGTGCCGGATCAGCGGGAAAAACATCTATAGCAAGAGCCTTGCTAAATAATTTAATTGGTAAAACATCCCCAACTATTGGCACTACAAAAAATATAACTAGTTATAAAATAAGAATACCTATTCTAAAAAGAAATATAAATATAATAGATACTCCTGGGTTATTTGAAGCATCTAGGGAAGGACAAAAAAGAGAAGATTCAACAATAATAGAGGCATCCAAATCAGATATCATTCTTTTTGTATTAGATCAGGATATTAATAAATATGAACTCTATTTAATAAAAGAATTATCATTTTTAAAAAAGAAAATAATTATTGTTTTAAATAAATGCGACTTAAGATCAGAAAAACAGAATAACATTATAAGAGAGAATATTATCTCTATTACATCTTCAAATCATATTAACCTGTCAGTAATAAAAACTGTTGCTTCACCTAAGACTCTGCCAAATAAATCAATGAACTCATTAAAAACATATCCAGATATAAGTAATTTATTTAGAGAAATAATAGAAACTCTTGACGCAAATGGAGAGGAATTATTGGCTGATAATATTCTATTCAGATGTAATAAATTAGGGCTAATTAGTAAAAAATTGATTTCGAAACAAAGAAATTCAAGTGCTAATAAAGTAATAAATAAATATATTTTTATTGCAGGAGGAGTAATTCTGGTAAATCCTATACCT
Source organism: Prochlorococcus sp. AG-321-E21 (assembly GCA_003283415.1). Lineage (GTDB taxonomy): Bacteria > Cyanobacteriota > Cyanobacteriia > PCC-6307 > Cyanobiaceae > Prochlorococcus_A. Next base: position 44,899 of record QBXH01000009.1, on the reverse strand, counting down.
GTTGTTGATTTTATTACTGCAACGTCTGTAAACGTTCAAATGATTCTTGAAATTTCAAAAATATACCATGTCAAGATAACCAAAAAAGACGCAGTAGATTTATCTAAATCATTAATGTCAACATTAGCAAAGCTAGGGATTTTAAAGGGTGGCCTTAATGTTATTACAACCGCATTAGCATCAAATTTTACAACAATATTCATTTCAAAATCAATACAGTCAATAACCTCATGTTGGTTACTAAGAATAGTAGGACTATCAGTAATAGAATATTTTAACAATGGAGAAGATTGGGGAGATGGAGGGATACAAGAAGTAATTGAAGATATATACAAATTAAATAAAAGAGAAGAAATATTAAATAATTTTATTAAAGAAGCAATCAATAATATAAGAATTAACGAAGATACTCAATCTCAAAGAAAATTGCCGCCATATTTGCAGAATGACTAATTAGTTGATCATTTAAAAAAGATCTAAAGTCAAAAACCGTTATCAAAAGTAAATATAAAATACATATTAATATTGAAATAAATCCAGTAACGATAGCTATGATTTTTGATCTGCTACTATTCATCAGACTTAATTAAGTAATTTCAAAAGATCATTAATATGGGATTCTCCAGTATTATAATTTCCCATAACAGCTCTTAGAAAATATCTATTCTTAAAAAGAGGTCTAGAAAGCATAAAGTTCTTACTCATGAGACTTATTCTTTTATTTAAAGTCCATTCATCCGTTTCATTTTTGTTCATACCCTTTGGTAAAAAAGTAATTATATGTAATGGACCAGAATATAAATCATATTTTTCTGGATTTAAATTATTTTCGAAGAATATTCTTCTTTCAATTGACGAATTTAAAACAGTCGCTATTCCTTGCATACCTAGAAATCGTAAACCTAACCATAATTTAATAATTTCAGCAGGTCTAGAACCTTGTATTCCAAGTTCACCTCTATTTAAAACATTGTTTTCAGCAGAAACATAAGGTAATCCTGTAGAAAATGTATTTTTAAGAACTTCAATATTAGAGACAATTAATATAGATGATGTTTTAGTAATACCAAGTATTTTTTGTGGATTAATAGTTATTGAATTAGCGAGATTTACATTACTTATTCCATTGATTGGAGAATTAATAATTGAAAAGATGCCTCCTATGGAGCCATCAATGTGCAACCAAATATTTCTTTCTTTACAAATTTTGCTTATTCTCTCAATGGGGTCTATTGCTCCTCGAATTGTTGTTCCAAGAGTAGCGACAATAGAAAATATTCTTTTTCCTTCCTTAGAACATTTGTAAATAGATTTTTTAAGATCAATTATATCCATACAACCATTGTTATCAGTTTTGACTTTTATTAAATTATTCTTTCCAAGACCCATAATTTGAGTACATTTTGCAAATGATGAATGCGCATCTTCGCTAATTAAATAAACTGCCATCGGATCAGCTTCAAGTCCGGAATGGTTCCTTGCTGCTACAAGTGCATTTAAATTACTTAATGTCCCTCCACTTGCTGCGATACCTCCTGCCGATTTAGGAAACCCTAGTTTTTGGGAAAACCAATTGCAAATTGATTCTTCTAGAAGGGAAATACTTGGTGATAATTCATTTGCAAGAAGATTATTATTTAAGCCCGCGGCAATTAAATCCCCCAAAATAGAAATAATTAATGGGGGAGGATCCAGATGTGCAAGTGATCCTGGATGTACAGGATTAAAAGAACTATAAATAAGATTTTCAATCTCAGAGAATAGAACATCTGCCGACATCCCATTTTCATCTGGAACGGAACAATCAAAGTTATTATCAATTGGTATGGGACCTAGTTTTTCTGAGTCTGAAAACCATTTGCACATGATTTCAGAAGTTCTATTGAGAAGTATAAGCAAACTTTCATTACTTCCTGAATATGAAGGAAAATAAATTTCTGATTTATTAATTGGATCAACAGTCATTCTTTAAAATAATAATTAATTAACTTATATATAATGTTTTTAAAATGAAGCGTTTATAATAAAATGAATCAAAACACTATTAATATACATAAAAAAATTGCTCAACTAGATTATATTAAATGGATGAAATTCATTTTACGAAGATCAGAGGAAGTAGGTAAAGTTGAATTACCAATTACAGCTGTAATAATAGATGAGAAAGGAAGATGTATTGGAAGAGGAAGCAATAAAAGAGAAAGTAATAATGATCCATTAGGACATGCAGAATTAATCGCACTTAGACAAGCTGCATGGATAAAAAAAGATTGGCGATTTAATGAATGCAGCATAATTACAAATTTAGAGCCCTGCACAATGTGTGCTGCCGCCCTAGTTCAAGCAAGAATGGGTCAAGTGATATATGGAGCTGAAGATGATAAAAGAGGAGGATTCGGCGGTACGATAGATTTATCTAAACACGAAAGTGCTCATCACAAGATGCATATAATACGAGGGATATTAAAACAAAACTGTAAAGACAGGATTAAGTTATGGTTTAAAAGTTTGAGGAATCAAAAATAGAAAATTTATTTAATTCTGTATCAAACAAATTTAATAATCGTTCAACATTTTCTTCACTAGAGTTAAATCCCATCAAACCAATACGCCAGACCTTGCCAGACAAGGCACCTAGTCCGTTTCCTATCTCTATACCAAAGTTTTTCAAAAGATGATTTCTAAATGCTTCTCCATCTACCCCAGAAGGAATTTTGACAGTTGTCAAAGTAGGTAATCTAAATTCGCTAGAAACATGCATCTCCAATCCAAGACTTTCTAGTCCCTTCCATAATTTAATTGCATTAGTATTATGTCTTTTCCAAATATTTTCTAAACCTTCATTAGCTATTAAACGCAAACCCTCTCTAATTGCAAAATTCATATTCACAGGAGCGGTATGATGATAAACCCTATCTGATCCCCAATATTTATTCAATAAAGATAGATCTAAGTACCAATTTGGTACTTTAGAAATTCTTGAACTAAGTTTATCCTCTGCACGTTTGTTCATAGTGAAAGGTCCTAGTCCAGGGGGGCAACTTAGACCTTTTTGGCTGCAACTATAGGCAAGATCAATTTTCCAATCATCTATAAAAAGCTCTAACGCACCTAATGATGTAACAGCATCTACTAAAAACAAACAATTATTTTCTCGACATACATCCCCTATTCCTTCAAGAGGTTGTAATACCCCAGTAGATGTCTCTGCGTGTACAATCGCAAATATTGCTGGTTTATTCGTTTCTATCTCATATTTTATTTCTTCAAATGAAAAAGCTTCACCCCAATCCTTTTCAATAACTGATACATCTGCCTTATATCTCAAGGCCATATCAACCAAACGATTACCAAAATATCCTTTTTTTGCAATTAGTATTTTTTCACGTGGCTCAATAAAGTTTGCAATAGAGGCTTCCATAGCTGCGCTACCTGTGCCACTCATCGGTAAAGTTATTCGATTATTGCATTGCCATGTATATCTCAATAATTTTTGTACTTCAGACATTAATTCTATATATGCTTCATCTAAATGCCCTATAGGATTTAAAGATAAAGCATTAAGAACATCAGGATGAGCATTTGACGGACCTGGTCCCAATAAAAGTCTTGAAGGGACAAAGGTTTTAGCAAGATGAGATAAATTCTCATCACTTAAAGTTGAAATGAGTTTTGTTTCGGTCAAAACCTTTTAGAGTATTACTTGTAAACTAAACTAATTTCTCCACTAAAGCGAAGAATGTTTAAAGAAATTCATTCAATTTAAATATTTAACTTAACAATTAAGTAAACTAATAACTTGAAACACTCAAAGAACTAAATAAGTCTTGAAAAAAGTTACGGTTGATACATAATTAGAATCATCAACTTATTAATTTTATTTGAGGTATATACAAAGCAATGGCTAAATCTCCCCAAGATGTTCTAAGTCAGATTAAGGATGAAGGAATTGAACTTATTGATCTAAAGTTCACAGACATTCATGGTAAATGGCAACATCTAACTTTGACATCTGACATGATAGAGGAAGAATCATTTACTGAAGGTTTAGCCTTCGATGGATCTTCAATAAGAGGTTGGAAAGCTATTAATGCATCTGACATGTCTATGGTACCTGATTCAAGTACAGCATGGATTGATCCATTTTATAAACATAAAACTTTAAGCATGATTTGCTCAATTCAAGAGCCAAGAAGTGGAGAACCATATGATAGATGTCCAAGATCATTAGCTCAAAAGGCCCTAAAATATTTAGATTCAACTGGTATAGCAGATACTGCTTTTTTTGGTCCAGAGCCAGAATTCTTTTTATTCGATGACGTCCGATATGATTCTAAAGAAGGTGGTTGTTTTTATAGCGTAGATACTAACGAAGCTCCATGGAATACTGGGAGAACAGAAGAAGGTGGGAATTTAGGGTATAAAATTCAGTATAAAGAAGGTTACTTTCCTGTCGCTCCTAATGATACCGCCCAAGACATAAGATCTGAAATGTTATTACTAATGGGTGAATTAGGTATTCCAACTGAAAAGCATCACCATGAAGTTGCTGGAGCAGGACAACATGAACTTGGGATGAAATTTGATTCATTAATAAACGCTGCTGATAACGTTATGACATACAAATATGTTGTTAGGAACGTTGCAAAAAAATATGGTAAAACTGCCACATTTATGCCTAAACCAGTCTTTAACGATAATGGAACAGGGATGCATGTTCATCAAAGTCTGTGGAAAAGTGGTCAACCTTTATTTTTTGGTGAAGGGTCATATGCAAATTTATCTCAGACAGCAAGGTGGTACATAGGAGGTATTTTAAAGCATGCCCCATCTTTCCTTGCATTTACCAATCCAACAACTAATAGCTATAAAAGGTTAGTTCCAGGTTTTGAAGCTCCTGTTAATTTAGTTTATTCCGAGGGTAATAGATCCGCAGCTGTAAGAATTCCTTTAACAGGACCTAGTCCAAAAGCTAAAAGATTAGAATTCAGATCAGGCGACGCACTTGCTAATCCTTATTTAGCGTTTTCTGTGATGATGCTAGCTGGTATTGATGGCATTAAAAATCAAATTGATCCTGGTGATGGAGTAGATGTTGACTTATTTGAATTACCCGAAGAAGAGCTTTCAAAAATAGATACAGTCCCTTCATCTCTAAACGACTCTCTAAATGCACTTAGTGCAGACAAAGATTATTTATTAGCTGGAGGAGTATTCACAGAAGATTTCATAAATAATTTTATTGATATCAAGTATGAAGAGGTTCAACAATTAAGACAGAGACCGCACCCACATGAATTTTTTATGTATTACGACGCTTAAATCAAATAATATTTTTATTGTAATAAAAGATCTTTTTGAGAATTATCACAAATAATTCTCAAATACATTTTTTTTTTGTTGAAATATAAATAGGTAAAAAAAAAAATGGCAAGAGAACAAATTTCAAAAATCGCTTATAAAACACTTCAACAAGGAAAAAGTATTGCTGGATTAGCACACAAGGAATTAAGTACAAGAATCATGAATTTTGTACTTCCTGATAATAAACTTGGAAATTTAAATATAGATAAAAAGCTCTTGCTTGATATTCAAAATTCAATGGATCTTCTAAGAGAAGAGGATTGGAATGATGCAGAAAAAAATATCTATCCTCAAAAATTATTATTTGATGAGCCTTGGCTAAGATATTTAACTCAATATCCCAAAATATGGTTAGATATGCCAAACACATGGGATAGGAGAAGAAAACAAAATTATAATGACCTTCCTAAAAATATTGATAATGAAAGTTATCCAAATTATTACTTAAGAAATTTTCACCACCAGACAGATGGTTATCTATCTGATTTTTCTGCAAGTATTTATGATTTACAAGTAGAGATTCTTTTTAATGGAAGTGCTGATGCCATGAGAAGAAGAATAATTAAACCTCTAAAGAAAGGTTTAAATAATTTTAGTAGTAGAAAAAAAAGTTCTTTAAAAATTCTTGATGTTGCTACAGGATCTGGTAGAACACTTAAACAATTAAGAGGTGCATTTTCAAAAGAAAAGATTATAGGTCTTGATTTGTCTGGATCATATCTAAAGGAAGCTAGTAGATTTATTTCAAATTTAGATGGTGATTTAATTGAGTTAATAAAAGGGAATGCTGAAGAATTACCATTTGAAGATAATAGTATTCAAGGAATTACATGTGTTTACTTATTTCATGAGTTGCCTAGAAATGTAAGAGAAAATGTTCTTAAAGAGTTCTTTAGAGTACTTGAACCAGGAGGAATATTAATTCTCGCTGATTCTATTCAAGTAATTGATTCTCCCGATTTTATTCAAATAATGGAAAATTTTTATAAATCATTTCATGAGCCATTTTATTGTGACTACATTAAAGAAAATATAACTTCTAAAATAGAAGATGTAGGTTTTAATAACGTTAGATCAAATTCGTTTTTCATGACTAAAGTATGGTCTGCTGTAAAATAAAGAAAAAAAATACATAATTATCATGAATAACTGGGATGAAGATATAATTCAACTTTCACAAAGACTGAATGATAAGTTAAAAATTAATCACATTGATTGGCACAAACTAAAGGGGAAAAAAATTAATAGATCTGCAGAACTTATATCAGCGGCATTATGTCAACTAATAATCTCAGAGAACGAAAAAGATACTATAAAGTATTTAGAAGAAAGTATAAAATGGTTAAAAGGAATTAATGTGGACAAGCCATGTCCAAGTAAACGTTCATCTTTTTAACGCTAATTGGAGTCTATTTCCTTTATTACTCCATCTAACATCATCAAAACATTCACTAATTATATAAAGACCACGTCCATTTAATGAACAAAGTTTTTCGGGTAATTTATGAATTCTTTTTTTAATATCTAAACCATTTCCTTGATCCTGAATCTGCCATACGCACCAATTAGGAGTAATAATCCGACGTACTCTTATGGATTTATTAGGATCAAGATTATTTCCATGAGTAACAGCATTTATTAGAGCTTCATGTAAGCCTAGTTTTATTCGATAGCTATATTGAGAAGTCTTTAAGGGTTCTAACAATAAATCTATAAAGTCATTTAACTGTAGTGATGAATCTAATACGAAATTAGACCAGTTAATTGTTGGTCTATTGAGAAAATTAATAATAAAATTTAAAAGAATTTTGCCCTGAAAAAAGGACATGACTTTATATTTATATTAATAATACTTTAACTTATCAAAGAGCTGTAAATCAAAGAATATCATTATGTCTCAATGTAATTGCTGGATGTCTGAGAATAGAATCCATAAGTCTTACTCCTCTAAGCTGGTTGATTAATGGCATGTGTCCTTCGGGAGCATCTAATGACCAACTAAATGATCCGGGATATCTAGTCCAATACCCATCCTTTTTCCATCCAATCTTTGGCCATAACAACTCATATTTTTTTTCAACTGACTTTAAAACTTTTGCTTGAATTGAAAATCCAAATCTACCATTTGAATAAATTCCCCATAATCTATCTATTGTTTGGAGATCAGTGCCTGACATCTTATTAACCTCACTATAAAAAACATAACCACGATTTTCAGCAAGCTTACCAGCAAGTTTTCTTAAATATGAACTTGTTAATCTATCAGCATCCTCAAAGTTTTGTTCTAACAATTTCAACTGAAGTTCTTCATAATTAATATTTGCACCTGAAGAAGTGATGAACCAATTATTGTATTTTTTATCATTAAAAAAAATTGGTTTATGTCTTTTTAATACTTGTAATAACCAGCCTGCAGCCCAATCATCTCCTTTCCGATCAAAATCGTCAAAAATTTTTTTACCAATCATAAATATATTTTCGACTTCAGATTCAATATCTGATAATAATTTTATTCTTTTTCGTTGATTAGATTCAACAAATATTTTTACTAAATCAAAAGTACTCTTATAATGGTCATAATGATCTTTGTTTGTCATTTCTAATAAATTCATCTAATTTTTTTAACAATCCATGTACTCCAAAAGAGAGGGACTAGAGAAATTCAGGATGTTTAACGGACCACTTATCGATGTTAGGAGTCCCGGTGAACATTATAAAGGAAATATGCCTAATTCTTTAAATATACCCTTATTTGATAATGAAGAAAGATCAATAGTAGGAACTGTATATAAGAACTATGGAAGGGAGAAAGCAGTTATTCAAGGTTTAGATTTTTTAGCTGACAAAATTGACAATATGGTGAATAAATTATTTGAAGCTTTAAATGTTTATAAGTCTAAAAAAGTTGGTTCACAAATTGAAGAGCCTACTTTAAAAATATATTGTGCTAGAGGAGGAATGAGATCTCAAAGCATATCATGGCTTTTAGAGAAATATAATCAGAAAAGTGTTACATTAAAGAATGGTTATAAAAGCTATCGAAAATGGGCTTTAGAAAGCTTTAATCAAGAATGGAGAATAAATCTCATAGGTGGTAAAACTGGGACTGGGAAAACCAAATTATTAAAATTACTTGATGAAAACAATTATCAAATTATTGATTTAGAAGGTTTAGCTTGTCATAGAGGAAGTACTTTTGGCGGAATAGGCATGAAAGCACAACCTTCAAATGAACAATTTGAAAATAACATTGCAGAGAAATTAAAAGGCTTTAAAAAAAGTAATAAAATTTTCGTAGAAGCTGAGAGTGCAAATATTGGAAGATGTAAAATACCTCATGAATTTTTTAGTCAAATGAAATCAGCAGAGAGAATAGAAATCAAAAAAAGTGAATCAAATCGTTTGGATGAATTAATCAAAACATACAGTATTTATGAAGAAAAGGATCTTATAGAGGCAGTTTTAAGAATAAAGAAAAGACTTGGCCCACAAAGAACAAAAATGGCAATTGAGTCAATTAAAAATGAAGATTGGAGAGCCGTATGTAAGTCTGTCTTAGAATATTATGATAAGTGCTATGAGTACGAAAAAACTGGGAAAACCAATATTAAAATATTAGACATGACAGATATATTTGACGATCAAAAAACATTGAAATTAATAAAAGAATTTGCTAAATCGTAATTTTTAACGAAAATAGGTTTTATTAATTACAATATGAGATTAACTAGTAAATTATTATGGCAGAAAATAACTTAGCAAAAATTCAATTCTATGAAGGAACTGATGAACCAGTTGTTCCGGAAATTAGATTAACCAGAGGTAATGATGGCACAACGGGACAAGCAATATTTATATTCGAAAAACCTCAAGCATTATCCAAAATTTCAGATGGTGAAATTACAGGGATGAGAATGATTGACTCAGAGGGAGAAATTTTAACCAGAGAAGTTAAAGTTAAATTTGTTGATGGTGAACCAATGTATTTAGAGGGAACCTATGTTTGGAAAACAAAATCTGATTTTGATAGATTTATGAGATTTGCGAATAGTTATGCCAAATCAAATGGATTAGGATATTCTGAAAAGAAATAAATAGAATTACTAAAATTGAATCGTTCCTTCTATTTTAAATTTTCTGTCGTAATAATAAGCTTTTTAATAGTATGGACCTTGAGGGAATTCATGCTTTTAATAATTTGTTCATTAGTAATATCCAATGTAGTTAGTAATTTATGTAATCAAATACAATCCATTTTAAAATTACCAAGATTTGTTTCCTTATTGATTGTTCTAATAGGAATATCATTCATGATATTTAGTTTTTGTATCATTGTATTACCCCCATTCATAAGAGAATTTAATGAAATATTAATAGATATTCCAAATGGATTATCAAGAGTTAATGAATTGATTAACTCTAACCTAAATAAATTTAACGATTTACTTTATGGTAAAGAATCTGTGAGAATAGTAAATATATTTGACCTTGTTAATGATGTAGTTCCAATTCCAGATGGCGCTACTATTGCCAAAGCAATTCAAGAAAGTTTTATAAATATAATTAATTTAGCTGGAAATCTCGGATCTGGATTTATAAGAGTAATATTTGTATTAGTTGTAAGTTTTATGATAGCCATTGAACCAAAAGCTTACAAAGAGGGAGTACTTTTTGTAGTTCCTAAAGTTTATCGAAATAAATTCAGGATTATTTTAGATAAGTGTAATATTGCATTATCAAATTGGACTTTTTCTATAGTGGTAAGTTCAATATCAGTAGGTTTATTATCTTTAATAGTTTTATCAATTTTAGATGTTAAATATGTATTGTCAAATGCAATTATAGCAATGATTTTAAACATAATTCCTAACATAGGACCAGTTTTAAGTGGAATATTCCCAATCTCAATTGCACTTTTAGATAATTTTTGGAAACCAGTAGCTGTTTTGGGGGCTTATATCATCATTCAAAATATAGAGAGTTATATAATAATGCCCTCAATTTTGAAGAAGAAAACAAATTTACTTCCGGGTTTAACATTAATATCTCAATTTGGATTTACTTTCATCTTTGGTCCTTTAGGATTAGTATTATCTTTGCCAATTGTAGTGGTAACACAAGTATTAATAAAAGAGCTAATTAATGATATTTAAAGACTTTTATTTAGTTAATTTCCTATACAAATATGGATAAGAAAAAAGTATAAAGAAGGAAAGAGGATGTTTAGACAATCCAAAATATAAGGAATTAAAGGTAAAATGATCTATTAGTATTCTTATTTCTGTAGATAAATCAATTAATACTAAAGAAAATAGAAGGATTAAATAGTAATTTATTTTCATTAAATTACTCCGTAAGTTTAATCTTTAATAAGAAATGAAGGTGCTAGTAATATGCTTGAATAACTACCAATTAAAATTCCTAGTGTTAAAGATATAGAGAACCAAAATAGTGAATATGAACCAAAAATTATTAGCGTTAGTAGAGGTATTAATGTTGTAATACTAGTAAAAAATGTTCTTCGAAAAGATTCATTTACAGAAATTTGGATAATTTTATTATAATTATCTGAATTTTTCTTTAAATTTTCTCTAATCCTGTCAAAAATTACAACTGTATCGTTTACTGAATAGCCAGCTATTGTTAATAAAGAAACGGCAAACAAACTATTTACCTCAATAGACAATAGGACACCTAACCAAGAAAAAATACCAAAAACAATAAATAAATCATGGAATAAAGCTAATAAAGCAAACAATGCGTATTTCTTATCAAATCGAATTGAGATATATAAAGATATTGCAAATAAGGAAACTAATAAGGAAGTGGCACAATTTGTAAGAAGTTTTTTGCCAAGTTTTGGTCCTATTATTCTAGAGTTTTTACTTTCATAATTTAAAGGACCTAAAATTTTATCAACATTAGAGATCAAATCATTTGATTCTTCAATAGTTAAATAAGGGGTCCGAATAGAAATTAAACTATTATTATTTTGAATTTGTAATTTAATATTGTTTAGAAGATTATTATTATTTGAAAAAGTTCTCAGTTTTTCAATAACTAAATCAGGGGAAATATTTTCACATTCTTCTTTACAACTTCTCTCAATTCTTAGTTCATTACCACCAATAAAGTCCATTCCAAGATTAATAGGTTTTTTGAATGAAGTATTAAAAGTCGAATATAAAATTCCAATTAAACTTAACAATATAAGAAAAGATGAGAATCCAAATATTTTATTTTTATTTTTAATTAAATTAAAACTAAATGATGTCATGAACTAGATAATTAATAAGTTAAATTAGAAGAAATTAGATTTACTTAAATAAAAATTTTTTTGTCTAAAAGATTGATAAGTAGTTAAAAATCTTAAAATAGTTTTGGAACAATTTAAAGAGGTAAATAAACTTATAACAACTCCTATACCAAGTGTTGCAGCAAACCCCTTAACAAAATTAGTTCCTAATAAAAACAACACAAAACAACTTACAAAGGTTGTAATATGGCCATCGATAATAGACGAATTAGCTCTTTGAAACCCACTATCAATTGATCTTATAAGAGTATTTCCATTTAAAAGTTCCTCTCTAATTCTCTCAAAAATTAGAACATTTGCATCCACCGCCATACCAATACTTAAAATTAATCCAGCAATTCCAGGTAAAGTTAATGTCACTGGTATTAAAGAATAAAGAGCTAAGTTAAAAAAACCATAAAATACCAAGGAAATAACAGAAACAAAACCTAGAATTCTATAGTTAATAATCATAAATATTCCAACAAATATCAATCCACAAATAGCAGCATAAAGACTCTTAACAATATTTTTTGAACCAAGTAAAGGACCAATAGTATTAGTTTCAACAATTTCAATAGGTAAAGGTAAAGAACCACCCTTGAGTTGAACTTCTAATTCTCTGGCGTTTTCAGCTGAAAAATTTCCACTTATCGTTGCTGCTCCCCCAGTAATGCCAGTATTTATGAATTGGCTTCCAACACTAGCTTCGCTAATAGATTCACCATCAAGAACAATAGACAAAAGTTTATTCGTACCTGCAATAGATTTAGTAATTTCAGCAAATTTTTCACCGCCATCATTACTAAAGGATAATGAGACCTCCCAATTATTATTAGTTTGCTCTTGCCTTCTACCAGCATTTATTAAATCCTTGCCTGATAAGTCAGTTTTATTGAATAAATTAGCAATTTCATTACTTATATATTTTTTAGTATCAACCAACCTCTCAAATAATTGCTGATAATTGGAAGAATAGTTTATATCATCTTCAATTTTAGTAAGACTGTCTATAAGAAGTAAAGACGCCTCTTCGTCTCGTTTATCACCAATTTTGAATTGTTCAATTAAATCATTAATTTTTAATCTCTGCAATTGCAGATTATTTAATTGAGAACTTGTATTTTCTTTTTGAGTTCTAAATTCTAATAAAGCAGTTTTACCTAATATTCTTGACGCCGACAAAGGGTTTTGTTCCCCAGGTAACTCCAAAATTAATTGATCACGTCCTAATGTTTGTAAATTAGACTCTGCAACTCCTAAATTATTCACACGTTTATCTAAAACTGCATTGACAGCCTCTAATTCTTCTTTTGAAACTTTCCCCTCTTCTTTAACCAATTGAAGAGTTAGTTGAGAACCTCCTTTTAAATCAAGACCTAATTGTAGTGGGAAATTAATTAATAAATAAATAGAAAAAGTCAGTAGAAAAATAATAAAAAAAAGCCAACCTTGCCTTCTTTTCATTTCTTAAATACTCCCATTGATTACTTCTTCAACTTTTTTGACTATCTGATGTGGTTGAATTATTGTTAAATTTTCTAAATTTCCATTATAAGGGGTAGGAATATCCTGACTAGATAATCTTATAGGTCTAGTATCAAGATCATCAAAACACTCTTCGGTAATTAAAGCAATTAATTCTGCTCCAATACCTCCAGTCTTCATACATTCCTCAACAATAATTACATTATTAGTTTTTTTGATTGATTTTGAAATTGTTTTCATATCAAAAGGTTTTAAACTAATCAGATCTATTAATTCAACGTCAATATTATTCTTATCTAAATCTTCAATAGCCTTTAAACAATGATGTCTCATTCTTGAATAAGTTAATATAGTAATATCTTTACCCTCTTTGACTAAATCAGCTTGATCTAAAGAACAGATATAATCTCCGTCAGGCAATTCTTCAGATAAGTTATATAAAAGGACATGTTCAAAAAATAGAACTGGATTATTGTCCCTTATAGCAGCTTTCATTAATCCCTTTGCATTAGTAGGAGTGCTACAAGCAACAATCTTAATCCCAGGAACTGCATGAAAGTAAGCCTCTAATCTTTGACTATGTTCAGCGCCTAGTTGTCTACCTACACCTCCAGGACCACGAACAACTGCGGGTATTTTATAGTTACCGCCACTTGTATATCTAAGCATCCCCATGTTGTTGGAAATTTGATTAAAGGCTAATAGTAAAAATCCCATATTCATACCTTCAACTATCGGTCTTAATCCTGTCATGGCCGCACCAACAGCCATACCAGTAAAACTATTTTCAGCAATTGGAGTATCTAAAACTCTTAATTCTCCATATTTTTCATATAGATCCTTAGTGACCTTATAAGAACCACCATATTGACCTACATCTTCTCCCATAATGCAAACATTTACATCATTTGCCATCTCTTCATCAATAGCTTCTTTCAAAGCAGTGAATAATAAAGTACTAGCCACGAGTGATTTCCAAATTTATCCTATATATAAATTTATACCATCAAGGTTGATTTAGCCTCCTTCGGCAAAAGTTATGAGTAATAATATTGACAAAATCATACCTGGAGAGAGCAAAAGTATTAAAAGGCCTAAGTCATGTAAAGACATTAAAAAATAATAGTTTTATTTAATAATATTAGGATTTCAATCTTTTTTTATCAAAAAACTTCGAACAAATACAATAAAAAGACCTAATCCTATAAATGCAAAAGAAAAAGTTAATAAGAAGGACAATCCAATAATTAATGTATTTATACTAGAAGATATACTTTGAACAATTTCTGATGAGTTTGAAGGTTTGTGGAGTGAAAAGTAAATTGCAATTTTATTACTTATAAAATAAGAAAATATACAAAGGAGGAAACTTGTTAATGACCCAGTTAAAAAACTTAGGGGACCTTTTTCAGGGGTATTTTGAGTTTCAATATTTACTTTATTAATTGATGTTTGTTCATTATTCATTTTAATTGAGAAAAAAATCTTTTTACAAAAAAGTAATACCGCTATTTATTAATTTACAGACCCACGCTTTAAATCCATTATTATCAAACATTTTATGATTTTGTTCAAAAACTTCCCTAGCTATATTTATATCTTTAAAAAGAGCGAAACATGTTGGACCAGATCCACTCATTGAGAATGATAAACAATTTTGCAAATTTGAAAGTAGATATAATGCTTTCTTTACAGAATTATTTTCTCTCTCAACAATAACTTGCAAATCATTTTTTACATTTATCCTTTGTTCTGATAATTTAAAATTATGGAATCCGTTTACTCTTAAATGATTTCTGATTTTGTTTGTTTTATCAGTTTCAGTAAAATATTTTGGACAAAACTCTTGACTATATTTTTTATAAGTATCTACAGTTGAAATTGAAATATTTGGGTTTTTTAAAAGAATTACGCCAAATTCAAAATTAGAACTGTATTTCTCAAGAATTTCTCCCCTACCAAAACAAAATTGGCATCCTCCTTCTATAAAAAAAGGTACATCTGATCCTAGTTTTGCCGAAAGTAAAAAAATAGTTTCGTAATCAAGGGCTAAATCCCATAATTTATTAAGTCCAACTAATGTGGCAGCTGCATTACTAGAACCTCCAGCCAAACCAGCACCGATAGGAATATTCTTTTTTAAAAATATATTTGCCCCTAATTCTTTATTTTTTGATATGTTCTTTATATAGTTTGCCGCTTTTATTATTAAGTTATCTTCATCTAAACTTAGATCTTTGCTATCAGACTTTAACTTTATTTTGCCAATTTGATTATTCTCAAACTCTATATAATCAGATAGATCAATATTCTGCATTATCATCGCTAATTCATGATATCCGTCCTCTCTTTTTCCTATTATTTCAAGATGGAGGTTTATCTTTGCAGGTGATTTAACACAAATCTTAGTCGTAGATAATTTTGACATTTTATTAGTTCTTATTTGTTATTTTAATACAAGCCTCTGCAAGCTTAATCCATTTATTAATTGAAATATCCTGAGGTCTTGAATTAAAGCATATTTGAGATGATTCTGATAATTGCTCAATATCATCTGCTGAAAGTATTGAATTAAGAGTATTTCTTATCATTTTTCTTCTTGAATTAAATGAAATCATAAGAAGTTTATCTAAATATTTCTCTAGTTTAATATCTAAACGCATCTCTGGTCTCAATGGTTCAAAAACAACCAAAGAAGAAAACACTTTTGGAGGTGGGTCAAAAGAAGATGGGGGTACATCACATATTCTTCTTATGTTAGAGATGAGTTGCATTCGCACACTCAGAGCTCCTGCATTCGTATTTCCATCCTTAGCTAAAATCCTATCTACAACATCCTTTTGCATTAAGAAAATTATTTTATTGTAGTTATTCTTGCTAATTATTCCTAATCTTCCTACAAAAATATCCAAGATTGGGCCTGTAATATTGTATGGGATATTTGCGATCACTTTTGTGATTTTTTTATTTATTGAGTCAAGATTTACTGAAAGAATATCTCCTTGTTGAAGAGAAAAATTTTTATCATTTTTAAATTTATTATTTAAAAGGTCAATTAAATCTTTATCTAACTCGATAGCATGTAATCTACTAATTTTAGAATCTAATAATTTCGATGTTAAAGTTCCTCTCCCAGGACCAATTTCTAGAATAAAATCTTTTTCTTCCAGTTCAGCTACCTCTTTGATTTTCTCTAATATCAGATTATTAACCAACCAATGTTGTCCAAATCTTTTTTTTTGATGATGGTTCTTAAAATTCATCCAAAAGAGAAATAATATGTTTAAATTAAATGTACATCTTATATCTTTATTTAATTGTATGGGTCTATCAAAAAAAAATTTAGGTAAACTCAATACTTTTATTAAAAATAATAATTTAGTTAGCAAAAATAACTCAATTGAAAAACCTCAAGAATCCCACAAGGCTTCCAAAGTTGAAGACCCTTCTAAAATTTTTTATTCTATAATTGATAACTCAGATAATATAAATGAGACATTAGATTTAAATCAATTATTAAAAAACAGTGAAGACGTTTTTCATAATATAAATTCTAGAAAAACTTATACATCAGAGAATCTATCGACGGAAGAAGAACTATATGACGAATTTAATTATCTTCTTGATGAATAAAGAAATTTTTCTTTTTTTTCTATGCTTCAAACTAATAGATTATCAATAAATGCTATTGGTAAAATAAAAAAAAATTGGATAAGAGAAGGAATTAATCAATACAAAAAAAGAATGCCTGATCTTATTATTAATGAATCTAAAAGTTTTAATATTGATAATATTCGAGTTAATAATATTATTATTTGCCTTACTGAAGAAGGACAATCCTTTAATTCAATTGAACTAACTTCCTTACTTTTAAATTTTAAAAATAAAAAAATTAATTTTCTTATTGGAGACGCAGATGGAATACCTTCAGATATTAAAGATAAATCAAATCTTCTATTAAGTCTCTCTCCTCTTACTTTTCCTCATGAACTTGCAAGATTAATTCTTATCGAACAAATTTATAGAGCTATTTCTATTTCTAATAATTCGCCTTATCATCGCGTCTAAACAGAAGATTTAAGATTAATACATAACAAACACAATCTTAACTTTTTAATATATAGTATATATGTACTATTACGAGGATTTCGTATTCCTCTGATTTAACTTTAAAAGATGAAGTTTCCATTATTAAGTGATTCGGTTTCAGCGGGTTTTCCTTCTCCTGCAGATGACTATACTGAGGAAAATATTGATTTGAACGAGCATTTAATATCTAATCCTTTTAGTACTTTTTTTCTTAGAGTCAAAGGTGACTCAATGATCAATTCAGGAATTAAAGATAAAGATTTAATAATAGTAGATAAGAGTCTAACTGCTAAACCAGGAAATATTATTATTGCGATGATAGATGGAGAATTTACTATAAAAAGATTATCCATAAAAAATAATGAATTATATTTAAAAGCAGAAAACCATAAATATCCAGACTTCAGTTTTAGAAATCATATTGATATACAAATTTGGGGAGTTGTAATCTATTCAATACATAGTTACTTATGAAAAATAAAAGCTCAAGTACTAAAGCAATAGCTCTTATAGATGCCAATAATTTCTACGCATCGTGCGAACAAAGTATTAACCCAAATTTAAGGAATAAACCAGTAGTAATCTTATCTAATAACGACGGATGTATTATCGCAAGAAGCCCTGAAGCTCGTGCTTTGAAAATAAAAATGGGAATTCCTTATTTTAAAGTCAAAGAAAGTTTAAATAACTTAGGAGTTGCAGTCCTAAGCTCCAATTACTCGCTCTATGGTGATATAAGCAAGAGATTAATGAATTTATTAAAGGACTATTCTGAAGAGATAGAGATTTATTCTATTGATGAAGCCTTTATTTCAATTCTTAGACCTAAAGATAAGAATTTAAATCCTTGGGCAAGAAAAGTAAGATGCTTAATATATCAAAATCTAGGGCTAACTTTAACAATAGGAATAGCAGAAAACAAAGTAAGGGCAAAAATTGCTAATAATCTAGCTAAGAATATAGATTCTTCCTCAGGAATATTTGATTTAGCTAGGATTTATAATGATAATGATTATTTAAGAAAAATTAGTGTAGAAAAAATATGGGGTATTGGTAAACAAACATCTAATTGGTTACAAAGCAAAGGGATTAAAAATGCAAAAGAATTCAGAGATATGGATGAATATGAAATCATTAAGAAATTAGGGATCATAGGGAAAAGATTACAAATGGAATTAAAAGGTAATAAATGTCTTCCGATAGAAATAATTAAGAAGCCAAAAAAAGAGATTCAAGTAAGTAGAAGCTTTGGAAAACCAATCACAAAATTAGAAGATTTAACTCAAGCATTAGCAATTTATGCAATAAAAGCGTCCGAGAAAATGAGAAGTCAAAGCTTAAAATCATCTGCTATTACTATATTTGTCAGAACTAGTCATTATTCAAATCATCCTTATCAAAAAAGTGCTTATAAAAAACTTATAAATGCAACAGATAATACAAGTACTATTTTAAAAATAGTACTTGCATTATCTAAAGAAATTTATACTCCGGAATATAAATTATCAAAAGCTGGGGTTTTAATGCAGGATTTAACTAATTGCAAATATTTACAGCAATCAATTATCAATTATGAATCTCAAGAAGAGTCAAAAAAATCAATCCGTCTTATGAAAACAATTGACTCCTTGAATAAAAAATTTAATAATGAAGTAATTACATGGGCAATTGCAAAAAAACCACAAAAATGGGCAATGAATAGAAATTCATTAAGTTCCGGATCTACAACAGATATTAGAAAAATTCCAAATATAATGATATAAAATTGAATATGGAATTTGTATTATTTTTAAGCAAAATTGATAAAGAGATAATAGAGCTGATCAATAAATCAAATAATTCAATAGAAGAAAATACAGCTCTTTGTGCTATGGGTAAAAAGTTTGTTGGTTTTTACAAAAGAAGAGAAAAAGTAATAGTTATTTGCACTGAAAATGCTAAAAAATTAGGAGGATATAAAGAAGGCGAACGTTATGATAATCACAAAACAAATCTTTATATAAGAAGAGCTTTAAGGCATGAGACGACACATCTAGTCCAGTCATGCAATAACAATAAACCCACAGGGATAATAAAAAATATAGAAGATAAAATTCATTCAGGAAAATTAAAAGCTCTAAATTCCTCAGTACGATTATCTGGAAATTATTCTAAAGAGTTAGAGGCTTATGTTCTGGAGGACAAGCCAAAAAAAGTAAAAGAGATAATGAAAAGTTATTGTTTATAAATTCTTAAAAAATTTATTGGCTAGAAGAAAAATTTCCACAGCGTTGTTTATCAAGAAAATTGATATGTTCTCTTTCTAGGTAATATAATTCTTGAAATTTTATAGCATCAGAGTTTAAATCTTTGAATACATCGTCAATCTCTTTATTAGAATCTGAAGGTTCTAAGGAAGAATTATCGATTAAAATAGAAATACAGTTTTCCAAAGTTTTTAGTCTTTGCGAACCCCAGGATTCAATAAGATGTCTACATCTTTTTAATGATTTAAATCTTTCAAGAAGAGACAAAGTACCCAGAAGATTATGTTTAGAATTTTTTAAAGTAGTTAAAAATAATTCATCTGGATTAATAAAAGTATTGATTTTATTTGAGACTTCTAAATCATTAAGAGCTAAATGATCAGGCAATAGTGAAATCAAGTTAATTGAAATAAATTTATTATTTAATTGTTTATTATTAGGATCTTTCAAATCATCTAAATAATTTGCACTTAAATTATTTACTTCTATTGTTGAAATAGATTCCCAAATAATACGGATGTATTCAGTATTGAAGATGTTAATTTCTCTTTTAAGTAATTCTTCACGAATAAAAAGTCTATGTTCAGGACAATGCAAATAGTAATAAATAATCTCTGATTCATTTTTTTCACGCTGACTAACTTCACTTGGTTGTTCAAATTTTTTTGATCTACCGTGCCAACGAAATCCTTTAACTTGTTTTCTTAAGTCTTCTTCAAATTTAATAGCTAATCTCGCTTGACCCATGCTTAATCTTTCAGAGACTTTTTGCAAATAATTAGTTCTTGTAGCAGATTGAGGAAATTTGCTTAATAACTTAACTAACAATGAAATAACGTTCTGAAAAATATCAGATTTAGATAAGTCTTTATTATCAAAAATCTGATCAATTTCCCAATCAATCCAGAAAGAAGCATTATCTATTAAATTAAAATAATCTTCTGGTGTATTTTCTTTAAGATACTCGTCAGGATCTTTAAATGATTTTATTTGCAGGATTTTCAAGTTTATTTGATCGTGAAGAGATAAACTTTCAACTTCGTTTATAACCCTTTTTGTAGCTAATCTTCCTGCATTATCAGAATCAAAGTTAATTATTATATTTTTACTATCAGTACATCTACAAAGTTGTGAAATCTGATATTTGTTTAATGCCGTACCAAGAGAAGCGACAGAATTAGTAATTCCTTTTGAATGAAGTGAAATAACATCGAAATAACCTTCCACTACCAATGCCTTGTCTCGTTTTCTAATATTGCTGGATGCTTTATCAAAAGCAAACAACATTTTACCTTTCTCAAAAACTTCAGTTTCGGGAGAATTTAAATATTTAGGTTCCTGACCATCAAGAGATCTGCCTCCAAAAGCAACTACACGCCCTTGCATATCAAAAATAGGAACTATCAATCTATTTCTAAAGCGATCGTAAACCTTATTAGTATTATCCTTTAAAACAACAAGACCTGCACTTAAAATTAACTTTAAAGGAAACTTCTCAACTTTTGAAAGATAATTGAATAAATCATTCCATGAATTTGGAGCATAGCCTAATTCAAAATCATTAATATTTTTAATATTCAAATTTCGTTGTGAAGTTAAATAATGATATGCTTCCTTACCCAAGGAATTATTCAATTGAGACTTAAACCAATCCTTTGTTACGCGAAGAATCTTATATAGTTCCTCTCTCCTAGATAATTGTTTTTTATATATTTCTTGCTGAGGCCCATCAACATTTATTACATTAATATCATTCTTTTTTGCAAGTGAAAGAACAACATCAGTGAAGTTATTACGTGTAAACTCCATCAAAAATTTAATAGAATTACCTCCAGCTCCACAAGAGAAACAATAATAAAATTGTTTCGCAGGGGAAACTGTCATAGATGGCTTACTATCATCATGAAAAGGGCATATACCAACAAATTCTTTTCCCTTTTTCTTTAATACGATATGTTCAGAAATAACATCTACAATATCTGCCTTATCTTTAACCTCCTGAATAGTTCTTGGATGTATGGCAGGACCCATTTATCTATTTTTCTAAAAAGAATTCTTATTAATCTTTTTGTTATAGGTCAAATTTTTAAAAGAATCTACTTAATTTCACAATAAAACTATTTTTAGTAATGCTTATAGAATTTTTTAATCACAAGAATAATTCATTTAAAAAAGTAAATTTAATATTGGCATCGTTTTTTTTCAGCCTTATGACTGTTTGCGTAAAAAAAATTGATAATAGAATACCTATATATGAATTAGTATTTTTTAGATCATTATTAAGCTTGTTCATTACCTCTCTGATAATAAATAAAAAGAAATTAAATCCCTGGGGAAAGAAGAAACCATTACTAATTTTAAGGGGCATTTTAGGGACAATAGCTTTAGTTTGTATATTTTATGCTATTAAAAATATGCCTTTAAATATTTCTACCGTTATTCAATATACTTACCCTATATTCATATCTATTTTTGCAGGAATTCTAATTAATGAAAAAATTACTAAAAATCTGATTATTGCATCTATAACAGGGTGGCTAGGAATATTAATAATCTTAAATCCCTATCAATTATCAAGTTTAAACATTGAGCTAGATATATTTACTGTATTAATAGCATTTATTGGTGCTATAACAACAGCCTTAGCTTACATAACTGTAAAAAAACTATCATTAACAGAAGATATTTTCATAATAATTAAATACTTTCCTTTAATATCCTTAATAACATTATCACCAGTTGTATTTTTCAATTGGGTAACACCCAATATGAATGATTTAATTTGGATAATCGGTATAGGGATGTTTACCCAAGCTGGACAAACATTTTTAACTATTGGATTAAAGAAATTACAAACCTCAGAAGCGGCTAGAATAAATTATTTACAAGTACTTTTTGGCTCTTTATGGGGAATTCTGTTCTTCAATGAACTAATAAATATTAACTTTATTGTTGGTGCAGTATTTGTTTTGTTAGGAACTATTATTTCTACTAGCAAAAAACTAAAAAAGATTTAAAATAAAAAAAAAGTATGTATGTAATGAAATTTTTCTTATTAGCAATTTTTAGTATTTATCCATTTCTCCAAGTAAAAGCAACAACGCCTAAATCTGTAACATGTACCAGGACTGAATATAGGGAAGAATATATTCCCGGTACAAAATCAAGTCCTGGTTATGTAAGGAATTACGAAATCGACGTGGAAATTCCATGTGGAGGAGAAAAGGCAAAAAATATTGATGATAATGACTGTAGTGAGGGATCAGTAATTGGCGGACTCCTTGGAGCTGGAATAGCTCTTTCTTCATCTAGAGGAAAAGATAGATTTTGGGCTGTCCCAGCAGGAGGCACAGCAGGTGCTCTTCTTGGATGTCAGGTGGACGGTGGTTAATTGATTAGTTGGATAAAGGGAGAATTAGTAAGTTCATGGCAAGCTAATAATAAATTTTATATTTTAGTAAACTGTCAGGGATTAGGTTATGAGATTCAGACCATAGAATCAGTAATTTTTGATATCGATAAAAATAAGATTCCTGCAAAGGAAATAATCCTCTGGTTAAAACACATAAAGAAAGAAGATTCAGATATGCTCTTTGGTTTTGACTCCAAGGAGCAAAGAGATTTTTTTATTCAAATTTTAAATATTAAAGGTATTGGCTCCCAAATCGGGATGTCATTATTAAATAAATTCTCATTAAATCAATTAATTACTGCAATATCTAATAATGATAAAAAATCCATTAGTTCTGTTCAAGGTATTGGGCAAAAAATGACTGAAAGAATAATCCTTGAATTAAAAAGCAAGGTAATTAATAAAGAAATTGAAAAAGAGAATTTAAATAATAATAAATTCCTTGAAGATAATAAAAAATTAAATTCAATTTTTAAGGATATTGACTTAACACTACAATCTCTTAATTACCCTAAGAAAGAAATAAAAAACTTATTCCCAAAACTTATTCATGATATTAAAAATAATAGAATTACGACTTTAGAAAAAGAATCTATTTCTTTTGAAAACTTATTAAAAGAATCAATGAATTATTTAGACCAGAAATAGTAGTAATATAGACCAATAACGTAGTAAAATGATTGAAGGTAAATAAATTTCATGACACTCGATACAGCTGAGAAACAAAAACTAATTGAATCGCATCAAGTACATGCGACAGATACAGGATCTGTTGAGGTGCAAGTTGCCATGCTCTCTGAAAGAATTTCAAAATTAAGTGACCATCTTCAAGGAAATATTCATGATTATGCATCAAGACAAGGCTTATTAAAAATGATAGGGAAAAGAAAAAGATTACTATCTTACATAAAAGGTAAAGATCCTCAAAAGTATAATGATCTAATTAACAAGATTGGCATCAGGGGATGATTTTTATTAATGAAGAAAAAACAGAGTAAAAAGAAAAATATTACAAAAAAGAAAAAAATATCTGAAGGCGATGCTTTTAGAAATATAGAAAAAAAAGTTCCCACATTAACCTCAAAAAACAAACAATCTAGCGGTATACCAAAATATGTTGCTGACAGAATGGCCAGGAGAATCTTTTTTACTGCAGGGATACCGACAATTATGGGAATGTCAGTATTTGTTGTTAGTTATATAATCGTCACAAGAAATATTGCTGAGATACCTCCCTCATCAACAATTGCAATATCAGCATTATTCTTCTTATTAGGACTAGGGGGGCTAAGTTTTGGGATTTTATCTGCTAGTTGGGATAAAGAACCAGGTAGTTTTTTTGGTATAGAAAATATTCCCTTGAATATTGAGAGAGCCAAAGCTGCTTTTAGACCGGCAACTCAAAATTTTGAGGAGAAAAAGTAACTTAGGCAATCAAAGATTTAAGATTTACTTGAAATGATTTATCAGAGAGTAATTTCGAAACACCATGAATATCTCCAACGCAAAATTGATCTCCAAATTTAACATAGGTTATTGATTCATTATTTTTAACAGCCGCTAATACTGGAATTTTGATTCCACATTTATCTCTATCTGGTTTGAATTTAACTAAACAATCTCTTATTGTGTTTTGAATTCTTATATCTGATGCTTGAGAACTATCAAGGTCAATGACTAGTAATTTTAAGTTATCAATTTCTCTACAATCATCAATAATTAATTGTGTCTTATCACTTTTTTTATCAATTGTTCCCCAAACTAATAGTCTGGTATCAGTAAGCAAAAATTCAGATAATCTACAATATGTTTTTGGAAATACTATTGCCTCACAACTTCCAGAAAGATCTTCAAGTTGAACAATAGCCATTCTGTCACCTTTTCTTGTAGTAATTTGCTTTATTTCAGGAATCATTCCAACCAAAGAGACTTTCGTTCTGTCATGGGAGTTTTCTAATTGAGAGATGCTTATAGGAGAAACAAGTTTAGCTGGTTTTGCAAGATGTTTTAAAGGATGATCTGATAAATAGAAACCTAAAAGTTGCTTTTCTAATTTAAGTTTTTCAATTAAGGAGTAATCTTCAACTTTAGATCCTTGAGATAATGAAAATTCTTTGTTTTCATTAGTACTTATTGAATCGAATAAATTTCCTTGTCCTGAGATGCGATCACGATTGCGTGAGGATGCCCATTCCATTACATATTCAAGATCAGAGAATAGTTGAGCTCTATTATTATTCTCAGAAAACTCATCAAGAGCACCACAATGAATTAAAGATTCGATATTCCTTTTATTTAAAATATTTGATGGTAAACGATCACATAAATCAGAAAATGATTTAAAGATTCCGAGTTTATTACGATTCTCTATAATATTTCTTATAGCAGAATCTCCTAAATTTTTGATAGCAGATAATCCAAATAAAATTTGATCCTTTTTAATAGTAAAATCAATACCTGATAAGTTAATACTTGGAGATATAACTTCGATTCCCATTGAATAACAATTAGAAATATATCGCTGCATTTTGTCGCTAGAACCAGCATTAACACTTAGAAGAGATGCCATATAAGCTACTGGATAATGTGCTTTTAAAAAAGCAGTTTGGTAAGTAACTGCTCCATATGCAGTGGAATGACTTTTATTAAAACAATACTCAGCGAATAAAACCATTTGATCAAAAAGATCATTAGCAATTTCTTTATCAACCCCTTTTTTACAGGATCCCTCAATGAAAATATTTCGATGTTTGACCATCTCAGATACTTTTTTCTTTCCCATTGCTCTGCGCAATAAATCAGCATCTCCAAGAGAGTATCCTGCTAAATCTTGAGCAATTTTCATGATTTGCTCTTGATAAACCATTATTCCGTAGGTTTCAGTGAGAATGGATTCAATGAAAGGATGAGGAAAGTCTATTTTTTCACTTCCATTTTTTCTATTGATAAACTTTGGTATGAGACCAGCATCAAGTGGGCCAGGCCTATATAAAGCCAAAATAGAGGAAATATCTTCAAGAGAATTTGGCTTAAAGTCTTTAACAACTTGTTTCATTCCGGATGATTCTAGTTGAAAAATGCCTTCTAAATCTCCTCTTCCAATAAGATCAAAAGTTTTATTATCATTTGGAGGTAATTCATCAATATTAATTTTTTGTCCTGTGGAAGTTTCAATTAAAGATATGGTTTTATCTATCATTGTAAGATTTTTAAGACCTAAGAAGTCCATTTTTAATAAGCCTAACGATTCAATATCATCCATTGAATATTGAGTAATTATTTGTCCTTCATTATTCCTCTGAAGTGGTACAAGCATATCTAAAGGCTCTGATGCTATAACAACTCCTGCTGCGTGAACACCATAAGTTTTATTAGTTCCTTCAATTCTCAATGCCAAATCAACCCATCTTTTTACCTTACTATCTTTTAAATATTTATCCCTAAATTCAGGACTAGGAGATTTCTTATCAATCATTTCATTAAGCTTATATGGTTTTCCTCTTACAACTGGTATTAATTTAGCCAACTTATCCGAATCTCCATAAGGAATATCTAGCACTCTGGCAACGTCCTTTAATACAGCCTTCGATGTCATTTTATTAAAAGTAATTATTTGAGCAACTTTATCTTCACCATATCTATTTGTTACATAATCAATAACTTCATTTCTCCTATCAATGCAAAAATCCGTATCTATATCAGGCATGGATTTTCTTGCTGGATTTAAGAATCTCTCAAATAATAATCCATGTTTTACAGGATCAATATTTGTAATTTGAAGAGCATAGGCTACCAGTGAACCAGCAGCAGAGCCTCTCCCTGGGCCAACAGGTATAGAATTATCTCTAGCAAATTTTATATAATCCCAAACAACTAAAAAATAGTCAGGGAATCCCATGTCATTAATTATTTTCAATTCAGAAGTTAATCTTTTCTTATAAGTATCATCAACTTCATCGAGATTAGTTTTATTAAGTCTACTTAAAAGACCCTGCTTAGTAATTTTCGTCAAAAAAGATAAAGAATCATTCTCTTCTTTCAAAGGGAATTTAGGCATTCTATACGTACCGAATAACTCAAATTCTTCAATCTTTTGTGAAACCTCAACCGTATTATTAATTGCTTCTTTGATAGATTCTTTATCAATATGATCATTAAAAAGACTAAGCATTTCATCTTCACTTTTAATATATTCTGTTCCTGTATATCTCAATCTCTTTTCGTCACTTATTAATTTCCCAGTAAGAACACAAAGTAAGGCATCATGAGCTTCAACATCCATGTTTGAGATGTAATGAGCATCATTAGTAGCAATAACTTTAATTTGATGCTCTTTGCCAATTCTTATTAATTCAACATTTACAATTCTGTCTTCAATAGAACCATGATCTTGTATTTCTAGATAAAAATCATCCCCAAATAATTTCTTATACCAAATAGCAGTATTCTCAGCGACATCGATTCTTCCTTTTAAGATTGCTTGAGGAATCTCTCCACCTAAACATGCTGTTGAAATAATAAGACCATCTTTATATTTTTCTAAAAGAGATTTATCAATACAAGGTCTAGAAAAAATACCTCGACCCCTCATACCATTAAGATGACTTATTGTGGTTAATTTAACTAGATTCTTATAACCTGCATGATTTTTGGCTAGTACTACCAAATGATACCTTTTTTCCTTTTTGGGCTGAGGATCATCAATGGAACCATTGATAATATACATTTCATTACCAATGATTGGTTTTATACCTTTATTTTTACATTTTTTTACTAAATCAAGTACTCCATACATTACTCCATGATCTGTCAAGGCAATTGATTCCATTCCAAGTTCAGAAGCCCTTTCAACTATTTTAGAAACTTGACTTGCTCCATCTAGAAGGCTGTAATCACTATGATTATGAAGTGGAACAAATCCCATGTTTAACCAATTTATATATACAAGATAGAGAATATTTTAAAAAATTCTATATTTTGCTAATACAAATTAATTATTAATTCAAATTTCAATATTAGGTTTCCTATTCATAACTTCAGCATCCTTTTCAAATATATTTGCAACATTCAATATTCGATGCTCCTCTAAAACATTTCCGATTAATTGAAGGCCGATAGGTAAGCCCTTTTTATCAAATCCGCATGGGATACTGATAGCTGGAAGTCCTGCAAGATTTACTGGAACTGTTAAAAGATCAGACAAATACATGGATAAGGGGTCATTTACAAAATCTCCTTTTAAAAATGCAGTTGTAGGGCATGTGGGAGTTAGTAAAACATCAACTTCGTTAAAGGCAGTATCAAAATCCTTTCTAATTAAAGTTCTTACTCTCTGAGCTTTTTTATAATACGCATCACTATACCCAGCAGATAGAGCATAGGTACCAATCAAAATTCTTCTTTGTACTTCAGCTCCAAATCCTTCAGCTCTAGTCTTAGATGTCATTTCTAATAAATTCGAGTCGTCATCTGATCTATGTCCATATTTAACACCATCATATCTGGCTAAATTAGCTGAAGCCTCACATGGAGCTATTACATAATAAGTTGCGATACCATCATTAAATCTAGGGCATTTTATGTCATGAATTTCAGCACCTAAAGATCTAAATCTCTCAACCCCAGAGAGAACAGATTCTTTAACTTCAGGATCAAGCCCTGGATGATCAAAACATTCTTCAATAATTCCTATTTTAATACCGTTAATAGATTTATCTAAATCTATTAAGTAATTAGGAACAGGTTTATCAAGACATGTTGAGTCAAGTTGATCGTTTCCTGAAATTGAATAAAGGATCTCAGCAGCATCTGAAACTGTATTTGTAATTGGACCTATTTGATCTAAAGAACTAGCAAATGCAATTAGCCCCCATCTGCTTACCCTTCCGTAAGTTGGTTTTAACCCTACAACTCCACAAAAAGATGCTGGCTGTCGTATTGAACCACCCGTATCAGATCCGATCGCAGCTAAGCATAACCCGGCAGCTACTGAAGCTGCACTACCTCCAGAACTTCCTCCAGGGACTCTATTTATATCCCATGGATTTGATGTTGTACCAAATACGGAAGTCTCAGTCGAGCTTCCCATTGCAAATTCGTCTAAATTAGTTTTACCTAAGAAAATACCACCTGATGACCATAATTTACTTGAAGAAGAGGATTCATATGGAGAAACAAAGTCTTTAAGCATTTTACTTGAACAAGAAGTTACAACTCCCTTCGTACAAATATTATCTTTTATAGCAATAGGTATTCCTGCAAGAGGAGGAAGTTGTTGATTATTAGCAATTAATTTATCAATATTTTCTGATTGAGAGTTAGCTATATTTTTTGTTAGACATGTATAAGCGTTAATTTTTGGATTTATTGTGTCTATTTTAAAAAAAAATTCATTAATTAATTCCTTAACAGAAGCATTTCCACTATTAATTTCCTTTCTAAAAGAATTAAAGTTCATATCGAAATTGTGAATTTGGAATAAATTAGTTATTAACAGTTAATGGTTCTTCTTTATTACATCTAACAATATGATGTTTAATATCTGTTGAACCCTCGTCAGTAAGATCCTTAAGAAATCCTACTAGATTTTCATTAAGACTACGTCTTGTTAGAAATGGACCGTACCAATAAGTCGCAGAAGGATTTCCTGTATCTACTTTTGCCCACCAGGCTAAACCAAGTTTGTTTCCAAAATTTCTAATCAATTTTTTTGGCCCTCTTTTAAAGACCATCAATTCTTGTTAAATTCTATACAATTTTGCATTAATTTTTCAAATAATGTTTATTAATCAATAAATATATTGAAATAACGATATAAATAAATATTTAAAATAATGAATTTCCTAGATAATTAACTTAATTATTTGATAAATAACATAAGGAAATAGCAGCTGCTACAGAAGCATTTAAGCTCGAAGTTTTTCCCTTAAGAGGAATCTTGAGTAAATAATCACATTTTTTTTGAGCAAGCAAAGAGATTCCTTTATTTTCTGCACCAACTATGACAACAATGGGAGCTTTTTCACTGAATTTAAAAATAGGAACTTGTCCTTCTCCAGATAATCCAATGATGATAAAACCTCTATTTTTTAATTCTGCAATAGCTCTATTGAGATTTACAACTCTGCTAACAGGTATATGCTCTAAGGCTCCAGCTGCAACTTTTGCAACAGTTCCAGTTAAACCTGCTGATCTTCTTTGAGGAATAATAATACCTTTACAATCAAAAGCTTCTGCAGATCGAATAATTGCTCCTAAATTATGAGGATCCGTCACACCATCCAATGCAACAAGAATAGGATTTGAAGACTTACTTTTAGATATTTCAATTAATTTTTCTAAAGATAAAGACTGGGTAGAGGCCAGTTGTAAAGCGACTCCTTGATGCACTGCACCATATGTTAATTGAGATATTCTTGACCAAGAAACCTCTTCTATTAAAACGCCCTTAGACTTAAGGTCTTTCAATAACAGGTAAAATTTCTCTGAAGAATAGATTTCGGAAGTACACCAAATTCTGTTAATTGGTCGTTCACTGTTTAAAGCAGCAAAAACAGAATGCTTTCCCCAAATCCAATCATCAAAATTTCTGTCACTTGAATTTAATTGTAATTTTTTTGAACTATTTTCAGAATAATTTTCTCTATTAGGATTGTTAGAGGAAATTCTTGTTTGTAATTGATTAAAACTAATTCTGGGCTTCTCTTTTGATCTTAAGAAACTATATTCATTACTTTTAATATCTTCTCGTCTTTTGAAATTATCTCTTTTTTTAAAATCATCCCTCCTCTTGAAATCGTCTTTTCTTTTAAAATCATCTCTCCTCTTGAAATCGTCTGTTCTTTTAAAATCATCTCTTCTATTAAAATCTTCTCTCCTCTTTAAATTATCTCTTTTTTTAAAATCATTTCCTTTTTTGAAATTATTTTTTTCATAAATATTATTTTTACTGGAGTTAACTCTATTTTCTTGAGAACTATTGGATTTATAATTATTTTTTGATTGTGATCTTCTATTATTTTTATCATTATTTTTGTTTGAATAATTATTCTTAGAAAGGTTTTTCATAAATTTATTAGCTTATTTACACTCTAGGTATTCAAAAATTTTAGACAATCTTTTAGGGTCTTTTAGAAATAACCAGCCAACTAAAGCTTCAAAACCTGTAGCTCTTGAATATATAATAGGATCTGAAGATTTTGGAAATCTCTTTGTTTTATTTCTGGCTCGTCTTACTAAATTAATTTCAAATGAATTTAACAAATGTTCTATATCATCTAATGATTTTGATTGAGCTGTAGCTTTTACTTCATTTACAACTGAAAGATGAAGATCTTTTGATTTTGATGGTATTTGAACGTGACGTAATCTTTGATGTAACTCCCATACAGAATCCCCAAGCCAAGCGAGTTGAATTACACCAATCTCTTCAGGAGAACCATGAGGGGCAAGATTTTGTATCCAATAATTCAATTCTTCAAATAGAGTAATGCTTCTTGAAGAGTAGATTTAAAATTAAGAAATTCCCCTAATCTTACAAGTTTGATAGTTTGAGCAACTCTAGAATTTCCGACTACTGAAAACCCTAATTTAAGTTTTTTACATTCCTTAGAAGTTTGAACAAGAGCACCTAAACCAGATGAATCAAGGAAATCAATTTTACTTAAGTCAATTACAAATGAAAGAGACTCCTTTTTAAGGGAATTAATAATAAAAGTTTTAAATTGTTTTTCAGAAAATGCATCTAATTGCCCTTTAAAAGTAAAAACAATAATATTTGCCTTTACTTCAATGTTCCCCCTTAAAGAAACAGTTAGCTTTTGGAAATCGTCTATGATTTAGTCCCTCCAAAAAGAATTAATTTATCAAATGTAATTATCAAATCAAAAAGAATGAATATGTCAACATCTCTCTAACATTAGAGAAACAAATTTTTCAAATAAATAATCTGAGTCATGAGGGCCTGGACTAGCTTCTGGATGATATTGAACACTAAATATAGGCTTATTTATAAGTTTCAATCCAGCAACAGTTTTATCATTAAGATTAAAGTGAGTTATTTCAACGAGTTCATTTGATAAAGAATTTGGATCTATAGCAAAACCATGATTCTGACTTGTTATTTCAATATTATTTTTAATTCCGCAAGGATGATTTAAACCACGATGTCCAAAAGTTAACTTGTATGTTTGCCCCCCCAATGCTAACCCAAATATTTGATGACCAAGACAAATACCAAACATAGGAATTTTCCCATAATTTATTAATAACTTAGCTAAATTAATTCCATCAAGAACGGAAGAAGGGTCACCTGGGCCATTTGAGAAAAATATTCCATCGGGTTCATGACTTAAAACATCATCAAATGAAGAATTAAAAGGCAGAACCAAGACTTCACATCCATGTGCAACTAATCTATTAAGAATAGATTTTTTAATACCAAAATCTATAGCTACAATCTTGAATTTATTAACATTATTGAATGATTTTTTTCTTACATCAAAATCAGTAATGCTAGTCTCTTTAAATATATAATTTTTAGTAGTTGAGACTTTTTTTGCTAAATTTAATCCTTTCATATTGGGAGCATTAGAAATAATTTCAAGACAACTTTCAAGATCATTATTTTCTGTAGTAATAAGTCCATTCATGGAACCATATGATCTTAAAATTTTAACAAGGGCTCTTGTATCAACACCATAAAGTCCAATAATTTTATTATCTATAAGCCACTGATTAAAATTTAATTTAGATCTCCAATTACTATTATTATTTGAGTAATTACGAACAATTAGACCTTTGATAGAATGTTCTGATTCTGAATCTTCGAAGTTGATTCCTGTATTTCCAATCTCGGGATAAGTAAATGTAAGGATCTGACCAAAATAACTTGGGTCAGTTATTACTTCCTGATAACCAGTCATACCAGTATTAAAAACTATTTCACCAACAGTTGAACCCTTCGCACCAAATGAATAACCTGAGAAAGTAATCCCGTTACTCAAGACAAGTTTTGCATTTTTCTTAAAAAGATGATTCATTTAATGAAAAAATTTCTTATGTCTCAAGATAGGCTTTCAAAAGTAAAAATTTATCCCAAGGTTTTGCTTTACTCATAGAGAACAAGGCTTTTTTAAATCCCTTTTCAATATCATCTTCAAGTCCTGCCACCCAAAGTA
This sequence comes from Prochlorococcus sp. AG-321-E21, assembly GCA_003283415.1. GTDB lineage: Bacteria > Cyanobacteriota > Cyanobacteriia > PCC-6307 > Cyanobiaceae > Prochlorococcus_A. The sequence continues at coordinate 11,827 of QBXH01000009.1, read as the reverse complement.
CTAATGAAGTATTCAGAGCTACTACATTCATATGGGCCTCTTGGGCTGAACCATCCAAAACAGATTTTAATATGTCTTCATTAGATTCATCCTTTGATACGACAAGATCAGTGTTTGAAGTATTTTTATAATCGAAATCAGCGATATTTACTTTTGAATGTTTAAGCTTACCTTTATCTACAAATATTATTTTATTATCTCCTTCTAATGAAGCCTCATCTAAACCACCGTAGCCGTGAACAACGATTGCTCTATCCAAACCCATTCTGCTTAAAGCAGAGGCCATAGGGTCAAGTAATTCTTCAGATGCCACTCCTAAAACTTGAGCATTTGGTCTTAAAGGATTTACTAATGGACCTAATTGGTTAAAAACAGTTCTAATACCAAGAGCCTTTCTCAAAGGAGCTAATTTAATTAAAGATTTATGCCAAAGGGGAGCAAATAAAAAAGTTATACCAATTTCATCTATTGAAGAGATAACCTTTTCTAAATTAGAGTTTAAATTAATCCCAAGATTTAACAAAACATCTGCCGAGCCAACTTTTCCACTGGCACTTTTATTTCCATGTTTTGCAATATTTACTCCACATGATGATGCAACAAAAGCAACAGCAGTTGAAATATTAAAAGTATTGGCCCCATCACCGCCCGTACCACAAGTATCAACCATGAACAAGTCAGGACGTTCTAGAGGCAATTGACAAGCATTCAAAAGTACATCTGCCATAGAAGATAATTCGATACCTGTACATCCTTTGGCTCTCAATGCACTCAAAAAAGCTCCTGTTTGAACATCTAATATTTCATCATTTATCCATCTTTTCATCAAAGTATTTGATGTCTTAGCATCAAGATTTTCCCCACAAAGTAATTGGTTAAGAATTTCAGAATTTGTTTTATTTATAGACATTAATTTTTTATTTAATTTATGTTTAGTAACTCAATTAGAAGTATCAAAACCGGAGCCAACCAAATCTTTAGTGGTATTTGAAGGTCTAAAGTTATTTGACCATAATTTTTTAGTCTTTACAAAAAGATTATCTTTTGTTAATTTCCAAAATTTTAATGTTTTTTCTATATCCTCCTTGATCTCACTTTCACCCGGAAAATTATCGTATCGATTTATTAATCTAGCTAAATTAATCAAATCAAAATCTTCAGGTATTTCTTTAGATATCAGCGAATCTATAATTTTTTTATCTGTCGAGTGCAGAGGATGAGTTTGTTCATTGCTCATAGTAAAAAATCAAATCATTTATAAAGTTAGCTCACATATTCGAAAATGAAACATTATCTTAATCTTATAGGAAATTTTAAATGAAGAATCTGAAATTAGAAGTTATATTTAAGTATCTAAAACCTTATAAAAAAGAATTTTTGTATGGTGGAATTGCTCTTCTAGTCGTAAATATATTAAGTGTTTTAATTCCATTAGAAGTTAAAAACATAATTGATCAATTGAAAGATGGATTTTCTTCTAGTTTCGTCATATCAAAGTCACTATGGTTAATGTTTTTAGCAACTTGTATGGGACTTATACGTCTATTCTCAAGACAAATTGTATTTGGGATTGGAAGAAAAGTTGAAGTAAATCTTCGTCAAAAATTATTTGACCATTTACTAATTCAAGACCCCGATTGGATACAAAAAAAAGGAAGTGGAGATATTATTAGTAGAGCTACTAGTGATGTAGAAAATATTAGAAGACTTTTAGGTTTTACAGTCTTAAGTTTATGTAATATTGTTCTGGCTTATTCTCTAACAATTCCTTCAATGTTATCGATTAATAAAACATTGACAGTAGCTGCATTAATGATTTTTCCATTGATATTAATAATAGTTAGCTTATTTGGAGGAAGAATGGTAAATCAAAGAAAAATTCAACAAGAATCTCTTTCAAAACTAAGTGATTTAATTCAGGAAGATTTATCAGGTATAAGTGCTATCAAAATTTATGCACAGGAAGATGCTGAAAAGAAAGAATTTAATAATTACAATAAAATTTATCGCAATTCAGCAATAAAGCTTGCAAGAACAGCAAGTACATTATTTCCGCTTTTACAAGGTATCTCTTCAATATCACTTTTAATACTTTTAGGTCTAGGAACCTCTCAACTAGAAAATGGATTTATCACAATTGGTGGACTAGTAGCCTTGATATTATTTGTCGAAAGACTTGTCTTTCCAACAGCTTTATTAGGATTTACATTAAATACTTTTCAACTAGGGCAAGTTAGTCTAGATAGAGTTGAAGAGATATTTCAAAACAGTCCAAAAATTGTGGATAAACCAAAATCTAAAATAATAAAGAAAAAAGTAAAAGGTTTTATTGAGGCAAAAAATTTAAAAATAAAATATGAGGGATCAAAGTTTAATTCATTAAATGGATTAAATTTCAAAATTAATCCCGGAGAACTTATAGCCATAGTTGGTCCAGTAGGTTGTGGGAAAACAACTCTAGCAAAATCATTAGGCAGAACTATTGAAATCCCAGATGGACAACTATTTTTAGATAATATTGATATTAAGAATATTAAATTAGCTGATTTAAGAAAACACGTGGCTATAGTTCCTCAGGAAGCATTTTTATTTACATCTACGATTTCAGACAATCTAAAATTTGGAGAGCCACAAGCATCTAAAAATAAAGTAAAAAAAAGCGCAGTAAATGCAGGTTTAATAGATGATATTAATAGTTTTCCAGAAGGTTTTAAAACAATTGTAGGTGAAAGAGGTATTACACTAAGTGGTGGTCAACGTCAAAGAACAGCTCTAGGAAGAGCACTTTTAGTTAATGCTTCTGTAGTAGTATTAGATGATGCATTAGCCAGTGTAGACAATAAAACAGCTTCTATAATTATTGAGGAGATGAGAGAAAATAAAAGCAAAACAATACTGATGATTAGTCATCAATTATCCGTCGCAGCAACTTGTGATAGGGTACTTGTAATGGATAAAGGTGAAATTGTGCAGGAGGGAGTCCATAAAAATTTAATAGCAACAAATGGACTATATAAAAAACTTTGGGAAAGAGAAATAGCTGCTAATCAATTAATAAGTTGAAAATTACTTTTTAATTAAATACATAAAGACAAAATGTTTGAATTCCTAAAAAAACTTATGAATAAAGAAGAATCAATTTCAGCAAATGAAACAAATTTCCTACATAGAATACTAAATACAGCAATAAAGGAAGAACCCAAAGATCAGGAAGATGAAATAATATTTGGATGTGGATGCTTTTGGGGTGCAGAAAAATGCTTTTGGAAACTGCCTGGAGTTATAACAACTTCGGTAGGTTATGCCGGAGGAGAAAAGAAAAACCCTAATTATTATGAAGTATGTTCTGGTCTTACTGGACATGCAGAAGTTGTTAAGGTCGTTTGGAATGTTAATGAAATAGATATTAGTGATTTATTAAAAATGTTCTGGGAATGTCATAATCCAACCCAAAAAAATAGACAAGGAAATGATATGGGAACACAATATAGGTCAACAATTTACTATAAGAATGACACTAATAAAGACAAAATCTATTCGAGCAAAGAATCTTATCAACAAGAACTTTATAAAAATAATTTTGGACTTATAGAAACAGAGATTAAAAAAATTGATACTTATTATTACGCTGAAGACTATCATCAGCAGTATTTAGCTGTAGAAGGTAGTAGGCAATATTGTTCAGCATCTCCTACCAAAGTAAAGTTAGGAAGTTTCAATAACTGTAATTACAAACTCCCAATAGAAATCTGGGAAAATTTTAATTGGGATATTGATAAATGTGTATTGAGATCTAATAATAAACCTATAGAAATTAACAATTAAAAGTCATTTTTATTTATAGTATCAATACGGGGCGTAGCGCAGTTTGGTAGCGCACCACTTTGGGGTAGTGGGGGTCGTGGGTTCAAATCCCGCCGTTCCGATTAAGATTCAGAATCATCTTTATTTATTAACGATTTGTATAACTTATAAGAGCTTATGCCAACAGCTATGAAGGTAAATGAAGAAAATATTGCACATATAATTATAGTAAAATTAGAAACTTCAACCTCTCCTAGTTGATATGATATAAAAAAATTCATTCGTAAAACAATATTTAAAAACATTAACATAGAAATGTTGAATAATAGTAGTTATAAATTCAAAAGAATCAAGGTTCCAAATATCAATCTATAGTAAATAAATATTTTGAGCCCACGAGAGGAAACATAATTTATTACGAAATCAATAGCTAATAGAGAAAAGTAGAAAGTGGTAATTAATCCAGCAAAAAGAGGAATAAATGGAAATGTTGATAATTGATTTACTGAACTCAAAAACTCAACAATAGCTGCTAATGAAATTGCAGGAATACCAAGAAGAAATGAAAATTTAGCTGCTTCTTTTCTATCCCATCCAAATAAGAGTGCTGTTGAAATAGTAACTCCAGAACGAGAAACTCCTGGAATAATTGCAAAAGCTTGAGCAATACCTATGTATAAACTATTACGGTATTTATGATTGGCTAAATTTATTAATTTATTGGTCGAAATTTCTGCAAAAAGCATAATTAAAGACATCAATAAAGATACTAAAGCTATTGAAAGATTTGAACGTAAAAATGAATCAGAGAATCCTGGAATAAATATTTTTATAATTCCACCCATAAAAAAAATTGGGATTGTGCCTATAAAGATAGATTTATATAATTTATTTGACAAAAAAGAATATGTTTGTTTTTTAAAATTTATATTTTTAAAATTAAAAATACTTCCTCTGAAATACCAAAATATTGCAAAAACACTTCCTATTTGCATAATTGCAGATAAGGAGGAACCAGGATCCTCAAATCCAAATAATAAAGAAATAATTTTTAAATGAGCAGTGCTACTTACAGGTATAAATTCTGTTAAACCCTGAATTATTCCATAAAAAATAAATTTTAAAAATTCCAATTTATTTTATTCTAAATTTTACCTAATAATATCAATTAAAAATAATACAATTTACATTATTAGAAGAAAAGCTAATGTATAAATATTATGAAAAAAATTAGTTTTAAAATATTAATTTCACTTTGTCTATTGATACTATCTGATGCTGTTAAAGCTAATTATTGGTTAGTAATTGGAACTTACAGACAAGGACCAGGAGGAAGACCCGAGGTAAGTGGCATTACAAGCCCATCTTTACATACGATTCCAATGAAAGATATTGAAACATGTAAAAAAGCTGGAAATAAAATCTCCCAAGAAATTTATACACCTGTCTGGCAATTTGATAATAAATGGACTTGTATATATAGCGGAATTTCTAAATAAATTATCTTTTCACATCGTGAGCACAACCGTCACCGCTATAATTTTCACTTTCGTAAAAGTCATTTTTTGTCCCAAAAAAAACTGTTAATAATACAAAAGGCAAACTTATTATAAAAAGTACTACAGCAAGATCCATTGTATATAATTATATTTAATATTTTTTATTGATATTAATAATCTGTTGGCCCTTTTAATCCAAGGTAAAAAAACCCTCCAAGACCGATCAATACTAAAACTCCCGCAATAGCGGCTGATGGGACAAATCCTCCAATGGCAAAAGAAGCAAATTGTGTCATTATTATAAACAAAATATAATTTGATAATATCAATAAAAACAACTTAGGACCTTAAAAATTCTGACTCGAAGACAATTTAAAATTAAAAGAATTACGCAACTAGAGTTGCATCTTCATTCTCAGATGAAATTCTTATCCTTTCCTCTAGTTTAGGGCCATACAATTCATTACCCCAAATCTCAACTCTTGAATCATTAGGAGCCATAAAAGTAAGAATATCAGCAGGAAATAAAACTCTTTCTAGAAAAAAATTTGAAGGACCTATACACCTCAAAACCACCATTCTGGAGCCTTCATTTTTATAAGAAAACTCGACCATTTAAAGAAAAATAAAAAATAATATCAATTAAACACCAAACAAATAACGAGAAAATGTATTAAAAGTCACTAAACAAATTATATCTAAAGAAATTTCAATTTAATCCGACATTAGTTAATTTTCTATCTTGATTAATCAATAATAAAACATCCGAACTTATAAGATCAAAACTCTTATGTGGGATAGAAACATTTAACATCCTAATAAAATCATTTAATTTCTTATCTTTAAGACAACTTCCTGTTTTAACAAACATACTTTTTTCTTGATTAGATTTCCATTTATTCATATATTCAAATTTCAAAGGTTTTAAATGCCAAATTTCATCTATCATATTCCAAATGTCTAAGTAATTGTTTAAATTATTTTGGATGTTATCTCTGTAAGAAGATTCATAAGGACTTAATGGTGGTGAAAATATTTCAGAACTATCTAAATCTATGGATAAAGGTTTTACACCTAAGAACCATCCCTCTATTATCAACAAATCAGGAGTCTCCTCTTTCCAATGAGATCTATCCCCTAAACCTTTTCTTAAAGATTTATCAAAAACAGGTACATTTAATTGGCCATCATTTTTCCATCTAAGTAATTTCTCTTTCATTAAATCAATTGAGTGGCTGCCTGGAAAACCTCGAGAAACATTCCATGGATTATTTCTAATAGCTAATGCCATCTCTTCAGAAGGTAGATAAAAATCATCAATAGAAATAACAGATATCTTAAATTTTAATTTTAGGGAGATACTCTCCAACCATTTACCTAAGGTTGTTTTACCAGTTCCAGGAAGAGCTGAAATTCCAATTATTTTACGATCATTAGATTCTATATTTAATTTATATGCTTGTGATAAAAGAGGTAAAGCCAAACCCCAAATCCAATCATCATTTACATTTTTATCCCAAAAAGCATCAATTGAGAGTATCTCTTTCTTAAGATGCCAAAACATAAACCATTCATCCAAGGAACTCCATCCAATTTGAGAAATTAATTTTTCAAAGTCATCTAATGGAAATTCAATATTTAAATCTTTCATTGTTTACTTAATACTAATTTATTTATTAACTTATTTATTTCACTTTTCCAACCGAAACCATTTGGATAACTCGCTAGGGTATATTTATAATCTTTTAATTTTTCTAATAAATTTAAGTTTGGTCCATTAGGGCTAGGAATAACAATTTTGTAATCTGAATTCAATAGTAGAGGTAAATCATTAGGGGAATCACCCAGACCAATAATTTGAATATTTGAATTATTTGAATATTGCTTTAGTGCATTTATTGCTTTTCCTTTGTTTGAATTAATTGATAACATGTGGCTCATCCTATTACCTCTAAAAATTTCTACATTAAATTTTTTACAACTAATTTTAATTTCTTCTTCCATAGTTTCAGGAGGGTTTAAGAATGGCATACTCCAATGTCTATCTCTCATTAATTCAAGAGCATAGCCTTTTAAACCAGTAAGTTCAGTTGCTTGTTGGTCCGAAATATTATTGAGTGGTTGTAAGTCATAATTAATTTCATTAGAAATACTCCTCAAAATATTTTCAAGTATTTCGTATTTTTCTCCAAGAATAATTTCCCCATTAACTTTCTTTAATGATTCACCATATATAGCTGCACCATTTTCTACAATATAAGGATCAGTTAAATTAAGTTGTTTTCTAATAACCTTGACTTCCGCAGCGGTTTTACTAGTACATAATATGACTGGGATAGATAATTTTTGAAGAAATTTTATCGTTTCTTTTGCCGGAGTTAAATCATAAGAATGATCCATTAATGTTCCATCAACGTCACTGACTACCCATAAGGAAGAATTTTCAATCATCTGTCAAAAAGCCAAGCCAAATAACTTGAAAAGGGTCAAGTTCGATATTATTAGAATTATATTTATTTGATGTTAGATAATCCTGCATATTCTCATCATTTTTAATTAATTTAGTAAATTCATCCTCAATTAATCTATAGTTGATTTTATTTTCTGTCATATTGTGAATTGTAAAAACGGATTTTGAACCAATACCTCTTCTAACTACAACAATATCACCCCTATTTTTTGATAAGCATTCCATTTGAGACTGAGGATGAAATTGAGGTAATTTCCCTCTAAGATCCATGGCATTACGGAGATACCTCAGATTTTTATTTGCATTAGATTCAGGATTTTTAAAAACAGCTGATAGTTTCTCTAACTTAAATTTTTCCCTATTTAAATCTCTTCTTTGACCTGTCATTGAAAAACTCTTTATATCATTTTCTGAAGCTAGCAATGCGGGAAGATAAAAAGCAGGAACACCTTTAAGAGACATCACAAGTAATTGCGTTAATAAAAACCTTTCATATTGAAAACGATTTGAATCTCTCCCTGAATCTTCCATTGCGCTCCACCAACTAATATTTAACTCATATGGTTTATCCTCACCATTTGATAATCTTCTATGACTTACAAGTCCACCTCTTTTTTCGCAATTAATCAATAAATGCTTAATTCTTTGTTCATTCATGAGGCCCTCTAAAGCCCTTAACCCAATACCATCATGAGAAGCGGTGAAATTGAATAGAGTGGTACTATCCGGCAATTCGGGCCAATTACAAATCCATGAATTTAAAATGTCTGCTCTTGAAGTAATTATTGCTTCTAAAAGAAGAGGAGGCAAAGGAAAATTATAAGCCATATCTGCCTCATCTTCTGGAATTAAATAAGAAAGGTTTTCTTTCTGTGGAACATTAGTTTCAGTAATCAATACACCATCTTTAAGAAGATCATTTAGTAATATTTTTAGAATCTTTACAATTGAATGTGCCTTTGGTAAATGCAAACATGTTGTACCTGGTTCCTTCCAAATGAAACCTACAGCATCGAGTCTTAACCATTTAATGCCATTTGATAAATAAGTAATAATCAAATTAAGAAACTCTATAGTCATTTTTGGATTAAGCCAATTCAAATCAACTTGATCTGGTCCAAAGGTGGTCCAAACTTGTTTTTGTCCATCTTCAGTATTTATTTGGGAGAAAAGTGATGAACTTCTTGGTCTAATAACATTTTTCCAATCAAGATTTGGTGAGGGGGAAAAGACATTAGATAATCCCGGTTCTTGACATTTAATAAATTGCTGAACCCATAGATGAGATGATGAAACATGATTTAAAACCAAATCAGCCATTAAATGGTGATTAATAGAGATACTTCTCAGATCCTCCCAACTACCAAATTTTTCTTCTAATGACTTATGGCTGGAGACAGCAAAACCACCATCACTAGTCGATTTAAGAAATGGAAGAATATGAACTACTTTTGATAGACTTCCAAAATATTTACTTAGTAATTCTCGAAGCGTTACAAGTGTAGATTCGCCTTTTTTATAAACCCCATCAGCATAAGTTATTAAAACGGCATAAGATTCATCCCATTTTTTACCTTCACTTATTTCTTCATAACGAGACTTCTCTGAGAAATTATCTAAAATCTGCAATAATTGATTACAAATAACGTTGATCTCTTCGGTAGTATGATCCTTATAAATTGTTTCTAGCAATTTACTAAGTTTTAATCTATCTAATTTTTTCTCTGAATCAATTTGGGTCACTATGAAGAAATCATTGAAGTATTAACACTATTCTGCACATCAAATAGAAAATGGACTTTCAACAGGGTTTAATCACAACAATACATGAATATGGTGTCACGAAGGATCTACTAAAAGAATTAAATAGAAATCTAAAGAATAAACCCACAGCAATATTAATTCCTTGCCTTTATGAAGAATTTGAACGTCCTGCTTTGAAAGATATAAAAGAAGTCTTAAAAAATCTTGCAGGATTAAATGAATTAGTTATAGCTCTATCTGCAAAAACTATAGACCAGGTAAATTCTGCAAAATCATTTTTTGATTCAATGCCTTTTCCTGTTCATATTCAATGGACAAATTCTCCATCTGTAATTGAACTATTAAAAAACCAAGAAAAAAATGGTCTCGAATTACTTGGGACTCCAGGGAAAGGATGGGCAGTATGGCAAGGAATAGGTGTTGCAACAAGAAAATCTGATGTGGTTGCTTTATTTGATGCTGACATAAGAACATTTAGTCCCTTATATCCATCAAGAATGATACTTCCATTATTAGATGAGTCTTATGGAATTTCCTATGTAAAAGCCTTCTACAGTAGATTATCATTAGAAAATAATCAATTACAAGGAAGAGCAACTAGATTATTTGTGGGACCTCTTTTAGCAAGTTTGGAGCAGCTAGTTGGTAATGGGCCATTCTTACAATATTTACAGTCATTTAGATATCCACTAGCCGGTGAATTCGCATTTACAAAAGATTTGGCAATGAATTTAAGAATTCCTTGTGACTGGGGTTTAGAAATAGGACTTCTTTCAGAAGTTTATAGAAATGTCAGGACATCCAAAATAGCTCAAGTAGACCTTGGATTGTTTGATCATAAGCATAAAACTATAGGATCATCCTCTAAAGAGGGTCTACAAAAAATGTGTACAGAAATTCTTTCTAGTGTTTTGAGAGGATTAATGGAACATCAAGCAGAGACGTTAACGAGTACTCAACTGTCTACACTTGAAGTCCTTTACAAAAGAGTAGGTGAGGATAGAGTGAAACAATTTGGATTAGATTCTGGAGTTAATAAGCTTCCATATGATAGGCATGAAGAAGAATTGTCAGTTCAAAAATTTGCTAAGTTATTAAGACCTGCAACTCAAGGTTATTTATCAAATCCAACAACTCAACAACTTCCAAGTTGGTCAAGAGTCCTTTCTTGTGAAAATAAACTTCAAGAAGATTTAGCAAATGCAGGATCAAAAGAAATAAATTTCACTAAAAAAGAATTAATTAATAATTACTAAAGTAAAAAATATCTTTGAGCCATTGGTATTTCTTCAAGAGGCTCGCACGTTAGTAATTTTCCATCAGCGAATACTTCATAAGTTTGTGGATCAACCGATATATTTGGTAATTTATTGTTCAATTTAAGATCTAATTTATTTATAGATCTTGTATTCTCCACAGCTAAACATTTTTTTTGCAAAGAAAGTCTTTTAGGAACATCAAGTTCGATGGCATTTTTGCTCAAAAAAGTGAAAGAACTATTAAAAAGTGATTGTCCAAAATTTGCAAACATAGGTCTTCCATGAACAGGGCCTGGAGTTGGAATTGAAGCATTTGCATCACCCATCTGAGACCAAACGATAGACCCACCTTTGACAACTAATTCTGGTTTAACACCAAAAAAGGAAGGTTTCCACAAAACCAAATCTGCAATTTTGCCTTTTTCAATAGAACCAACAAATTTATTAATTCCATGAGCAATAGCTGGATTTATAGTAACTTTAGAGATATATCTTTTAACTCTATAATTATCGTTTTTGTCAGAATCTTCAGGTAATGGGCCTCTTTGAACTTTCATTTTATGTGCCGTTTGAAAAGTTCTTGTAATTACTTCTCCAACTCTCCCCATAGCTTGAGAATCACTTGCAATAATAGAAAAAGCCCCAATATCGTGCAAAATGTCTTCCGCAGCAATTGTCTCCCTCCTAATTCTTGATTCTGCGAATGCAATATCTTCGGGAATTTTGGAGTCTAAATGATGACAGACCATCAACATATCAAGATGTTCTTCTAAAGTATTTTTTGTGTAAGGCCTGGTTGGATTAGTACTGCTTGGTAAAACATTATTTTCTCCACAAATTTTAATAATATCTGGAGCATGACCACCACCTGCACCTTCAGTATGAAAGGTATGTATAGTTCTACCTGCAATCGCATTTATAGTATTTTCAACAAATCCTGCTTCATTCAAAGTATCTGTATGAATACATACTTGAACATCTAAAGCATCTGCGACATTAAGACATGAATTTATCGTCGAGGGAGTTGTACC
>QBXH01000008.1 GCA_003283415.1 Prochlorococcus sp. AG-321-E21 | reverse complement strand
TTATATACTTTCAGAAAAGGAATAGAATTATGATTTGCTGATTAATAATTTTTTTCTCAATAAATAATTAATTTAAGTCATTAAGTCATTAAGTCATTGGTTCTTATAAGAAATAATATTAATAGAAATAAAATAAAGTAAATTTATAAAGTCATCATTGTATATAATACAAATCAACAGAATTAATATATATTTAAAATGGGAAATTCCTTGAATAATGAAAACAAAGTTAAAGTTGCTTTAATAACAGGCATAACAGGACAAGATGGAAGTTATTTAGCAGAATTTTTATTAAAAAAAGGATACTTAGTGCATGGAATAAAAAGGCGCTCTAGTTCTTTAAACACTCCTAGAATTGATCATCTATTTAAAGATCCTCATCAACCTGAATCAAATTTAAGTCTCCATTATGGAGACTTAACAGACAGCACAAATATTATCAATCTTATACAGGAAGTCCAACCAGATGAAATTTATAACTTAGGAGCACAAAGTCATGTAGCAGTTAGTTTTGAATCACCTGAATATACAGCTAACTGCGATGCATTAGGAACATTAAGGATTCTTGAGGCTGTAAGGTTATTAAATTTATCTAAAAAAACTAAAATATATCAAGCTAGCACTAGCGAATTATATGGTTTAGTTCAAGAAACGCCTCAAAAAGAAACAACACCTTTTTACCCTAGAAGTCCATATGCAGTCTCAAAATTATATGCTTATTGGATAACAGTGAATTATAGGGAATCATATGGAATGTATGCCTGTAATGGAATTCTTTTTAATCATGAATCTCCAAGACGTGGTGAAACATTTGTCACAAGAAAAATTACCCAAGGGCTAACAAAAATAAATGCAGGACTTCAAAGCTGTATATATCTTGGCAATCTTGATGCATTAAGAGATTGGGGCCATGCCCAAGACTATATTGAAATGATGTGGTTAATGCTTCAACAAGAAGTTCCTGAAGACTATGTAATATCCACAGGAAGGCAAGATTCAGTAAGAAACTTTATAGAACTTAGCGCTAAGCAACTAGGATGGGGGGGTATAATTTGGAAAGGTAAGGGACTAGATGAAATAGGCAGAAGATCTGATAATAAAGAAATAGTTGTGAGGATAGATAAGAGATATTTTAGGCCTTCAGAAGTAGAGACACTTCTAGGTGACTCATCTCTAGCAAAAAAAATGCTGGGATGGGCGCCAAAGAAGTCCTTAGAGGATCTTGTAAGTGAAATGATCTCTCATGATAAAAGGGAGGCAGAAAAATTACTAATTCTTCAAAATCAGCTAAATAAATTATGACTAAAAAAGATACACAGACAAAGGTTTGGATAACTGGGGGCAGTGGAATGGTTGGAAGAAATTTAATTGAAAAAAACAACAACAAATCTTTTAAATTACTTTGTCCAAATAGAGCTGAGCTAGATCTAACTAAAATCAAAAGAATAAAAGAATGGCTCGCAATTAATAAGCCAGATATAGTGATTCATAGCGCTGCCAAAGTAGGAGGTATTCATGCAAATATTGCAGAACCAACTTCATTCTTACTTACAAATATAAAAATAAATAATAACGTTATCGAAGCCTCTTATGAATCAAAAATTAAATACTTTCTAAATCTTGGAAGTTCATGTATGTACCCTCGAAATGCAGAAAATCCCTTAAAAGAAAATTCAATATTAACAAGTGATTTAGAGCCAACAAATGAAGGCTATGCTCTAGCAAAGATTTGCGCTGCTAAATTATGCGAATATCTTTCCGTTGAAGATAAAAGTATCTTTTACAAGACATTAATTCCCTGCAATTTATACGGAAGATATGACTCTTTTTCTACTCAAAGATCCCATCTAATTCCAAGTATTATTGTAAAATTACATACTGCTATTACAAATAATATAAATGAAGTAGAAATTTGGGGAGATGGTTCAGTTCGAAGAGAATTTATGTATTCTTCTGATTTAGCAGAAGCTATATGGTTTTGTTTACATAATATAAAAAAGTTGCCTGATTGTTTAAATGTTGGATGCGGTAGAGATTACAGCATCTTGGAATTTTATCAAATTGCTGCAAAGATACTGAATTATACAGGCGCATTCAAATTTGATAAAGACAAACCTCAAGGTATGAAAAGAAAAATTGTAAATTCAAAAAATATTAATCTATTAGGATGGGAAGCAAAAACAACCCTAGAAGAGGGTATAAAAAAAACATATGATTTTTATATTAAAAACCATTTAGATAAAAATTCGATTTTTGCCTGAATGGTTTTTTTTAAAATTAAAATTATAAATATCTTAAAAATCTAAATCCTTTTTTTCTTTTTTTTTAATTCTAAATTTCAGTTATCCTTACGAAGTTTTATCTCCTTTATTTTCTCAACTAAATAAACTATCTTAAATTAATTTTGCCCTTATAGTTAACAGAATATTTTAGTAATGAAGTTATAGGCTATTATTGTTTGTATTGTATTTTAGTAATTTTTGACAGCAGGTCAAAATGATTAAGACTGTAATTCTTGCCGGTGGATTAGGAACAAGGTTGAGTGAAGAGACTCATCTCAAACCTAAACCCATGGTAGAAATAGGAGGTATGCCAATTTTATGGCATATTATGAAAATCTATAGTCACTACAACTTTAATGATTTCATAATATGTTGCGGTTATAAAGGTTATTTGATAAAAGAATATTTTGCCAATTATTCTCTTCATAATAGTGATATAACCATCAGTTTATCAAGTAATAAAATAGAGGTTCATACAAAAAAAACTGAGCCATGGAAAATAACTTTAATTGATACTGGAGAGAAAACAATGACAGGAGGAAGGTTGGCAAGAGTGAAGGACTATTTAAATAATGATGAGCCATTTTTCTTTACTTATGGTGATGGTTTAGCAAATATTAATTTAAATAAATTATTGCAACATCATTATGAAGAAGGAAGAAGTGCTACGCTCACAGCAGTTAAGCCACCAGGAAGATTCGGAGCTATAAGTTTAGAGGGTAATAAGGTTTTAAAATTTCAAGAAAAAGCAGATGGAGATAAAGCTTGGATTAATGGTGGATTTTTTGTAATAAATCCCGAAGTTATAAATATAATTAACGGTGACAATTCAACTTGGGAAAAAGGGCCTCTGGAACAATTATCAAAAAAAGAACAATTATCTGCCTATAAACATGATGGTTTCTGGCAGCCAATGGATAATCTAAGGGATAAAAACAAATTAAATGAAATGTGGCAAAATGAAAATGCTCCTTGGAAGTTGTGGGATTAGATAAAATTAACCTAATATAAAGTAGGTATTTTCAAGACGATCTTGAACACTTTTTAAAATCTTAAAATTTTCGAAATCTTTAAATAATGAAAATATTCATAACTGGTGCTTCTGGATTTATTGGATCGTACCTAACAAAATTGGCAAATAAAAAAGGATATGAAATAATTGCATTAAAAAGAGGTGATATTGATAATGATAATTTAGACAAAAATATATATTGGATTAAAAAAGATCTATCAGAAATAGATATGTATGATCTTGAGAAAGTAGATGTCTTAATTAATTTAGCTTCTGCAGGTGTAAGCCCAAGAAAAGCATCTATCAAAGAATTAACAAAAACAAATGTAATCGGTCCAATAAAATTAATGGAGGAGGCTATAAAAGCTAATGTAAAAAGATGTGTTTTTATTGGCACTTGTCACGAGTATGGGTTGAGCTCCGATAGATATAAAATGATACCTAGCAATGCTCCATTGATGCCAACAAATAATTACGCCCGAAGTAAAGTTGCTAGTTTTTATATGTTAGAGGCATTGTGTAAAACTTATAAAACAGAATTAATTTATCCTAGGATTTTTCTAGCTTATGGATTAGGACAAAATGATATAAATTTCTGGTCATCACTAAGAAATGCTGCATTAAATGGCTCAGATTTCAAAATGACAAAAGGTTCACAAATTAGAGATTTCATACCTGTTGAAGAAGTAGCAGAACATTTATTAAATTGTTGTTTTAGAGGTGATGTGGTTAAAGGTATCCCTCTAGTTTTTAATATTGGTAGTGGGTCTCCAATATCATTATTAGATTTTGCAAAAAAAGAATGGAAAAGATTCAATGCCAAAGGAAAAATATTAAATGGATCTATTCCAATGAGGGTAAACGAGCCAAATTCATATGTGGCTGATACATTTAATTTATATGAAAAAAAAATTTAATGGAGCTAATCGGATTATAGAAAAAGTAGTTTTAAATAATTATTTATGAACTGACGGAAAGAAAAAATATTTAAAATTAAACTACCCAAAAGGAAAAAATCTTTAGCTCAAATAATTGCAATAAATATTCAAATGAATATATAATTATTCTAAAAACAAGAAGTTTTTATGTTAGTAGGAGTTTTAGGTTACTACCCTTGTTTCGATCAAATAAAAAAAGGGTTAAATATGAAAGAATTGTTCCATAGTACAACTTACGAAGCTTGGGAACAATTAATTAAGGTCGGAGAAGGAAAATCTATTTATTTTGAAAAATATAATCATAAAAATCATACGGATTTTGATCAGATAATTGTGATAGATATTCCTAGGATATTAGAACTTTTTAAAATTCTAAAAAATAATTTTTATAAAAAGAAATTAAGAACGATTTTAATCATTCATGAATCGAATTTAGCGAGAAATAGATTTTTACTCAATATCCCTTTACTTTTTGATTTAGTTTGTATTAATACGGAAGAAAATAATTATAAATTTTTATTTTATAAAACAAAAGTTTTTAGTTATCCAGCCTTACCTGATGCTAGTCAGATTAAAAATTCTAAAAAAGATATCCTCAGTAAAAAAAGGATAAATAAAATTTTTTATTTAAACTCTTTTAAAATTGCACTATCCAGGAATTCAACTTACATTAAAAGATATAAATTAATGAAATCTATATTAAATTACCCAAATAATTTTGCGGTCTATGGTTATGGCTGGAATAAAAGACAAATACCTTTTGACATCCCTTTTATAGCTATTATAAATAGAATTCAATTAATTAAAAAAGCTTTAACTTTTTTAACTACTATTTTTTTTAAGCCTATCGAAAATATTCAAACTTTAAATTATAAATATTCTACTCTTAAAAAATTTGATTTTAATTTAGCATTCGAACCAACAGTGGGGCGGCCATTCACAATTTTTGAAAAGTTATTTGATCCCATGATTTATGGTGTAATTCCAATTTATTTAGGTCCTAAGGATTTAAAAAATATCCCAAGTAATTGTTATATAGCTATTAATAAAAACATTACCGCAAAATCATTGCTTAAAGAAATATTGCATTCTTTAAGTGACAAGGATAAAGAAAATTATCGCAAAAGGATATATAAATTTTTAATATCAAAAGAAGCAGATAAATATAGATTTTCAACTTATGTGGATTTTGTAATAAATACTTTGTTGGAAAATAAATAAAAATACTTAGACTTTTAGGAAAAGATTTCAATAGTTTTAATCGAACCAATAAGTGGTTTTAATTTTATATTGTTAAAAGTAATAATAAAATTCAATTCTATTTTTTTTTCTAGCATAACAACTATGCGTAATTATTTTTATATTGTATAAAGGTTATTTTCAGTAATATCTTTATTTATTTTTTATAAATTTAAAAGTCCTAAACTAATAAGTTATAAAAAGATTTATTTTTGTTTGAATTTGTCTAAGAATAAATTCACCCAGCTATTAAAAAATAAATTTAACATTTTTGATAAAAACCCTTATCTAAAATCGGATTAAAGTCTTTTAAGATTTGCATATTATGTATTTGATTTGCCAACTGAACCAAAAACCTTTATCTAAATAAGAATAACTTTATTAGTTAAAAGTAAGGATTATTTAAAATAAATTATTTATTTAAATTTGTATTTATTTTTTTTTCAATTAAAAATTAATAATTAGGTATAAAAATAAAACCTCTATTAATATTTTTTGGTTCATATTTATCACCAGGTTTAAAAACAAATTTTTCTAGCCCCTCGTTATTTACGGGTAATTCAAGAAGTGATTTAGCGATACTATTAATTGAATAGAATTTATGTCTTGCAATATATTTGCCATCCTTTCTTTCAATTACAACAATACCTGTTTCGTTACGATTATCAATTTCATCTGTTTCGTCAATATCTACGATTCCAGTTTTATTCTTAATATCGTAGGATAATGTTCCGCCATGTCCAGAAATAACTATATTAGTATTTTCTTTAATTGGAATGGCATCAACAATACTTCTGAGTTTATCGCCATAAATTTTATGCTGTGAATTCATTTGGGCTGTACGGTGCAATATTGCCGGTTCAATTTGATCAATTCTATTAAAGGCGAATATAGCTGTTTCTCTTGCTCTGCAACTTGGACTTGATACTACATATGAAACATTGATGCCAGCCAAATCAAATGTTTTACCTACTGCTTTAGAATCAAGTACACCTCTTTCAGTTAGACATACAGCTCTATGATAATCTGTATCTCTTGCATTATCTTTATTTAATAATTCAATAGCATCATAAGTCGTGACTGATCCAGTAAATTTCTCCCTCATAGCATGTCTAATATGTAAGATATATCCTCCTTTAACTAACTCTTTTGCCCATTTCTCATCAGATTTAGTCTTTCCATCACTTTTTGTTTCGTTAATTAAACGTTCAGTAAAAAGGGCTTTAACTTGAAAACTACCATCATCATTTTTTTTTACATAGAAACCATCTAATAAAACAAATATTAGAGAACCACTTAAAAGGGCAATGATGAATATGAGGAGATTTCGTACAGTTTTCTTCAAAATTTAGATCCTAATATTTCAAAATAATATCATTGCTTAGCAAAAAATATTTCATATTAATAGAAGATTTTACAAACTATCTATATTAATATTTCTTCTAAATCAGATTAAGCAAAAGCTATATAATCATTTATTAAAACTCTAAATATCAAATTTAAAATAATTGCAAAGTTGAAATTTGTATATTAAATCAAAAACTTTTTGAAAAAATCTATAATTAACAAAAATAATAATCTGAGTAATTTTTTTAAATTAAGTGTAAAACTGCAATTTCATAATAAATTATAATTTTTTTAGTCTTTACAGCTTTACAAAGGTGGCTAAAGAAATAAATTTTATTCATATATAGTGACTTTCCTAAATATATTTATCTAGTGAATAAATAATAAATGATTAAAATAAATTAATTCAATTTTGTAAACCTATACTCATATACTTTCTACAATAAAGTTTTTCTTTACTTAAAACTCTCCTTGCATCATAAATAATTTTTCCACTTAAATTAGAATAATTAAGTTTTTCATATTCTTCCCATTTTGTGAGGATAATAATTATTGCTGATTTAGAAACTTGATCTAACCAATTATTAATAAATTTAATTTTACTATTGGCACCTATTTCTTTTTTGAAATTAATAATTGCAATTGGGTCATGAAGAAATATCTTTATATCTTTTTTAAGTAATTCTTTCACAACTGCTATTGCAGGAGATTCTCTTACATCATCAGTACCGGGTTTAAAAGCTAGCCCTAAAATAAGTATATTTTTGTCCTCAAAGGAAGTTACTTTAGATAAATCTCTAATTATTGTTTTGGGTTGATCATTATTAATTTCAATTATATTTCTGAATATCTTCATATCATTTCCATTCTCTTCGCCATACTTAATTAAAGCTTTAACATCCTTTGGGAAACAAGAGCCTCCAAATCCACATCCTGCTTCAAGATAATCAATAATTTTTGGGTAAACTCTTTTATTATTAACTTTTGGATTCCATCTTTTATCTAAATGGACACCGTGCATTACTTCTTTAATATCAATATTCCCTATTGAACTAGAAATTTTTGCTATTTCATTTGTAGCTGAGATCAATAAAGCAAGAAAGCCATTATTGGTATATTTGATTAGTTCCGCTGTCCTTGTATTTACAAATATTTTTTCGCAATCCCAAGATTCATACAAATTAGCTAGAGACTTTTTAGTTTTTATATCTTCAAAACCAATTATAATTCTATCCGGATTCATGAAATCTTCCAAAGCAGAACCTTCCCTAAGAAATTCAGGATTCATTCCCAATCCAAATTCTCCAAGTTCTTTTTCACTAAAATCTTCTATTATTTCTCTTACTAATGTATCCGTAGTTTTTGGGAGCACTGTACTTTTAACAATAATTGAGATAAACCTATCAATATTTTTAATTTCTTTGCCTATAGTTTCAGATACTGTTTTAATAAAACTCAGATCAATCTTTCCATTGTTTAAAGATGGGGTTCCAACAGCTATGAAAATTAAATCTACCTCTTGAATATCTTCTTTTAAATTAGTGTTAGCTTTAAATCTTCCTGAAGATAGTTCTTTTTTTAATAAATCTTCTAAACCTTTTTCAAAAAATGTTGGAATGCCTTTGTTTAGTTTTTCAACAACTTTTTCATTTATGTCCACACATGTAACCTGATGATTCAATGAGCTAAAACCAAGGCCTGTTATAAGTCCTACATATCCTGTCCCAATTACTATTATTTTCATAATTATTTATAGAAAATAAAATCTAGATATTTTTCTATTCCTTGATATATTCCAATCTTAGGTTCATAATTCAAGAACTTTCTTGCTTTCTGAATATTAGGTTGCCTCCTATTAGGATTATCTTCTAAATATTGAGGATCTTCACTTTCTTCTTTAATTATATTTCCTTTAAAATTAAATTTTTCGATTCCTATTTTTTTATAGTATTTAGCCAGTTCAAAAACACTTATTTCATTTCCATCAAATCCAATATTAAATTCGCTGAAATGTGAACTAGATAAAACCTTCAAATATCCAATAACAGCATCAGCAACATAACAAAATGTTCTAGTGGGGGAACCATCTGAAAACAATATTATGTCTTTATTTTCTTTGATGCAATTAGCCAAATCAGCAGGTAATCTTTTATCAGATATTTTCATACCAGGTCCATAATTATTAAATGGTCTAACCACTGAAACTGGTATATTAAATTTTTCTCGGTAAATAACGCACAGAGTTTCTCCAAATCTCTTTGCTTCGTCATAGCAGGCTCTTGGACCAGTACATGAAACTAATCCTCTATAAGTTTCTTTTGTTGGAATATTTTTCTGATCCGGATCACCATAAATTTCACTACTTGAAAAAAACACAAATCCTCGTAACGAATTGCTATTTTTATATGTATCTAATAGATCGCGAAGACCCCAAACATTTGCATCGATAGTTTCAATTGGATATTTTCTATAGAAAGTTGGTGAAGCAATAGAAGCCATATGAAGGATATGAGATACATCACTAAAGCCTTTAATTGTACTTATTTCTTGCTTCCCTAAAATAAATTTATTAATCTTAATCACTTCAGAAAAATGTTTTTCTAGTTCTGTAAGCCATAATGGACAGTCTCCTAACAAGAAAGAATCTAAAGCAATTATTGATTTAATTCCTAAACTTTTATAGTTAATGGTTAAGTACTGTGTAATATAAAATCCAAGGAACCCAGCACAACCCGTTATGAGAATAGTTGAATTATTTAAATCACAATCTAAAGTATTTTCTTTAATGTAATTTAAATCCTCAGAAACTACAGGATTACTTATATTAAAATTCATATTGATGTATTGGTTTAAATCAATTACTAACCATACTATTTTTGTTTAAATATAGTTTATATTTTTTAATTATTTTTAAGATAATTTTTAAAACCTGGTTATTATATCTCAATTCTACAATATTAAAAGTAATTTTATAATTTATAAGTTGTAAAGTATTTTTCGATTTTTAAATTCCTAACTTATTCCAACTTTAAGAAAAGGAATGTTCTTGACACATTGATTAAGTTATATTGCAAAGATTATATTAAAAATTCTTAAAAAAATTAATAAATGGATCCAAGCGGACTCGAACCACTGACCCCCTGCATGCCATGTAAATAATCTGCAAATAATGTCTAATTTAAGAACACACCTCTAAAACACACCATTACTATATCTCATAACCTAAGAATCAAGTGGAGCCAAGCGGATTTGAACCGCTGACCCCCTGCATGCCATGCAGATCACCAATCAAGCTATAACTAGGTTTTACAACTGTTTTCATTGATTAGCTCGCAGAATAGCTCGCAGAGTTACCATAATTAAAGACAGATTTAAATAAAACAAAAATATAAGTTGTAATGAATTTGGTCTTTATTCAAAATGAAGAGAAAACGATAAACATACTTGAAGATAAAACTTCATTCTATTAAGAAAAAAAATTAAAAAAATCTATTTCTGTTAATATTAAACTTCTCGATATTTTAGAATATATCAACATAAACAAGCTAGATATTATTGATTTAATGAAAAAAATGTTGAGGTAGCAGAATATGAAATTTTACTTTATATAATAAAAACACAAAAATAAATAGATTTGTATTTTAATATTATTTATTATGTTCATTTATAAAAAGATAAAAAAACTAAATAATGAAATTTATTCTTTTAATTTTTATTTTAATGATTGGCTTTTATACCTTTAAATTCACTTTTGGGAAAGCTAATTTAAATAAAAATTTTTATATTTATAAAAAAGATCTTATAAAGGTCAAGAATTCAATTAATAGTTTAAAAAGCAAAGATCTTGATAAATTGTCTTACAGCGGGATTATATTAATAGGCTCATTATTATTATGTATTATTCCTTATTTAATAACTTGTTTATTAATTTTTAAAGTCATTGGAAATTATAATTTTTCTTTATTAATTTCATCTTTTACTTTTACTTCACTACTATTTTATAAAAAATGACCTTTTCTAATTATTCTAGCTTAGATCAGCATTTACATAAGCAATTTCTTGGCAATAGTGAGATCTCTAATTTTTTATATGAAAGAATTAAAAAATATAAAAAACCAAAAGATAACGTACAAAAGATCTTTATATGTGGTCTTGCAAGAGCTGGAACAACAGCTCTTCTAAATCAGCTTTATTTATCTAATCAGTTTGCTTCACTAAAGTATTCTCATATGCCTTTCATTCTTAATCCAAGGCTAGCAAATATATATTCAAAATTTATAAATAAAAAAAAGTTAGAATCAATTGAAAGACTGCATAAAGATGGTATCAAAATATCTATTGAATCTCCTGAATGTCTTGATGAACCTTTTTGGATTAAAGAAAATCCTTTATATTTTTCCCAACCCCTTTCTGTCAAAAGAAAATATAAAAATAAAACTTTAATTGATTATGATAATTTTTTAAGTAGGCATGCTATTTTTCAAAAAAAGAAAAAAATTTTGATCAAAAACAATAATAATCTTTTACGTTTACCCCAGCTTTGTAAATATTTTAAAGATGATTTATTTATCGTTTTATTTAGAGATCCTATATCTCATGCCTTATCTTTAGATAAAACTCACCAAAGGATATGTGAAGCTCAAAAAAATGATCCTTTTATTTTAGAATATATGAATCTAATAGGACATAGGGAATTTGGTTTAAATCAAAAGCCTTTTTTTTATGAAATAAAAGATGATCAAAAAGAATCAATTATTAATACCAAAGAAAAACTTGATTTTTGGTTGAAGTCTTGGATAAATTTATATTCTTGGCTTCTTGAATATGTAACTTCAAAAAAACCTAACAATTTATTTTTAACTTCTTATGAGGAACTCTGTAAAACTAATAGCACCAAACTAGAAAATATATTTACATTAACTCAATTAAAGAAAGATTTTAGAATTATACTTAAAAATAAAAATAACATTAAACTTAATCTCAAAGTTGATCAAAATCTTTTTGATTTATCGAAATTAATTTATTCAAAACTTTATGATCTAAATTAATTTTTTATTATAAAGTAATAATAATTTATAAAATTATTTATAGTTTTAAAATAATAAAAAAATTATATCTCAGATGAAAATAAAAAAAATAAAATCTTATTTAGTACCTCTTCAAAACTACTTTTTAATTATTTCATCCATAATATTTTTTCAAGCAATTGGTATATATGATCAAAAATATTGTCATGAGGGCAAAGTATCTACTTTGAAGTGTAATTTAATTAAAAAATCAAGAATTAACATACCAAGTAAATTTGTAATAAAAAATTTAAGCGAATTAAATACTGTTGTCAAAAATGAGCTATCTACATCAGGCAGAATAGTAAAAAATATCGAAGATACATCTAATAGATTTAATTCATTAAAAAAAGGCTTCAATTTTTATTATGAGCAAGGGTCCCGAAAAAATGCTGGATTCTTGCTTTTATCAGCAGCGGATCCTTATAAAGACGGTATTCCATTTGTAGAGCTTTGGGATATGAATAATCAGAAACTAATTCATAAATGGCAATTTAAAATGAGAAAATTTTTATCCATAACCGGGGTAAAACTAAATAAAAATTCAGTCACGTTTACACACCCATTATTATTATCTGATGGAAGTTTAATTTTGAATAGTTCAGTTGGCACAGGCCCAATTACAAAATTTTCAAAAGATGGAGAAGTTTTAAAATTTAACTCTTTTTATGAATTCCATCATTCATTAGAAAAAGATTATCAAGAAAAAATTTATGCTCCTATTAGAGAGAAAGGCAAACTACATACCGATGGATTTGCAATATTAGATAAAGATTTAAATATATTAGAAACACACTTTCTTCTTGATATTTTTAAATCAGCAGGCTTAGATTACTTTCTTTATTCTGAGGGTGCTACTAATGATCCTTTTCATATAAATGATGTAGAACCACTAAGAAATAATAAAGAGACAGAATTTGTACTTCTTAGTTTAGCTCATCAATCGAGTATTCTTGCTTATGATTTAAAAAAAAGAAAAGTAGTATGGGTTTTAAAAGGATATGGGACTAAACAACATGATGCGGATTTCATAGATAAAAATGGTAGTCATATCTCAATTTTTGATAATAATCGTCTTTTCCCTAGTACACATTTTGAGCCTGGAAATAAAGTAAAACACAATATTTATAGAACAATAAATAATTTGCCTTCACTAAACTCCAAAGAGAAATACGAAACGAAAATATATAATAAAGCATCTAATCATAATGAGGAAAAAAATCTGGAATTGAGTTATATTGATTTTAATTTTCTTGATAAAAAACTTATTCCAAGAACAGTTACTGAAGGGTTATCAGACAAAATTGAAAAAAATAATTCTATTTTTGTTGAGGAAACTAATTATGGCAGATTACTCGAAATAGATTTTAAAGAGAAAAAACTATTATGGGAATATATCAACAAAGACAATGATGAGAAGTATTATATGATGGCTTGGTCCAGAAGATTAAATGATATTCCAAGTTTCACTATAGAAAAATTAATCTCTGAAAAATAATTGATTAATGATATTAAATTAATTATTTTTTCCAAAAGATCAGAAAAATATTTTTATTGAATTAATTCAATAAAAAAGATTAGTATTTTTTTTTAAATTAATCTTTATAAATTAGAACTCTCTGAATTATTTATTTTTATTCTTTGTATCATTTTTTTGATTTGATTTTAAGTATTTTCTTAATTTAGAAAAGGAAACTTTAATTAAATTGAAAATTTTAATTATTAAAGATGAGAAAAATGCAATAATTATAGTTATTAAAACTATAATCGCTCCAATAGCGGCTCCTGGTCCACCATATGCATAAGCTGGTGAAATAGATGAAGAAAACATAGCAAGTAAAAAAATGAAAAAATTTTTTGTTTCTTTTTTGAGTTTCATATCTTATATCAATTTTTAAATCTTAATTTTTCTATTTACAATAACAAACTTGTTTTTTTAAGTAATTTAAATAAATAATTAATTTAATATTCATAATCATTTATTTTTTTATTCTTAGTGATTCAAAACAAGCCGAGCGGACTCTAACCGCTGACCCCCTGCATGCCATGCAGATCACCAACTAAGCTATAACTAGGTTTTGCAGGTGTTTTCGGCATTTTGCTCGCAGGGCTGCTCGCACAGATAACAATATTAACAATACAAGATAAAATTACTCTTTTTTATCTTTAATTATTGATTTTAAATATCTCTTTTTTTGACAACTAATTACAAAGTGAAAATTTTTCTATTTATTGTAATAAATGGTGCGAGTATAGAGTATTTATGGATAAAAAGCTTATTTGTACTTTTGATTAAAAAAATTTTTAGTACATTTTTATAAGTTTAATAATATATTTTTAAAAATTTATGCTTTTTAAAAAACATCTATTTGATAAGATTGATTTCTATTTAATTTCAATCCTTACTGTTCTTATAGTTGCTTCATTAAACAGCTTTAGTCAAGAAGGTCTTTGGTTTTTAAGGGAAAATAGAATTCATGAAACTCATGGATTATTCAGTTTAATAGAGTTTATACAATTAGTTTTATTATTTTTGAATATATTTTTAATTTTTAAAAATAGAAAACTTCTAATAAAATATTCCAATAATTTAATAGCTTTTGCTATAAGAATTTTTATCCCAATTTTTCTTATTTTTGAAGAAACCAGTTTCTTTTTTAAAGATTTCTTTAACAAATCTTTTTTAGAAATTTGGAATGGCCAGACAGAATTTAATATTCATAATTCATTCCTTTTTTCTTTGAAATTATTTAATAATAATCAATATGGCGATAATTTCTGGCCTGATGATATTACCTTAGGACTAGTTATTTATTCTTTAATATTTATAGTATTTAGTTTTGGAGGATTTCTTCCTTATCTTAAAAAGTTTAGTTTTATTTTTTTTGAGAAAAGATTTTTATTATTTGGTTTGATTTATATTTTTAATATAATTTTTTCATTTGCTATGAGAAAAATTTTCGGAATTTTAGAATATAGATATTTATTAGATGGTGAATTTATAGAATTATTTTATTATCAACTTCTTTTATTGGATTTAAGACAAAAAATAATTAAAAGGAAAATTTAGAATAATATTTTTTATAAATTTAGATAACCTTAATTCATAACGAGTATCTCGTAGCAGAGTTGGTCGCTGAGGGGTCATATTTTTGCCATATTTTAACTTATCAAAACGTATCGTTTTGTTATCTTAAATTAGTCAAAATAATTGGTATAACTAGCGAAAATCCTGATGGAGCCAAGCGGACTCGAACCGCTGACCCCCTGCATGCCATGCAGGTGCTCTACCAGCTGAGCTATGGCCCCATATCCTGAAACGACAGTTATATCAATCAATCTAAAGATTTATTTCGTAACTTCCGTAATTCCTATAGTACTTTATAGCGTTTGATTAATGGATTCTGCATCTTAAAATACACCTAGTGATTTACAAGTTGTAGCATAATTTCTGGTACTGTTCTAAAGCAATTCCTCACCTAATTAAAGAGTCAAGTTCTTCATGGGTGCAGCTTACAATTTTTTATTATTAAATTATCTGAAAAAATATAAAATTAGTAAAGTTTATTTAAATATAAGCATAGCTATTGATTTTATATACTTAATTATGAGAAGCGCCTCCTGTTCCACCTGACGAGCCTCCTCCAATAGCCGCACCAACTCCTATAATTATAGCAATAATGCCAAGAGATGGTCCACCATCTGATACTTCTACTCCAGGTGGCAAATATAGGAAAGGTAATCCACACCCTCGATTAAGCGATCTTATTTCATTTTTATTAGGACTTTTCTCAATAGGTCTACCTCGGAAATCTTTTGTATTTACAAAAATTGTATCTCCTAATTTAAAAGTTCGTTTTTTATTAAGACGCCATGTAATGCTTCTTTTTTTGATTTTATAAGCATCTTTTACATCATATTTCATATTATCTGCATAAACTTGACCTTCTAATAATTCAACTTTTTCGCAAAACCGAATTTTTAGATTTCCATTTTTCTTTAATCTAATAGATCTAATTGTGTGATAATGATTATCCCAATCATGATTAATTGAATGATAATCATCTTGATTTTCACTTTTATCTTCATGCTCCCTGTAACCTTTAGCTTCTGCTATTAATATTGTATTTTTATTGCTATTTATAAGTTCATTCGCAAGAATAGCACCTGAGTTAAAAGGTAAAGTCAAGAATAATGTTGACAAAAATATTCTCTTTAGTTTTGTAAGTTTCACTTTTATTATATTAAAAACTTAGGCTAATATTACCATAAAATCTTGGAGTGCATTTGTTATTAGGGCAATGTTCTTCAACATATACTGGAAATCCTTTTATGAAATCTGTCGCATAAATTGAAAATATTAAGGGTTTTTCCACTATAGGTTTGAAAGAAATTCCCGTACCATATCCGTATCCAAACCATTCATTAACAAATGAAATCCTATCATTAAAAGCTAAAGCTACTGATCCAATAGGTCCCCAAGAACAAGTATTAGTACCATTCCCTGTAAGATTTGGTTGCCCAAAACATGAAGTTCTTGCTAAAAAACCATTACCTTTATAACCATAAAAATCGGAGCCAACGCCTACGTTTATAAAAAGCAATGTAGGATTTTCTTTTCTATTATTATTTAACTTCTGGTACGTACTAGCTACAAAGTAGAAATTTCTACCTAAATCTATTGAGTCATCAAAATGTATTAGATTTTCTCCTCCTATAGCTACTGACCATTTAGGTGAGATTTCCTTGGCCAACTTAAAACCAAGACTTGATTCTTCACCAAAAGGAGTCCCTCTGTTAGAAATACTCTGGAGACTAAATTTCGTATTAAAGCTATAAGTATCTCCATTTAGTAAATTAAAATCTAAATTTAATAATCCATCTGCACATTTAGTCTCAAAGTTTGCACTATCACAAAATCTCAACTTACTAATAGTTCTCAAACTCGCCGTTAAAAATTTATTATCATCTTCCACATATCCATTTGGAACATAATGAGAGATTTCGGGATATGGTAAATAATTTACGGTAACTGATCTATCAAGAGCTTTAATCTCTAGATTCCTTAAATTTTTCTTTTGTGTTAATGAGTTTTCAATTATCTGTCTTTCGTATTTAAAATCAATTTCTTCCCATATTAACTTTTCTTTTTTAAAACCAGCTTCATTTTCAACCCAATTTAAATTAGATTGTGTAATATCTCCTTTCTTAAATTGATTTCTAGCCAGTGTTACTTGCAAAAACAACTGATAGAAGATAAATATTAAAGAAATTATTTTTGAAGGCATTAATCAATATTTATTCTCATACTATACATTCAAATCAAACTTTTCTCCAAACGGCAAGAAGCTTACCTTGTATAACAACATCCTCCAAATTTAATTCAATAGGTTCGTAATTTGGATTAGCTGCTTCTAAAAAAATTTTATTATTTCTCTTAACAAAGTATTTTAAAGTGGTACCCAAACCAGGAACTAAGGCACTTACAATTGTCCCGTTTCTTATAGGGAAAATATCTTTAATGGGCTCCATTAAAACCATATCTCCATCTGCAATACATGCATCTATCATTGAATCTCCATTAACAGAAAGTGCAAAAACATTTTTCTTTTTTAAAACATCAGAAATATCTAAATTTTCTTGAACATCAGAATAAGTTTCAATTAAACCTCCTGCTGCTACCGAACCCATAATTGGTACTCCTTCAATAATTTCATCAACTATTTGCATTGTTCTTGCTTTGCCTTCTTGCCATGAGATGTATCCCTTTTCTTGCAAATGCTTTAAGCGACTTTGAATTGGAGCAGGAGATTTTAGCCCCATAGCTTGCATCATCTGCCTAATGGATGGGCTATGTTGAAAGTTTTTCATATAATCTTTTATCCATCCATAAAGCTCATTTTGAGCCTGTGTAAGATTATCTCCTGAAGAAGATTCCATAAAACAAATGTACTCTAATACATTTGTACCTATAATCCTCCATTCCCGCAAGTTGTTAAGAAAGAAGGCAAGATAAAAGAGCTTGTTGAGCGTGCAATCTATTTTCTGCTTGATCAAAAATTCTATTTTTTTTACTTTCAAATACTTCATCAGTTATCTCTTTAGATCTATACGCAGGAAGGCAATGAAGAATAATTGCATCCTTATCAGCTTTGTTTACTAAATCACTATCAATAGTAAATCCCTCAAAAGCTTTATCTTTTTCAGCCTTTTGATTTTCTTCCCCCATGGATGACCAAACATCTGTATAAAGAACATTTGCTCCTAAAACAGCCTTAGAGGGATCATTACTGATTTTCAATAAATTCTTATTTTTATATATTTCATATGCTTTATTGATCACCGA
Source organism: Prochlorococcus sp. AG-321-E21 (assembly GCA_003283415.1). GTDB lineage: Bacteria > Cyanobacteriota > Cyanobacteriia > PCC-6307 > Cyanobiaceae > Prochlorococcus_A. Next base: position 38,647 of record QBXH01000008.1, on the reverse strand, counting down.
AGTGTTAGGTTCGTAACCTTTAGGGCATGCAATTCTAACTTCTACTCCTAATAATGCGCCACATAAAATAAGAGAATTTGCGACATTATTTCCATCCCCTATAAATGTCAAAACTACATCTTTAAAGTCGTTAAATTCCTCTTGAATTGATAAAAAATCAGCTAAAGCCTGACATGGATGTTCTAAATCTGTAAGAGCATTAATAACTGGTTTCGTAGACCACTTTGCGTATTCTTCCAAATCTGAATGATTAAAGGTTCTAATTGCAATCACATCACAATATCTACTTAGAACTCTTGCGGTATCTTTTATTGGTTCTCCTCTTCCAATTTGTGAGGTTGTGGGATTGAGGTCGATAGTTATCCCACCAAGCCTTGACATCGCAACTTGAAAACTAACTCTTGTGCGTGTTGATGACTTATCAAATATTAATCCTAAAGCTTTGTTGTTTAGATCAATATTTAATTTTTTATTCTTGAAATTTTTTGAAAGCTCTAAAATATGAATAATTTCATTTGTAGATAAATCCAAGCTTGATAAAAAGTTATTTTTAGCAAGCTTATTTGGTTTTAGCATGAATATTTCTTGTTATTTCTAGATTCTACTATGCAGGCATTTTAGTTTCTGCAAGCAGATTTTTAAGATCTTCACCTTCTATAACTTCTTCTTGAAGAATTTTTTGAGAAATAGATTCAAGTAAGGTCAAATTATTTCTTAAGATATTTAATGCTGTTTCATGAGCATCATCTACTAAGTCTCTGACTTCTTTATCTATAGCTTGGGCTGTAGCATCACTAACAGATCTTCTAGGATTATTACCATTCCCTAAAAATTGTCCGCCACCTTGTTTGTCATAAGCAAGTGGGCCAAGGATATCGCTCATTCCAAAAGTACCTACCATTTGTTCAGCTATATCTGTTGCCCTTTGAAGATCGTTTGATGCTCCTGTAGTGATCTTTCCAAAAACAACCTCTTCAGCAGATCTGCCACCTAGAAGTGTTGCTATTTGACCTTTTAATTCATCTTTAGAATTAAGAAATCTTTCCTCAGTAGGAAGTTGAAGTGTATATCCTAGTGCACTCATACCTCTTGGTACTATTGAGATTTTTGCTACTTTTGATCCTCCTGGCATAAGATGTCCAACAATTGCATGCCCTACTTCGTGATAAGCAACAACTTTCTTCTCATCATCCTGAAGAACTCTACTTTTCTTCTCTAAACCAGCTACAACTCTTTCGATGGCTTCACTTAAATCTTGTTGCTCAACACTTTTTCTTTTTGCTCTTGCAGCTAACAAAGCCGCTTCATTAACCATATTTGCCAAGTCTGCCCCAGCAAAACCACTTGTAGCTTGAGCAATAGAGTCTAAATCTATAGATTCTGCTAATTTTACTTTTTTTGTATAGATTTCAAGAATTGTTTTTCTGCCAGATAAATCGGGTCTATCAACTAAAACTTGTCTATCAAATCTACCAGGCCTTAACAATGCCGCATCAAGTACTTCTGGCTGGTTTGTAGCAGCAAGAACTATTACAGGTTTATCAGCTGAAGCAAATCCATCCATTTCAGTAAGTAATTGATTTAGTGTTTGCTCTCTTTCATCATTACCACCAACAACTCCCATTGATCCGGAACGACTCTTACCAATAGCATCTAGTTCATCTATAAAGATGATGCATGGAGCTTTCTTCTTAGCTTGTTCAAACAAATCTCTTACCCTAGCGGCACCAGCCCCTACAAAAAGCTCAACAAATTCAGAACCTGAAATAATAAAGAAAGGAACTTCAGCTTCTCCTGCGACAGCTTTAGAAAGAAGAGTTTTACCTGTTCCAGGAGGTCCAACTAAGAGAACACCCTTAGGAATTCTTGCTCCAATATCGGTATATCTTTCTGGTTTCTTTAAAAAGTCAACTATTTCTGTTAATTCATCTTTGGCCTCATCTACACCAGCGACATCATCGAATGTTACTTTTGATTCATCATCAGGAACATAAACTTTGGCCTTACTTTTAGTAAAACTCAATGCTCCTTGAGCACCGCCTCCACCCATACTTCTTCTAGCAAAAAATTGCAGAACTAAAATAAAAATCAAGGGTGGAACTACCCAGCTAAGAACAGTTGAGAAGAAATTTGGTTTTTTTGGTGGAGCTGCCGCGAATTCTACCCCCTTACTTTCTAACCTTTGAGGGAGATCCATATCAAAAATTGGAGTTGTTGCTAACACTGAAGGAGCTCCTTCTTCTGCTCCATTTAATTCATATCTAATTTGTTCTTGTGTAATATAAGCTCTCTTAACTTCACCATCATTAACCTGATCAATAAATAAAGAGTAAGGAACTCTTGGTATTTGCATATTTTGATTAGGGAACAAACTGCTGAATAAAAGTAATGCTCCTACGCCAATTAAAATGATATTTACTATTCCAAATCTTCTATTAGGTTGATTATCGTCTTGTCTTATTGGCATAATAATTGTCGTTTGTGGATTTATTATAAACTAAACGAACTAGTTCCGGACCTGTATAACTTTTTTTGGGTAAGAACCGAACGATATTTTAATCAAAAATCACTTCCAAATTAATTAGATAGTACTCCTCACAAAAATATCATCACCGATAAAACTAATTTCAGGTTCGTTTAAATTAAAAACTTCATCCATATCTGTAAATTGAAAATCAGAGAAAGGATTCATGCTATTTGCACCTCCTAATATCTTAGGTGCAATAAAAGTCATTAGTTCTTGAATACAACCTGCTTTCATAGCTGAAGTTGCCAACTTAGGCCCACATTCCCAGAAAACATTATTACAGCCTTTTTTTGCTAATAAATTTGAAATCAATATAGGATTATCAGAGGGTAATTCTTCAATCTCCACACCCCCTGGAATTCTCTTAAGAAATTTTTTATTTGCAGTAGAAGCATCATAGACAAGAAGGGTCTTGGCTAATTTACAATCCCACAAATTAGATTTTTCTGGCAGATCTAAAGTTTTTGTGAACACTACTCTTAAAGGTTCAGGCTTTCTTATACCTCGAGAAGTTAGAAGAGGATCATCTTTTCTTAATGTGTTACCACCAATAACAATTGCGTCAAAGCAAGCTCTGAAAGAGTGAACTAATGATCTTGAATCTTTATTTGTAATCCATTTACTTTTACCATTTGTCAGGCCAACCCTTCCATCCATACTCATTGCCCATTTCATTACCCCAAATGCATTATCGGTAATATTCCTATGAATAAAAGACTTATTTAGTTCTCGAGATTCTTTCTCACATAATCCTAGATGAACTTTAATCCCAGCATCTTTAAGTAATTTAATACCTTTCCCTGAAACTCTTTTATCGGGATCTTCAATAGAAATAAATACTTTCTTTATTCCAAAAGAAATTATTTTATCAACACATGGAGGGGTTTTACCTTGATGACAACAAGGTTCTAAATTCACATATATTGTCCCATTTCTTGCATCTTTTTTTACATTATTGAAAGCCATTGCCTCTGCGTGTGGCATTCCTGATTTTGAATGGAATCCTTCTGAAATAAGATTGCCATTTTTATCTAAAATTACGGCTCCAACCATCGGATTAGGACTTGTTCTTCCTTTACCTAAAGAAGCCAAATAAATAGCTCTTTTCATCCATTTGATGTCACTTATATGGCTATCAATCATCTATCTTATAAATTATTAATTTAATGATCTCCATTCTTTAACTACGAAAGGAGGAACAGGCAACTCTGAAAAAACACCTAACAATGACAATCTTAGTGGTCTATTTTTATCAATGTTATTGATAAGTTCATTCAAATCAAATTCCGCAGCAGCTTGTCTCCCATCGTTAGCTAATTCTACATTTAATAATGTTGTATCATCTAACAACCACTGTTTTCTTCCAGAATCAACTTGCAAACTTGTTGGATGATCAATCCTAAGATTACCAGGATATCCAATTACCCTTAAGATCAATTTATCTTCATAAAATGGTGACTTATAGGCTACTAGTTGCCATGTTTCAAAATCTAGATCTCTTAGAAACTCACTACTAGCATTCATTAAGTCTCCATTAATTTCTGTTTCTGCTATTTCTGCAAAAGCCTTGGGGGGGGCAAAAACCAGAGAAATTAATATGGCAAGAGGGAGTAATCCCTTAAAAAAGATATTTTTATTTAATTTTGAAATTTTCATCATTCTCAGAATCCATAAGGGCGTCTAAAGTAACTGCTGTTCTAACAAGAGCTTGATATCTTTTTAATATTTTACGATTTTTTTCTATAAATCGAGATAAATTCGCAGTATCTTTATCTGAAAAATTCGTTGTTAAATCACCAGAGTCTTCCTCTATTAACTCGAAATTAATTTCTTTGTTAACTAGAGTTAACAATATTTCGTGTAATCGCTTTCTCCTGTCTGACAAGTAATTTATTATTATTAATTTTAAATAATAGAATAGATTAATTAAACATACAAATAAATCATATTATTCCTCTTAAAAGTTTATGACTCAAATAAAAAGAAAAATTCATGTGATAGGAATTAATTCTTTTGAATTCAGAGAGCTACCTTTGAAATTACAAAAATTATTTATAAAAACAGAAAATATTGCAATTCCAGATCTATATTCTGCCAATATTAAAGTATGGGCCAAAAATAACACAAACAAAGAAAAATTATTTTTCGTTAGTAAAAGTGATAATAAACTGATTAATTGGCTTAAATCTCAAAAAACCGACATAATTTTATTTTCTAGGGGTGATCCTCTTTGGTTTGGTATTGGAAGAATACTTCTAGAAAACTTTTCAAAAGAAGAATTAAGTTTTTATCCATCAAATACATGTGCCCAACTTGCATTTAGCAAACTAAAAATACCTTGGCAAGAAGCTATATATGTAAGTATTCATGGAAGAGATTCAACTAAATTGATTGAGGCCCTAAAATCAAAACCACCTAATTTAGTGATAATTACAGATTCAAATAACAACGGTTTAGAAATAATTCAAAATAATTTATTAGAGTTAAATCTAAATAATCTTTACGACCTTTGGATTTGTGAGGAAATAGGTTTTGCAAATGAAAAGATTAGAAAATTTAACCCAAAAGAAAAATTACCATCGGATATTTCTAACTTGAATATTGCTATTTTATTGAAAAGAGAAAAAGATCTTCAAGGAAAAGCAAATCATTTATTTGGATTTAAAGATGATACTTTTAAAACTTTTGAAGACAGACCCAATTTATTAACAAAAAGGGAGGTTAGAATTCAAATTTTGGCTGATTTAGAGTTACCAGAAAATGGCACAATTTGTGATATTGGAGCAGGTTGCGGCTCCATTGGTTTAGAAGCATTAAAATTAAGGCCTAATTTAAAATTATTTTGTATTGATAAAAGAATTGGCTCAAAAGAGTTAATCTTAGAAAATGCAAGAAGATTAGGAGTTGCCCCTAAAGATATTTTTGAAGAAGATATAAATAATTTATTTAATTCCAATAGTATTAATTCTTTGAGAGAGGCTAAGAGAATAATTATTGGTGGCTGTGATAAAAAGACTAAGCTTCGAATTATTAATGAATTGTCTAAACATATGAACTGTGGAGATATTGTGGTTATTCCTTTAATCGATATCCAAACCATTAAAGATCTAAGAGATACCTTAAAAGAAAATAATTTCGAAGTGAATTTAAATCTTATTCAGACTTATAAAAGCTTAAGTATTTCAGAAGGAATAAGAATGGATCCAAATAATCCTGTATTTTTGCTTAGAGGAAGAAAACTATCTTAACTTTAAAATTACTTATTAGGTTTACCAACATGAGGTAAACCCCAACCTAATTTATTTCTTAATACCTGAAAAAACTCATGATCCTCAAGCCTTATAAACTTAACCGAATGTTTACTTTTTCTAATTAGAACCCTATCTTCAGGCCAAACGTAACAACCTGCATTTCCATCAACCACCATAACTAACCTTTCAGGAGTAGCAGGGAAAACAGTAACTGGTTCCGAATCATTAAAAACCAAAGCCCTTGAAGCTAATGAATGGGGAGCAATTGGAGTTAATTGCACTACTGGGCAATCGGGTGTAATAACAGGGCCCCCGGCGCTTAAAGAATAAGCTGTTGAGCCAGTTGGAGTAGAAAGGATGACCCCATCTGCAGATATATCGACTGGAGCATGTCTTCCTATGGAAATTTCAAAATGACACATACTCGTCAGAGGTTCTCTATGAAGGGCCATTTCATTCAAACAAAGAGATTCCCATCTTCTTTGCTCATTTCTCATTACGCTAATAATTAAACTTTTTCTTTCTTCTATATCCCATTTACCGATAATAAGTTTATCGATTGCTTCCTCTAGATTTGAAAGATATGCTTCCGCAAGAAAACCTAAATGCCCAGTATTTATTGTAAGGATTGGAATTTTTGCAGGAGCCGTCTGTCGAGCAGCAGAAAGTACTGTTCCATCTCCACCAAGAACAATCGCAAACTCCATAGAGGAATCGAACCCTTCTGGCACACAATTCGAATATCCTAATGGACGCATGTGTTGATCAGGATTGGCAAAGCCAACCATACCTCCAGAACTACTTACTCTTACAACTTCATAATTGGATTTTTCCAATTTTTTTTGAACAGAAATTGCAGTTTGAACAGCCAGTTCTTTACCATCATTGACGATTAGTCCAGCTTTACGTACCAATCGATAAATTTAAAACTAATAGTATTTTAAACTAATTTGATAAAGAAACCTAATTTAAAATACTAATCATATTAAAACTGCTTTAAGAATCTGAGATCACTAGTATAGAACCTTCTTATATCATCAATCTGATGTCTCACCATACAGAATCTCTCCACACCTAATCCAGCTGCAAATCCAGTCCATTTCTCAGAATCAATTCCTAATTTTTCTAGAACCTTTGGATCTACCATTCCACAACCCATTACTTCTAACCATTTACCTTTCCATTGAACGTCAACTTCTGCAGATGGTTCAGTAAAAGGAAAATAACTAGCTCTAAATCTTACAGGAATATCTCCAAAAAAAGTTTTTAAAAAAGTCAGCACAGTTCCTCTTAAATGACTAAAGTTTATATCTTGATCGATACATAAAACCTCCACTTGATTAAAAACAGGAGAGTGAGTAGCGTCTACAGCATCTCTTCTGTAAACTCTTCCTGGAGCAATAATTCTTACTGGAGGTGGATTATTTTTAAGATATCTAATCTGAACAGGTGATGTGTGAGTTCTAAGTAGACGATTTTCATCTAAATAAAAAGTATCCTGCATATCTCGAGCTGGATGATTTTTGGGTATGTTAAGTGACTCAAAATTATAAAAATCACTCTCTATCTCTGGACCATTCTCTACTGAGTAACCTAATCCGCAAAAAATATCAATGATCTCATCTTGAGTTGAAATTAAGGGGTGCTTATTCCCAGGGAGGGTTCCTGTGGAAGGAATTGTAACATCAATTTTTTCTTCTTCGATCTGTTTATCAATGGCTTCACTAATAAGTTGATTTTTTCTTTCAGTTATTAAATCTTGCAAGTTTATCTTTATCAAGTTTGCCTTCTGTCCAATAATTGGTCTATCAACAGAAGATAATTTGCCCATAGTCTTCAATATTATTGATAATTCTCCTTTTTTTCCTAACAAAGAGACTCTTAATTGGTCCAATTCAGAATCACTTTTCGCATTGTTTATATTTTCATTCGCTAGGAGAGAGAGATTATTTAATTTGCCCTCAATTTGGCTTAATGATTCAATTTGACTCACTGATATAGTAAAAATAGATATAGTTTTATCTTACTTAAATATTGTCCATAATAAAATGTATTGATTAATGGAATCATTAAATATTTTAATAAGTAATGACGATGGGGTTTTTGCTGAGGGAATAAGAGCTCTAGCCAAATCTGCATTAAAAAAAGGGCATAAAGTAACAGTAGTATGTCCGGACCAAGAAAGATCGGCGACTGGTCATGGCCTTACTTTGCAGTCACCTTTGAGAGTTGAAAGAGCAGATGAATTATTTGATAAAGGTATTAAAGCTTGGGGTTGTTCAGGGACCCCTGCTGATTGCGTTAAACTAGCACTATCAGAATTATTAGATAAAAAACCTGACTTAGTTCTTTCTGGAATAAATCATGGTCCAAATTTAGGAACAGACATTTTTTGTTCTGGAACAGTAGCTGCAGCTATGGAAGGTACTTTAGAAAATGTTCCATCAATGGCAATAAGTGTTGCGAGTTTTAAATGGAAAAATTTTGAATTTGCTAGTGAAATTGCAATGAATATTGCTGAACAAGCAATAAAGGATAGTTGGCCTAAGTCTCTTCTTTTGAACTTGAACATACCCCCTTGTGAAAGAAATAAAATAAAGGAATTATCCTGGACAAGATTATCAATCCGAAAATATAAAAACCAATTTTCTAAAAGGGAAGATCCAAGAGGCGATGATTATTATTGGTTAGCAGGCGAGGCTGTTTTAGATCTCAAATCAAAAGGTGATGGCCCCAAGAATTGGCCTAGTGATGTCTCTCAAATACAAGAAAATAAAATTTCTCTTACACCAGTAGAACCAGACTTGTTTTGGAGAGGAAGTTTAGACGTGTTGCCAAAAATCAATACTTCATTTATAAATGCTTCTTAACAACCATAAAGAGAAGCAAAGTCCAAAGAAATGAGCGGCGATAACTTGTGTATTACTTAGTACTGATAAAATCTCAAGACCAGTAATAGGAATATCAGATGACGCCGTAATAAGTTGACCAGTTGTTTGAGAGGAAGCCTGTATAAAAAGTGCGCCCATAAGTGCTTGATATCCAATTAAGCCAAACAAAATTCCTAACAAATCATTTATTAAGCCTCTTTTTATTAATTTGCTTGTTTGCCCTCTAGAGGGTCTAGCATTACTTGCAATTGCTCTGCCAGTTCTGACTATTAACCAACCTTGCCACAAACTAAAAAGTAGTAAAATCAAAGAAATTGTTGTTAGTGATAGACCTGGAGTCAAACTCAGTTGTCCTTCGCTTTTATTTACAACATTTGAAAAAAGCAAAACAGCTGTTACTACAACACCTAAAATGGATTGAATCCAAAAGCGTATCCACCCAATGCGCCGCATTCCAAATGAAAGCGACTGAAAATCAATTTTGTCAGGCATTCATTTGATTGAATAACTATGATCTATTCAAATTTGCCATCAAAATCATAAAATTGCACGTTATCTTGTGATCTCTTTAATATCACCATCTGAAGTTAAGAAGCCTACCTCAATCGCTATTGGTAGTTTTGATGGTCTGCACGCGGGTCATAGAAAATTAATAGAAAGTGTTGTTAAAGAAAATGATTACACACCTACAATCGCAAGCTTTTGGCCACATCCAAGAGAAGTGCTCTATAAAGAAACTCGTCTTAGACTTGATCTACCTGAGGAAAAGCTCCCTATCCTTGAAGATCTTGGCATAGAACAATTGGTTCTAATTCCCTTTGATAAGAATCTTTCTAAATTAAGTGCTGAGAACTTTATTAAAAATATTTTGATCAATCAATTACAAGCAAAAAGTATTTCAGTAGGGGCTAATTTTAGATTTGGCTTTAAAAGAAGTGGAGATATTAATACAATTAAACTTGCCACTAAAGATTTGGATATAAAACTAAAAATCATTTCAATTTTAGAGGATAAGGAAGGAAGAATTAGCAGCAGCAGAGTAAGAGATTTATTACAAAAAAGTGATTTAAAGAATGCTTTTAAAATACTTAATAGGCCTTACAGTTTTAAAGGGAAAGTAGTTGAAGGAAAAGGTATTGGAAAGAGCCTAGGATTTCCTACAGCAAATCTTGAAATAGATGGAAGAAAATTTTTACCTGGTGAAGGAGTCTATGCAGCATGGTCTACGATAAATAATTCTTCCAATAAAATTGCCTCTGTTATGAATCTTGGTTCTCAACCAACTATTGATCCTCTCTTGCCATCTGCTGTTGAAGTTCATTTAATTAATAAAGATATCAATCTATATGGGCTGAATTTATCAGTAGAACCTATTGAGAAGCTAAGATCTCAAATCAAGTTTCAAAATATTGATCAACTCTCTAATCAAATTACAAAAGACAGAGAAAATGCATTAAAAATTCTTTGTAAGCATAATAAATAAATTTCTATATGAAAAACCCAAACATAATTCAACCTGAAGATTTACGAATATCTCAAATTATTGACGCTAATTTAGATAGAGCAAGAGAAGGTCTTAGGGTTTTGGAGGACTGGGCCAGATTTGGCTTGGGCAATGAAGATTATGTTATAAAAATAAAAAACTACCGACAAGTATTAGGTAAAAATCATTTAGAAATTTATAAATTATCAAGAAACCATATTGAAGATCAATGCAAAGGGTTATCTCATGTTGAACAAATCAACAGGAATAGTTCCTCTAAAATAATAAGTTCTAATTCTGCAAGGGTTCAAGAAGCTCTAAGAGTTATTGAAGAATTTTCAAGGATTCATAATAGTAAACTTTCTAAAATAGCTTCCGAGATTAGATATGAAATTTACACTTTAGAAATTGAACTATTGAATTTCAATACTCTTAAGAGAGCACAATCAATAATTAGTAAAAATAATTTATATTCGATAACAGACCAAAGAGAAAACTTATTAGAAATAATTGAAAAAATATTGTTAGGAGGGGTAAAAATAATTCAGCATAGATTTAAAGAAGGTAATGATAAAGACCATCTCAAAGAGGCAATTGAAATAAATAACTTATGCAAGAAATATAATTCTTTGTTTATCGTTAATGACAGATTAGATATAGCACTGGCATCAAATGCGGATGGTGTTCATCTTGGTCAAGACGACCTCGATATAAAAACAGCAAGAAAATTACTTGGTGCCTCAAAAATCATTGGAGTTTCAGCCAACAATTCAACTGATATCAATAAGGCTGTTAAAGATGAATGCGATTACATTGGAGTCGGGCCAGTTTTCCCAACCTTAACAAAGAAGAATAAAGAACCTCTCGGTGTAGAGAAAATTAAGGCCTTAACAAAAGATATAAATATACCCTGTTTTGCCATAGGAGGAATTAATAAATTAAATATCTCTTCTCTAAAAAATCATGGGATTAGAAAGGTTGCAATAGTTTCTGGACTACTAAATTCAGAAGATCCAAAAGAAGAAGCTATAATTATTATAAAAGAATTATCCCATGAAAATTAGTGTTAACGGTAAAGAAAAAAAAATAGAATTAGAAAATGAAAAGGCTTTACTTTCAAGCACTTTAGAATTCCTAGGATATAAGCAAAATACTGTGGTGGTTGAAGTAAATGACTTAATTATTAACTCAAAAAAATGGGAGAGTGAAATACTTAAAGAAGGAGATAAATTAGAAATTGTATCTATAGTTGGAGGCGGATAATTTAATAATATAGAGGAAATTTAGAAATCTTCATACTTTTTTAACTTTAAACTTGAAACAATAACCCAATTTTTAATTTTTTCATTTTATATTCTTATTATTTTAGATAGAAAATGAAAGAAAATTTAAATTAAAATTTAAGATTTTTAAAATGGGAGTTGAATGGTGAATTAGTTTAAAAAGATTTATCCGAATTAATCGAAAGATTAAAAAATGTAGAAGGTGATGATACTTCTTCAGAATTATCAAGATTAGGTACCAAATCGAACATAATAAATTAATTTTGTTACTTAGAGCTTGTTTTTAGAGAAATTTATATCAAATTATAATTACCGTAGATTAAATAAATGACCAAAAGATATCCAGAGTGGATTAACACGAGTGTTGTGGTGAAGGCTATAAAAATGAGGGAGGAAGGAATACTTTCTAAACAATTAAATTTATGGATAGAGAATTTATTAGAAATCGAAAAAAATTAATTAACCTTTAGGAAATCCTTTTTATAATTCTTAGCGCAGCCATTGCCGCTCCATAACCATTATCTATATTCATAACCGAAATCCCAGGAGCGCAACTTGACAACATACTATTTAAAGCAGTTTCTCCATTTTTACTAACTCCATAACCTACTGAAACCGGCACAGCTATTATAGGTTGAGGTAATAAGCCTCCAATGACAGTTGCTAGAGCTCCTTCCATGCCCGCACAAACTATAAGAACATCAAATTTATTAATTTCCTCTATTTCACTAAATAAACGATGTAGACCTGCGACTCCTACATCAATAAAAGATTGACATCTTACTCCATAAATTTCTAGAGATAATTTGGCTTCAAGTGTTACCGCTAAATCACTAGACCCTCCTGATATTATTGCTACTTTTTTATTTGTCGAGAATTTTTTAAAATTTTCACCAATTATGAAGCAATTTGCTTCTTCAATAAATCTTCCCTCCTTATATATTTCCAATAAATGTGTGGCTTTTTCTTTATCAATACGCGTAATAAAAACTACTTCTTTTTTCTCTAAGACTTCTTCAGAAACTCTCTTTAATTGATCTATACTTTTATCTGCACCCCAAATCGCCTCAATAAGACCAATTCTTTCTCTTCTCTGGAAGTCAAACCTAATATCTAAATTCATCCTTGTTTAACTAACTCTCCTTCATAAATTAATTCAAAAGGATTAATATTTATATTCAAAGATGTTTTAACCTTTTCTTCGAATTTTTCTTGTATCTCATTTACTTCATTCATTGATATACTTTTCCATAGATTTTTATTTTCCCAATTTACCAATATTAAAGCTTCTTCTTTTTCTTTATCCCAAAATATTTGTCTCCCCAAGAAACCATCTTGAATAGATAACCAAGGCTCCCAAACTTCTTTTTCAGCCTGAAGCCATATTTTTTTAAACTTAGAAGGAATTTTAAGTCTCAATTCTTCTGTGATAAGTCCACTTCGATCATTATCCATGGGGAGAGCGTTAAGAATGGGAGAATTGATTTGAAAAAGAAAAAAGAGTAGACAAATAAATAATAAAGAAAGGTTTTTTATTTTCTCTCTAATTTTAAAATTTATTTTCATTCTTTTTTCTCAAGTAATACCACAGAATGACAACTTATTCCTTCCTCTCTGCCTTCAGGTCCCAATGTTTCATTTGTAGTCGCCTTTATTCCTATAAAACTACCATCGATTTGCAAGGTATTAGAAATATTATTCTTCATTAGTTGCACATGGGGTTTAATTTTTGGTCTTTCAGCTACGATAACACTATCAATATTATTCACTTCCCAACCTTCCTTTCTTATTAATTCAATAACTTTAGACAATAAAAATAAACTATCAGCATTTTTCCATTTCTGATCAGATGGAGGGAAGTATTTTCCAATATCTCCAAGAGATAGAGCTCCTAATAATGCATCCATTATTGAATGACTAAGAACGTCAGCATCACTATGACCATCAAGGCCTAAATTATCAGGATGCTGCAATTTAACTCCTCCAATTATTAAGTCCCTACCCTCCACTAATCTATGAATATCATATCCATTGCCTATACGAAATTTCATTATTTCATTTGAGTCTCTATTTATTCTCTTACTTTTTGGTATTTTTTTATAGTCTTCCTTAGAAATCAAGTCATTTCGTCTATCCAAGGTCCTTTCTAACATTTTTTGTTTCCGCCACAATTTAATCTCTTCATGATTACCGCTAACCAGAATATCTGGTACCCTCATTTCTTTAAAAATCAGAGGTCTAGTGTAATGAGGATATTCTAATAAAGATGAATTATGACTCTCGTCTATTAAAGATCCTGGATCTCCAAGAGTTCCTGGTAATAATCTTGTTAAACCATTTATTATTGATATAGAGGGAATCTCGCCACCTGAAAGTACATAATCACCTATAGAAACCTCTTCATCAGCCAAGCATCTCACTCTTTCATCAAAACCTTCATATTGCCCACAGATAATTATCAATTGATCCAAAGAAGACCATCTTAAAAGATCCTGCTGCTTCAAGACTTTACCTTGTGGAGTCATTAATAGTGTTTTACTGTTCGGTAATTTGTCTATTGAATCATGAGCCTTGTAGATCGGTTCTGGTTTCAAGACCATCCCTGAACCTCCCCCGTAAGGCTTATCATCTACTTGCCTATAATTACCTTCTCCGTATTCTCTTAAATCATGCAAGTTGACATTAATCAGATTTTTCTCTAAAGCTCTTGTTATGACTCCTAAATTATTGATTAATTCAAAAGCTTTGGGAAACAAAGTAATTACGTCAAAATTGAAACGAGTCATTTAATAATCCACCTCATAACCTAGCTCCATTAATTTTGATTCTTTTTTTCTCCAATTTGGAACAACTTTCACAAACAACTCCAAGTGAACTGGACCATTAATTAACTTCTTCATATTTGATCTTGCAGTCTGACCAATAGTCTTTAACATCGATCCTTTTTTACCAATAAGAATTCCCTTTTGACTTGTTCTCTCAACAATAATTGTAGCCAAAATAGCTGTAAAATCTTTACCCTTATCTCTTTTAATTTCCTTAATTTTCTCTATGTTTACTGCAACACTATGGGGAACTTCTTCCCTTGTATTGATTAATACTTGCTCTCTTACTAAATCTGCTAATAAATTATCTAGAGGTTGATCGCATATTGTATCTTCCTCGTAAAGCATTGGTCCTATTGGAAGGAAATTTAAAATTATATCAATCAATTCAGAGCACCCATCTCCTTCAGATGCACTTACAATTTGAAGATTTTTACTAGTTCCAAAAACTTTTCTATATTGATCTAATCTTAGATTCTTGAATTCCTTATTCACTAAATCCCATTTATTCAATACAACAATAAATTCAGTGTTATTTGCGACTAAAAAATCTTTTATGTATTCATCACCTCTCCCAGGTTCAACACTTGAATCGAGAACTAAAACAACCATATCTACGCCAATTATTGCTGATTTAGCATTTTTCACAAGTATTTCGCCAAGAAGATGATGAGGTTTATGAACTCCAGGAGTATCTACAAAAATTATTTGCCCAAATTCTGTAGTAAGTATTCCTTTTAATTTATTTCTAGTAGTCTGAGCCACGGGAGACGTAATTGTTATTTTCTCTCCAATTAACTTGTTTATTAAAGTAGATTTCCCTACATTTGGCCTTCCTAGTAAAGTTACGAAACCAGATTTATAATTAGTCAAAAGTCTTTTAAAATATCCATAATAAAATTCTGATCAAAAATGATAAAAAAAGCTATAAACTTAAAAGAAACTTCTTTTACTCAGGCAATAAATATATCTGCTCAATGGTGTAAAGAATGGGGAGAAGATCTTTTAAGTGAGGAAGTTTTGGCAGATAGAGTCGCAGAGCTAATCAAAACAAAAAATGGTTTGAGAGGTTTTTTTGCGTATGCATTGTCAGATCAAAATTGTTATCTATTAGATAAGCTTCCGTTCTCATTTGTTTATAAACTTCAAGAGGCTGGAAATGATGTAGTTGAAATAATAATTAAAAATCTAATTATGAGTTCTGCCCAAGTAATAGCTCATGAAAGTGACAATAATCTTGAATATAAATCTAATTCGGAAAATATATCAGAGAGATGTAAAAGTATTTTGCGAGTTTTGGAAACGAAGTCTGTTACAAAAAATATTAATAAAATAATGAATGATTTAGACAATCTTGGAAATAGCTTCGATAATTCAAAAAAATACAATGACAAGCAAAAGGAATTTATAAAGCATCAAATTCTCGATATTGCAGAATAAAAAAGCGTAGATATCTCTACGCTTTAAAGTATATAAGTAAAGTTAAAATTATTTCTTAATTCCTTCTTCCACCGCCTTGAAGTGCAATCATCAATCTTAAGATAAATACAAATAAATTAATGTAGGTTAAATACATACCTAAAGCTCCAGCTAGATATTGATCATCACTATATCTTCTTGGCATTGTGTAAAAGTCTAAAAAAGACATTGCAACAAATAAAACCGTTCCAAATCCTGCAATCATTAGTTCAAGACCTGAACCTCCAAAAACTCCTGGAGCAAAGAATCCACCGATTAGTTGAACAAACATTGCTATCAACAAACCAATTAAGCCAAGTCCAACAACTCCACTAAGAGCTTGTCCAACACTATCACTCATTCTTTGGCCAGTGTAAGAAGCTATTACGAAAGTAATTCCTGTAGCCAGTGCCGCTGTACCAACAGATCCTATGCCAATTGTTCCTATTGCCAAAGCTACTATTCCACTTAACGTAAACCCTGTTAATAAACTAAATCCAGTTAACAAAGGAAGAGCTTTTGCATTATTTGCGTTATTGGCAGCACTTGTTGCAACAAAAAATAAAACCAATTCAGCTATTAAAGCAACTATAGAAAGAGGTTGAAAGATTGAAGGATTTGTTGCTATAAGTGAGACACCTGCTAATACTCCTAAAGAAGTTAAAACCATTCCCCCTCCTACGTAAGGGAGAGCTTTCTGAACTACATTAGGTCCAACGATTGAACTAGTTTGCGCATCGCGAATAGCTTGATTAAAATTACTACTTGCTGGCATTTTTATACCTATTAATTACATATATTCTACCTAATTTTTTATATTTCAGTGTACGGTTCACCCAAGTAATATTTTATCTGTAAGCCTCAATAATTTTCTGAACTAGAGGGTGTCGAACCACATCTTCAACAGTTAAATAACAAAACTTTATTCCTTCAGTATTAGAAAATATTTTTGATGCTTCCACTAAACCACTTAACTGCTCATTTTTTAAATCAATTTGGGTAATATCTCCATTAACAACCATCTTTGATCTCTCACCTAATCTAGTTAAAAACATTCTCATTTGAGAAGTGGTGGTATTCTGAGCTTCATCTAAAATAACCAAAGAATTATCTAATGTTCTTCCTCTCATAAATGCTAAAGGTGCGACTTCAATAATGCCTTTATCTATTAATGAATTTGTTTTATCGGTTCCAAAAATACTATGTAAAGAATCAAACAAAGGGCGTAAGTATGGATCAACTTTTTGCTGCAAATCTCCAGGAAGAAATCCTAAATTTTCACCAGCTTCTACGGCTGGTCTTGTTAAAACAATTTTTTCGATTTTTTTCTCATTTAATAATCTGGCGGCACAAACAGTTGCTAAAAATGTTTTACCCGTACCTGCTGGACCAATAGCGAAAGTCAAATCAAAGTTCTCTATAGATTCAACATATTCTTTTTGTCGTATAGTTCTAGGCCTTAAATATCTCCCTTCTTTTGAACGAGCTAGAATCTTTTTCCCTAGCTCAGCATGAGAAGAAGATTCTCCCATATTTAAGGAACTTAGAGCAGCCTTAAGATCCACCTCTGGGACTTCTAATCCTTGTTCCCAAATTGGTCTTGTTAGCTCTACCAATGCAGATGCCCTTTCAAGCTTAGGAATTACACCATTCATTTCAAGTTGTAGACCTCTAATAGTTAAGGAGACACCCGTAAGAGATTCAAATTTTTTTAGAAAAGAATTTCCAGGACCAGACAATGCAGTGGCAGCATCCGAACTTGGTAAATCTATAGTGAAGTGACCATTTTTGGAAACTTCTTTCATTTAGTTAATATGTAAAAGAAACTCAACAATTTTTATTTTTCAGCTTCTTTACTGTCGCTTTCAACTTCTTTGCTCTTGGCTTTTTCAATCTTTTCTTTTTCTAATTTAGCCTTACCAATAGCAATAGAAGGTCTAACTTTCTTTTCTAATAATCCACCCTTTTCTAATAAAGTTCTTACAACATCTGTGGGTTGTGCTCCCTGAGTAAGCCTGATTCTTAATGCTTCTGTGTCAAGCCTAGTTTCTTTAGTTCTTGGATTGTAAAAACCTAATTCTTGAAGAGGTCTTCCATCTCTTCTGGAAGTACTATTGCATGCAACGATCCTGAAACTTGCTTCTTTTTTCTTTCCAAAGCGCTTAAGGCGCAATTTAATCATTTTAAATTAGTACAGATTAATTAATAATATCATTTAAAGGTAGCTATTTATAAACTACAAATCCCCAAAACCTTTTTTCTTTTTATTTGATTTTTGTTTTTTAATTGATTTATTACCATTCCCTCCACCCATTCCTGGCATTCCACCCATTCCTGGCATTCCACCCATTCCTGGCATTCCACCATTTGACATTTGTTTCATAAAACCTCTCATTCTTTGAAAATCAGCAAGTACTTTATCAACATCTTTTGCTTGATATCCACTACCTTGAGCAATCCTTTGTCTTCTAGATGGTTGAGCCGCAAGAACCTCTGGCTTTTGCTTCTCTTCTAAAGTCATAGAAGAGATCATTGATTCGATTTTTTTTAATTGTTCTTCCCCATTTTTTATCATTCCATCATCAATCTTATTCATCCCTGGTATTAATTTGATTAAGCCTCCAAGAGATCCCATTCTCTTCATTAACCTCATTTGTTTAACAAAATCATTGAAGTCAAAGGTTGCCTCTTGAAGTTTCTTTTGCATTACTTCCGCATCAGCAAGCTCAACTTCTTTTTGTGCCTTTTCAACAAGTGTTAAGACGTCTCCCATTCCCAGAATTCTGCTAGCCATTCTCTCTGGATGGAATGGCTGTAATGCTTCTATCTTTTCACCAGTACCTATAAATTTTATTGGTTTTCCACTTATTTTTCTTATTGAAAGAGCAGCTCCACCTCTTGAATCACCATCCAACTTTGTTAGTATTGCTCCCGTTATACCAACTTTTTCATGAAATGACTTCGTCAAATCAGCTGCTTCTTGACCAATCATAGAATCTACAACCAGTAAAACTTCATCAGGATTTGTAACCTCTTTTATTCGAACCATCTCGCCCATCATTGATTCATCTATTTGCAATCTTCCAGCAGTATCAACAATTAGGGTGTCTACATTATTTTCATTGGCATAGCTCAAAGCATCCTTTGCTATTTCTTCAGGCTTGCTATTTTTTTCTTTCGCAGAGAAAACTTCTAAATCATATTGATTACCTATTGTCTTAAGTTGTTCAACAGCTGCAGGTCTATAAATATCAGCAGCCACTAATAAAACCTTTTTCTCTTTTTCCTTCAAATAAAGGCCTAACTTTCCTGTTGCTGTGGTTTTTCCAGCACCTTGCAAACCTGCCATCAAAATAACATTAGGTGGATTTTCTTTTTCTTTTAATGGGGAATTCTCATTTCCCATAATATTTATTAATTCTGTGTTAACTACCTCTATAAATTTCTGTCCTGGATTAACACCTCTTACGACTTCTTCCCCAATAGCTTTATCTTTTACATCTGAAACAAATTCTTTAACCACCGATAAACTAACATCAGCTTCTAATAATGCTTTTTTAACTTGTTTTAAAGCATCATCAATATTATTTTCGCTAATTTTTGCTTCACCTCTTAAACCCTTTACAGCATCCTCGAAGCGTGAAGAAAGTTCATCAAACATTATTTATATTTATATATTTAGTTATTATAAATGATACTAAAAACCGACCCTAAACACCGCTTATGTAATCAACTAATTTCCAAGAATTATTAGAGAAACCTAAAATATATTTTACTTTTAAAAAGGGGGTAAAAGTTGTTTCATTTATCAATTCTCCATCTGTTTTTAATATTTTTTCTGTATATTTCAAGTCAACTGATACTGCTATTCTGGATGCTGTTTGAGTTAAAAGTACAATATTTTCAATATTAGTATTTATACTTCTGTAAATTCCTTTTTTAATATCAAGTTGTCTTTCCTTTGTTAATCTATTAATTAAATCATTTTGAACTATTTTTGATAAATTAATTTCACTTTTCCCTGATAAAAAATCACTCTTATTACTTAGCCAAGTATTTATCAAATATTTAATTTGTACTAAGGAGGGGGAAGCAGTTGTTATTTCTTCTACTAAAAAAGAAATTATTTCTTGATTTTCTGAGAGAATAATTTTTGATTTATCGAGATCTATTTTTTTATCATCTTGATTTAAGCCTTCATTAAGGACATTCTTATTTTCATTTATCAATAACGAGTTATCAATTATTTCCTTTTCCTTCAAAGGTTTTTTAAAATTATTTCTGACTATTCCTACACCTAGACCAAAGATAAATAAAATCAAAAAAGCATAAAGATATGTTAGATAGGGAGATTTATTAAATAATTTATTATTCTTTAAGGCTTCTCCAAATAAATATTTTAATTCAGCAATTTTTTCTATTAAATACTTATAAAACTCTATTGATTTATTTTTAATAATCTCATCAGTATAAATATTTTCTTCAAAAACTTTTTGATCATCTTCTTTTACTCCTCCAGGCAAAGGTAAACGTCCTTCTTCAATATCATCAGGATTAAAATTAGAATCCTTACTTATATCTTTTAGAGATTCTTGAGCTTTAAAATTTTGTTGATTTTGTATTCCAGGCTTTAATACAGTTTTATTTGATTTCTTTTCTATTTGCTCAATAAATTCTTGAATTTCTCTATCTTCAAACCAAGAATCCAAATCTATTTCTTTTAAATTAATATCCCTATAACCAACCAAAACATCATTTTCTAACCAATTTTTACAAAAAATACAAATAGCCTCTAATTTTTCCCCAGGATAAGTACTTAACCAATCTCTTAACTTTTCATCGGAACTACTTAAAAACCTTGCTGAGGATTGCTCAACATCTGCCAAAAGCAAATCAAGACAACCTATTAATGGCATTGAATCGAGTCCTGATAAATTCAGTTTTGTTAAAATTTTTCGGGCTTCGAATAATTTTGAAGGTTTTCTTCTTGCAAAACCAATTGCTGTTAAAGATAAAAAAGCTAAGAATCCTGCTTCACTTGAACCTCTTTTTTGTAATTCTAAAAATAAATCTATCTGATCCTGAACAGTCAAGAATGGCTTTATTTGTTGAAAGAAAGATTCAAATTCTTGCTGATTCAGATAATCACTATATTCAGATTTATTTTTCCCTTCTAGGCCGCCTCTTTTGATTATTAAATTCTCCAGCATACTTAAACCTTTTTTATGCGACTCATCTTCATTTAAATCTCTACTTAACAAATCAAGAATTCTATAGGGGAGAAGAGACATCAAGTCTTCCTCAAGGGTTTTCCGTAATTCCCCTAGCTTTCCCATTCTTTGAAGAAGCTGTATACCTTCTTGTAAAAAATCTGCAGCATTTGAATAAGATCTTTGATCTTGCTCTTGAATAGCAGCATCTCTAGATGTCAAAGCAGCTAATAAAGTAAGATCAGCCTCCCTGTTGCTACCCAAAGCAGGGGTTTGAGGGGGTTGCAATGCTTTTCTTACTGTTTTGAAGGCTTCTTTAGGAGAACCCGATTCCCAAAGGAGAATTAAGCCTGCAACCTCTCTGTTGGAAGACAAATCTAAAGCTGAAGCTCCATTTAGTAATAAATTTTCGTAATCTCTTCTACTTTCTGGATCTGTGAGCAAATCTGCAGTAAGACGAAGCAATTCAGATCTTTGAGTTAAAACTTCGTATGTGAATCCTTCATCAGGAGTTTTATCCAAACGCAATTGGAAAGCTCTTAATATTTCCTCAGATGTTGCTGAGGGGCTTACACCTATTAATCGAAAGTGGTCTAATGGAAGTTCCAAACAAATATCCTATTGAAAATCCTCTAGATGAATTTTATCAATTTATATTTTTTTTTCATAAGGTCTTGGAGAGTTATTAAAAAAAAACATGAAAATCGTCCATTGAAGCTTAGAATGTTAACAAATCAAAACTTCATTAAGGTATTTTCTTGGAAACACACGTAGAGAGAATTTCAAATCTTCAGGACTTTGAGAAAGCAAAGTTAGATCGTGAAACAGGATTATTTCTCTACGAAGATATGACGCTTGGTAGAAGATTTGAAGATAAATGTGCTGAAATGTACTACAGAGGTAAGATGTTTGGATTCGTACACCTTTATAACGGCCAAGAAGCAATCAGCACTGGTGTGATAGGTGCAATGAAAAGGAAGCATGACTGGTTTTGTAGTACCTATCGCGATCATGTTCATGCACTTAGTGCAGGTGTTCCATCTTTTGAAGTGATGAGCGAATTATTTGGTAAAGCAACAGGATGCAGTAAAGGTAGAGGTGGTTCTATGCATTTGTTCTCAAAAGAGCATCATCTATTAGGAGGATATGCTTTTATTGGAGAAGGTATTCCGGTTGCTTTGGGATCAGCTTTTTCAAGTAAGTACAAAAAAGAAGTCGCAGGTGACAATAAAAGTGACTCTGTAACAGCTGCTTTCTTTGGAGATGGGACTTGTAATAATGGGCAATTCTTTGAATGTTTGAATATGGCTCAATTATGGAAATTACCAATAATTTTTGTAGTTGAAAATAATAAATGGGCTATTGGAATGGCTCATGACAGAGCAACAAGCAACCCAGAAATATGGAGAAAAGCATCAGCTTTCGGTATGCATGGCGAAGAAGTTGATGGAATGGATGTATTAGCTGTGAGGGGAGCCGCTCAAAGAGCTGTTGAAAGAGCAAGAGCTGGAGAGGGTCCCACTTTACTTGAATGTTTAACTTACAGATTTAGAGGCCATTCTTTAGCTGATCCAGATGAATTAAGAGCTGAAGAAGAAAAAGAATTCTGGGCAAAAAGGGATCCTGTTAAAAAGTTAGCTTATGAGATGATTGAAGGAAATTTTGCTAAAGAAGAGGAATTAAAAAGGATAGAAAACAAAATAGATTTAGAAATCTCTGAATCCGTTAAAAATGCTCTAGATGCACCAGAACCTCCCACTAACGAATTAACAAAATATATTTGGGCAGAAGATTAAATCAGATCCCACTTGGTAATTTTCTGGTTAAATTTCGTAGTTTTCTAAGGGCCTTTAGTTCAACTTGTCTTACTCTTTCTCTGGAAACTTCTAATAATCTTCCTATTTCTGCTAAGGTATGCCTCTCGTTTCCATCTAAACCGAATCTTAACTTCAAAACATGCTGTTCTTGTTCACTTAAATGACTAAGCCACTTACCTAACTGCTCTTGATGCATTTTCTGCTCAACTTGGTCTAGGGGCTCTTCATTATTACTATCAGCGATAAGATCACCTAAGAAACTCCTCCCATCATCACCATTAACAGGTGCGTCCAAACTACTTGTAGATAAAGCTTGTCTTAATACAGAATCAAGTTCCTCTACATCTATTTCCATTGCTTCTGCAATTTCAATTCTATTTGGCATTGCTCCAAGTTTATGAGCTAATTCCCTACTTATTTTTCTAATAGTCGCAAGTCTCTCACTTAAATGAACTGGTAAACGAATAGTTCTAGATTGACACGCAATAGCTCTCGTCATACTTTGGCGAATCCACCAAAAGGCATATGTAGAAAACTTATATCCTCTTGTAGGATCAAATTTCTCGACCGCTCTTTCTAAACCCAAAGAACCTTCTTGAACAAGATCTAAAAGTTCTAATCCTTTCCCTTGATATTTTTTTGCAACACTCACAACTAACCTTAGATTAGCCTTCATCATTCTCTCTTTTGATCTTCTTCCAATTTTTATTGTCCTTTTTTCTTGCGGAGTAAATTCTTTTGTTTTTTCATTTAATTGGCCGTCTTCAGTGAGAACCATCATTTTTTGAACTTGGTTTCCCAATTCAATTTCCTCAGCAGGAGTTAATAAAGGAACTCGACCAATATTAGAAAGATACCAACTAATAGGATCGTTACCTCTTCTTTTTTGGGGTTCAGTTGATGTTGATACTGATGATGCCATTTTTTACCTAAATCGAGGTATTAAAACTTTCCTATACTTTTTAGGAAATACACGATTACTTAATACCTGCTTCAGATTTCAGGTATAAATTGTGTAGTTATGTGTTTAAAACTATAAAAAACTGTTGATAATTGTTTCTTTCATGACATTAGCCTCGTTTTTATTTTTCTCATTAACTTGGATAACTGATCTCCAACTAAAGAAGCATTTGACCCTTTTTTAGACTTTGATGCAGCATAAGAGTGTAAAAAAACGTATTTTGATAAAGATTCAGTCTTAATATAATCTCCAAAATACGACAAATCTATTGCTGAACATCCACCAATAAATCCAGTTAAAAGATCTCCTAAACCCGCTCTTGCAGTCTCAGCATCAGTTCCAAAAAGTTGCCATGCCTTTTCATTATTGGCAATAATACTATTTGCTCCCTTTAACAAAATACTGATATCAAATTCGTTAGCAGCTTTTATAGCTAGTTCAACTTTGTTAAAACAATCAATCTCAGGAAATAACCTCCTAAATTCTTTATGATGAGGAGTGATCCAAGTTTCAGACTTTCTTTTTAAAAAGAATTTAGATCCTAAATTCGAATTAGAAATTCTATTAAGTGCATCCGCATCAAGAATCAATAAACCTTTTAAATCTAATAAGTGCTGTGTTGATTTTTCCCAATCGTCCTTATTTAAGCCAATTCCCGGGCCAATAACTATTGAATCATAAGAAGAAAGATCAATATGCTTTATGGCATCGAATAAAATTGAATTCCCATTATTGTCACTTTTCATCCTTCCTCTAACTACTACTTCTGGTTCAACTTGCCAAATAGATTTCGCTACTAAATCAGGGAGAATTGCCGATACAAATCCTGCCCCACTTGCCATAGCACCCTTAATTGCTAAATGTGCAGCCCCAGGATATCTTTCACTTCCCGCAATTAATAATGTTCTACCTCTATTATATTTACTTGTATTTTTTGGTAATAAAGGAAGATTAATTGTTTTTAAATCTTGATAAGTAACTTTTAAAATCTTATTTTCTAATTTACATAATTGACTTCTAGATATACCTATTTCAATATGATGTAATTCGCCAACATAAGATAATGCGGTGTCTTGTAATAATCCAACTTTATTAAGTCCAACAACTAAATTATAGTTGGCTCTTACAGCTTTTTTTAAGAAGGGTTTCCCAGAATTAGGACATAAGCCAGTTGGAACGTCTATGCTTACAATATCGCCGGATTTTTTTTTAGATTTTTGATTAAATAATTCAATTAATTCCTCATCAACTTTTCTTTTTTGATTATTTCCAAAAATAGCATCAATCCATAAGTGCTTTCCTTCAGGATTAGGAGGCTTTATTAATTTTTCCACTCCAAGAGATGTAAGATAATTTACATAATTAATTGTTAATGTTTTTTTTAAAGGAAATGGACACCATAATTTAACTATATATCCCTTTAAAAAAAGCTCTTTAGCAATTACAGCCCCATCCCCACCATTATGACCAGGACCTAAAAAAACTATTATTCCCTCCTTTAAAAGAGATTTTCTTTTCAAAAGCCATTTAGATATCTGAATTCCAACCTTTTCCATCAGTGCCTCTTGAGGCATTCCTTGAGAAAAAATTTCATGTTCTAAATCTAACATTTGCTTTGAATAAACAACTAGATGTTTAGAGTCATGTTCTGGCCATAAAATTTCTTTCATAATTAGTTCAAAGCTATTGCAAACTGTTCAAATTTTTAAAATCCCATGTTAGAGACTTTAAAGGATAAAAAGTTAGAGAACTGTTCCTCTATTAATAATAAATCTAAAAATCAAAAACATATTGTTGTTGGTCTTTCAGGCGGAGTGGATAGTTCTCTATCAGCAGCTCTTCTTATGGAAGATGGATGGAATGTTGAAGGCCTAACTCTTTGGTTAATGAAAGGAGAGGGCTCCTGTTGTTCTGAAGGATTAGTTGATGCAGCAGGTCTATGTGAAGATTTAGGAATAAATCATAATATATTGGATTCAAGAGTAATTTTTGAAAGGGAAGTAATTAAAAAGACTACTGAAGGATACAAATCAGGCTTCACGCCACTTCCGTGCTCAATGTGTAATAAAAATGTAAAATTTGAAGAGATGCTTAATTTTGTTATTAAACAAAAAGAGTTTACTTATATCGCTACTGGTCACTATGCAAGGGTTCAAAAAAGTTCTTATGAAAACATTAAAAAATCTGAAAATTTCCAATTCAAAGATTTCATACTCCTAAGGGGGGCTGATAGAAATAAAGATCAGAGTTACTTTCTTTACAGTCTTTCTCAAGAAGTATTAAGTAGACTAATACTGCCGCTCGGAAATCTTCAAAAAGAAGAGACAAGAAAAGAGGCCTTGAGATTAGGACTTAGAACTGCAAAAAAACCAGAAAGTCAAGATCTATGTTTAGTTGAACATTATGGATCTATGCAAAAATTTATTGATAATCATATTGAACCTAAAAAGGGAGAAATTAAGCATATTAATGGAGAAATTCTTGGCACTCATAATGGTATTCAACATTTCACCATTGGACAAAGAAAAGGTTTGGGTATTGCCTGGCCAGAGCCTCTATACGTGGAAAGTTTAGATAAACAAAAAAATATAGTTTATGTCGCTAATAAAAATGACCTATTTAAAAGAGAAGCAATTATAAAAAAAGTTAACTGGGTTTCAATTGAAGAGCCATTAAAAGATATAGAAATAGAAGCACAAATAAGATATAGGAGTGATCCAGTTAAAGGAATTTTAGTTCCTTTAAAACATGAAGATAATATGGATAAAACATTTAAATTAATTTTCGAAGATAACCAAAGCTCAGTCACTCCTGGTCAAGCAGCGGTTTTTTATAAAGATGAAATCTTATTAGGTGGCGGTTTAATTAGTGAATTTACCTAAATATAAATTCAAGCCTACTAAAAAAAGAAATAATAAGATCAAAGGTCGTTCACCATATTTTGTGTAGAAAGTTTTTTCAGTAGAAAAATTAGGATTTACAACTTCATTTTGTTCAGTATTAGGATCAAATAGTTTAATTATTCTTCCGTCTTCACTCACTAATCCTGATGGACCAGTATTTGAAACTAATATATTATCTCTTTTATTTTCTATACTTCTTACTCTGGCCAAAGATAGGAATTGATTATGAAGCTTAATTGGATAAGGATCTAAGTTGGCTGCTGAAATTATTAATTCTCCACCTCTATTAATGGCCTTTCTTATTTTAAATCCATCACTAATTTCATAACAAATTGCTATCGCAAGTGGTGGAGTAGATTTCCATTTAAAAAACCTTGAATTTGATCCTGGTTGAATACCTCCAACAGCCGAAAGTCCTCTTGAAAAGATATTAAAAAATCCTGGAATTTTCTCCCCCAACGGTACAAGTCTATATTTATCAATAAAGGATGTATAAGTTTTATCCCCAATTTGATATCCAAGAAAAGAACTTCTAAGGCCATTTGTAGAGTTTCTAAAACCTCCTGCGAGCATCCTTATCTTACTTTTGAAAGCTAAATCAAAATTATTGTTCAAAGTTCCTTCAGGTGTAATAAGGAGTTTCGCATTATTTAAAACAGAAATTTTTTGAGCAGAAATCAACTTTTCATTTATATATTGATTATTAAAGTTCGTTTTTTCTCTTGTGGGCATATTAGATTGCCATAAAGCTACGGGGTAGCCATTATCTCTTTTCATTGGGTTTGTTAAACCTCCAAAAAAATGTAAAATTACGATTATTAGAAGCCCAAAAAGGAAGGTTCTTTTTAAATGATATTTTCTTTTCCATTTTTCATAAATCAGATATATCCAAAAACCTATAATTAATTGCACTACACATAATCCACTTGCACCAATCCATTTTGCTAAACCCGCAAGATACATATCTCCAGGAACTATTCCTTCCCCTAAACCTATCCAAAAAAGAGGCGTTTGGGAAAGAATAAATTCACCTATAGCCCAGGCAAAAGATAATAATAAAACTTTTGTAATTAATGGTAAAAAATTAATTTCAGAAATATCTTTTTTGAATAGGATTCTTTTACTCAAAAGACCCCATAAATAAACTAATATCCCTCCTATCAAAGAGCAAACTAACAAGATTGAAATGGAGATAATTAAACTTGATATCCATGAGAAACCCAACCATGTCAATGGGTGAAGTTCAAAAAGCCAAGAATGACTAACTAAAATAAAGAAAAACCCCCAAAGAAAGTTTGCCGTTTTTTTGTCACTTCTACTCCATAAAATAAATAAAGAGATTGGCATAAAAAATAACCACCAATGAGTTGATGTAGCAATTCCTCCAAAGATGCCTCCCAAGCATGGATAAAAATATTTGTTGAACTTTTTATTTTGAGTGTTGATCAACAATATAAAATTTCTAAATTAATTATTCTAAAAATATATATTTATCGTACCTTTTTCTGTAGTATAAAATGTAGTAACTTTTAAAATTAAGTGAAAGAAGTTTTAATTAGTTTTACGATTTTTGTATTTTGCCTTTCATTAACTCTGTTTAGTCAATTTAATTCTCCTCAGGTTGTTAATGCAGCTGAATCAAAAGCTGAAATCGTAAATAAAACACCTATTACAAAATCATCTAATGTTTCAAATACCAATATATTTGAACTAGATCCATCAGATCCAAACCCAATACTTTTCGCTATGGCAGAAGAAATGCAAGAAGAAAGCAACTCTAGAACTACAGATAGTGGTTTAATTATTATAGATATAGTTAATGGAGAGGGAGATGAAGCCAGCTCTGGACAAACAGTTTCTGTAAACTATACAGGAACACTTGAAGATGGAACCCAATTTGATACCAGTATTGGTAGAGCTCCATTCAGTTTCCCGTTAGGTGCTGGAAGAGTAATTAAGGGTTGGGATGAAGGAGTAGCCGGAATGAAAGTTGGAGGAAAAAGAAAATTAACAATCCCTCCTGAATTAGGTTACGGATCAAGAGGAGCAGGAAATGTGATACCTGCAAATGCAACTTTGATTTTTGAGGTCGAATTATTAAAAGTCAATTAAAGTAAGAAAAAACATCTAAAACTTTTCAATTTAGTTAATGTACAAGTAATATATATTTAGATATAAAAAACGAATGTTAACTAAATTCATCAATTCTCTTTTAAATAAAAATTCCATAATGGAAGTTCATGCTCACTGCGACGGTCCATGTGGAGTTTATGATCCTGCTTCTACAAGAGTTGCGGCTGAAGCAGTATTAGCAATGACAAAGAAGCTTATTGCGCTTACTCCTCCTTCAAGTACTGATTCTGCAGATTGGGCTTCTTACAGCAATACATTTTCTAGATTCGTGGCAGTTAAAGAGGAACAAGCTAAAGAAACTAAGAAGGAAATTCTTATTTTATGGACAGACTATTTTAAGCCAGTTCACCTAGAAACCTATCCAGATCTACATGAAACAATCTGGAAAGCAGCAAAATTATGTAGTGCTTGCAAAGTAAATATCGATTTAGCTCAAGCAGAAGAATTAATGAATTCTGTAGAAAAAATTCATAACATATTTTGGGAATCAAAAGGAAGAAGTGATGCTTTTGTAAAAACTAGCTAATTTAATTATTTTAAAAAATTTTTCCGATTTAATTGCTTTTTTATTTGGCCTAAGAAAAACCGCAATTGTTCGAGGTAAATCTATGCTTCCTACTTTAAAAGAAAGTGACATAGTTTTTTTTAAAAAATATACTAAGAACAAATCACTTTTAAATGTTGGTCAAATAGTAATTTTCCATCATCCTTTTAAAAATATTAGGTTAATTAAAAGGATCAAAAATGTGAGTAAAAATAGTATCGAAGTTTTAGGGGATAATATTGAATATAGTGAAGACAGCAATAAATTGGGATTAATTAATAAGGAAAAAGTAATTGGAATAGTTACTTCTAAGATCTTTAATGTAAAATCTTAAACTCTTCTAACTAATGAATAAAGAAGCACTCTTCTGAATCCAAAATAATCCCATGGAAAAAGATAAACCTCCAGCAAAAGCTATTAACCTTTTTACAAAGTTTTGACTTGCATTTAATGTTGTAAAAGATATCAAACAAGTAAATAGATTCATACTTATGAAAGAGCCTATTAAATATGCAATTAAATAAGCCAAGGCATTTGGTAGAGGTAGAGCTAAAGCAGGAAGAATTGCTAAAATATGAGCCCCCCCCGCAAAACCATGCAAGAGTCCTAAACCTGTTAGGGCATGAGAATTATTATTATATCTTTTTAAATTTTTACTATGGAAATGCATATGTTCATGAGCAATTCCATTTTTATGTTCATGAGAATGAGAATGAATCCTCAAATTAAAATAATTTTTAATTGCATAAACGCCTACCACTAATAAAGAAATCCCTACTAAAAATTCAGCAAAATGAGAAAATTTATTTATTGAAGCAATATCTTTTATGAAAATCGCTAAAACAGCTAAAATTACAATCCCTGAGGAGTGTCCCAAACTCCAAGAGTAGCTATTTCTGAGGGCCTGCTTTGGTCCAGTTATTGATGAGGGGGCCATTGCGATAAGATGATCTGCACCGCTAACTACATGAATAAATCCTGCAATTAATCCTGTAAGTATTACCACTTGCATAAAAAATTTTTTCGAATTTTAATATCCTAAAACTTTTTCTCTTTCATAAAGAGTCACTTATATTTAATTTAATACAAAAGAAAAATTTATACTAATTAAACAATTTTTTGAAACTATTTTCAATATCTCTCTCCCTCATAAACCTTTCGCCAATTAAAACACCCCTAATTCCAATTGAATCGAGAGTTTTTAAATCTTCGGAGTTATTAATTCCAGATTCACTAATTGAAAGAATATTATTTTTTAAAAATATATCGTTATATTTGCTCATTATTTCTATTGATGTTTTTAGATCAGTTTTAAAAGTCTTCAAATCTCTATTATTTATTCCAATTAAATCAAATGATTTAAAACTCAATATCCTTTCAAGTTCTTGGTCATCATGAACTTCAACTAATACACTCATCTTTAAATTATCAGCAATTTTCTTCAAATAAACTAAATCATCATCACTTAAAATTGCAGCAATTAATAATATTGCATCAGCACCTGATACTCTTGCTTTATATATTTGATAAGCAGAAATAATAAAATCTTTGCATAGCAAAGGCAAATTAGTCGCTCCTCTGACTTCCTGAAGAATTTCATAACTCCCTTGAAAAAATCTTTTATCAGTTAGTACCGAGATACATGAGGCACCAGATCTTTCATAACTAGAAGCAATTTCTTCTGGTTTAAAATCTTCCCTAATCACCCCTTTACTAGGACTAGCTTTTTTAATCTCAGCAATAACTCCCGGTTTGATTTTGGATTGCAATATACTTTTACAAAAGTCTTTAGGAAGAGGAAGTTTATCAAGCTTTTTTATTAGATCTTCAAGAGAAACTATTTTCTTAAAATTTTTGATTTCAGTATCTTTGTGCCAAACAATTTCTTCAAGAATATTTTTTGCTTTCGCCTCTCTATGAGGAACGGCATATTCTAAATTTTCCACCCTTACTGTTGGATTAGGAGGCCTACGTCTTATTTCCATTTAAAAATCAATTTACTTTACTTGAGAAGCAGCCTGTTTATAAGCAACCTCAACTACTTCACTAAGAGTAGGATGAGTATGTACTTCAGTAGCTAGCTGAATTACATCTTGGTTTCTAGAGATCGCATTTGCAATTTCTTGAATCAAATCAGCTGCATGCATGCCAAAGATATGAGCACCTAATACTTTTCCATTATTTTTATTGAAAAGCAACTTAAGAATTCCATCACTTTCCAATTCTGCTAATGCCTTAGAATTAGCTTTAAAATAACTTTTCACAACTCCTAAAGTAAAACTTTCTTTGATAGCTATTTCTTTAGCATCATTTTCAGATAAGCCTACTGAACTAATCTCAGGGTGAGTAAATGTTGCGGCTGGAATACTTCTATAATTTATTTCTTTGTGCTCACCACATATATTATCAACAGCAATTGTTCCTTGAGCTGCTGCTGCATGGGCAAGCATAAGCTTACCAGTAACATCACCAACGGCCCAAATATTAGGTATTATTTTTTCACCATTTATAACTCTCATTTGATCATCGATAGGAATATAACCTTTTACAGTTTCGATGCCAACGGAATCAAGATTGAGATTTTTACTATTAGGACTCCTACCAGTTGCTACAAGAACACCATCAACTTCTAAGTTTTCTACAATTTCCTTTGATTTTGCATCCGTCAGTTCTATCTTTACAGGGCATCCAGGTGTGATCTTAGTCGCAAATACATTAGATTTTGTATCAATATCTCTTGATTGAATTAGATTTTTCTTAGCTATTTTTGTGATATCGGGATCAAAGGTTGGCATTATATTTTCCAAAGCCTCGATCATGGTAACTTCACAACCTAGAGCAGTATATACATCGGCGAATTCCAAACCTATATATCCACTTCCAATAATAGCTATCCATCTTGGGAGCCATTCAAGTTTTACTGCATCATCACTTGTAAAAACTGTTCTATTATCTAAAGTTATTCCAGGGGGTACAAAAGGAGAGGAGCCTGTCGCTAGAACTGTATTTTTACATGTAAAGATCTTATCAATTCCATTATTATCTCTTACTCCTACTTTTTGATCACCTTCAAGCCTTCCAAATCCTAAAATAATTTCAACTCCAATTCTTTTGAGGGTTTTTGTTAAATTTTCTCTAACATTTGAAACTAAATTATTAGCATGATTAGCAATTTTTGATCTTTCGAATCTAACAGGGGAAGCATGAATACCAAACTTTGCTAAATGTTCATAGTTGGCTATTTCTCTAACTTTTCCACTTGCTGCCAAAAGAGCTTTGGAAGGTACGCATCCCTTATTAACACAAGTCCCTCCCATATCTCCAGACTCTATGATGGCAACTTTAAGACCTTTA
This sequence comes from Prochlorococcus sp. AG-321-E21, assembly GCA_003283415.1. Taxonomy (GTDB): domain Bacteria; phylum Cyanobacteriota; class Cyanobacteriia; order PCC-6307; family Cyanobiaceae; genus Prochlorococcus_A. The sequence goes on along the minus strand of QBXH01000008.1, from coordinate 6,007 downwards.
CCTGCAGCATGTTTGGCGGCATCAAATCCTCCATATCCTGCGCCAATTACTATTAAATCAAAGTCAAAATTTGGATCAGTCACTTTTGTATTCTGGAAGTAGAAGTATATGCGACTCTTTTTCGTTCAAGTAATAATGGAACTGCAACACAAGCCACATTCAATGATTCTACAAGCTCATTATGCGGAATAGTAATTGTTTCATTAAAAGCTTCTTGAATTCTTTTATGAATACCATTACCTTCATTACCCAATATAAGTGCAGTTGGTTTAGACCAATCAATTTCCCAATATAGTTTTTGAGAATTATTAAGATTTTTATTATGGCTACTTGTAGAAATTATTTGAAATCCATTCTTTGATAATTGATTTAATGATTTCAATAAAGAATTAATTATTTCTTCTTCACCTCCATCAAATCTTTTAAATGGGAGATGAAAAACAGATCCACTAGATGCTCTTAATGTCTTTTGGCCTAAAGGGTTCGCACCTCCAGCTAATAATATCTTATTAACACCCGCAGCTAAAGCTGTTCTAAAAAGGTTCCCCATATTCCCAGGGTCTTGAATCCTATCAAGGACAAGAATAAAGTCATCTTGATTATTAAAGTCAAAATTAAGTATTGACGAAATCTCTACCAAAGCTGCTACACCATCAGGATTTTTTGTAGATACGGCTGAAGCTAAAACTTCTTCTGAAACGACAATTATTAATGATTGATCAATCTTTTGATAAAGTTCCTCATTTTTATCAAGCCATTTTTCAGTAGTTAAAACTTTTGAAGGACAATTACCAGACTTCAGCATTTCTTCTATCAAATGAGTTCCTTCAATACAAAAATAATCTTTATCTTTTGTATTAGATCCTTTTTTAAACGATCTAAATCTTTTAACTAAAGCATTACTTTTACTGGTAATTTTTGGAAAAATATTTTCTATAGTAATTTTGGGATAATTTTAATGTTAAACACATTCTAGTTACTTAAATATTTTGATCAATTTTTTTTAATCTTAATTCTTAGCCATTAAAATTTACACCCTTTACTATTAATTAACATTCATCACGTTACGCAGGGTGGACTTACTATATTTAGTTTGTCATTATAAAATTAATAAAAAAATTCTTAATGGTTTGCGGAAGAAATAATAAGTCATATCTTAAATCCCAAAATTTAAAGATTATTGGCCAAAATACTTTAAGAGGGAAAGTAAAAATAAGTGGTGCAAAAAATTCCGCATTAGTATTACTTGCAGCATCATTACTAACTAAAGAAAAAATCATATTAGATAATGTTCCTCTTCTTACTGATATTGAGAAAATGGGAAATATCCTTAAAAATTTAGGAGTTAAGTTACAGAAAAAAGACCATCAAGTAATAATTGATTCCAAGAATCTATCCATACAAGAACTTCCATTTGAACTTGTAAATGGATTAAGAGCTAGTTTCTTTTGTATTGGTGCATTATTAGCAAGATTTGGGGAGGCTTCAATACCTTTACCAGGTGGTTGTAATATTGGTGAAAGACCTATCAATGAGCACATAAATGGGTTAAGAGCACTAGGTGCAGAAATTATTATTGAAAGAGAGGTCGTAAAGGCAACACTAGTTGAGAAGAAAAGTAAACTATTTGGTGCAAATATCAGATTAAATTGTCCAAGTGTTGGAGCAACTGAAACTCTAATAATGGCAGCATCCTTAGCAGAAGGAAGAACTGTAATAGAAAATGCGGCAAGGGAGCCTGAAATTCAAGATTTGTGTCAGATGTTAAATAAAATGGGCGCAAAAATTTATGACGCAGGTAAAGAAAAAATAATTATTGATGGAGTGCAAAACCTTCATGGCTGTTCTCACAAAGTAATTCCGGATAGAATAGAAGCTGGAACTTTTTTAATAGCTGCTGCTGCAACTTCATCTTCAATTACAATTTCTCCAGTAATACCAATTCACTTAGAGGCAGTTTTAAAGAAGTTAGAAGAGAGTGGAAGTAAAGTATTTATAAAAGGAAATTCGATTTCAATAAATGGCAAAAGTATCAACGCTGTAAAAATTAAAACTGCTCCTTTTCCTGGATTCCCTACAGACTTACAGGCTCCATTTATGGCTCTAATGACTATCGCTAAAGGGAGATCAATGATCTCTGAAAAAATCTTTGAAAACAGAATGAATCACGTTGCCCTATTAAATAAAATGGGTGCTTCCATAGTAGTAAATAACAATATCGCACATATTAATGGAGTTAAAAAATTAAAAGGAACGGATTTAATTGGTACTGATTTAAGATCCTCAGCCGCTTTAGTAATCGCAGCTTTAGTTTCGGAAAATGTTAGTAATGTTTATGGACTTGAGCATTTAGACAGGGGATATGAAGAATTTGAATATAAGTTATCTAAATTAGGAGTAAATATAAAAAGGGAATTTAAGAATGGATTATTCAATAATAAAAAAGATTCTTTAGAAAATGAATTAGAAGTAAATATTGAAGCCGCTTAAATTTATACGTAGGCAATATTGACTAACGAAATACAACCTAAAAAAATAACTGACAGAACTAAAAAACGAACTGACCAATAATTATTTAAACCATTTATATTCAAATTCTTCATATCCAAGTACCGTTGCTTGAGCCAAAAGCTGTAAAAATTGTAACTGCTATAAAAAGATAAGGAGCAAGTTTAAATGATAATTTCTGAGTTTTGTTTTTAGTTTTGATACTTGTCATTGATTTATCGCTAATAATAATTAATATAACATAGTATTACTATCTGTGAAGCCTAATTCGTTAAATGAACCTAAAAAATCTAAAACAGTGACGATATTGTCGCAAAGGTGTGAAGAATCTTTATCTTTTTAAGAAATTCCTCTTGAAATGTGTTTGATTTAAGATCTCAATTGAATAAAGTTATTAATTTCTTTCAGAGGATGCCTGAACAAGTTGATGTTTATAGAAGGGAGAGAGTAGTCAATAAATAAATTCTTGTTATAATAAAAAAGTTGTTTATTCTTGAAAAGCCTTGGGAGCGTGGTGGAATTGGTAGACGCACCGCACTCAAAATGCGGCACCTTCGGGTATGTCGGTTCAAGTCCGACCGCTCCCACTTTGATGAATACTTATACTAGGTTTGATATATCTTTTAAAAAAGGTAAGGGCTGTTGGCTTTGGGACAGAGGAGGAAAGAAATATCTTGACGCAGTTGCTGGAATAGCAACATGTAGTTTAGGCCATAGCGATAGAATTCTTAGAAATAAGTTATTAACTCAATTAAAAAAAGTTCAACATATTTCTAATCTCTATAAAATTGAAGAACAAGAAGAATTAAGTAAATATTTAACCAGACAGAGTTGCGCAGAAAGTGTTTTCTTCTGCAATAGTGGTGCTGAGGCGAATGAGTCAGCGATTAAATTAATAAAAAAATATGGGAACACAAAACATGCAGGTAAAGATTCTTTTATTCTTGCCGCTGAGTCAAGTTTTCATGGGAGAACAATCGCAACTTTAAGTGCAACTGGTCAGCCCAAGTATCAAAAAGGTTTTGAGCCAATGGTTAAAGGATTTAAGTTTTTTAAATATAACGATATAGCTTCAGTAAAAAAGTTATTTGATGAATGTCAAAAAAACGGTCAAAAAGTTTCCGGAGTTTTAATTGAGCCTATTCAAGGAGAAGGAGGAGTAATTCCTGGAGATAAAAATTTTTTCCAAGAATTAAGAGAAATTTGCAATCAAAACAATTCTCTTTTAATTTTTGATGAAGTTCAGAGTGGGGTAGGTAGAACTGGAAAAATGTGGGGGTATGAGAACCTGGGAATCGAACCTGATGGATTCACATTAGCTAAAGGATTAGGAGGGGGTCATGCTATTGGTGCTTTATTGGTACAAGAAAAAGCTAATATTTTCACACCGGGAGACCATGCAAGCACCTTTGGTGGAAATCCCTTTGCTTGTAGGGCTGCTTTGACAGTCTTGGAAGAAATTAAACGACGTAAAATTCTTAATAATGTATTTTTAAGAGGTAATCAATTGGGAGAAGGTTTTGTAAAACTTTCAAATAAATTTCCCCATATTATCAATGGCATAAGAGGAATTGGATTAATACAAGGTCTTGTTATAAATGATTTATATACAGATGCAAAAACAATCACATTAAAAGCTTTTGATAAAGGTTTACTTCTTGTACCCGCAGGAGGCAATGTGGTTAGGTTTGTCCCACCATTAATAATTTCGCGAAATGAAATAAATATACTCTTAAAGAAGTTAGATTTAATTTTTGAAGAACTATAAATCCTTAAAGTTTTGAAAAAAGAAAACTTTAAGAACTTTGATTTACTTTCGCCCAAATTTGAAAGGGAAAATATTCAATTAGGATTATCAAGAGTAAAAAAAGCTCTTGAGGAATTAAATGATCCTTGCAAAAATATCCCCGCGATTCAAATTATTGGAACAAATGGAAAAGGTTCGATTACTGCTTTCATAGAAAATATTCTTTACACCGAGAAAAAAAATATTGGAGTAACTACTTCTCCTCACCTTTTAGATATCTGTGAAAGGATTAGAGTGAACAAAGAGAGTATTAGCAAAAAAAACTTTGAAGGACTATTTAAGAAAATAGAAAATGATCTTTCAACCCATAAATTATCCCCTTTTGAACTGATTCTTTGCTGCGCACTAGTTTATTTTGATTTTAAAAAAGTAGATTTATTAATTTTTGAAGCTGGTTTAGGTGGAAGATTAGACGCAACTACAGCTCATAATCTAAGACCAATAATTGCCATTGGAAATATAGGTTTAGATCACATTGAGTATCTTGGAGACTCAATTGAAAAAATTGCCAAAGAAAAAGTAGCAGTAATTGAAAAAAATGCATTTGTTATTTCTTTTCGTCAAAAAGCTGAAGTTGAGGAAATTATTAAGGCAAGAGCTAAAGAAGTAGGTGCAAAAATCATATGGAAAGATTCATTATCTGATGAGTTCGTGCTTGGTTTAAAAGGAAATTTTCAGAAACAAAATGCAGCTGTTGCTATTGGAGTAATTGAAGCACTTAATAATTTAGGATCTAATATTAAAGAACGCTCCATAAGGGAAGGGCTGAAGAATACAAAATGGAAGGGGAGGTTAGAAATAATTAATTTTTATGATAAAAAAGTACTTGTTGATTCCGCGCATAATTGTTCTGCCGCAAAGGCCCTTTCAGAGGAAAGAAAAACTTGGAAAAATCATGAAGAAGGGGTTTACTGGATTTTAGGAGTCCAAAGAAGCAAGGATATTGCATCAATGATGAAATTTCTTATAAAAAAAAATGACCACATATTATTAGTTCCAATTCCTAATCAAACCAGTTGGAGATTAAAAGATCTTTCAAATAATCCCGAATTTGATTATTTAAATATTATTGAATTTAAGAATATTTATCTTGCTTTTAATTATCTTCTAGAGCTTAAAAAATGGCCAAATTGCCATCCTGTGCTAACTGGCTCAATTTTTTTAGTCGCAGAGTTCATTAAGTTAGCAAATAATCAAAAGTATTAATTTTTAAATTCATCTTTTATTTCCCAGCCTTCCAATTTTCCAGGATTTAATAAACCTTTAGGATCGAATTTTATTTTTGCTTTTACTTGATCAGAATCAATAACTCCTAAGCCACCCCCCTCAACAGTTAATACATGAGGATTAAAAATAATTGCTCCAAGTTTTTTACAATTATCAATTATTTGATTTAACCGCTCTTCACTATGCCACTTTAATACTGGCAATGCAGCTAATCTAGGAACCCCTTGTTGAGAGACTGCTTCAATATGCCAAAGAACATTTGAACCCCATTTTTCTTTCAAAGCGTTAATTAATTCCAATTCCTTATTTAAAGGTAAAAGCATCTGTAAATATGTCCAATTTTTGTCCTTTGCTCTCATGTGAAGGGTTGTATGATTCCAAACGACCTCAGAGATTCCATTTGATAATTGATCCTCTTCTCCAAGTAAAAAAGATTTAACTCTATATTTTTTGCAAATCAGTTCA